>NZ_JBARYB010000053.1:0-16217 GCF_049647645.1 Achromobacter sp.
GGCACCCAGCGCGCGCCGCGCCTGATGGGCGCGCAGGCGGCGCTGGACCTGATGCTGACCGGCAAGCACCTGGCCGCCGGGGCTGCCCTCGAAGCCGGATTGGTGGACGCGCTCTCCAGCGAAACCGATCCGCTGGACGCGGGCCTGGCCTACGCCCGGCAACTGCTGGCCGTGGGCGCCGGCCCGCGCCGTACCCGCGATGCGGGGGCCCTCGAAGACAAGACCGCCGCGCTGGCCCAGGTCGACGCCGCCGCCGAACGCGTGGCCCAGAGCAGCCAAGGACTGTACTCGCCCGCCAAGATCGTGGAGGCCGTGCGCGCCGCCATCGAGCAGCCTTTCGAGGAAGGCCTGCGCACCGAACGCGCCCTGTTCCTGCAATGCCTGGACAGCCCGCAGCGGGCGGGCCTGGTGCATGCCTTTTTCGCGGAACGCGACACGGCCAAGATGCCGGGGCAACAGCCCGCCCGGCCGCGGCGGCTGGAGCGAATCGGCATCGTCGGCGGCGGCACCATGGGCGCGGGCATCGCCGTTTCGGCGCTGGACGCCGGCTTTCCCGTGACCATGGTCGAGCAGGACGAAGCCGCGCTGGAACGCGGCCGCGGCCGCGTCGCGCAGGTCTACGAGCTGCTGGTCAAGAAAGGCCGGATCAGCGCCGACGAGCGCGACGCCCGCATGGCGCGCTACACCGGTTCGACCCATTACGAGGCGCTGGACGACGCCGACCTCATCATCGAAGCCGTGTTCGAGGACATGGCGGTCAAGCAAACCGTGTTCGCGCAGCTGGACCGCGTGGCCAAGCCCGGCGCGGTGCTGGCCACCAATACCTCCTACCTGGACATCAACCGCATCGCCGCCGCCACGCGCGGCCCCGCCGACGTGCTGGGCCTGCACTTCTTTTCACCCGCCAACATCATGAAGCTGCTGGAAGTCGTGGTGGGCGATCACACCGCGCCCGACACGGTGGCCACCGGCTTCGAACTGGCGCGGCGCCTGCGCAAGATCCCGGTGCGCGCCGGCGTGTGCGATGGCTTCATCGGCAACCGCATCCTGGCCGTGCACCGCCAGGCGGCCGACATGATGATGGAGGACGGCGCCTCACCCTACGAAATCGACGCCGCCGTGCGCGCCTTCGGCTATCCCATGGGGCCGTACCAGATGGCGGACCTGGCGGGCGGCGATATCGGCTGGGCCACGCGCAAGCGCCGCGCCCCTACCCGCGACCCCGCCCTGCGCTATGTGCAGATCCCGGACCGCTTGTGCGAACGCGGCTGGTTCGGCCAAAAGACGGGCCGCGGCTTCTATCTCTACCCCGACGGCGCGCGTCAGGGCCAGCAAGACCCTGAAGTGCTCGCCATCATCGACGCCGAACGCGCGCGGGCCGGCGTCACGCCGCGCGCTTACACGCAAGAAGACATCCAGCGCCGCTACCTGGCCGCGATGATCAACGAAGCGGCCAACGTGCTGCACCAGGGCATCGCCCAGCGTCCATCCGACATCGACGTGGTGTTCCTGTCCGGCTACGGTTTCCCGCGCCATCGCGGCGGCCCCATGCACTACGCCGACAGCGTGGGGCTGGACCGCGTGTTGGCCGACATCCGCGGCTATGCGCAGGAGGATCCCGCCTTCTGGAAGCCCTCGCCCCTGCTGGTGCAACTGGCCGAATCCGGCCGCAATTTCGCCAGCCTGAACCCATCCGCCTGACCCAGATACACAGACAGGAATACGCCATGCGCGAAGCCGTCATCGTCTCCACCGCCCGCACCCCCATCACCAAGGCGGGGCGCGGCGAATTCAACCTGATCGCCGGCCCCACGCTGGCCGCGCACGCCGTGCGCGCCGCCGTCGACCGCGCCGGCATCGATCCCGCCCTGATCGAAGACGCCTTCATCGGCTGCGGCTATCCGGAAGGCGCGACCGGCCGCAATATCGGCCGCCAGGCCGTTATCCGCGCCGGCCTGCCGGTCAGCGTGGGCGGCGCCACCGTCAACCGCTATTGCGCCTCGGGCCTGCAGGCCATCGCCTCGGCCGCCAGCCGCATCGTCATGGACGGCGCCCCCGCCATGATCGCGGGCGGCGTGGAACTGGTGTCGCAGATCCGCAGCCGCGACGACGGCGTCAGCGGCATGGACCCGTGGATCGTCGACCACAAGCCCGAACTCTACCTGCCCATGATCGAAACCGCCGACATCGTGGCGGCCCGCTACGGCATCAGCCGCGAAGCCCAGGACCGCTACGCCGCGCAAAGCCAGGCGCGCACCGAAGCCGCGCAGGCCGCGGGACGGTATGTGGAAGAGATCATCCCCGTCACCACCACCATGTCGGTCGCCGACCGCGCCACCGGCGCCGTCAGCGAACGCGAAGTGACCGTGGACCGCGACACCTGCAACCGCCCCGGCACCACCTATGAAGCCCTGGCCTCCTTGGCTCCCGTGCGCGGCGCCGGCCAGTTCGTCACCGCGGGCAACGCCTCGCAGTTGTCGGACGGCGCCGCCGCCTGCGTGCTGATGGAAGCCTCCGAAGCCCGGCGCGCCGGCATCCAGCCGCTGGGCGCGTTCCGCGGGCTGGCGATCGCCGGCTGCGAACCCGACGAGATGGGAATAGGCCCGGTCTACGCCGTGCCCAAGCTGCTGACGCGCCACGGTCTCAAGGTGCAGGACATCGACCTTTGGGAACTGAACGAGGCCTTCGCCTCGCAAGCCCTGTATTGCCAGGAAAAACTCGGCATCCCGATGGACCGCCTGAACGTGGACGGCGGCGCCATCGCCCTGGGCCACCCCTTCGGCGTCACCGGCGCCCGCCTGGCCGGCCACGTGCTCATCGAAGGCCGCCGCCGCGGCGCCCGCTACGCCGTCGTCACCATGTGCGTGGGCGGCGGCATGGGCGCGGCCGGCCTGTTCGAAATCTACTGAGGATCCCCCATGGACCTGGAATTCACCTCCGAAGAAAATGCCTTCCGCGATGAAGTGCGGACCTTTCTTGCCGGCCGCCTGCCTCAACGGCTGTCCGCCAAGGTCATGCAAGGCAAGCTGCTGACGCGCGCCGACATGGTCGAGTGGCACGCCATCCTCAACCGGCAGGGCTGGCTGGCCAGCCATTGGCCGGTGGAATACGGCGGCACCGGCTGGAGCGCCGTGCAAAAGTTCATCTTCGAAAATGAATGCGCGCTGGCCGGCGCTCCGCGCATCGTGCCCTTCGGCCTCAGCATGCTGGGCCCGGTGCTGATCAAGTACGGCACCGAGGCGCAGCGGCGCCACTGGCTGCCGCGCATCCTCGACGGCAGCGACTGGTGGTGCCAGGGCTACTCCGAGCCCGGCGCGGGCTCGGACCTGGCCTCCGTCAAGACCACGGCGGCGCGCGACGGCGACAGCTACATCGTCAACGGCCAGAAGACCTGGACCACGCTGGGCCAGTACGCCAACATGATCTTCTGCCTGGTGCGCACCTCGCAGGAAGGCCGGCGCCAGGAAGGCATCAGCTTCCTGCTGATCGACATGGCAAGCCCCGGCGTGGAAGTGCGCCCCATCATCACCCTGGACGGCGAACACGAAGTCAACGAGGTGTTCTTCTCCGACGTGCGGGTGCCGGTCGCCAACCTGGTGAGCGAGGAAAACCGCGGCTGGACCTGCGCCAAATACCTGCTGACCTACGAACGCACCAACATCGCCGGCGTCGGCCAATCCGCCGCCGCGCTGGCGCGCCTGAAGACGGTGGCCCGACACCAGCGCAAGAACGGCAGGCCGCTGGCCGAGGATCCGGACTTCGCCGCGCGCCTGGCGCGGGTCGAGATCGAGCTGGCCAATATGCGCACCACCAACCTGCGCGTGGTAGCGGCCGTGGCCGGCGGCGGCGCGCCTGGCGCCGAGAGTTCCATGCTGAAGATACGCGGCACCCAGATCCGCCAGGAGATCAGCGCGCTGAACCGGCGCGCCATGGGGCCCTACGCCCGCCCCTTCGTGCCCGAGGCCCTGCACGACGGCTACGACGCGCCGCCCATCGGCCCCGAAGGCGCCGAGAGCGCCGCCGCGCAGTACTTCAACAACCGCAAGCTGTCGATCTTCGGCGGCTCCAATGAAATCCAGAAGAACATCATCTCCAAGATGATCCTCGGACTGTAAGGGCCGGCCATGAACTTTGAACACACCGAAGACCGGCGCATGCTCTCCGACATGCTGCGCCGCTTTGTCGCAGAGCAGAGCGACTTCGCCACGCGCGATCGCAATGCGCATTCGGAACGGGGCTACAGTCTGGAACTATGGCGGCGCTATGCCGAATTGGGCGCGGTCGGCGCGCTGTTTGCCGAAGCGGATGGAGGGCTGGGCGGAACCGGCTTCGACATCTCCGTCGTATTCGAGGCGCTGGGCCGCGGCCTGGCCGTCGAACCCCTGCTGGACGCGCTCATGGTCGGCAGTGCCATCGCCGCCGCCGGCACGCCTGCCCAGCGGGAAGCGCTGGAAGGCCTGATCGCGGGCACCATCACCGCCGCGCTGGCCCACGCCGAACCCGACTCCGGTTATGAACTGGCGCATGTCGAAACCCGCGCCGAACGCAGCCAGGACGGCTGGGTGCTCAACGGCGCCAAGGCCGTGGTCGCGGCGGGCGAACATGCCGACCTGTTCCTGGTCCCGGCCCGCAGCGCGGGCGGTCCGCACGATGAAGCCGGCATCAGCCTGTTCCTGGTCAGCGCCGGCACGCCCGGCCTGACGGCGCGCGGCTATGGCCTGATCGACGGCGGCCGCGCGGCGGAACTCGTGTTCTATGGAGTGCAGCTTGCGCCAGATGCGCTGCTGGGCGAAGCCGGCGCGGGCTACCCGCTGCTGGAACGCGCCGCCGGCCGCGGCATCCTGGCGCTGTGTGCCGAAGCCGTGGGCGCGATGGACTGCGCCCGCGACGCCACGCTGGAATACTTGCGCACGCGCCGCCAGTTCGGCGCCCCCCTCGGCAGCTTCCAGGCCTTGCAGCATCGCATGGCCGACGTGCTGCTGGAAATCGAGCAGGCGCGCTCGGCCGTGATCAATGCCGCGGCCGCCTTGGACCATCCCGACCGCGCCACCCGCGAGCGCGCGCTGTCCGCCGCCAAATACACCATCGGCCGCATCGGCACCCTGGTGGCCGAAGAGAGCATCCAGCTGCACGGCGGCATCGGCATGACCTGGGAGTTGCCGCTGGCGCACTACGCCAAGCGCCTGGTCATGATCGACCATCAGTTGGGCGATGAAGACCATCACCTGCGGCGCTACATTGCGCTGGGGCAGGCTTGAGAGGAGGCCCGTGCAATGACCCAGGTCCATGCCGCCCCGCCCCTCTCGCCGCCCTTCGCCGCGCCCTTTCCGGTGCGCAGCGCCGCGGACGTGCAACGCCTGCAAGCCCGGCCGCTGGCCGAGACGCTCACGGTGCGGAGCACCTACGAGATCTTCCGCAACTCGGCCGCGGCCTTCGGCGACAAGACCGCGCTGACCTTTCTGCGCAGCGCCGATCCCGGCGACGCGCCGGTGCGCTGGAGCTACCGCGAACTGCTCGCCGGCATCCACCAGACCGCCAACCTGCTGCATGAGCTGGGCGTGGGCCCGGACGACGCCGTCGGCATCCTGCTGCCCGGCTGCCTGGAGTACCACCTGGCGCTGTGGGGCGGCGAGGCCGCCGGCATCGTCCAACCCTTGAATCCCTTGCTGGCGGAAGACAAACTCGTGTCCCTCATGACCACGGCGCGCGCCAAGGTCCTGATCGCCTACGGGTCCGACCTGGAATGCGGCTCGTGGTCCAAGGCGCTGCGCCTGCGCGACCGCGTGCCCACGCTGCACACGCTGCTGCGCGTGGCGCCGCTGGACGAGCCGTCCTCGGCCCGCCCCGCGCTGCCCGACCATGCACTGGACTTCAACGCCGCGCGCGCCGCCCAACCGGCCGACCGCCTCGCCAGCGGCCGCGCGATCCAGGCGGGCGACGTGGCCGCGTACTTCCATACCGGCGGCACCACCGGCGCGCCCAAGCTTGCCATCCACACGCACGCCAACCAGGTTTTCAGCGCCTGGGCCGCCGTGCAATTGCAGAACGCCGGACGGGACGACGTGGTCATCAACGGCTATCCGCTGTTCCATGTGGCGGGCGTGCTGCCGGCTTCGCTGGCCGCTCTCTCGGCGGGCGTGGAAACCGTCATCCCCACCACCCTGCTGCTGCGCAACCGCGACGTGCTGCGCAACTACTGGCGCCTGGTCGAGCGCCACCGCGCTACCTCGCTGCAAGGCGTGCCCACCATCCTCGCGGCGCTGGCCGAAGTACCGCTGGCCGGCGCCGACATCTCCTCGCTGCGCTATTGCCGCACCGGCGCCGCGCCCCTGCCCGCCGAGCTGGCGGCCCGTTTCAAGCGCCTGTTCGGGCTGCACGTCAACGAAAGCCTGGGCATGACGGAAATGGCGGGCATCTCGACCATCTCGCCGCCCGGCTGCGAGTTCCCGGTGGGCTGCGTCGGCTTTCCGCTGCCCTATGTGCGGGTCCGCATCGTCGGCCTGGACATGCCGGGCGGCACGCCGGCGCGCGACCTGCCCGCGGGCACGGCCGGCATGGTGCTGTTCAAGGCGCCCAACGTCATACCCGGCTTTCTCGACCCCGAGGACACGGCGCGCGCCTTTGCCGAGGACGGCTGGCTGATCAGCGGCGACGTGGGCTATATGGACGACGCTGGCCGCCTGCACCTGCAAGGCCGCGCCAAGGACCTGATCATCCGCAGCGGCCACAACATCGATCCCAAGACCATCGAGGACGCGCTCGCCTCGCATCCTGCTGTCCAGCTCTGCGCCGCGGTCGGCGCCCCCGACGCCTATGCCGGCGAACTGCCCATTGCCTTCGTCACGCTGGCCGAGGGTGCGCAAGTGCAGGAGGCGGAACTGCTGGCCTACGCCGCCGCACACGTGGACGAAAGCCCGGCCCGGCCCAAGCGCGTCATCGTGCTGGACAGCATGCCCATGACCAATGTGGGCAAGATCTACAAGCCCGATCTGCGCCGCCTGGCCACCGCCGTATCGGCCCAGGCCGTGGTGGCGCGCACCCTGCAGGACGCTGGCCTGATCGACGACGGCACGCTGTTCCGCGTAGAGGCCAGCGCGCTGCCCGAGGTCGCAGTACTTGCGGACACCCGGGCGCCTGAATCCCTGAAAGCCAGCCTGCGCGAGGCGCTGGCCCGGCTGCCGGTAAAGGTCGCGCTGCGCGACTGAGCAGTCCCCACACACAACAACACCCCAGGAGACAAACCCATGACCCACAAGCCCCTGCGGCGCGCTTGCCTAGGCGCCGCGCTGCTCTCGATGGCCGGCGCAGCCCTGCCTTTCGCCGCCGCCGCGCAAGGCGCCTACCCGTCCAAGCCGATCACGCTGATCGTGCCCTTCCCGGCCGGCGGCTCCACCGACCGCCACATGCGCATCGTGGCGCAGGACGCCTCCAAGTACCTGGGCCAGCCCGTCATCGTGGAAAACCGGCCCGGCGCCGGCGGCACCCTGGGGCCGGCCACCATGGCCAAGACCGCCAAGCCCGACGGCTACACCATCACCCTGTACACGCTGGCCATGCTGCGCATGCCATACATGCAGAAGAGCAGTTGGGATCCCATCAACGATTTCAGCTTCATCCTGGGCCTGTCGGGCTACACCTTCGGCTTTACCGTCCGCTCCGACTCCCCGTACAAGACCTTCAACGAGTACATCGAGGCGGCGCGCAAGGCGCCCGGCACCATCGACTACGGCTCCACCGGCATCGGTTCCTCGCCGCACCTGCTGATCGAGGAAGTCGCCATCAACGCCAAGGTGAAACTGAACCACGTGCCCTTCAAGGGCAACGCCGACATGCAGCAGGCCCTGCTGGGCGGCCACGTCATGGCGCAAAGCGACGCCACCGGCTGGGACCAGTTCGTGGACTCGGGCAAGATGCGCCTGCTGGTCACCTTTGGCGAAAAGCGCACCACCCGCTGGCCCGACGTGCCCACGGCCCAGGAGCTGGGCTACAAGGTGGTCTCAACCTCGCCCTACGGTCTGGCCGGCCCCAAGGGCATGGACCCCGCGGTGGTCAAGACGCTGCACGACGCCTTCAAGAAGGCGCTGTTCGACCCCGCCAGCATGGATGTCATGAAGCAGCTGAACCAGGAGCCCGCCTACCGCAACAGCCAGGACTACAAGGAATGGGCCCAGGCCACCTACGTCAAGGAAAAAGGCCTGATCGAGTACCTGGGATTGATGGCGAAGTAATAAGGCAGCCTGCGGCGCCGCCTTCAGCGCAGCGCCGCAACCTCGACTGATCTTGCGCCGCTGGCTTCCACCAGCTCGGGATCGTGGCTGGCGAACAGCACCACCCGATCCTGCGCCCAGATCTTGAACTGTTCGGCCAGCACGCCGCGCGCCTGCGCGTCCAGCCCGTTGCTGGCCCCGTCCGCAATGATGACGGCCGGGTCGCCCAGGGCGGCGGCCGTCAGATAGACCTTGCGGCGCGTGCCTGTCGACATCTGTTCGAAGCGCTTGTCCAGATGCGGCTCCAGGCCCAGCCGGAACGCCAGGTCGAGCACGCCGTTATCCAGCGGCACATTCTTCTCGGCCGCGACCTGCTCCAGCAGTCCGCGCCCCGTCTGCGC
This sequence comes from Achromobacter sp., assembly GCF_049647645.1. Taxonomy (GTDB): domain Bacteria; phylum Pseudomonadota; class Gammaproteobacteria; order Burkholderiales; family Burkholderiaceae_B; genus Achromobacter. Next base: position 8,609 of record NZ_JBARYB010000053.1, read on the forward strand.
GGGCAGCGCCATGCAATTGTCGGGTACATAGGCCAAGCGGGCCCGGGCTTGCGCCGGCGCCTGGGCCAGGGAATGCCCGTCGATCCAGACATCTCCGGAATCCGGCGCGATCACGCCCGCGATGATGCCCAGCAGGGTGGACTTGCCGGTGCTGTCTTCCTCGCACAGCGACACGCATCCAGGCGTGAACGTATGGGTCAGCCCCTGGAAGACGAGATGGTCGCCGTAGCGCTTGCCGAGATTGTCGATTCGTAGCATGGCCGGGAGTGTACGCAGGAACACGGCGCCCGGCCATAGTCGCGCTGGCGTGGCGTCAGCGCAGCAAATTTGAACTCAATTCAAAAATTTCCTCATTGACGGTATGGGAAATCAGTATTTTTGCCTTACATTACGCGGCGTAATGAAATGTTAAGTTTCAGCAAAATTATTGCGAATTTCGTAACGGTTGCGCCGCCCGCACATCCTATTGGCCCGTTGAGCGATCCTCCGTTAAGACGCATTCAGTTTCATTCAAATCAATATCACGTCCACTTTTGCCGGCCCGGCAACCGCGCAGGCATTGAAGAGATCAATGAACCACGTCTACCGAGTAGTCTTCAACGCCGCCGCCGGCGTATGGCAAGCCGTCAGTGAAATCGCCCGCGGGCCGGCGAAAAGCAGCAGCCCTGCCCGGCGCCTGCGCCGCAACGCCGCGCAACTGACGGGCGCGGTGGGCATTGCATTGGTCGCCACGGGCGCGCAAGCCGCAGGCGGGAACCCGTCGCTGCACTGGGATGGCAGTCATTCCATCGCGAACGGCACGGTGGATGGCGCCTCGGGGATCTGGGATTACGCCAATACCAACTGGACCGCTTCCGACGGCTCGTCCAACCAGGCCTGGACTGGCGGCGACGCGGTGTTCGAAGGCACAACTGGCACCGTGGCGGTCGGCGGCCGGCACAACGTCAGCGGCATGACATTCCGCACCGATGGCTACAAGCTCGTGGGCGGAGCCAATGGCCAACTGACCACCAGCGGCAATATGGACATCGTGGTCCACCCGGCCGTGACCGCCACCTTGGGCGTGGCGATCGGCGGCAACGGTGCGTTGAGCAAGTTCGGTGCTGGCACGCTGGTGCTCAACGGCGACAACAGCTACAGCGGCGTGACACAGCTCAGCGGGGGCCGTCTGGTGGTAGGCAGCAATACGGCCCTGGGTACCGGCGCCTTGTTCGCGCTCCCCAGCACCGTGCTCGATGCCAACAGGCAGGTGGCCCTGAACAACAGCGTGCAATTGCTGGGGACTTTGGAGATAGGCGGAAGCGCCGACCTCACATTGAACGGTACGGTTGGCGGCCCAGGCTGGCTGATCAAGAACGGCGCGGCCAACCTTACCCTGAACGGAACCAATGGGTACCTGGGAGGCGTCACGCTGAACGCCGGCACCCTGACGGTGGGCGACAACCAGGCCTTGGGTGTCGGCGGCCTGACCGTTGGCGGCAACTCGACCCTGACGGCCAACAAGACGACCTCCCTGGGCAATGGCATCGCACTGAACGCCAACCTGGCGGTGACCGGCGACAATGACCTCAGCCTGAATGGCACGATTTCCGGCGCCGGCCAATTGGTGAAATCCGGCAACGGCACGCTCAGCCTGGGCGGCATGAACACCTCCTCCGGCGGCGTCGCCCTCAGCGGCGGCACCTTGGAGCTCAAACACGGTAGCGGGCTGGGAACTGGGATGCTGGTCACCAACGGCACCGCCACCCTCAAGAATTCCCTACAGGGCGCCGTCCTGACGACTCCCATCAGCGTCCAGGGCGACCTGACCGTGGAAACGCCGGAATCGCTGCTGCTGGTCGGCCCTTTGAGCGGCAGCGGCAAGCTGACCAAGACCGGTGCGGCTGAATTGATATTTCATGGCAATAGCTCCTACGACGGCAGTTTCGATATCGCCCAAGGTGTCGTCACTTTCGGCACCAACACCTCTTTGGGGTCCCCTTCCTCCGTCAGCCTGGCCGCGGGTACCACCCTGAACCTGCCCGGCAACACCAGCATAGGCTCCCTGACCGGTGCAGGCATCACGAACGTCGACTTGGGCTCCCTAAGCCTGGGCGGCAACAACCTCGACAGCGTGTACGCCGGTCAGTTCGTCGGCCTTGGCACGCTGAACAAGGTCGGCGCGGGTACGCTGGAACTTACCGGCAGCAGCAACATGATCGCCGTCAGCCAGGTCCGCGGCGGGACCCTGCGGGTCACCGGTGTATTCAATGGCGCCGGCGTGGCGGTAAGCAGCGGCGGGACCCTGACCGGCAGCGGCACCGTCAGCGGCCAGGCGAGCATTGCCAACGGCGGCCACCTGGCGGGCGCCAGCGGCAGCAGGCTGAACCTCGGCAGTCTCATCCTGTCGCAGGGCTCAAATATCGATGTCGCGCTAGGAACGCCCGCCACGGTAAATGCCCCCACCCCCCTCTTCAAAGTCAACGGCGCGCTGATCCTAGACGGCGTCCTGAACATCAGCGACGCCGGCGGCCTCGGCGATGGCGTGTACCGCCTGTTCGAATACCAAAGCCTCACCAACAACGCCCTTAGCTTCGGCACCCTGCCTGGCACATTGACCCCAGGCGAATTCAGCCTGCAGACCGCGAACGCCGGCCAGGTCAACCTGCTGCTCAATGCGTCGAACCGGCGCATACAATTCTGGGACGGTGCCGGAATGGTACCCAACGGCGTGATTGAAGGCGGCAGCGGCGTGTGGAGCGCCGGTTCCGCCAATTGGACCGATTACCAAGGTTTCGTCAATAACAACTGGGGCGGCCAGTTCGCCGTCTTCCAAGGCACAGCCGGCACAGTGGCGGTGGACGGCATGCAGACCGTCGATGGCCTGCAGTTCATGACCGATGGCTATCAACTGGTGGCCGGCTCTAACGGCACGCTCAATGCGGTCAACGGCGATAGCCGCAAGTTCGCCGTCCGGGTCGACCCGACCGCGACCGCCACGCTCGACCTGGACGTCAATGGAACCGGCACTCTGCAGAAGCTGGACAGCGGCACCCTGGTACTCAACGGCAACAACGGCTACCAGGGCGGCACCTGGCTCGAGGGCGGCGCGCTGGTGGTCGGCAACGACCGCGCGCTGGGTACGGGCGCGCTGAAGGCTGCCGACGGCACCATATTGGACAGCAATACGGCAGTCACGCTATCCAACGACATCGTGACTGCCGGCCAATTGAACCTGCCCGGCAGCAACGCCCTCACCCTCCAGGGCGCAATCAGCGGCAGCGGCGGCCTGAAAAAGACAGGATCCAGTACCTTGACCCTGGCTGGAGCCAACAGTTTCCGGGGTCCGCTGGCGCTGAATGCCGGCATCCTTGCGCTGGCCTCCGCCAATCCGCTGGGCGTAAGCTCCCTGAACGCCGCCTCCGGCACCACGCTGGACAACAGCCTGGCGCTGGACCTGGGCAACACCGTCAACCTGGCAGGCGATCTGACTCTTGTCGGCAGCCAAGACCTCACTTTGGGAGGCCTGGTCAACGGCCAAGGCGGCCTGACCAAGCGCGGCACCGGCAAGCTGACCCTTAACGGCGTCAACGCCTTCCAGGGTGGCGTCACCCTCTCGGGCGGCAACCTGGGCCTGGGCAACAGCGCCGCGCTGGGCGCAGGCACGCTGACCGTGCGCAATGCAGCGACCCTGGACACCAGCAGCGCGCTGACCCTGGCCAACAAGGTGCAATTGAGCGCCGCCCTGACCTTGGGCGGCAGCAACGATCTCATCCTGAACGGCGTGATCGACGGTTACCAGGAGCTGATCAAGAACGGCTCCGGCCAACTCACCCTCAATGGCGAAAACCGCCATAGCGGGGGCACCACGATCAATGCCGGCAACTTGAAGCTGGGCAATGCCGCGGCACTGGGCACCGGTGTCCTGAACGTCACGGGCGTGTCGCGGCTGGACACTGCCGGTCCGATGCGCCTGGGCAACGACGTCAATGTCGGCGGAACGCTCACGGTGGCGGGCGACAACAGCCTGACCCTGGACGGCCTGCTCAACGGCAACGGCACGCTGCGCAAGAACGGAACGGATAACCTCTCGCTGACGGGCAGCAACAACAGCTTCAGCGGCACGATCGACCTGCAAGGCGGCAGCCTGACCACGGTAGCCAGCAACGCGCTGGGCCAGAACGCCACCGCGAACGTCGCGGCCGGCGCCAATCTCTTCGTGACCAATTTGGCTAGCCTTGGCCGCCTGAACGGCGCAGGCACGGTGACGGTCTCGAACGGGAACATCCTGACCATCGGCGCCAACGGAGCCACCAGCAACTTCAGCGGCCAACTCAACGGCAAGGGCATGTTGACCAAGTCCGGCGCTGGATCGCTGACTCTTTCCGGCACCAACGCTCTCACAGGCTTGACCAACGTCAACGCCGGCAGCCTGTGGGTCGATGGCTCGCTCGCCAGCAGCACTGTGCAGGTATCCAGCGGCGCTAGCCTGGGCGGCACTGGCAGCCTCGCCGGCGACGTAACGGTCATGGGCGGCGCCACCTTGAAATTGACGGACGGCTACACGCTGTCGGTCGGCAGCCTGGCACTCGACGCCAACTCGATCGTGAATGCCAGCCTGGGCGCCCCCGCCCTCGGCGGCGGCACTGCCTTGGTGAACGTTGCCGGCGACCTGAATCTGGGCGGCACGCTCAATATCAGCGACGCAGGCGGCTTCGGCACCGGCGTGTACCGGCTCATGAACTATGGCGGCAACCTGTACGACAACGGCATGCGCTTCGGCAATGTACCCGGCAGCGTGCAAGCGGCCGACCTGACGTTGCAGACCGCCATCGCCAAGCAGATCAACCTGCTGGTTGCCGCGCCCAACGTCACCGTGCAGTTCTGGGACGGCACGCAAACCACCGGCAACGGCGTGATCGAAGGCGGCAGCGGCACCTGGGACGGCGCCAACGCCAACTGGACCGGCGTCGACGGCAACGGGAACCGGTCCTGGGCCGGCAAGTTCGCCATTTTCCAGGGCGCCGCGGGGACGGTCACCGTCGCCGGCGCGCAAAGCACGACGGGCATGCAGTTCATGACCAACGGCTATGTCCTGGAACGCGGCTCGCTGGGATCGCTCAACCTGGTCAACGGCGACCTGGGCTACGCTTCGGTGCGCGTCGACCCCGGCGTGACGGCAATCATCAACGCCCCGCTGGTCGGCAGCGGCACGCTGGCCAAGCTCGACGCCGGCACCCTGGTGCTCAACGCCTCCAACGGCTATACCGGCGGCACGGCGCTCAATGGCGGCACGCTGGTGCTGGGCAACGACAAGGCTCTGGGCAACGGCCTGCTGACCGCCGCCAACGGCACCACGCTGGACAGCAATAAGGCAATCACCGTGCGCAACAACGTCATGTTGAACGGCGCGCTGACGATTGCCGGCGGCAATGCCATGGACCTGAACGGCACCGTCAGCGGCAATGGCGGCCTGATCAAGAACGGCGCGGCCAGCCTGACCCTCAGCGGCGTCAATACCTATGACGGCGGCACCCTCCTCAACGCAGGCAGCCTGATCGTCGGCAACGGCGCCGCACTCGGTTCCGGCGCACTGACGGTGGGCGGCGGCGCCACACTGGACGCCACTCAAGCGCTCGCGCTGGCGAACGACATCGCCCTGAACGCCGGCCTCACCGCGCAAGGCAGCCAGGACCTGACGCTCAACGGCAAGCTCTCGGGCGCGGGCAGCCTGACCAAGAACGGCGCCAGCACGCTGACGCTGAACGGCGCCAACACCTACACCGGTGGCACCTACGTCAACAGCGGCACGCTGGCGCTGGGCGCCGCCGGCAGCCTCGCGGCCACCGGCACCGTGACCGTGGCCAGCGGCGCTACCGTCGACCTGTCGGCAGGCCGCGGCGCCCAGGTATTCGGCACCCTGGCGGGCGCCGGCAACATCAAGATGGGAAGCAATTCCCTGCTGGCAGGCGGCTCGGCCGACGGCATCTTCGGCGGCTCGGTCAGCGGCACCGGCACCCTGGTCAAGCAAGGCTCGGGCACGCAGACGCTGACCGGCGCCAATAGCTATACCGGCGGCACGCTGGTCGCGGACGGCACGCTGCGCGCGGGCTCCGCAACCGCACTGGTCCAAGGCAGCACCTTCGAGGTGCTTACGGGCGCCACGCTGGACCTCAACGGCAACGCGCTGCAAGCCAGCGGCCTGAGCGGCGCCGGCACCGTGGCGCTGGGCGCAGGAACCCTGACCGTCAATTCCGCGGCTGGCAGTGTGTCCTACTACTCAGGCATCGTCGTGGGCGACGGCGGCCTGGTCAAAACCGGCGCCGGCGTGCTGGCGCTGACCGGCGGCAGCGCCTTTACGGGCGGCGTGCAGCTCAAGCAGGGCAGCATCGGCCTGGGCCATGCCCAGGGCCTGGGCACCGGCATGCTGTCCATGGACGACGGCACAGTCATCAACCTGATTGCCAACGGCCTGACCATCGTCAACAACCTGCACATGACGGGCACCAACGACCCGGTGATCGACACCGGAGGGAACGATGCCACCTGGGCCGGCGCGATCACCGGCGGCGGCTTCCTCACCAAACAGGGAACCGGCGTGCTGACCCTGACCAGCGCTGGCAATACCTACACCGGCGCGACCGACGTCGCGCAAGGCACGCTCAAGGCCGGCGCCGCGAACACGTTCAGCAGCGCCTCGGCCCATACCGTGGCTAACGGCGCCGTGCTGGACCTGGCTGGCTACAGCCAGACCGTGGCCAGCCTGAACAACAGCGGCGCGGTCAATCTCGCCGGCAGCGCGCCGGGCGCGGTGCTCAAGGTCACCGGACCTTACGTCGGCAACAATGGCAAGCTGGGCGTGTCCACCGTGCTGGGCGCGGACGGCAGCGCCACCGACAAGCTGCTGCTAAGCGGCGCGACCGCGGTCGCCAGCGGCAACACCACGGTGCAGATCACCAATGCCGGCGGCCTGGGCGCGCAGACCGGCAGCCTAGGCATCCAAGTCATCGCCACCGAGAACGGCGCCAGCCTGCAGCCCGGCAGCTTCACCCTGGCGGGCAACCATATCGATGCCGGCGCCTACGAGTACCGCCTGACCCAAACGGCGCAGGGCGCCGCGCTGCACTCGACCAATACGCAGGTGAACCCCGGCCCCGGCACCGATCCGGGCACCCCCGGCCCCGGCCCGGGCATCGATCCTGGCACCCCAGGCCCCGGCCCCGGCATCGATCCTGGTACCCCAGGCCCCGGCCCCGGCATCGATCCTGGTACCCCCGCTCCCGCCTACCGCGAGGAAGTCCCGCTGCTGTCCTCCCTGCCCGCGCAACTGCGCCAGGCCGACATGGCCATGCTGGGCGACATGCGCAAGCGCATGGGCGATGAAGCCGCTCAAGGCGCCATCGACCAGGATCCCAGCCACCGCGCCTGGGCCCGCGTGCTGCGCGTGGGTCCCACCATCACGCAGCAAGGCACCGTCAACCCCGAGAGCAGCGGCCACCTGAACGGCTTCCAGGCCGGCGTGGACGTGTACACCAGCCGCAACCTCAGGGCCGGCCTGTACGTCGGCCAACTGGACGGCGACATGGGCGTGCGCGGCTTCTCCAGCGGCATGGAACGCAAGTACGCCGGC
>NZ_JBARYB010000054.1:0-152140 GCF_049647645.1 Achromobacter sp.
GGCGCGGGCCAGCGCCTGCTGCACGCTGCTGGGACCCACGGCCAGCAGGGGCAGGCAGGACGCCGCGCGCCAGATCAGCCGCCCGATGATGGCGAGTTGTTCCTCGTCGACCAGGTCCAGCAGCAGCGGCCCGTCGGTGGCCTCGATGACCTGGTCTATCCAGTCGTCCAGCAGCGGCGCGTCGGCTGCCCGGCGCAGGCGCGGGTAGGCCGTGTGCGGCAGGGAGCGGATGTCTGGCAGGCCTTGCGCCGCCAGGTGCAGGCGCAGGTCGGCCTCGTGCATTGGCGTGACGGGATGCGCGCTCATGACCGGATGGCGGTCGATGCGATGGATCTCGGGCGCGGAGCCCGCGCGCGCGAATAGCTGGGCGAAGCTGCAATAGCGGCCGATGCTGGGCTGGCCGCCGACAATGGGCACCAGCGGGTTGGGCATGTGGCGGCGCAATTCGCGCACGGCGGCGCCAATGCTGCCCACCTGCGGCGCGCTGTCGAAGGTCGAGCAACACTTGTAGTGCAGCACGCGGATGCCGGCGCCCGCCATGTAGCGGCCCACGGCGCGCAGTTCGACCTGCATTTCTGCCGGCGCCATGCCGCGCGCCGCGCCGGCGATGCCGATGGCGTCCAGCGGGCCGGCGCGCCGCAGCTGTTCCGGCGTGGGCACGCCCAGGAACAGCAGGCTGCGCAGGCCAGCGCGGGCGGTTTCCGCCAGCGTGTCGGTGGCGCCGGTGAAGTCGTCGCCGTACCAGCCCAGCCGCGGCCGCGTTTCCTGCCGCAGTTCTGGCGGCGCGTTTGAGTGCGCGGCTGCGCTCATGCGCGGTGGCCGAAGCATTCGATGGCGCGCCGCAGTTCGGGCGCATTGCGCGCATAGTCCTGCAGGCGCGCGCCATCGCGCACGGCCTGCCAGGCCTGGCGGATGCTGAGCACACCCGCGGCGGGGCCGTCCGGGTGGGCCAGGATGCCGCCACCGGACATGAACAGCAGGTCGTCGCTACGAACCGCCGCCCAGGTGGCGGGCACGGTGCCGGCCCATTGGCCGGACGAAAATGCGGGCATGACGGGGTCGTCGATGCCCAGGGTCAGCGAGGCCAGGCAGTCGCGCGCGGATTCGACGACCTCGGCGTCCTCCTGGGAGAACTTGCCTTGCAGGCCGTGCACGTGCATATGGTCCACGCCGGCCAGCCGCCACAGCGTCTGGTAGGCCTGGAAGCCCACGCCCAGCAAGGGATGGCGCGACAGCGCGCCGTAGCCGTTGCGGTGGCCATGCAGCGCCAGCGGCGTGCTGCGGCGCAGGGTCTGGATGGCCGAGTAGCCGCAATGGTTCAGGCTGGCCATGACGCAGGTGCCGCCTTCGCGTTCGATCAGGTCGGCGTGGCGGCGCATGGCATCGGTCTCGTCGCTGATGTTGAAGGCCACCATGACTTGCCGCCCGGTACGTTCGCGGTGCGCGCGCACCACCGCCATGACGGCGGCGACCCGCTGCGCCAGCGGCGCGTGCGCAGGGTTGGCGCAGACTTCGTCGTCCTTGATGAAGTCCACGCCCGCGGCGCACAGCTGCGCCGCCAGATGCGCGGTCTGTTCGGGAGAGAGGCCGACGTTGGGCTTGATGATGGTGCCCACCAGCGGACCGCGCTCCACGCCCGTCAATTGCCGCGTGCCGGCGATGCCGACGCGCGGCATGTCGAACTGGGCGCGGTAATTGGCCGGCAGTTCCATGCTTTCCAGGCGCAGTCCGGTGACTTCGCCCAGGTCGTACAGATTGCCGCCCACCGTGGCCGCCAGCGTCGGCAGGTTGGCGCCGACGTTGGCGACGGGAAAGGCGATGCGCACCCGGGCGCGCCGGTAGAGGCTCGGCATGCCGCCTGGCTGCCGTGCCAGCCAGGCGTTCGGCAGGCTGGGCGCGGAAGCGGATTCCAGGGTTTCGATGGACTCGATGCGCGCGCGGGCGCGGGCACGCAGTTCGTCGGTTTCGCCCTGCACCCGCGTGAAGGTGCCGCAGGATTGCTCGCCGGCCATGACCTCCGCGACCTTTTCGGGGTCCAGCGGGGTTTCGATCAAGTAGGTGGCGGTAAACGATTGGGAATTCATGGCGGCGGTTTGCGGCAGTAACGGGAAAGGGTCAGATCCGGTTCAGGTCGGGGAAGGGGCGCACGGGATCCTTGCCGTCCCAACCATTGGCGCTGTCGCGGATCAGGTCGAACAGGCGGCCCTTGGGGCCGGCGACTTCGGACAGTTCGATCACGGTGCCGGGGTGGTATTCGGTGTCGAAGTAGATGAAGCGGCCTCTCTCGCCGACTTCGCCGCTCATCTTGGGTTTGAAGCCCTGGGCCAGCAGACGCTCCAGGTCGGCGTCGTAGCTCTCGGTCCAGTAGGCCACGTGCTGCAGCCCGGTGCGGCCGGCCCGCAGGAAGTCGCGGTACATGGAGGGCACGTCGTTGCGGGTCTGGATCAGTTCGACCTGCACGAAGCCCGAATTGGCCAGCGCCACCGAGTTGTGCGGCTGGTGGCTTTCGCCGTCGTACTGATAATTCTCGATGGGCACGCGCGGGTTGTAGTACCAGGGGCCGACGCCCAGCGTGGCGCTCCAGTAGTCCATGGCGGCTTCGATGTCGTGCACCACATAACCGAGTTGGCGGATCTCGCCCAGGAAACGACTCATGATGGATTCTTTGCGGATGAGAAGGAGGGAAGGTAGGGGGGAGGTGCGGCCCGCAGCGAGCCGCCGGGTCTCACAGGAAACCGATGGAGAACCAGGGGAAGGCGGCGACGATCACCAGGCCCACCAGCAGCGCGGCGATGTAGCCCCAGATCGGGCCTATGCCTTCGTTGGGGTCAACCCGGCTGATGGCGCAGGCGCCGTAGTAGCCCACGCCGAAGGGCGGCGCGAACAGGCCTATGCCCATGGCGAAGATCACCACCATGGCGTAGTGCACCTCGTGCACGCCGGCCTGCGCCGCGATCGGGAATAGCAGCGGGCCGAACAAGACGATGGCGGGGATGCCCTCCAGCACGCTGCCCAGGATGATGAAGGCAACGATGGATACGGCCAGGAACCCATAGCTGCCGCCGGGCATGCCGGCCATCAGCTTGGCCAGGTCGCCGGAGAAGCCGGACTGCGTCAGCGCCCAGGCCATGGCGGTGGCGCAGCCCACGATCAACATGATGGCGCCCGACAGCGAGGCGGTCTCGATCAGCATGGGCTTGAGCCGGGCCCAGTCGAAGCGCCGGTAGATCAGCAGGCCGACCACGGCCGAATACACGATGCCGATGGTCGAGACCTCGGTGGCGGTGGCCACGCCTTCGACCACCGCGGCGCGGATCACGAAGGGCAGGGCCACGGCGGGCAGGGCGATGACGAAGAAGCGTCCGATCTCGCGGGCGCTGAAGCGTTGCGCCAGGCTCAGGTCTTCCTTGCGGTAGCGCCACCACACCACCGAGCACAGGGCCAGGCCCAGCACCACCGCCGGCAGCAGTCCGCCCGTGAAGAGCGCGGCGATCGACACGCCCGTCACCGAACCGATGGTGATGAGCACGATGGACGGCGGAATGGTCTCGGTCTGCGCGCCGGTGGCCGACAACAAGGCCACCAGATCGCCCGGCTTGGCGCCGCGCTTCTGCATTTCCGGGAACAGCACGGGGGCGATGGCCGCCATGTCGGCGATCTTGGACCCTGATATGCCGGACACCAGGTACATGGCGCCGATCAGCACATAGGACAGCCCGCCGCGCACGTGTCCCAGCAGGCTGGCCAGGAACTGGATCATGGCCCGCGCCATGCCGGTCATCTCGATCAGCGAACCGAGGAAGATGAACAGCGGCACGGCCAGCAGCATCAGGTGCGACATGCCTTCGTCCAGCCGGCCGACCATCACCACCATCGGAGTGTTGGTGGTCAAGGCCAGGTAGGAGAAGGTAGCCAGCGCGAACGAGAACGCGATCGGCACGCCCGAGAACACCGTGGCGGCCACGATGCCCACGAAGAAGATCAGCAGGTTCAGCTTGCCCAGCGTGGAAAACAGTGGCTGCGCCACCCAGAACAGCGCGACGACCACCGCCGCCCCGGCCAGCGCCACCAGCATCTGCGGCGCGGTCTGCGTGCGCAGGAGCCGCAGCAGGGCCACCACCGCCATCAGCCCCATGCCCACCGGAATCGCGGCGGCGCGCCAGGCGTTGCTCAGCTCCAGCGCGGGGGTGATGATGAAGTGTTCTTCATGCGCGTATTCGACGGCGGGCGCCAGGATCAGCGCCAGGAAGGCCAGGGAGGCGGCCAGCGCCAGCGTTTCCAGCTGTGCGCGGCGCGCCGGGCTGACGTTGTTGACCAGCGCCGTCATCCGCATGTGTTCGCCGCGACGCAGGGCGACCACCGCGCCCAGCATCGACAGCCACAGGAACAGGATGGAGGCGAGTTCGTCGGACCAGACCAGCGGGCTGTGGAAGGCGTAGCGCGCCACCACGCCCGCGAACAGCACCGCGATCTCGACCAGCACGAGGGCCGCCGCCACGTGTTCGACCACGCTGCCCAGCAGCGCGTCGAAGGCCCCGGCGGCACGGCGCAGGGGATGGGCCGGCAGCGTTTGCGGCGCGGGGTGGGGAGCGGACAGGGAGGACATGGCGCGTCCTCAGACCAGCTTGCCGACGGCCTGCTCCAGCAGGGTCCAGGCCTCGTTGCCGAAGCGGCCCTGCCATTCCTTGTAGAAACCGGCGGTGCGCAGTTGTTCGCGGAAGCTGTCGGCCGACGGTTGGTTGAACAGCAGGCCCTTGCCTTCCAGGTCCGACTGCACCGAGGCGTTGAGCTGCTTGATGTCTTCGCGCTGGGCCAGGCCGGCTTCGTTGATGCCGCGCGCCACGATGGTCTTCAGATCCTGCGGCAGGCCTTCCCACATGCGGCCGTTGGCAATGAACCAGTAGCCGTCCCAGATGTGGTTGGTGAGCGAGCAGTACTTCTGCACTTCATACAGCTTGGCCACCTGGATGATGGGCAGGGGATTTTCCTGCGCGTCCACCACCTTGGTCTGCAGCGAGGAATAGACCTCGCTGAACTGCAGGCTGGCGGGGGCGGCGCCCAGGCCCTTGAACATGGAGATCGGCAGCGAGCTGACCGGCACGCGGATCTTCAGGCCGTCCATGTCGGCGGCGGACTTGACCGGCGCCTTGCTGCTGGTGGTCTGGCGAAAGCCGTTGTCCCACATTTTTTCGAAGGCATAGAGGCGGCGCTGCGCGATGGCGGCGCGCACATGGGCGCCGAGCGCGCCGTCCATGGCGCTCCAGACCTGGTTGTAGTCCTTGAAGGCGAAGCCCACGGCGTTGATGGCCGCGACCGGCACCAGGGTGGCGATGACCAGGGCGGACGGGGTGAAGAAATCGATGCCGCCCGAGCGCACCTGCGCCAGCATGTCGGTGTCGCCGCCCAATTGGTTGTTCGGGAAGATCTTGATGTCCACGCGGCCGTTGCTTTCCTTGAGGATGCGCTCGGCGGCTTCCTGGGCGCGGATATTCAAGGGATGCGTGACCGGCAGGTTGTTGCCGTACTTGAGCGTGTAGTCGGCCGCGCGGGCGATCAGCGGAAAGCCCGAGGTCAGGGCGACGGCCGGAACCGCGCAAAGGCGGCGCAGGGCACTGCGGCGTGTCAGCAGCTTCATGGTTGTCTCCATAATTCTGGTTATGATGTTTTTTGATGTGCCACAACAGCGCCAGTACCATGCGGCAGAATGGACAATAGTGAATCAACGCTATCATCGTCAAACCTGATTAATGATGGATTTTGATGTGAATCGAACGCCTCCCGAACGCAAGCTGGCGCGCCTGGCCGATGTGGCGGAGCGCGCCGGAGTGTCCACCGCCACGGCCGACCGGGTCCTGAATCGCCGGCCCGGCGTGCGCGCCAGCACCGCCCAGAAAGTCTTCAAGGCGGCCATCGAACTGGACTACCTGCCGGAACAGGAACTCCGCGCGGCCGCCGCGCCCGAGCCCCTGCGGCTGGTGTTCCTGCTGCCGCGCGGCAGCAACCGCTACCTGCGCATGCTGGGCGACACCGTCAGCTACGCGCAGGAGCACTTCGCGCCGCTCAACGCCAGATGCCAGGTCGAGTACGTGGAAAGCTTCAATCCCGACGCGCTCGCGCAGGCGCTGGCCAGGCATGGCAAGCGCGCCGACGGCATCGCGTTCATGGCGCTGGAGCACCCGGCGGTGCGCGAAGCCGTCAACCTGCTGGCGCAGCAGGGCGTGCCGGCGGTGACGCTGATCTCCGACCTGGCCAACAGCGCCCGGGTCGCTTACGTGGGCCTGGACAACCGCGCCGCCGGCCGCACCGCCGGCTACCTGATCGCCCGCTTCATCGGCTCGCGCGCGGCGCACGTGGCGCTGATCGCCGGGTCACGCCACTACCGCGCCCACGAAGAACGCGAAGGCGGCTTCCTGCAGCTGTACGCGGAGCAGTTCCAGGCCATGCAGGTAGTGGACCTGCGCGAAGGCTACGACGATGCCCAGCGCAACTACGAGCAGGCTCGCCAGTTGCTGGAGCAGTACCCGCAGCTGGCCGGCATCTACAACATCGGCGGCGCGTCCGACGGCGTGGCGCGTGCATTGAAGGAAGCGGGCTTGCAGCACCGGGTGGTCTTCATCGGCCACGGCCTCACGCCCGACACGCGCGCGCTGCTGATAGACGGCACCATGGACGCGGTCATCACGCAAAGCCCGATGGAAGCGCTGATGAGCTGCGTGCGCATTTTCTGCAACCTGCGCGACAAGCGCAGTCCGATGAACGGGGTGGAACTGGCGCGCAGCCAGGTGATCTTCCGCGAGAACCTGCCGTAGACAGGCAGGTCCGGAGTAACCCTGACTACGGGGGCGTTATGCAAACTATGCATAAGCCACCCGGACGCGGTCCCTATACTGCCTCGCATTCAGTCTGACGGCGCGGCGGTTGCTATGGATCTACGTTGGTTCCAGGATTTTCTGACCCTGGCGGAATGCGGGCAGTTCACCACGGCCGCCGAATTGCGGCATGTCTCGCAGTCGGCGTTCAGCCGGCGCATCCAGTCGCTGGAAACCTGGGCGGGCGCCGCGCTGATCGACCGGGGCTGTTTCCCCTTGCGCTTGACCGCGGCGGGCGAGCAATTTCGTTCCAATGCCGCCGAGATCGTGCGCAAGGTGGTGGATGCGCGCGGCGAGGCCGGCGTCACCGGCCATGACGGCGCGGTCCTGAGGGTGGCGATGCCGCATTGCCTGGCGACCTCGCACTTTCCGGGCTGGTGCGTCCGGTGGAAGGACGAGAGCGGAGTCGAGTCGCTGCGGCTGCATGTGGGCAATGTGCACGACTCGGTCGAGTGGCTGGCTGCCGGCGTGGTCGACCTGCTGGTGTGCTTCCGCCACGCCGCCGAAGACATACAGCTGGACCCGCAAGCCTATATGCGGACCGGCATGGAGCCGGACTTCCTGCGCCTGTTCCGTCCCGCCGGCATGCCGGTGGACGAGACGGCGCTGTACGCCGCCGATTCCCTGGCGCGCTATCCCTATGTGTCGCACGCCCAGGGCGCCTACTTCCGGCGGCTGGTCGACCTGTCCTGCGGCGACCTGCTGCAGCGCCCCGTCCTGCAGCGCGTCTGCGAAACCGATTTCGTGGACGGCGCGCGCACGCTGGTCAGCGCCGGCGTCGGGCTGGCGTGGCTGCCCGAGTCCAGCGCCAAGGTGTCGGTGGACGCCGGCCAGATCGTGGCGATCAAGGACCGCCGCTGCGCGATCCCGATGCAGATCTGCCTGTACGCGCGCCGCCAGGGGCCGGCACAGGAGCCCGTGGAACGCGTGTTCAACCTCTATACCAAGCGCTGACATAAACCCCAAGGAGAAAAGCATGGCACTTTGCATCAAGGCATCGGTCGCGGCGTTGGCGATCTTTATGGCGGGCGCCGCCTCGGCCCAGCAGCTGGACGGAACGCTGAAGAAGGTCGCCGACACCGGCACCATCACCATCGGCCACCGCGAGACCTCGATCCCGTTTTCCTACTACGACGGCAACCAGAAGCCCGTGGGCTACTCGATCGACATCTGCGAGCGCATTGTCCGCTCGGTGCAAGCCCGCCTGAAGCGCAGCGACATCCAGGTGAAGTACCTGCCGGTCACCTCCGCGACGCGCATTCCCCTGATGGGCAACGGCACCATCGACCTGGAATGCGCCTCGACCTCCAACACTCTGGACCGCCAGCAGCAGGTGGCGTTCTCGGTCACCACCTTCGTGACCGGCAATCGCTTTCTCAGCCAGAAGTCGTCCAAGTTGCGCACTATCGACGACCTGAAGGGCAAGGTCGTGGCTTCGACGTCAGGGACGGCGAACATCCGCCAGATCAACGAATTGAACGAGACGCGCGGGCTGGGCATGCGTATCGTGCCCGTGAAGGAGCATGCCGAAGGCTTCCTGATGGTGGAGACCGGGCGCGCCGCCGCCTTCGTCATGGACGACATCCTGCTGTATGGCCTGATCGCCAACGCCAAGCAGCCAGACCGCTACGAAGTCTCCGACGCGTCCCTGTCGATCGAACCCTACGCCATCATGCTGCGCCGCGACGACCCGCAGTTCAAGGCGCTGGTGGACGACGCCATCAAGGCCCTCTATGCCAGCGGCGAGTTCCAGGCGCTGTATGACCGCTGGTACCGCAGCCCGCTGCCGCCCAAGGGCATCAACCTGAACGTGGCCATGAGCGAGGCGCTCAAGCGCGTGGTCGCCATGCCCACCGATTCGGGCGATCCCGCCGCCTACCGCTAGGCCCAGCCTTAGCCGCAATACGCCGCTGCGCGGCCCCGGCAAGGGGCCGGGACCGCGCGCGGCCAGATCATCGAGAAAAGCATGGCATATCAATGGAACTGGGGCGTGCTGTTCGCCCCATCGCCCGACGGCGGGCAGACGTATCTGCAAACCCTGCTGGACGGGCTGAGCGTGACCGTGAAGACGGCGGCGCTGGCCTGGCTGATCGCGCTGGCGCTGGGCCTGGCGGTCGGCGTGGCGCGCACGCTGCCGTCTCGCGGGGTGCGCGCGGCGGCAGCCGCTTATGTGGAAGTGTTCCGGAACATCCCGCTGATCGTGCAGATGTTCCTGTGGTATTTCGTCTTGCCGGAGCTGTTGCCGACGGCGGCCGGAGACTGGATCAAGCAATTGCCCGACGCGTCCTTCTATACGGCGGCGCTGGCTATCGGCATGTACATGTCGGCGCGCATCGGGGAGCAGCTGCGCGCCGGGATCGAGGCCTTGCCGCAGGGGCAGCGCAACGCGGGCCTGGCGCTGGGCCTGACCTTGCCGCAGCTGTACCGGCATGTGCTTTTGCCCAACGCGTTGCGCACGGTCCTGCCGACCATGACGTCGGACTGCCTGAACACCATCAAGAACACTTCGGTGGCGCTGACCATCGGGCTGGCGGAGCTGACCGCGCAGGCCCATGCGATGCAGGAGTTCTCGTTCCAGGTGTTCGAGGCCTTTCTGACCGCCACCATGGCCTACCTGGCGCTCAACCTCATCGTGATCGTGGCGATGCGCGCGCTCGAATACAAACTGCGCATCCCGGGCCGTGCCGCCGGCGGGCGCATGGCGAAGGGGAACCGGGCATGACCGATTTCGATCTGCAAGCGATTATTGACGCCTTGCCGTACCTGATCCTGTCCGGCTTGCGCTTCACCCTGCTGCTGACCTTGACGTCGACCGTGGGCGGCGTGCTGCTGGGCACCTTGCTGGCCGTCGCCCGGCTTTATGGCGGACGCCTGGTGGCGTGGCCGGCAACGGTATATGTGAACCTGTTCCGCTCGTTGCCGCTGGTGCTGGTGATCTTCCTGATCTACTTCATCCTGCCCTACGCCTTGCAAGCGGTCACGGGCTCTGAACGGCCCATCGTGCTGGGCGCCATGGGGTCGGCCTTCATCACCTTCATTCTGTTCGAGGCCGCGTACTTCTCGGAAATCATCAGGGCTGGGGTAGGCAGCGTGGGGCCGGGCCAGTATGCCGCGGGCAGCGCCCTGGGCCTGAGACATGGGCAGGTGCTGCGCAAGGTGATCCTGCCGCAGGCGTTCCGCAACATGCTGCCGGTGCTGCTGACCCAGGTGATCGTCATCTTCCAGGAAACCGCGCTGGTCTATGTCCTGTCGCTCACGGATTTTCTTGGGGCGGCGACCAAGATCGCGCAGCGCGATAACCGGCTGGTCGAGATGTACATGCTGGTGGCGCTGGTGTTTTTCGTGATCTCGTTCACCGCCTCGCGCGGCGTGCGGGCGCTGCGCGCCCGGATCGGGGCCTGAGCGCCCGGGCGTTTCCATTCGGAGTCTTCATTCATGATCGAAATTCAACAGGTCGGCAAGCGCTACGGCGACTTGCCGGTACTCAAGCAGTGTTCGCTGCGCGTGCAGCGCGGCGAAGTCGTGGTGGTCTGCGGGCCGTCCGGGTCGGGCAAGTCGACGCTGATCAAATGCGTGAACCGGCTGGAACCCTTTGATGCGGGCCGCATCGTGGTCGACGGCACCGACGTCGGCGCGCCGGGCACGGACCTGCCGAAGCTGCGCGCCCGCGTCGGCATGGTGTTCCAGCACTTCGAGCTGTTTCCCCACCTGACGGTGCGGGAGAACGTCTGCCTGGGGCAGGTCAGCGTGCTGGGCCGCAGCCGCGCGCAAGCGATGGAGAAGGCGGCCGCGCTACTGGACCGCGTCGGCGTGTCGGCGCATGGCGACAAGCACCCGGGGCAGCTCTCGGGCGGCCAGCAGCAGCGGGTCGCGATTGCGCGGGCGCTGGCGATGGACCCGGTGGTGATGCTGTTCGACGAGCCGACCTCGGCGCTGGATCCGGAAATGATCGGCGAAGTGCTGGATGTGATGACGGGGCTGGCGCGCGACGGCATGACCATGATGGTCGTCACGCATGAGATGGGATTCGCCCGCCGAGTCGCTGACCGCGTTGTGTTCATGGAGTCCGGAGAGATCGTCGACGACGCCAGCGCCGAGGCATTCTTCGGCAATGCCGCGTCGGCGCGCTCGCGCGCTTTCCTGTCCCGCATCATCAGCCACTGATTTTCTTCACTCTCACAAGCATCCATGTCCTCCATTTTCCATATCAACGGCAATCTCGTTCCGGCCGAGCAGGCCGTCATCCCGGCGCTGGACCGCGGGTTTCTTTTTGGTGACGGCGTCTACGAGGTGATCGCCGTGATCGACGGCCTGCTGCTCGAATTCGAGCGACATGCCGCCCGCCTGGCGCGCAGCCTGGCCGAGGTCGGCATCCGCAATCCGCTGCCGCGCGACACGCTGCTGGAGCGTTGCCGCGAGCTGGTGCGGCGCAATGGCCTGCGCGAAGGTTCCGTCTATGTGCAGGTCACGCGCGGCGCGGACAGCAAGCGCGATTTCGCCTTTCCGGCCGAGGTCGAGCCCACCGTGATGATGTATGTCAGCGAGAAGCCCTTGCGCGTGAATCCGCTGGCCGAATCTGGCGTCCGGGTAGCAAGCGTGCCGGATATGCGCTGGCAGCGGCGCGACATCAAGAGCGTGTCGCTGATCGCCCAGGTGCTGGCCAAGCAGGCCGCGCAGGCCTCGGGCGCGTTCGAGGCGCTGATGGTCGACCCCGACGGCGTGGTGACGGAGGGGGCGTCGTCGAGCGCGCTGCTGGTCGACGCGCAGGGGCGGATCGTGGTGCGGCCCTTGTCTCGCGAGATACTGCCGGGCTGCACCCGCGCCGCGGTGCTGGCGCTGGCCGCCAAGCGCGGGACGGCCGTGGAGGAGCGTAAGTTCACGCTGGACGAGTGCCGGCAGGCGACGGAACTGGTGCTGACGTCCGCGCTGCACTTCGTGCTGCCGGTGATTGAACTGGACGGCCAGCCCGTCGGCACGGGAAGGCCGGGACCGGTATGCCGGGAGTTGCGGCAGCTCTATATGGAGTACGTGCTGGCGTCCGCGCTATAGGCTGCGCGAGCCGTGGCGGGCGTATGATTCCGCATAAGGGCTCGCACCCCGTCCGGCAATGGCCGGCACGCCATTGCCTACCTCATCGCAGGGTTGCTCAACCTCGGTCACCCGGGCCAACCGGCGGGTGACCGTGAAGGCGTTGCGCCATGGATCATTTCCTGTCCGCTGTCCGCATGGATGGCCCGGACCGCGCCAAGGCAGGCATCAAGGCCCGGTCACCGGCGGGTCACCACGATCTCCAGGTATTCGCTGGGTACGACCATCGCGCCGTCGCCGGAGCGGTTGTACCGGTCTATCTGCACCATCAGATCGCTGGTCAGCGCGGCCTGCGCCGCAGGTTCCAGCGCCCCGAAGGCCTTGAGCAGCGGGCCATAGTAGGTCTTGAAGACCTGCAGCCAGTGCTCCGGCGAGCGATAACGGAACACGAAGTTGCGGGGTTCGGCCTGGATCGAGGACGCGTGCGGGCCGAACATTTCATCGATGCGCGCCCGGGTGCCCCACAGCGCCGGCGATTTGATCCCGGCGGGGGGCGGCAGATGCTTGCCGATGGTCTTGAACACCTGGCCGATGAAGCCGTCCGGGGTCCAGTTGGCCAGGCCGATCTTGCCGCCGGAGCGGCACACGCGGACCATTTCGGCGGCCGCCTTGTCCTGGTCGGGGGTGAACATCACGCCGAAGGTCGAGACCACCGCGTCGAATCCTCCGTCCGGGAAGGGCAGGGCTTCGGCGTCGGCCTCCTGGAATTCGATCTGCAAGTGTTCAGCGGCAGCGCGTTCGCGGGCGCGTCCGAGCAGCGTAGGCACGTAGTCGGTCGAGACGACATCGCACCAGCGGCGCGCGGCGGCCAGCGAGGCATTGCCGTTGCCGGCGGCCACATCGAGCACCTTCTGTCCGGCGCGGATATCCAGCGATTCGCACAGCTGTTCTCCTACGATCTGCAGCGTGGTGCCGACAACGGCATAGTCCCCGGAAGCCCAGGTACCCTGCTGGCGTGTCTTCAAAGCGGCCAGGTCGGGTTGCGCGGTGTCGCGCACGGGGCTGGTGGCGAGGGAGGAAATGGACATGGTCTGTCTCCGTTAAAGCTCTGTGTATGCGGCAGCGGGCGATGCCGGCCTGCCGGGGAATCGCAACCGGCGCCGCGCAGGCTTGCGCGTACCGTGCTTCCCGAGGTCCAAGTTAAGAGCCGGCCATGGAGGCGGGCGTGGTAGCCGGCGTGGAATCCGCCGAGGATTCGGCGGGCCGTGATCCGCCGGCCGGTTCCGTCCCCGGCGCGGCCGTCCAGTTGCGGCTGCTCGGAGCCATGGCGATCAGCCGGGCGGGCTCTGCGGTGGCGCTGCCGCCGTCGCGCAAGCTGCGCGGACTCATTGCCTACCTGGCGCTGGCCCCGCATCCGGTTCAGCGCGCGCATCTCTGCGAGCTGTTGTGGGACGTTCCGAACGACCCGCGCGGCGAGCTGCGCTGGTGTCTCAGCAAGGCCAGAGCCCTGCTGGACGATCCCGGACGTCGCCGCGTGGAGACAGCGCAGGACACGGTGAGGTTGGAGCTGGCCGACTGCCAGGTGGACGCCATCGAGATCGGCAGCGCGATGCAGCGGGGCATAGCCCGGCTGGACATCGAGCGGCTGCGCGCGCTGGCCGACCTGTTTTCGGGCGATTTTCTCGAAGGGCTGGAGATCGACCGCAATCCCTTTTTCAACAACTGGCTGACCGCGCAACGCCGGCGCTTCAGGGCTTGCCATGCGGCAGTCCTGGAGCATCTGGCAGCGGGTCTTCCGGCAGGGGATGGCGAGGTCTACGCCTGCCTGGACAAGTGGCTGCAGCTTGCCCCGTTCGACCGGCGCGCCCACGAACTGCTGCTGGACCTGCTGGCGCAGCGCAGCCAGTGGCGTGAAGGCGAGGAACATCTGGCCGCGGCGGTGCGCGCCTTCGAGGCGGATGGCTTGGATTGGCGGCCCTTGCGCGACGTATGGCGGGAGCTGCGCGGGCAGGCTGGCCAGGCGCCACGGCCGGAAGCGGGGCGGAGGGAGGAGGCCGGGAATCCGCCTGCGGACGCCAGGGACCGCGCAGGCCGCGCCTCGATCGCGGTGATGCCGTTCGTGGACCGCTCGGCCCAGGCCGGCGTGCGGGGAGGGGTGGCGGACGGCCTGGCCTATGACATCATCACCCGGCTGGCCAAGTTGCGCAGCCTGTTCGTCATCGCGCAAGGCACTGTTTTCGCGCTGGACCAGCGCAACATAGGACCGGACGAGGCGGGCCGGACGCTCAACGTGGACTATGTCGTCAGCGGCACGCTGCAACGCCGGGCAAAACGCATTGCCGTGGCGGTGGAACTCGTTGAATCCAGAACCGCGCGCATCGTGTGGGCGGACGTCTTCGACCGCGAGCTGGATGACGCCTTCCTGGCCCTGGACGAGATCGGCAACCGGATCGTGGCCGCCATCGATATCGAGATCGAGTCCGCCGAGCGCAACCGGGCCATTCTGAGGCCGCCGAATTCCCTGGACGCCTGGCAGGCGCATCATCGTGGCCTGTGGCATATGTACCGCTTCAACCGGGCCGACAACGAGCAGGCGCGGCATTTCTTCGAGATGGCCCTGCGCCTCGATCCGACGTTTTCGCGGGCCTACGCAGGCCTGTCGTTCACCCATTGGCAGGATGCGTTCCAACGCTGGGGCGAACAGGCGCCGGCCATCGACCAGGCCTTCGAAGCCGCGGGCCAGGGTCTGATCGCCGACGACCGCGACCCGGCGGCGCACTGGGCCATGGGCCGGGCGCTATGGCTGCGCGGCAGCCAGGACCAGTCGCTGGCGGAGTTGGGGCGCGCCGTGGACCTGAGCCCGAACTTCGCCCTGGCGCACTACACCCTGGGATTCGTCAACTGCCAGTCGGGCGACGCCGAGGCCGCGATAGGCTCGTCCGACCATTCCCGCGACCTGAGCCCCTACGACCCGCTGCTGTTCGGCATGCTGGCTGTGCGCGCGCTGGCGCTGGTCCGCCTGGGGCGGTTCGAGGAGGCCGCCGGCTGGGCCCTGAAGGCCGCGGCGCGGCCCAATGCCCATGTGCACATCCTGGCGATCGCGGCCTGCTGTCTTGCGATAGCCGGCAAGGGCGATGAAACCTCCGGCTTGCTGGCCGCGATCCGCAAGACGCATCCCTCGTACCGCGTCGACGATTTCCTGGCGGCATTCCGCCTGGCCGGCGACGCCGACGCCTTGTTCCGCAAAGGCGCCAGGCGCATCGGACTAGGCTGAGCCGCAGGCGGCGCGCCTCAGGCGATCTCCACCGCATCGCCATTGAAGCGCGCCTGCCAGGTCCGCAGCCGCTGTTCCGGATACTGCACGCACACGCCGTCTTCCAGCCGGAAGTGCTGCTTGTAGAGCGGCGAGGCCACCACCAGTTCGCCGCCGACGTGGCCGACCAGGCCGCGCCCGATGACGTTGGCGCCGGACCTGGGGTCACGGTTTTCCATGGCGTAGACGCCGCCGCCCGCGAGCTGCGGCACGTAGAACAGGGCGATCTGAGCGCCGTCCACCAGCGCCACCACGCCGGAGTTGGGCACCAGGTCCTGGCGGCGGCACACCGGCCGCCAGGCCATCGGTTCGCGGATAAGGGCATCCATCAGGCGATCTCCTCGGCAATGGCAATGACGCGGGCGGGGGCTGGCCGGGGCTGGCCGCGTTCCTGCACGAACTGGATGTCGGGGTCGGCGCCGCCGTCGTTGACGAAGGTGCGGAAGCGCTTGAGTTTTTCCGGGTCGCTCAGCGCGTTGGCCCACTCGCATTCGTAGCGGTCCACCACCAGCTGCATCTGCGCGTCCAGCTCCGCGCACAGGCCCAGGCTGTCCTCCAGCACCACCTGCTTCAGGTAGTCCAGGCCGCCCTCCAGCGATTCGCGCCATACCGAGGTGCGCTGCAGCTTGTCGGCGGTGCGGATGTAGAACATCAGCAGGCGGTCTATGGTGCGGATGAGGGCGGCGTCGTCCAGGTCGGTGGCGAACAGTTCCGCGTGGCGCGGGCGCATGCCGCCGTTGCCGCAGACGTATAGGTTCCAGCCGTTCTCGGTGGCGATGACGCCGATGTCCTTGCTCTGCGCCTCCGCGCATTCGCGGGTGCAGCCGGACACGGCGAACTTCAGTTTGTGCGGCGAACGCAGGCCCTTGTAGCGGTGCTCGATGTCCAGCGCCATCTTGACGCTGTCCTGCACGCCGTAGCGGCACCAGGTGCTGCCCACGCAGGACTTCACCGTGCGGGTGGACTTGCCGTAGGCATGGCCGGTCTCGAATCCGGCGGCGATCAGTTCGGCCCAGATCTCCGGCAGTTCATGCAGCTGCGCGCCGAACAGGTCGATGCGCTGGCCGCCCGTGATCTTGGTGTACAGCTGGTACTTCTTGGCGACGGCGCCGATCGCGATCAGGCCGTCAGGCGTGATCTCGCCTGCGGGGATGCGCGGCACCACTGAATAGGTGCCGTTCTTCTGCATGTTCGCCATGAAGGTGTCGTTGGTGTCTTGCAGCGGCACCAGGTGAGGATCCTGGATCGGGCGGTTCCAGCACGAGGCCAGGATAGAGCCCACGGCGGGCTTGCAGATGTCGCAACCCTGCTGACCGCGCCCGTGGCTGGCCAGGAGTTCTTCGAAGGATTCGATGCCGTTGACGCGCACGATGGCGTACAGCTCCTGGCGGGTGTGGGGGAAGTGTTCACACAGACTCTTGTCCACCGCCACGCCGCGGCTGGCCAGTTCGTGTTCGACCACCTGCTTGAGCAGGCTGGCGCAGCCGCCGCAGCCGGACGCCGCCTTGGTGCAGGCCTTGACCGCGGCCAGGTCCGCGCAGCCGCCGTCGATCGCGGCGCAGACCGCGCCCTTGCTCACGTTGTGGCAGGAACAGATGGTGGCGCCGGCCGGTAGCGCATCCACGCCCAGCAGCGGCGCGGCCTGGCCCTGAGGCAGGATCAGGCTGGCTGGGTCTGCCGGCGGCGCGATGCCGTTTTGTACATATTGCAGCAGCGTGTCGTAATAGCTGTTGTCGCCCACCAGCACCGCGCCCAGCACGCGCTTGCCGTCGGCCGACACTACCAGGCGGCGGTAGCCGGCGCCCGCTTCGTCGATGTAGCGGTAGCTGCGCGCGCCGGGCGTGGCGCCATGGGCGTCGCCGATCGAGCCCACGTCCACGCCCAGCAGCTTGAGCTTGGTCGACATGTCGGCGCCCGTGAACGCCGGCCCGGCTTCGCCGCAGAGCGCCGCCGCCACCGTGCGCGCCATCTGGTAGCCGGGCGCCACCAGGCCGAACACGCTGCCATTCCAGGCCGCGCATTCGCCGATGGCGTAAATATGCTCGTCGCTGCTGCGGCACTGGTCGTCGATGGCCACGCCGCCGCGTTCGGCCAGCGTCAATCCGGCTTTGCGCGCCAGCGTGACCTGCGGCCGGATGCCGGCCGAGAACACGATCAGGTCGGTTTCCAGCGGCGCGCCCTCGGCAAAGCGCATGCGGTAGCGGTATTGCGCGCCGGGCTTGATGTCCTGCGTGGCGCGCGACAGGTGCACGCCCACGCCCAGCGCCTCGATGCGCGCCTTGAGCGCCGCGCCGCCTTGCTCGTCCAGCTGCACCGGCATCAGGCGCGGCGCGAACTCCACCACGTGCGCCTCCAGGTTCAGCGACTTCAGCGCGTGGGCGGCTTCCAGCCCCAGCAGGCCGCCGCCCACCACCACGCCGCGGCGCGCGCCGTGGGCGGCCTCGCGGATCAGGTCCAGGTCGTCGAGCGTGCGGTACACCAGGCGCGATGCGCCTTCCGCACCCACGATCGGCGGCACGAAGGGGTAGGAGCCCGTGGCAAGTATCAGTTTGTCGTAGCCGCTGCGGCCGCTGGCGGTCACGATCTCGCGACGGCGGCGGTCTATCTCCAGCACGGGTACGCCCAGGTGCAGGCTCACTCCTTCCTGTTCGTACAAGGAAGCTTCACCCAGCGCCATCGATTCGGCATCACGCCCGTTCAGGTATTCGGACAGGTGCACGCGGTCGTAGGCGCGGCGGCTTTCCTCGCCGAACACGTGGATGCGGTAGCGCGCCAGCGCGCCGCGGGCGACGAGTTGCTCGACGCAATGGTGGCCCACCATGCCGTTGCCGATGACAACGAGGGTCTGCAGAGAATCGGATGAGGCCGCTACATTCATGGGAGTGTCCCCGGGGGCTTGGGTATTCAGGTTTCAGAAAACGCAAAGGCGCCCTGGACCTTGCGGTCGGGGCGCCATTGCCGTTGCTGCTCGAGTTGTCTCGCCGGCCTTGCGGCCCGCGCATGAACCATCAAGCAAAGTCCGTGCCAGGGATGCCGACGATCATTCGCGAGGGGGAACCGTCTGCGGATTCACAGGGGAAACAGGGAGGCGCGGGGCGGGCGGCGCGATCTGGCGCCGGACGCCCCTAGGTGTTGATGCGTCAAGGCGGTGCATATTCCTGTGCGAACCTGCACCCGTTTGGCGCAATCAGGCGGGCAGCGACCCAGCCGCTACGCAAACGCCGCCTGGACGGCGGCAAAGGCCGCTGCGACCAGCGGATCGTCGCGGCGGGAGGCCTGGGTGATGAAGGCGAGTTCGGCCTGGATCGCCAGGCCCTTGACCAGCACCAGCCCGCTGGCCTGGGACTCGCGCAGCGCGATGGAGTCGCGCGCCAGCGACAAGCCCACGCCCGAGCGCACCAGGTCCAGCATCGAAGCTTCCTGGTCCACCTCGGCCACGGCGTTGGGCGCGATGCCCAGCGCGTCGAATTTTTCCGACAGCAGCCGGTGGTGGACCGAGTCCGGCGGTGTCCAGATCCAGGGCAGGGCGGCGATCGCGGCCCAGTCGCGGCCAGCCACCTGCGCGCCCCAGCCCTTGGGAGCCACGACGAAATAGGTGAATGACGCGAGCGGCAGCGCCTGTAGTCCGGCAGGTCCCGGGTCCCGCCCTACGGGGCCGAGGGAAAAGCCCACGTCCAGTTCGCCCGCGCGCACCTGTTTCGCCACCGATCCGGACATGCCATGGCGCAACGTGGGGCGGATCTTGGGATAGTGCTCCACCAAGTATTGCAGCGTGGCGCCCAGGCGCAGGAATTCGGGATCGAGGATGGTGCCGATGCGCAGGTCGCCCTGGACGGTGTCGCGCAAGGCGCCGATGGCGCGCTGGAAGTCGTCGAGCGCGTCCAGGATGCGTTGCGCCGAAGGCAGCAGGGCGCGGCCGTCGGCGTTGGGCGCCAGGCCTTGCGCCGTGCGTGAAAACAAGCTCAGGTCGAGCGATTCCTGGAAGTTCTTCAGTTGCAGGCTGAGCGCGGGCTGGGTCAGGTGCAGATGCTCGGCCGCGCGCGTCAGGTTGCCCTCGCGGGCCACGGCGGCAAAGGTGCGGATGTGCTTCAGGTCCATGGGGTGGTTCCCGGAGTGAGTGGCGAGCGCGCGGTTGTAAGCAGTCAAACGGGCTTGAGCATTATTTAAGTTGCTTATAAACCGTTTTTCAACAATTCATTGGACAGTCTTGCCCGGCTGCGCGAGAGTCACGCTGATGCCCGGCGCACCGGAAACGGTCGCAGCCGGGTCGGCTCAACGTCGCCGGCGGGCGTTTCGTCCGGCAAATAGATAAGAAGAGCTTATGGAGACATACGACTACATCATCGTCGGCGCGGGTTCGGCCGGCTGCGTGCTGGCCAACCGCCTGAGCCGCGACCCTGCTGTGCAGGTGCTGCTGCTGGAGGCCGGCGGCAGCGACAACTACCACTGGATCCATATCCCGGTGGGCTATCTGCATTGCATCGGCAACCCCCGGACGGACTGGATGTACCGCACCGCGGCGGAACCGGGCCTCGGCGGCCGTTCGTTGATCTACCCGCGCGGCCGCGTGCTGGGCGGCAGCTCTTCGATCAACGGCATGATCTACATGCGCGGCCAGCGCCAGGACTACCAGGACTGGGCCGAACTGTCCGGCGATCCGGCCTGGGGCTGGGACCAGGTGCTGCCGGTGTTCAAGCGCAGCGAGGACTACCACCGCGGCGCGGACGAATTCCACGGCGCCGGCGGTGAATGGCGCGTGGAATCGCAGCGCCTGCGCTGGGACATCCTGGAAGCCTTTGCCGGCGCCGCCGAGCAGGAGGGTATACCGCGGGTGCAGGACTTCAATCGGGGCGACAACTTCGGTTGCGGCTACTTCGAAGTGAACCAGCGCGGCGGCTGGCGATGGAATACCTCCAAGGCGTTCCTGCGTCCGGTGCGCAGGCGCGCGAACCTGCGGGTGATGACAGGCGCGCAGGCCGAGCAATTGCTGTTCGAAGGCAAGCGCTGCGTGGGCGTGCAGTTGCGGCAGGGCGGCCAGAGTGTCACCTTGCGCGCGCGCCGCGAAGTGGTGCTGGCCGCGGGGGCAGTGAACACGCCGGTGTTGCTGGAGACCTCCGGCGTCGGGGAACCTGCGCGCCTGCGCGAAAGCGGCATCGCGCTGCGCCACGCCCTGCCCGGCGTGGGCGAGAACCTGCAGGATCACTTGCAGCTGCGCGTCATCATCCAGGTGCAGGGCGTGAAGACGCTGAACCGCATCGCCTCCACCTGGCTGGGCAAGGCGGGCATTGGATTGGAGTACCTGCTCAAGCGCAGCGGCCCCATGAGCATGGCGCCGTCGCAGCTGGGCGCGTTCGCCAAGTCGGATCCGGGCCAGGCGCGCGCCAACGTGGAATTCCATGTGCAGCCGCTGTCGCTGGGCGCTTTTGGCGAACCCCTGCATGGCTTTGACGCTTTCACGGCCAGCGTGTGCAACTTGCGGCCTACCTCGCGCGGCAGCGTGCACGCGCAGGGGCCGCAAGGGGCGCCCGCCATTTCCCCCAACTATCTGAGCACCGAGGAAGACCTGCGCGTGGCGGCGGATTCGATCCGCCTGGTGCGGCGGATCGCGGCGGCGCCGGCCTTGCAGCGTTACCAGCCGCAGGAATGGCTGCCGGGACCGGCGTACCAGTCGGACGCCGAACTGCGGGAAGCGGCCGGCAAGATTGGCACCACCATCTTCCATCCGGTGGGTACCTGCGCCATGGGGCGCGATGCGGACGGCGGGGCGGTGGTGGATGCGCGGCTGCGCGTCCACGGACTGGAGGGCTTGCGCATCGCCGATGCTTCGGTGATGCCGCTGATCACCTCCGGCA
Organism: Achromobacter sp.; assembly: GCF_049647645.1. Taxonomy (GTDB): domain Bacteria; phylum Pseudomonadota; class Gammaproteobacteria; order Burkholderiales; family Burkholderiaceae_B; genus Achromobacter. Next base: position 21,063 of record NZ_JBARYB010000054.1, read on the forward strand.
ATACCAACTCGCCCACCATCATGATTGCGGAGCGGGCGGCCGACATGATTCGCGAGGACGCCGCAGGCCGTTGAATCTACGTGCTGCATCCCGGAAAAAAAGCCGCCCATGTGGGCGGCTTTCTTGTGATGGCGTCACCGCGTTCAGCGCAGCGAGCGATACATGTCCTGCCGCTGCGGATGGGTCAGCATGACTTGCCAGAGCTGGCCCTCGCGCGAGCGGAAGAAGCCGGCGCAGCACATCAGGTAGTACTTCCACATGCGGTAGAAACGCTTGCCGTAGCGCGGTTCCAACTCGGGCCAGGCATGATCGAACCTGTCCCACCAGGCCATCAGCGTGCGGTCGTAGTCGGCGCCGAAGTTGTGCCAGTCTTCAATGATGAAGCGGCCTTCGACCGCTGTGGCGATCTCGCGGGCGGACGGCAGCTTGCCGTTGGGGAAGACGTAGCGGTCGATCCAGGGATCGGTGCTCTGGCTGGTGGACGCGATGCCGATGGTGTGCAGCAGGAACACGCCGCCGGGCGCCATCAGGCGCTGCACGTTGCTGAAGTAGGTGTCGTAGTTCTTGGGACCGACGTGCTCGAACATGCCCACCGACACCACCTTGTCGAAGCTCCCCTCGAGGTCGCGGTAGTCTTGCAGCAGCAGTTGCACGGGCAGGCCCTTGACCTTTTCCTGCGCCAGCGCCAGCTGTTCCTTGGATACGGTCACGCCGGTGACCTTGACGCCATAGCGCTCGGCGGCAAAGCGCGCCAGCCCGCCCCAGCCGCAGCCGATATCCAGCAGCGTCTCGCCTTCGCGCAGCTGCAGCTTGCGGCAGATCATCTCCAGCTTGGCCAGCTGCGCCTCTTCCAGCGTCTGGGCGTTTTCCCAGTAGGCGCAGGAATAGATCATGCGGCTGTCCAGCATGGCTTCGAACACGTCGTTGCCCGCGTCGTAATGCTGTTCGCCGACCTCGAAGGCGCGGTTCTTCGATTGCAGGTTGAACAGCTTGTGGCGCAGGTGCTCGGCGATCAGCTTGACGCGGGCCATGCCCAACGCCGCCGATCCCATGTCCGCGCGCAGCAGGCGGGTGAACAGTTCGTCGAGCTGGTCGCAGTCCCACTCGCCGTCCATGTAGGACTCGCCCAGCCCCAGCGACCAGCTGGCGAAGACGCGGTCGTACATATGCTTGTCATGAACCTGGATGTCCCAGGGACGCGTGCCGTTGATGCGCACGTCGGCGCGGGCCAGGACGTCCTGGAGCACTTTGGGAGGTTCGGGGGGAGGGGGACTGACGGATTGATGGCCGGTGGCCAGCGGCGAGGAAGGACTGCTTTGCTGCATACGGACTCCATATCAATTTTGGGATGACTGATCTGGCAATGCTTGAAACTTCCGACTCTGATCCTAACAGGTCCGCAACTCCAATTTAATGATTGGATCGCCTCGATAGGCAATGGCAATTCCGCAATGTCGTGGGGGGCGGGGTTGGCGATCCGGATGCAAGAATCGTAGCGATGACCGGGCTGATAGTCCAGAACCCGGCGACCTGGGTGTTGCAGCGCCGCCGCTCGCCGTCCTATAAGATACCGGCCTGGCGCGCCTCCAGCCGCGGCGCGCACCGACTTGTGGAGTGTATCGATGGTGGACGCCAGCCTGGAACCCCGTTTGGATTTCGTCACTTGCGCCAGCCCGGCGGGCCTGCACCGCATGGCCTACTGGGAATGGGGCGACCCGGCCAACGACCAGGTGCTGCTCTGCGTGCACGGCCTGACCCGCAGCGGGCGCGACTTCGATACGCTGGCGCGGCGGCTGGCGGGACGCTATCGGGTGGTCTGCCCGGACGTGGCGGGCCGCGGGCGCTCCGATTGGCTGGCCAATCCCGCGTTCTACACCGTGCCGCAATACGTCTCGGACATGGTGACCCTGCTGGCGCGGCTGAAGCCGGCGCGCCTGGCCTGGGTGGGCACGTCGATGGGCGGGCTGATCGGCCTGGCGCAGTCGGGAGCGGCGGTGTTCGCGCGGGCCATGCTGGCCATGCGCCCGCACGCGGGCATGTTGCCGCCCGAGCAGGGCTTCCATCTGGACAAGTTGGTGCTCAACGACGTGGGGCCGCGCCTGGAAACCGGCGCCCTGGCGCGCATTGGCCAGTATGTGGGCGAGCCCGGCGAATTCGCGAGCTTCGACGAGGCCGTGGCCACCATGCGCGCCAACTCCACGACCTTCGGCCCGCATACCGATGCGCAGTGGGCGGAACTGGCGCGCTACCTGTATCCCCGGCAGGGCGACAAATGGGTCAAGCATTACGACCTGGCTTTGTCCCAGGCCCTGGCCGCGCAGACCCCCGAGGAACTGGCGGCCGGCGAACAGATCCTGTGGCGTTCGTATGATTCCCTGCCGTGCCCCGTGCTGATCGTGCGCGGCGCGGAATCGGATCTGCTGACGCGCGCCACCGTCGAGGAAATGCTCAAGCGCAATCCGCGCGCGCAGGCCCACGAGGTGCGCGGCGTGGGCCACGCGCCCACTTTGATATCGGATGAACAGGTGGATCCGGTCGCGGCGTTCCTGCTGTCCTGACCGTGCCAGCAAACCGGGGACGGCTCGGCGCTATCCACGCTGCCGGGCCTTCTCTACAATAGCTGGATGAACGCGCGCACCCTGAACATCGATTTGCATTGCCATTCCACCGTCTCGGACGGCGCACTTGCGCCGCGCGACGTGGCGCAGCGCGCGCATGCCAACGGCGTGGATGTGTGGGCCCTGACCGACCACGACGAAGTGGGCGGCCTGGCTGAAGCGGCCCGCGCGGCGCGCGACCTGGACATGGACTTCGCCACCGGCGTCGAGATCTCCGTGACCTGGGCGGGCGTCACGGTGCATATCGTGGGCCTGCGCTTCGACCCCGAGAACATCGCCCTGGTCGAAGGCCTGCGCAAGACCCGCTCCGGCCGCGCCGAACGCGCCAAGCGCATCGGCGAACGCCTCGCCGCAATGGGCATGCCCGGCGCCTACGAAGGCGCGCTGCCTTTCGCCGGCAACCCCGAACTCATCAGCCGCACGCACTTTGCCCGCTATCTGGTCGAAGCGGGTTATTGCCCCGACGTGCAGGCCGTGTTCACCAGACACCTGGGCGATGACCGGCCCGGTCACGTGCCCATGCAATGGGCCACGCTGGCGGAGGCGGTGGGCTGGATCCGCGGCGCGGGCGGTACCGCGGTCATCGCGCATCCCGGCCGCTACAAGTACACGCCGCTGCAGTTCGCCGCGCTGTTCGACGAATTCCTGCAGCTGGGCGGCCTGGGCATCGAGGTCAACACGGGCAGCCATACCTCGGAAGAGGCCCGCTATTATGCGGATGTGGCGCGCCGCTACGGCTTTCTGGCGTCGCGCGGCTCGGACTTCCATAGTCCGAAGGAAAGCCGGGTGGACCTGGGCCGCTTGCCGGCGCTGCCGCCCGACCTGAAGCCGGTCTGGCACGACTGGTTCTGACGCGGGCGGCGGCCAGGCCGCCTTGCCCTGTACGCTATCGACTGTGACCGCGCCCCAACGGCGCAACCGCCATGAACAAAGCATTTGTCAAAGAGTCGGACAACGAGGACGACGACGATCTGCCGCAAGCACAGGCCCTGCCTGCCGGCACCAAGAACTACATGACGCCCGGCGGCTACGAGCGCCTGCGCGGCGAACTCACGCACCTGATGAACGTGGAGCGCCCGTCGGTGGTGCAGGTGGTGTCGTGGGCCGCGTCCAACGGCGACCGTTCCGAGAACGGCGACTACCTGTACGGCAAGAAGCGCCTGCGCGAGATCGACCGCCGCATGCGCTTCCTGACCAAGCGGCTGGATATCGCCGAAGTGGTCGACCCGGCCGCCCAGCCCAACCGCGACCAGGTCTTCTTCGGCGCCACGGTGCTGTATTCGGACAAGGCCGGCGAGGAACACAACGTGACCATCGTCGGCGTCGACGAGGCCGAGCCGCTGGCCGGCAAGATCAGCTGGATCTCGCCGGTGGCGCGCGCGCTGATCAAGGCCAAGGAAGGCGATACCGTGGTGCTGCGCACGCCGGGCGGGATCGAGGAACTGGACATCCTGGACGTCAGCTATCCGGCCTGACGGCCCGATCCGGCCGGCGCCAGCAACGGCATTCTGATGTCGCAAAGAAAACGGGCGCCAGCTTGTGGCCGGCGCCCGTTGGTGGGCGGGATCTAACGTCCCTGCCTCGGTTGGCGGCTTGCGCCGCCGTTCCCCTGGGGCTTGCTGCTTGTTCTTTACGGTTTACTTCTTGCGGTTGGCGATCGACTTCTCGGCCAGGTTGACCAGGTCTTCGCCGATCTGCTTCTTCCACTTTTCATAGACGGGCTTGGTGACCTTGACGAAGGCCTCGTGGTCGGCCTGCGACAGCGAGGTCACGGTCACGCCGTGTCCGGCGATTTCCTTCAGCAACGACGGATCCTCAGGCGTCACGCCCTTGCGCGCGATCACGATCTGCTGCTTGCCGGCGTCCAGCGCGGCCTGGCGCACGATGTCGCGGTCCTTCTCGGACCAGGAATTCCAGACTTCGCGGTTGACCACGAAGATCAGCGGGTCGGCCACGTAGTTCCACAGCGTCAGGTACTTCTGGCCCACGGTGTAGAGCTTGGAGCCGGTGTAGATCGACAGGGGGTTTTCCTGGCCGTCGACCGCGCCGCTGGCCAGCGCCGGCTGGGCGTCGGCCCAGCTCATCTGCGTGGGGTTGGCGCCCAGCGCGGTGAAGGTGTCGATGTACAGCGGCGAACCCACCACGCGCAGCTTCAGCCCCTTCATGTCTTCGGGCTTCTTGATCTCGTGCTTGGAGTTGCTGAGCTGGCGGTAGCCATTTTCGCCCCAGGCCAGCGGCACCACGCCGGCTTTCTCGATGAGCTTGAACATCTCCTTGCCCACGTCGCCTTGCACCAGCGAATCAATGGCCGCGTAGTCGGGCATCAGGAAGGGCAGGGAGAACAGGTTCAGCTGCTTGACCTGCGGCGACCAGTTGATGGTCGAGCCCACGGCCATGTCGATCACGCCCTGGCGGATGGCGGTGAATTCACGGGTCTGGTCGCCCTGGACCAGCGAGGTGCCGGGATAGACCTTGATGTTGATGCGGCCCTGGGTGCGCTCGCGCACCAGGTTGGACCAGATTTCGGCGCCCTGGCCCCAGGGGAAGGTCGTGCCGACGACGATGGAGAGCTTGTACTCGGGCTTGTAGTTCTGCGCATGCGCGGGCGCCATGCCGACGACGGCTGCCGCGCACAGGGCGGCTCCGATCAGGTTGCGGAATTTCATGTTGCGTCTCCTCTCTTTGCGAGTCTGTCTGTTGTTGTCATGAACACCGGTACCGCCGGCCTTGGGGTCGCCCCGTCCGGCCCTTTCAATAACCCAGCTTGCGCGGCAGCCACAGCGCCAGTTGCGGGAACACCAGCACCGCGACCAGCACCAGGAACATCGCGCCCAGCAGCCACACCACCCAGCGCACGGTGGATTCCATCGGCACGCGCGCGATGCGGCACGACACCATCAGGTTCACGGCCAGCGGCGGGGTGAATTGGCCCAATGCCACCTTCAGGGTCAGGATCACGCCGAACCATACCGGGTCCCAGCCATAGGCGTTGGCAATCGGCATGAGCAGCGGCACGAAGATCAGGAAGATGGAGATGCCGTCCAGGAACATGCCCACGGTCATCAGCAGCAGGATCAGCAGCGCCAGCACGCCCCATTCGCCCAGGCCGGAATTGACGATGGCATGGGTGATGGGATCGATCACGCTCAGCGTCGACAGGGCCCAGGCGAAGATGCCGGCCAGCGTCACGACCAGCATGATGACGGCGGACAGTTCGGCGGCTTCGCGCAGGATGGTGTACAGGTCGCGCAGCTTGATGCTGCGGTGGATGAACATGCCCACGAACAGGCCGTAGAACACTGCGACCACGGCGGCTTCGGTGGGCGTGAACCAGCCCATGCGCATGCCGCCCAGGATCAGCACCGGCGCGGCCAGGCCCCAGGAGGCTTCGCGCAGGCTGGCCCAGAACGGCGGGCGAGGCAGGTGGGCTTCCAGCGCGCCCATCTTGTATTTGCGCGACAGCCAGACCGCCGGAACGATGAGGGCGAAGCCGGCCAGGATGCCGGGGATCATGCCGGCGGCGAACAGCGCGGGCACGGAGGCGCCGGGCACCAGCACCGAGTAGATGATGAAGGCCACCGATGGCGGGATCAGGATGTCCGTGGCGGCGCCGGCCGCCACCACCGCGGCCGAGAACGAGCCGGGGTAGCCGGCGCGCGACATGGCCGTGATCATCACCGCGCCCACTGCCGCGGCGCAGGCCGGACCCGAGCCGGAGATGCCGCCCAGGAACATGGCCACCGCGATCGACACCAGCGGCAACATGCCCGGGCCGCGCCCGACGATGGCGATAGCGAAGTCCACCAGGCGCTTGGCCACGCCCGAACGGTCGAAGATCGAGCCCACCAGCACGAACATGGGGATGGCCAGCAGCGGGTACTTGGCCAGACCGGCGTAGAAGTTCTGCGGCACGGTCAACAGGCCATACCAGGGCGTGTCCAGGTTGGAAAGCACGATGGCCACGGTCCCGCCCAGGCCCAGCGCCACGCCGACCGGCACGCCGATCAGCATCAGGACGATGAAGACGGTGAAGAGGATGGCGGCGATCATTGCTGTTCCCGGCCGGCGCTCTTGGCGATGCGGCGCAGGGTGCCGACGGTGCGCAGCGAAATCGTCGCCGCCATGACCGGCAGCCAGATCGAATACCACCAGGTCGGCACGCCGATGGCGGGCGAGGTCTCTTCGTAGATGTATTCGTCGGCCACCAGCTTCACCGACAGCACGGTCAGCAGCAGGAAGAACGCCAGCACGCAGCCGTTGGAGATCAGGGCCATGATGCGCTGGCGGCGGGGCGAGCCGGAGTCCGCCAGGATCTCGATGCGGATATGGTGGTTGCGCACGAAGGCCACGCTGCCGCCGGCCATGGTCAGCACGATCAGCAGGAACACCGAGATTTCTTCGGTCCAGGCGAAGGACTGGTCGGTGAAGTAGCGCACCAGCACATTCAGGAAGGTAATGATGGCCAGGGTCGCCAGCAGGATCACGGCCAGCCAGTCCTCGATGGCCAGCGGCACTTTGACTGCGGGATCTGTTTCGGCGGGAATGATCGGTTCGACAGGCTCGGCGGGGGCTTCGGGGCGGGACATGTGAGGCAACGGCCAGCGCCGGGTAGGCGCTATTCATTTATGGGGTCGCTGCATCCTACCGTCGCGCCGTGGGGCCGGAAGTTCGTGTTTTCCCGCGGTGCGGGATGGCTGCAACATGCTGCGACGCAGCATAAAACTGGCGAGGGAAGGGCCGCCAGTATCGGAAAAGGTTCACAGTGGCAGGGAGTTGCTTCGAATGCTGCTGCGCGTCATCGTGGCCCGCACCGTTCAGAATTCTTTTGTAACAATGGCCGAAACGGAGCTGTCCGGCAATGATCGAACAACGGCTCCGGGAAAACCCCCTAAACAGGTAAAATCTCTTTTTGCTCTCCTCTCTTTATACGGCGCCCGCATCGTGTCCCTAGTTCAGCATCTGCCTGGTTCCTCCGTCCTGTCCTCCTTCCGTCGCGATCGCCTCCTGGCGCAATTGAAGGAAGCCGGCCTGCCGGTGGCCGACATATCCGCCCGCTACGAGCACTTCGTCAGCACCGACGCGGCCCTGACGGCCGAGCAGCAGCAACACCTGGCCCAACTGCTGGACTACGGCACGCCCGCCACCGGCGACGCGCCAGCCAAGAGCCTGTCGCTACTGGTGATCCCGCGCCTGGGCACGATTTCGCCGTGGGCCAGCAAGGCCACCGACATCGCCCACAACTGTGGCCTGGCGTCGGTGCACCGCATCGAACGCGGCGTGCGCTACGTGATCACCCCCGAACGCGGCCTGCTGGGCGCCAAGTCCTTCGACGATGCCATGCTGGCGCGCGCGGCCGACTGCCTGCACGACCGCATGACCGAAACCGTGGTGGACGCCAGCTTCGACGGCCAGGCGCTGTTCCAGCCGCTGGCCGGCAAGCCCATGCGCACCGTCGGCGTGCAGGCTCGCGGCGCCGCAGCCCTGGCCGAAGCCAACATCTCGCTGGGCCTGGCGCTGTCGGACGACGAAATTGAATACCTGGCCAAGTCGTTCACCGACCTGGGCCGCGACCCCACCGACGTGGAACTGATGATGTTCGCGCAGGCCAACAGCGAACATTGCCGCCACAAGATCTTCAACGCCCAATGGGTGATCGACGGCCAGGAACAGCCCAACACGCTGTTCGGCATGATCCGCGCCACCCACAAGGCGCAGCCCGCGGGCACCGTGGTGGCCTACTCGGACAACGCCGCCATCATGGAAGGCGGCCCCGCGCAGCGCTTCCAGGCCGGCGTGCCGGGCGTGACGGGCGAGGGCGTCGAAGGCGCCAAGTACGTCCGCCGCGACACCACCGTGCACACGCTGATGAAGGTGGAAACCCACAACCACCCGACCGCGATCGCGCCGTTCCCCGGCGCTTCTACGGGCAACGGCGGCGAGATCCGCGACGAAGGCGCGACCGGCCGCGGCTCCAAGCCCAAGGCCGGCCTGACCGGCTTCACCGTGTCGCACCTGCGCTTCGACGACGCCTTGCAGCCCTGGGAAGCCGACCACCACGGCCTGCCCGAGCGCATCGCCTCGCCGCTGTCCATCATGATCGACGGCCCCATCGGCGGCGCGGCGTTCAACAACGAATTCGGCCGTCCCAACCTGCTGGGTTATTTCCGTTCGTTCGAGCAGACCGCCGGCGGCACGCGCTGGGGCTACCACAAGCCCATCATGATCGCGGGCGGCCTGGGCAGCATCGACGCCGGCCTGACGCACAAGGACCGGATTCCTCCCGGCGCGCTGCTGATCCAGCTGGGCGGCCCGGGTTTCCGCATCGGCATGGGCGGCGGCGCCGCCTCCAGCATCAGCATGGGCAGCAACTCCGCCGAACTGGACTTCGATTCGGTCCAGCGCGGCAACCCCGAGATCGAGCGCCGAGCCCAGGAAGTCATCGACCGCTGCTGGCAGCAGGCCGAGAACAATCCCATCATCGCGATCCACGACGTGGGCGCGGGCGGCCTGTCCAACGCCTTCCCGGAACTGGTGAACGACGCCGGCCGCGGCGCCATCTTCGACCTGAAGCGCGTGCCGCTGGAAGAGTCGGGCCTGTCGCCCGCCGAAATCTGGAGCAACGAATCCCAGGAGCGCTACGTCCTGTCGATCCTGCCCAAGGACCTGGAACGCTTTGACGCCATCGCCCGCCGCGAACGCTGCCCCTACGCGGTGGTGGGCGTGGCCACCGAAGAGCGCCAACTGCGCGTGGTGGACGGCGAAGGCTTGCCGGGCCTGGACACCGTCCGTCCGCAAGGCGAAGCCGAAGTGCGTCCCGTGGACGTGCCGATCGACGTCATCCTGGGCAAGCCGCCGCGCATGACCCGCGACGTCACGCGCCTGCCCGGCGTGTCCGCGCCGCTGGACCTGGCCGGCATCGACCTGACCGAAGCCGCTTACCGCGTGCTGCGCCACCCCACGGTGGCCAACAAGTCCTTCCTCATCACCATCGGCGACCGCACCGTCGGCGGGCTGTCCAGCCGCGACCAGATGGTCGGCCCGTGGCAGATGCCGGTGGCTGACTGCGCCGTGACCCTGGCCGATTACGAAGGCTTCCGCGGCGAAGCCATGTCGATGGGCGAGCGCACCCCGATCGCCATGCTGGACGCACCGGCTTCCGGCCGCATGGCCGTGGCCGAAGCGCTGACCAACCTGGCGGCCGCCGACGTGGCGCGCCTGGAAGACATCAAGCTGTCGGCCAACTGGATGGCCGCCTGCGGCGTGGCCGGACAAGACGCCGCGCTGTACGACACCGTGTCCGCCGTCAGCGAACTGTGCCAGGCCACCGGCCTGTCGATTCCGGTGGGCAAGGACTCCCTGTCCATGAAGACGTCCTGGGAACAGGACGGCGAGCAGCGCCAGGTGGTGGCGCCGGTGTCGCTGGTCATCACGGCCTTCGCGCCCGTGGCCGACGTGCGCGCCAGCCTGACCCCGCAGCTGCGCACCGACGCCGGCGACAGCGTGCTGATCCTGATCGACCTGGGCCGCGGCCGTCATCGCATGGGCGGCTCGATCCTGGCGCAGACCTACAACCAGGTCGGCGAAACCGTGCCGGACATCGACGCGCCGCAGGACTTGCGCGCCTTCTTCGTCACCATCCGCACGCTGGCCGAAGCCGGCACCATCCTGGCCTACCACGACCGTTCCGACGGCGGCCTGTTCGCCACCCTGACCGAAATGGCCTTCGCCGGCCGCACCGGCATCTCGGTCAACCTGGACATGCTGACCTTCGACCCGCAATCGGCGGATTGGGGCGACTTCAAGATCCGCCCCGAACAGGTGGCGGTGCAGCGCGAGGAACTGACGCTCAAGGCGCTGTTCTCCGAAGAAGCCGGCGCCGTCATCCAGGTACCCGCGGCCCAGCGCGACGCCGTCATGCAGGTGCTGCGCGGCGCGGGCCTGTCGGCGCATTCGCACGTCATCGGCGGCCTGAATGGCGCCGACGAAGTCGAGTTCTACCGCGACGGCAAGAAGGTCTGGGGCCAGCCGCGCGCCGAGCTCGGCCGCGCCTGGAGCGAAGTGTCCTACCGCATCATGTCGCGCCGCGACAACCCGGCTTGCGCCCAGGCCGAGCTCGACGTCTGGAACGACACCACGGACCCCGGCATGAGCCCCAACGTGGACTTCGATCCGCAGGAAGACGTGGCCGCGCCGTTCATCAACACCGGCAAGCGTCCGCGCGTGGCGATCCTGCGCGAGCAGGGCTGCAACAGCCAGGTGGAAATGGGCTGGGCCTTCGACACCGCCGGCTTCGAAGCCATCGACGTGCACATGACCGACCTGCTGTCGGGCCGCGTGGACCTGGCGCAGGTGCAGGGCCTGGTGGCGGTGGGCGGCTTCAGCTACGGCGACGTGCTGGGCGCCGGCGAAGGCTGGGCGCGCACCATCCGCTTCAACAGCAAGCTGTCGGACCAGTTCGCCGCCTACTTCGCGCGTCCCGACACCTTCGCGCTGGGCGTGTGCAACGGCTGCCAGATGATGGCCGCGCTGGCGCCCATGATTCCGGGCGCCGAATTCTGGCCGCGCTTCACCCGCAACCAGTCGGAAAAGTACGAAGCCCGCCTGTCCATGGTCGAAGTGGCCAAGTCGCCGTCGATCTTCTTCGCCGGCATGGAAGGCGCGCGCATCCCGGTCGCCGTGGCCCACGGCGAAGGCTACGCCGACTTCTCGCAGCAGGGCGACGCCAGCCGCGTGCTGGCTGGCGCGCGCTACATCGACAACCGTGGCCAGGCCACCGAAGCCTACCCGTTCAACCCGAACGGCAGCCCCGGCGGCCTGACGTCCGTCACCACCGCCGACGGCCGCTTCACGGTCATGATGCCGCACCCGGAACGCGTGACGCGCAACGTCATGATGTCGTGGGCGCCCGAGAAGTGGGGCCAGTCGGATGCGGGCGGCACGTTCAGCCCGTGGCTGCGCATCTTCCGCAACGCGCGCGTCTGGTTGAAGTAAGGCAGTAGCTGCCGCCGGGACCCGTGTCCTGGCGTGTGCGACACGCCCCGCCATTCGGTCCTCTTGGGTCCGGATGGCGGGGCGTTTTTCATGCTCCGCCGGGGGCTGCTCTGGATCCGAGGCGTGCAACGTAATGAGATGTTTAACTTTTCATTGCAACCTGTCGTAAAGCATAGGTAGCCGCTATACGCAACCCGGAGTGACCCCAATGTTCAAGAATCTCAGTATTCGCGCGGTCTTGACGACCGCTTTAGCCGTTTTCTTCGCGCTTTTCCTGCTAACCGGCATTGCTGTCCACCAGCAGCTGACGTCCAACCGCAATTCCATCGAAGTGCTGCTGGACACCAACCTGGTCCGCGCCAATGCCGTGAACGGCGCCGGCACTGAACTGTTGCGCGCCCGCCTGGTGCTGCTGTCGGCCCAGACCGCCCTGATGGAAGGCAAGAGTCTGGACAACCTGGCCAGCATGCAGCGCCTGGACGGCTATACCAAGAAGGCCGGCGAACTGATCGATCTGGCGCGCAAGAACCCGGAAACCTCGGCCCAGGGCAAGCCGCTGCTGGACGCGGCCCTGGCGGCCTACGACGTCTATCACCGCGACGCGATCGTGCCGATGATCGCCGCCATCCGCGCTGGCAACGCGCAGGACTCCAACCGCCTCAACCTCGAAAAAGTGACGCCGCTGGGCCTGACTTTCACGGCCTCCATCCAGAAGTACCTGGACTACGCCGACGAGGTCGGCCAGCGGGTGGCGCGCGAGGCTTCCGTCCGCATCAACGCTGCGATCGCGGTGCTGGTCGGCCTGCTGGTCGTGGTGGCCGCGTTGGTGGTGGGCCTGTATGCGGTGTTCGGCCGCTCGGTGTTCCGTCCGCTGCATGAGGCCGGCCGCCTGTTCGACCGCATCGCCGGCGGCGACCTGACCAACCGCATCGAGCAACGCGGCAACAACGAGATCGGCGTGCTGTACGGCGCCGTCAAGCGCATGCAGGACAGCCTGGCCCGCACGGTGTCCGCGGTGCGCCTGGGCGTGGAAGAGATCCACACCGGCGCGCGCGAGATCGCCGCCGGCAACATCGACCTGTCTTCGCGCACCGAACAGCAGGCCGCCTCGCTGGAGGAAACCGCCGCCAGCATGGACGAACTGTCTTCCACGGTGAAAAACAACGCGGACAGTTCGCGCAACGCTTCGGAATTGGCCGTGGCCGCGTCCGAGGTGGCCTCGCGCGGCGGCCGGGCGGTGGGCGACGTGGTCGGCACGATGCGCGGCATTGCCGACAGCTCCAATCGCATCGCCGACATCGTCGGCGTGATCGACGGCATCGCCTTCCAGACCAACATCCTGGCGCTGAACGCGGCCGTGGAAGCGGCGCGCGCGGGCGAGCAGGGCAAGGGCTTCGCGGTCGTCGCCAGCGAAGTGCGCGCCCTGGCGCAGCGCAGCGCCGCCGCCGCCAAGGAAATCAAGGGCCTGATCGACGACTCGGTGCAGAAGGTGTCCATCGGTTCGGACCAGGTGGAAGCCGCCGGCGCCACCATGCAGGAAATCGTGACCTCGGTGCGCCGCGTGACGGACATCATCAACGAGATTTCCAGCGCTTCCGAAGAGCAGTCGCAGGGCATCCAGCAGGTCAACCAGGCCGTGTCGCAGATGGACAGCGTGACGCAGCAGAACGCCGCGCTGGTCGAACAGGCCGCGGCCTCCGCGGCCTCGCTGGAAACCCAGGCGCAGCGCCTGCGCGAAGCCGTGGCGGTGTTCAAGCTGCAAACCGGCCGCGTGATCGACGCCGACGCGCCGGCTTTGGACCGCAACGGCGAACCGGCCTTGCTCGGCGCCTGAAACCCTTGCATGGCGGCCGGCCAGGATGGCCGGACATGAGTAGTACAGCCATGGCCCCCAGCGCATCGCGTCTGGGGGCTTTGCCGTTTTTGAGCCGGAACCCGCGCGCATACCGAAACCGCGCCAGCGGAACCAGGGCTGGATGGCGGCACCATTTCCCGGAACCGATAACAATCAGGGACAAAAGATGCCAGCCGCGCCGCGCAGGCATAAAATAGCGGATTGCCTATCCCCCTCCGCACACAGGATCCCGCGCCATGAACGCACGCATCCCCGAAGACGCTCTTCCTCCCACCCTGGACCCGAAGGCCCTGCAGGCTTTCGTGGACGATAAATGGGACAACGAGATCATCCCGGCGCTGACCGACTACATCGCCATCCCGGCCAAGAGCCCGGCTTTCGACGCGGACTGGGAAAAGAACGCGTTCATCGAGCGCGTGGTGCGCGACGCCGCGCAATGGGTCGAGGCGCAAAAGGTCTCCGGCCTGAAGCTGGAAGTGGTGCGCCTGCCGGGCCGCACGCCCGTCATCTTCTTTGACGCGCCCGCCACCCGCAGCGACAACGGCGACACCGTGCTGCTGTACGGCCACCTGGACAAGCAGCCCGAATTCTCCGGCTGGCGCGCCGGCCTGGGCCCCTGGACCCCCAAGCTCGAAGACGGCAAGCTGTATGGCCGCGGCGGCGCCGACGACGGCTATGCCGTGTACGCTTCGCTGACCGCCATCATGGCGCTGGACAAGCAGGGCATTCCGCGTCCGCGCTGCGTCGGCATCGTCGAAACCTGTGAGGAATCCGGCAGCTACGACCTGCTGCCCTATGTGGACGCGCTGCGCGACCGCCTGGGCAACGTGGCCCTGGTGGTGTGCCTGGATTCGGGCGCCGGCAATTACGACCAGCTCTGGATGACGACCTCGCTGCGCGGCATGGTGTCGGGCACGCTGGAAGTGCAGGTGCTGGACGAAGGCGTGCACTCGGGCGACTCCAGCGGCGTGGTGCCGTCGTCGTTCCGCATCCTGCGCCATCTGCTGGACCGCCTTGAAGACAGCGGCACCGGCCGCCTGCTGCCGCAGAGCCTGCATTGCGAGATCCCCGCCGATCGCGTCGAACAAGTGCACGCCACCGCGCGCATCCTGGGCGACGAAGTCTGGCGCCGTTTCCCCTGGAGCTGCGGCGCCGACGGCGGCTTCGTGCTGCCCATGACGACCGAGCCCGAACAGGCCCTGCTGAACCGCACCTGGCGCCCGACCTTGTCGGTGACCGGCGCCGAAGGCCTGCCGCCGCTGTCCAGCGCCGGTAACGTGCTGCGTCCGCGCACCGCCTTCAAGCTGTCGCTGCGCCTGCCGCCGTTGATCGATGCCGTGGCCGCCTCGCAAGAGATCAAGGCCCTGCTGGAAGCCGACGCGCCCTACAACGCCAAGGTGCTGTTCAAGGCCAACGAAGGCGCGGCCACCGGCTGGAACGCCCCGGCCTCCGCGCCCTGGCTGACCCAGGCGCTGGACGCGGCCTCGCAGCAATACTACGGCGCGTCCTGCGGCTACATCGGTCAGGGCGGCACCATTCCGCTAATGAGCATCCTGCAGAAGGGCTTCCCCAAGGCCCAGTTCATGGTTTGCGGCGTGTTGGGCCCCAAGTCCAACGCCCACGGCCCCAATGAATTCCTGCACGTGCCCTACGGCAAGAAGCTGACCGCGGCCGTGGCCCAGACCATGGCGGCCATGCCGGCCGCGTAAGCGGCGGCGACGCTGTTCGAAGCGCGGGCCGTAACGCCCGCGCTTTTCTTTTTTCCAGGATGGACACCCATGATTTCCACTTCCGACGCCTACGCCAACGTGGTCGCTGAGACCAAGCACTGGCTGAACCAGGCCGTCATCGGCCTGAACCTCTGTCCCTTCGCCAAGGCGGTGCAGGTCAAGGACCAGATCCGCTTTGCCGTCAGCGACGCCACCGACGCCGAAGGCGTCCTCACTGACCTGCAGGACGAGCTGGCGCTGCTGGCCGAGACCGATCCGGAGCAGATCGACACCACGCTGCTGATCATCCCGGACGCGCTGGAAGACTTCCTGGATTTCAATGACTTCGAGGAGCTGTCGGACCGCCTGCTCAAGCGCATGCGCCTGGTGGGCGACCTGCAGGTGGCCACCTTCCATCCGCAGTTCCAATTCGCCGACACGCAGCCGGACGACATCGAGAACTACACCAACCGTTCGCCGTACCCGATCCTTCATCTGCTGCGCGAAGACAGCATCGACCGCGCGGTGGAATCCTTTCCCGATGCCGCCGAGATCTACGAGAAGAACATCGACACGATGAAGCGGCTGGGCCTGGAAGGGTGGAAGAAGCTGATGACCAAGGGCTAGCCGCCTGACGGTCTATCGGATCGCATACCAAATACCGCATTGCGGAATACGAGGCTCGCTCTCCTCAAGGAGCCCCGGGATATCCCTAGATAGCCCGCTCGCGGGATTGCATACAACATACTGACGCCGTGACAGCTCGCCGTAAGGTGGCTATCCGCGCGTCCATTTCCTTCGATTGCTATGCCCCGCGGCCTCTCCCGGGCGCGGGGGCGTTGTCCTTGCCTGGAGAGTTGTATGCGATTTACCCGCCGCCATGCCCTGGGCGCGCTTGCCGCGCTGCCCCTGATCTCGCGCCCCGCCTGGGCCCAGAACACCTTTCCGACCCGTCCCGTGCGCCTGCTGGTGGGCTTCGCCCCTGGCGGGCTGACCGACATCGCGGCACGCGCGCTGGCCGAGCGCATGGGCAAGACACTGAAGCAGAGCGTGGTGGTGGAAAACCGCCCCGGCGGCCAGGCGATCATCGCTACCGTGGCCGTGGCGCGCGCCGAACCCGATGGCTACACCTTGGGCTTCGCCGGCACCAACGGCATGATCCTGAACCCCTTGCTCTACAACAACCTGCCTTACCAGCCGTCGGACTTCAAGCAGCTGGGCTCCATGGGCAAGTCGCCGATGCTGCTGATCGTGCATCCCGACCTGGGCGTGAAGAACGTGCAGGAATTCATCGCGCTGGCCAAGAAGAAGCCCGGCGACATCACTTGCGCGCACGCCGGACGCGGGGTGATCAATCACCTGGCGCTGCTGCATTTCCAGTCCAAGACCGGCACCCAGTTCCAGGACGTCCCCTACAAGGGCAGCGGCCCCGCACTGCTGGACCTGATGGCGGGCACGGTGCAGAGCACCTTCGACTTCCCGACCTCGGCGCTGCCCAACATCAAGTCGGGCAAGCTGCAAGTGCTGGCGGTCACCTCCGACAAGCGCCTCTCCAGCCTGCCCGACGTGCCCACCATGAAGGAGGCGGGCGTGGACGGCTTCGAGCTCTATACCCGCATGATGATCTCGGGCCCGGCCGCCATGCCCGCTCCGGTGGTTGCCGCGCTGGAGAACGCCGTGCGCGAAGGCACGCGCGACCCCGGCCTGGTGCAGCAGTTCGCCGACCAGGGCGTGACGGTGGAGTTCACGTCCTCGGCCGACCTGGACAAGGTCATCGCCGACGAATCCGCCATGTGGGCACAGGTCATCAAGGCCAAC
The DNA here is from genome assembly GCF_049647645.1 of Achromobacter sp. GTDB lineage: Bacteria > Pseudomonadota > Gammaproteobacteria > Burkholderiales > Burkholderiaceae_B > Achromobacter. The sequence continues at coordinate 38,054 of NZ_JBARYB010000054.1, forward strand.
GGCGTGCCCAAGACCGACCTGAAGAGCTAAGGAGCCGCCATGGCAGAACAGCCCAGTATCACCATCACTCCGGAACGCGCCCTGATCGACGTGGCGCGCGAGATCCGCATCGGCGGCTTCCCGGCCTATGCCTTCATCACCGTTACGGCCAGCATGACGATGTGTGGCGCGCCGTGGCGCTCGCAAGCCATGTTCGTGGCCGGCCACGACGGCAGCCTGGACCTGGCGCGCGATTGCCCCGTGTCCGGCAGCTATGCCGAACCCTCGGCCATGGGCATCGTCTGGTCCATGGCGTGCGAGGACATCGCCAGCGTGGTGTTCCCGCCCGACCGGACCGAGCCGCTGACCCTCCACATCGAAGCCAGCGACGGACGCCAGACCGCTACGGCGACCCTGGTGCAGGAATTTCAGGCCGAAGGGGTGACGCACCGCGCCGTGCGCGAAGAGGTTGGCGGCATGACGCTGTCGGGCGAACTCTATACGCCTGCCGGCCCCGGTCCGCACCCGCTGGTGATCTACATGAACGGCTCGTCCGGCGGCGTCAACGCGCCGCGCGCGGCGCTGTTCGCGTCGCGCGGCTACCAATGCCTGGCGCTGGCCATTTTCAACTACGAGGGCCGCCCCAAGTACTTGAACGACATGCCGCTGGAGTACTTCCAGCACGTGTTGCGCTGGGCCCGCGCCGAACTGGCGCCGCGCGACGGCTTCGTGGCCCTGTCCGGCATCAGCCGCGGCGGCGAGACCTCGCTGCTGGTGGCCTCGCATTATCCGGACCTGGTCAGCGCGGTGGTCGCCTACGTGCCGTCGCCGGTCATGCACGGCGTGGTCAGCGCCGGCGCGCCTGGCACCGGCCGCGACGCACAGGTCTGGACCAAGGCCGGCGAGCCGCTGCCGCACCTGTGGCAGGACAACGCCAGCGCCAACTGGGACGCCGCCTACGCGTCGCAGCCGCCGTACCGCCAGACGCACGCCTTCCTCAGCGCCACGCGCGACAGCGCCGCGTTCGAGCGAGCCCGCATTCCTGTCGAGAATTATCCCGGCCCGGTGCTGCTGGTCAGCGCGTCCGATGACGGCTTCTGGCCCAGCACCGCGTACTCGGAAATCGTCATGCGCCGGCGCCAGGCACATGGCCTGCCGACCTTCCACCACGTCTGCATGGGCGCCGGCCATCACGTGCACTATCCCTGCCTGCCGGCTACCCTGATCAGCAAGCCGCACGCGATGTCCGGCCTGCTGCTGGACGCGGGCGGAACGCCCAGCGCGAACGCGGCGGGCAATGAGGGGTCCTATCTGGCGGTGCTGGACTTCCTGGGACGGGTGGGCGGCGAGGTCCGGTAAGCGGCAGGCGCGCGGCGGCCTATCCGTTGCGCAGCTTCTGCTCCGACACGAACGCCGACCAGCGCTGCAGTTCGCCTCGTATCAGGCCCGCGAATTCGGCTGGCGTGTTGGCTTGGGCAGCTTCCATGCCCAGGCCGGCCAGCTTGTTGCGCACTTCCGCTTCGGCCAGGATGGCCTGCATGGCGCCGTTCCACTTGGCGATCAGGTCCGGCGGCGTGCCGGCAGGCGCGACGATGCCCTCCCATTCCTTCAGGTTGTATGCCGGCACGCCGGCCTCGGCCAGCGTGGGCACGCCGGGCAGGGCGTCGAGGCCGCCGTCGCGCGTGACGGCCAGTGCGCGCAGCTTGCCCGACTGCGCCAGCGGCACGGCGATGGAGGCGGTGGCGAACATGTTCTGCACGTAGCCGCCCATGAGCGCCTGTGCCGCTTCCGCAGGCCCCTTGAACGGCACGTGCAGCATGTCTATGCCCGCCGCCTGGCAGAAGGCCGCGCCCAGCAGATGGGCGGGCGATCCGTTGCCGCCGGAACCGTAGCTGAGCTTGCCGGGCTGGCGCTTCGCCTGTTCGACCAGACTGCGGACATCGGTGTACTCGCTGCCTGGCGGGACCATCAACACGTTGTATAGCCAGACCAGATTGGCGATCGGCGCAAAATCGCCGTTCGTGCGATAGGACACCTTGCCGAACAGCGCTGGCAGCACTGTGTGGCTAAGGAACATGATGCCGACCGTATAGCCATCCGGCGCGGCGCGCGCGACCGCGTCCAGGCCTATCATGCCGGTCGCGCCGGGGCGGTTTTCCACCACCACCGGCTGTCCCCAAAGGCGCTGCAGCCTCTCGGCCAGCACGCGCGCCAGCACGTCGGCCGGGCTTGCCGCGGGCAGCGGCACGATGATGCGTACAGGCTTGTCCGGATACGCGGCCCGGGCGGACCACGGCAGGGTACAGGCGAGGGCTCCGGCCAGGCCCTTCAGTAGCGTGCGGCGGCGCATGGTTCAGGCCGCTGACGAAACAGGCGGCATGAAGATCACGTCGTACTCCGGCGCCACCGCCACCACCTCCGCCGGACTCGACATGTTGTGGATGCGCCGGTAAAGCTCCAGCAGCTTGCCCGCGGGCGCGGCCCAGAACAGCGCGGTGGCGGCGACGCCCGAATTGTTGAAGAACGCATGCGGCACGCCGCGGGGCATGCGTACCAGGTCACCGGGACCGGCCGAGGTCTTCTTGCCGTCCAGCAGCAGGTCGATGCGGCCGTCCAGCACGAAGATGTATTCGTCCTGGTTGGGGTGCACGTGCGGCGGCACGAAGGACTCCTCCGGAAACGTGGCGTGCCAGGAAATGCTGTCCAGGCTGATCTGCTTGGGCACGTAGACCTGGCCCAGGATGTTCCAGGAGACGCCGTCCAGGCCGGCCTGGGCGCGGGTGATATCGGGGGTTTCGAGAATCATGCTGCACTCCTCAGGATTGCGAGAGCCGATCCAGCGTCGGCTTCACGAGCGGGTTGGATGATGCGAAACGGGGCTTGAACGTCTGCCGGGCGCGGGCCAGGTCGTCTTCGTCCCAATAGCCGATCAGGATGCCGCCCTCGGAAATGCGCGGTTGGACCTCGATGGACTCGATGGTGCCGTCGGCCACCGTGGCGCGCTGGCGCGGCTGGCGCGCCCAGCGGAACAGCAGGTCCTCCATGTGTTTGCGAACCGCCTCGTGCGCCGGCGACGCGCCCAGGTCGACGAATTCATTGGGGTCTTCCTGCAGGTCGTACAGCATCGGCCGGTAGCCTTCAGCCAGCACATACTTCCAACGGTCGTCGCGCACCATGCGCAGCCAAGCCTGGCGTGCCGGCGTGCCCAAAGCGATGCGCGAATCCTGGAAGGCGTAGTCGTACTCGCAGATGACGTGGTCGCGCCAATCCCGTGGCTTCTGGCCGAACAGCAGGGGCCGCAGCGAACGGCCGTCCATGATGTGCGGCACCGGCACGCCGCCGCAGGCCTCCAGGAAGGTCGGCGCCAGGTCTATCGCTTCGACCATGGCTCCGCAGCGCGTGCCGCGTGCCGCGTCGGCGCGCGGATCGGGGTCATAGACGATCAGCGGCATGCGGATGACGGGTTCATGGAACAGGTCCTTTTCCCCCATCCAGTGGTCGCCCAGATAGTCGCCGTGATCGGAGGTGAAAACGATCATGGTGTTGTCGAACAGGCCGCGCGCCTCCATGAAGCGGAACAGCACGCCAAGCTGGTCGTCGATCTGCTTGATCAGTCCCATGTAGCCCGGCATGACCGCCTCGCGCACGCCGGGTTCGGAGAAGGTCGCCGACACGCGATGCTGCATCATCGCCGCATAGACCGGATGCGGATCGGCGCGCTCGGCCTCGCTGCGCACCACCGGCAGCGCGTCATCCGCGCCATACATGCCGGCGTAGGGCGCCGGCGCCAGATAGGGCCAGTGCGGCTTGATGTAGGACAGGTGCAGGCACCACGGCTGTTCGCCGGCCTCGCTGATGAAGTCCATCGCCCGGCGCGTGATGTAAGGCGTTTCCGAGTGCTCGTCGGGCACCCGCGCCGGCAGGTTGGAGTACTTCAGGAACCAGCCCGAGCGCACCGTGCCGTCCGCATCCTCGGCGGAATTGGCCCAGCTTTCCCAAGGGTTGTCGCCGCCGTAGCCTTGTGCGCGCAGATAGTCGTTGTAGCGCGGGTCGGGGTCGTGGCCCGAGTACGGGTGGATGCCGTCGTCGCGCTCATAAGCGTCGAAGCCGCATTCGGTGATGCGCCGGCCGATGACGGAAGCCGGGTCTATGCCCAGCCGCGACATGCCTGCCGCGTCGGCCCGCATGTGCGTCTTGCCCACCAGCACGGAACGCACGCCCAGCGGCCGCAGATGGTCGCCTATGGTCATCTCGCCCGCCTTCAGCGGCACGAAGTTCCAACTGGCGCCGTGCGCATGCACATAGCGCCCGGTGTAGTAGCTCATGCGCGAGGGGCCGCACACGGGCGACTGCACATAGGCCCGGTCGAAGATCACGCCGCGCGCGGCCAGCGCGTCCAGATTCGGCGTCTTCAGCCTGGGGTGGCCAAAACAGGAAAGATGGTCGTAGCGCAGCTGGTCGCACATGATGAAGAGAATGTTCTTCACGCCTCGGGTCATGCTAGGCTCCTGTCTCCGATGGGGTATGCAGGAATTCTATCGACGGCCTGCGCGTCCATCCCTTGAATTGTTTTGATGTCGATTACTCCAGGTAATCGGCCGGAGAGGCGGCTTGCGACTCCAGCATCTGAACCTGTTGCTCACCCTGGCCAGGACCGGCAGCATGCGCGCCGCCGCGCAGGTCCTGAACGTGTCGCAGCCGGCGCTGACCAAGTCGCTGCGCCAACTGGAAGAAGAGGTCGGCGCGGAACTGGTGGTGCGCACGCCCAAGGGCGTGCGGCTGGCGCAGGCCGGCGAGATCCTTGCCGCGCGCGCCGCCGTCGTCATGCGCGAGATCGAAAAGGCCCACGAAGACCTGGCCTGGCATCTGCGCGGCGCCGAGGCCCAGGTGACGCTGGGCGTATCGCCGGCCGCCGCCATCCTGCTGGCGCCGGGCGCGGTGGCTCGCTACGGCGCGCGCTGGCCGCAGGTGCGGCTGCGGGTGCGCGACACCCTATATCCGCAGGCGCTGGAGCGCATCCGCTCCGGTGAACTGGACATGGCGCTCGGGCCGCTGCCCGAGGCCGGCGGAGGCGGTGACCTGGCGGTGCAGCCGCTGTTCGAAAGCCAGTCGGTCATCGTCGCGCGCGCCGCGCATCCGCTGGCCGGCGCGCGACGATTGAGCGAGCTGGCCGAAGCGGCCTGGGTGCTGACCGGGCCGGCGCAGGGGCCGGGCGATCCACGGGCGCTGTACGCCGACGAAGCGCAGGCGCGGGCGCTGCATCTGCAGCTCGAATGCGAGTCCTTCTCCACGCTGCTGGCGCTGATGCCGCAGCTGGACCTGGTCGGCATCATGCCGCAGGGGTTCCTGGAGCGCTACGGACCGGCGCTGGGACTGGTCCGGCTGGACATCGTCGACGCCTTGCCAAAGACGGTCATCTACGTGACCTACCGCGCCGATGCTCCGTTGACCGTGCCGGCGCGCCGCCTGCTGGACGCGTTGCTGGGCGAGGCCGCGCAGCTGGCCAGGCTCCCCTGAACCGTAGTGGATCGCTCCAAAAGGTTGAGGCGCGCCCGAGGTGTCATGCCAGCGGCGTAACGCTCCATATCCTTGACGGCAGCCCATGCGCGGTCTTATTTTTTTGGGTTCGTGCCGAGGCGCAATCCGGACCGCTTCGACGTTTCCAGAGGGCGCAACATGGTGATCGAAACGACAGTCCTGGTGGTTGGCGCCGGTCCGGCGGGCCTGCTCACCGCCGCCGAGCTGCAACGGCGCGGCGTGCAGTGCCTGCTGATCGACGCGCACGCGCGGCCGCTGGAGTGGGACCGCGCCACGGTGGTCCACCCCCGCTCGCTGGAAATCTTCGATTCGCTGGGCATCGTGGAACCACTGCTGGCCGCGGGCGTGAAGCAGCGCGGCGCACGTATCCATGCCGACGGCAAGGTGCTGGGCGAAATCGATCTGGACCTTTGCGGCAGCCGCTATCCCTACAACATCGGGATTTCGGAAGAGGTCACCGAGGCCATCCTCACCGACTATCTGGCCAGCCACGGCGGCAGCGTCCAGCGGGCCAGCAAGCTGGTGGACCTGCAGGAACGGCCGGACGGCGTACTGGCCAGAATCGAACAGTCTGACGGCGATATCGAAGTGCTGGCCCAGTGGGTGATAGGTTGCGACGGCCACCACAGCACGGTCCGCGCGCTGGCCGGCATCGAACAGGACGGCCACGACATCAGCCAGGCCTGGGCCGTGTTCGACGCCGCGATCAGCCGCTGGCCCGAGATTTTTGAAGCCAACTACGCCTACCTGGACCGGATTCCGGTCATCCTGACGGCGTTGCCCGGCCAGCGCTGGCGCGTGTATCTGCGGCCCAGCGCGGAAGATTCCGACCTGGTCGCCGATGCCTTGTCCACGCTGCGGCGGTATCTGCCCGAAGCTGACTTCGAAGACGTCGCCCATCCGGCGCGCTTCCTTTGCTACACGAAAGTTGCGCGGCGATTCCGGGCCGGCCGCATCCTGCTGGCCGGCGACGCCGCGCATACCTGCAGTCCGGCCCAGGGCCACGGCATGAATACCGGCTTGCATGACGCCGTCAACCTGGCCTGGAAGCTGGCGCTGGTCTGCGGCGGACAGTGCTCGGATGGGCTGCTCGACAGCTATCAGGCAGAGCGTCGTCCCGCCGCGCAGCGTGTGCTGGCATCGGGCGATGCCGCCGAGAACGCCCAACTGGCCACGGATACGGAGGTGCTGCGCGAGCGCAATGCCGCCATCCGCAAAGCCTTCGAGGAGGGCGCCTCGCAACATCACGAGGCGGTGGCCGAGGCGGAGCTGGACATCGATTACGGCGAATCGCCCATCGTCATGGGAGACCGGCACGACCCCGTTTCCCCGGGCCAGCGGCTGCCGGACCAGATCCCGATCCGCCTGGCGGCGGGAGGCGCGGGGATGTTGCACGAACGCGCCAACCGCAAGGGCCACACGGTTTTCATTCTAGGCGGCCCGCGGACGTCGGCGGATACGCTTGCTCAGGTCCGCTCGGCGATCGAGCCGCTATCCGACGGCGCGATCATTGAAGCGGTGGTCGCCTTGACCGCGAATGCGGGCATTGTTGACGAGGTGGATGGCTATATCGAGCCCTCGATGGCCGGCAGGCTGGGCGTGCGGCATATCCTGCTGCTGGTCGTCAGGGCGGACGGCCACGTGGGGCTGCGTGCGGAAGAACGCCACGTGGAGACCCTGGGGGCTTACGTGGAGCTGCTGCGCGCGCCCGCGCCGGGCATGGCCGCGGCTTCCTGATCGAGGGCCGCCGCCTGCGGCACGCCCGGCACGCCGCGCCGGATGTTGCGCGAGAACTCAGCCGCATCGACGGTGGCGCGGGCGCGCTGCGTGTAGTGGCCGGCCTGCCGGTATGCCTGTGGGCTGTCCGCGCCTTCCAGCGCATCCAGCCGGTACAGGTACTCGGGCAGATAGCCCGAAAACAGCACCCGGTAGTCCAGCGGCAGGCCCGGCACGATCTGGTCGGCCAAGCGGTACACGATAGTGGTGCAGTTGCCGGTCAGCGTGTTGTAGAAGCGCGGCTTCTGCGCCAGCCGGGTGGCGGTCTCCACATAGGACAGGAACAGCTTGCGGGCCGCGCCCTCCGGCATGTGCACGCGGTACAGATAACCTTCCTCGCCGCGGACGTTGGTGCGCACGCGCAGGCTGTCCTCCTCGGTCGAGGCCAGCACCGACAGTTCGTACTGGCGGAAGAAGCCGCCGATTTCGGAGAACACGTCATGCAGCTTGCGGCGGATCTCCACCGAGAACACCACGTGTTGGCCGTCGCTGAAGCCGAACGACACCATGGCGTGGGCGATGGCGGGCCGGCCCCAATAGGACAGCGCCAGGTCCACGGCGTCCAGGCGCGACAGGTCATATGAACGGGTCTCCCAACGGATGTCGTAGTCCGTGCGCGAGCGCCAGTCGAAGTTGCGCACGTTGCGCAGGGTAACGACGTCTGCGTCGATGGTCCCCTGCGTCTGGCGCGCTACCTCCGGCATCCACTCGCGGTCGTTGGAAGGGCGCACGCCCAGGCGCCACCACGCCAGCAGGGCCAGCAGCAGCGCGGCGAACAGCCAGGCGGGCAACGGCTGCCCCATCATCAGTCCGATCAGCGCCGCGACCGCAAGCGCCAGCCAGGCGGCTGGCAGCACTGCCCGGACGCGGCCGGCGAAGGGCGACTGGAACCATAGCGCCGCCGCGCCCCAGGCGGCGCCGGCCAGTATGGCCAGCCCGGACGCCATCTGCAGAATCATGGCGTCTTCATGCGCCAGGCGGGGCTGCGCCCATGGGTGCCCGTCATTGCGCCCCTTGCGAGGATTCGGCCTGCTCCGCATTGCGGGCCAGCGCCTTGCGGTCTTGCTTGCGCCAGCCGGCGCGCATGCGGGCGATCTGGCTCAGCGCGTGCTGCGACATCTTCCACCAGCCGAACGGACGCGGATCGGCCAGCATGCTGAGCGCGCGCGCATAGTCCAGTGTCAGGCCCGGGGTCCAGGCCATGGTCAGGGCGCGCATGCGGATCTGCGCCGCCACCCACAGTTCCGGCGTCAGCAGCAGGCGCAGCAGCACCCGCCATCCGGCCCCGCGGCCGTGCAAGCGGCCGACCACGCCGTCCAGCGCCGCTTCCAGGGCGTTGGCCACGGAGCTGGAGCAGTTGCGGTATGTCAGGTTGTAGGTCGTGGTCTTGCGGTATTCATCCCAGAACGCCTGCAGCTTGGCCGCGTCGTAATTGCGGATGCGCACCCGCATCGTGGACGGCGCCCAGGCCTTGGATTCGGTGGCGTAGTCAGGCTGGAACACGCCGGGGACGTTGTTTTCCGCGGTGGCGCGCAGCAGGGTGCCGAACTGTTCGGGGGAGTGGTCGATTTCTTGGGCCGGATACAGGCTGATGTACACGCCTTCGGGGGATTCCAGCGCGGCATGGCCGGTGGACACCACGCCGTTGACGTCGACGGCGGCGATGTAGCGGTTCACCACCGGGTAGTTGCGCGTTTCGTTCTTGGCGGAACCCGACGGCGTCCAGACGTGGACGGTCAGCGCGCGCTCGGATTCCAGCGGCGGACCGTCGAATACGGTTTGCGCCGGACCGTCGGCGCGCGTGGGCATGAAGTCCGGGTGCGGATTGATGTCCAATGCCGGGTTGGAGTCCAGGTTGCGGACCCGGCGGGCCAGCGACAGCAGCCGCAGGCCCGAGAATGCCAGGAACAGCCCCAGGCAGTACGGCACCGTGCCGACGTAGTGGCTGGGGTAGGGCTGGAAAAAGAAGATGGCCAGCAGTATTTCCGCCACGCCCGAGGCGAATACATAGCGCCAGCGCTCGTAACGCACCACATAAGCGGCCGTGCACTGGATCAACCCATCCACCAGGAACATCAGGCCGAACAGCATGGACAGCACGAAGTGCCCGTGGTGGTGGCCGATCAGCACCAGGATGCCGGCGATCAGCACGATGGCGCCCTTGGCATAGCGCAGCACCCGCTGGCCGCCCACTCCCGACTTGGCGATCATCAACGTGGCCAGGCCTTCGATGACGAACAGCGCCGCGAAGAAATCCAGCGGGAAGTTCAAGGCGTTGTCCAGCGCATCGATGAAAAGCCCGACGCCTATGGCCAGGAAGATGCCGCCGACGATGAACAACGTTCGGGCGCGCTTGCGCAGGTATTCCACGCCAAGCAGCAACAAGACAAGATTACCCATTTTTCCGAGCGCTCCTTTCGCGTGTCCGGGGGGGGCTGCTGAACACATTAACAAAATTCACCCGCCAGGAGGGGGTTCTGTGGGCGCGGCGGGTGTTTGGCCGCGCACCCGACCTGGGAAGGTTCAGAATCGGTATCGGACGTCCAGTGTGCCTGAGCTCTGGCGGTTGCCGTCGCCGAACTGCCCGCCGTAGCTGACCGCCACCGTGGTGCGCTTGCTGACCTCCATGCCCACGCCCAACTCGATCACGGCCGCATTGCGCGCGATCGGTGCGCCGGTGGCGGTGAACGCGTCGCTGCCCTGGACAAAGGACAGCGTACTGGCGGGATTGAGCCCGCCGAAGGCGTGGCGCCAGCCTAGCGTGCCATGCACGTGGCCGCGGGCGCCAGCGCTTTCAAAGGTGCTCAGCGCATGCAGACCCAGCGTGGTGGTCGTTACGGTATTGTGGCCGCTCTCGCCGCGCAGCGCCGCATCGCCGCCGGATTCCGAGAAGCCGCGCGTGCGCAGGTCGCTGTAGTTCGCGCCGACGAAGGGCTCGAGGGTGACCCGGTCGTTCAGCGGCACGGCGTAGCCCAGCTCGCCGAAGAATTGCCCAGTGCTGGCGCCGTAGCTGGCCTTGAGCGTCTGGTCCAGGCCGGCCCCGGCCGTATTGCGCTTGGTGTCCAGGTCGTGCCAGCTGTAGGCGGCGCCCAGACTCAGGTTGATCTTGCCGGCGCCCGCCTCGAAGGCCTTGCCGCCGTAGACCGTGAGGCTGTAGCTGTCGGCTTGCGTGTTGGAGGCGCGGTCGCTGGTCCGGCTGCGGCCGCTGTTGTAGCCCAGGGCGCCGCCCAGGCGCCAGCCGCCGCCGATGGCCTGGTCGCCGCCGATGATGATGCCGGTGTCTGATTGGGTCGTTTTGGCGGCGTTGCCGTCGCCGTCCTGCGTGGTCCAGGTGCCGTAGATCTGCGTCCACAGGGGTTGGGCCGCCGAGAGGGGCAGGGAGGCCGCGTCGGCCAGGCCCAACTGCGCCGTCGGCGCGCCCGCCATCCAGCCGGCGTTGAGATTGCCGCGCAGGCGCGTCAGCGGCGCCTGGATGAAGGCGTTGGCCGTGCTTTGCAGGCCTGACATTGCGCTGGCGTGGGACTCGCCGGACAAGGCGTTGAAGGCGGCGGGGGGCGCGCCGTTGGGCAGGTTCAGCACATGCAGGCGCAGCGCGCTGTCGCCAGGCAGGCTTTGCAGCGCCCGGGCGACGGCGCGCTGGTTGCCGGTGACCGCGGCGTCGGCGAACTCGATGGGGCGCGTGCCGCCGTCCACGGGAGGCGTGCCACCGTCCACGGGAGGCGTGCCGCCGTCCACGGGAGGCTTGCCGCCGTCCACGGGAGGCTTGCCGCCGTCCACGGGAGGCGTGCCGCCATCCACGGGAGGCGTGCCGCCGTTATCGGGAACCTGCTTCAGGCTCACCACCAGATTGACCTTGTTCGCGTCGTAGTTCAGCGACGGGGCGAGGAATGCGAAGTTGCTGGAGACGGCATCAAAACGGCCTTGCACGCCATGGTCCGCGGTCAGGATGGCGTACGTGGTCGAAGGCGCGTAATTGCCGTTCTCGGCAAGCTGCACGACGGAGCCAGCCAGTCTGGCGGTGCCGGCCACATGCACGCTGCTGTGCAGGCCGTCGGCGGTGGTGGCGACGCGGTAGATGGCGCCTGGCTTGAAATTCAGGTCGCCCAGCAGATTCAGCCGGCCATGGGGAGAGGCGGCATTGCCTGGCGCCAGCGTGGCGCCGGCGCCGATGGTCACCTCATTCAGCGTGCCGCTGCCGGCCAGCGTCGTGCCGGCGCCGGCGTGGAGCTGGCCGCCCAGCTTGCCGTCCACCTGCAGCGTGCCGGCAGACAGTTGCGCGGCGCCAGCGTAGGCGCTGCTGTCGCCCGTCAGGACCAGCGAACCCGCGCCTGCCTTGGTCATCGCGCCGCTGCCGGAAAGCGCGCCGGCATAGCGGATATCGTCCGCGCGGTTGAAGACCAGGCTGCCGTTGTTGACGATGTTGCCCGCCATGGCGCCCGACGTTCCGCCATCGCCCACTTGCAGCGTGCCGGACTCGATGGTCGTGGCGCCCGTGAGCGTGTTCTGGCCAGTCAGCACCAGCGTGCCCGTGCCGGCGTGGCGCAGCTCGCCCGCGCCGCTCAGATCGCCGGCAAAAACCACGCGGTCGCTGCGCTTGAAGGCGAGGGTGGCGCCGGCCTCGACGGACCCGTTGCCGGCGATGCTGCCCGAGACGGCGCCATCGCCGATCTGCAGCGTGCCCGCCTGGACCGTCGTGCCGCCCAGATAGGAGTTGTTTCCGGTGAGAACAAGCGTGCCGGCGCCGAGCTTGGCCAGCTTGCCGTTGCCAGACAACGCTGGCGCGACGGTGTAGGTGTTGGCGGCGTCGGCGATGTCGAAGCCGCCGCCTGCCGCGCCCAGGTTGATATTGCGGGCGGTACCTTGGAAGCCCGTGCCGGTGACACGCAGCGTGCCGCCCTGGAAGTCCAGTCCGGCCGTCGCCGCGCCGAGGTTGGCGTCGCTGGACACCGACAGGGTGCCCCTGCTGATGCGGGTGGTCTGGGTATGGGTATTGGCGCCGTTCAGCACCAGCGTGCCCAGCCCGGTCTTGTCGATGCCGGCGCCCGTGAGGACGTTGTCGAGGGTGGCGGTCCAGGCCCGGGACGCCTGGCTGCCATCGCCCACGCGCAATTCGCCCGCCGCGCCTGGCGTGCTTCCGGTCAATGCCAGGGAGTCGCCGTTCAGACGGTAGCCGTCGCTGGCGAACTGGATGCCTTTGGCCTCGACCGGTCCGGTTGCCGTGTCCACGGTCACCGTGCCTGCGGCGCCGCCGAAGATGGCGAATGCATCAGCGGGCTGGCGAGCTGACGTGATCGTGCCGGTGGCATCGGTCCAATTGGCAGCGGTGCGCGACCAGACTCCGGAGCCGCCGCCCAGCTGGGTGGCGCCAGCCTGCCGGTTGGCGTTCCAGAAGTTGAGCTCGAGGTTGGCGCTATTGATCAGATTGATCTGCTTGGCGGCGGCCAGGTGCTGGATCGCCTGGCCCATGGCGGGCAGAATGCCGCCATTCCCCTGGGTCAGATTCCCGGTGTAGTCGAACAGCCGGTACAGGCCGACGCCGAATCCGCCGCCATCGCTGGCCTCGAGTTGCGCGCCGTTCAGCGTCAGGTCGCCGTTGACCGTCACGCTATGGCCCGCGCCAGGAGCGGAACCCGTGCCTGGCGCGCCGAAACTGAACGCAGCCACGCTTCCCTGTTGCATCACGAGGTTGCCGTTGACGGTGAATGTGCCGCCGGGATTGCCGGGAGCCAGGCGGCCATTCGCCGCGATGGACACATTGCCGTTGACGCTGCCGAAGCCGCCCACCGAGGCGCCGCCTGCCACGTTGACATTGCTGGCGAGACTGGCCGTCGACTTCGAGGCGTCCCCGCCGATACGCAGCGCCCCGTTCTGTACCAGTGTGGGGCCGCGGTAGGTATTGACGCCGTTCAGCGTCAGCGTGCCGGTTCCGGTCTTGTTGATTCCGCCCGTGCCGCCAGCCACACCCGTAAAGGTACCGCCACCGACCGTCAGCGTATTGGCGCCGAGCTCAATCCTGCCGCCGCTGCCGTTAACGGTCCCGATACCCAGGGAGCCGCCCGCGGAAAGATCGAACGTGCCGCCGGTATAGATCCAGATGGCCGAGTTCGTCGGCAGGGCGCCCGCCCCGACGGCCAGCGTGCCGCCGTTGATGATGACTTCGCCCGTGAAAGTGTTGGCGCCGGTCAGCGTCTGCGTCCCGGTGCCCAACTTGATGAGTGCGCCCGAGCCCGATATGACGCCGCCGAATATATTGTTGGTGCTGCCGTTCAGGGACAGCGCATTCGTGCCCAGCATGACGCTGCCGCCGAGTCCGCTCAACGCGGCGATGGTCTGACCGGAGGCCGCCCTCAGGTCCAGCGTTGCGCCGGATTGCAGCGATACCTGGCTGGCAGGCAGGCGGCCGGACATGGCCAGCGCGAGCGTGCCGGCGGAAATGGCGGTGGCGCCGGCATAGGTGTGGGCGCCGGTCAGCGTCAAGCTGCCTGCGCCTTCCTTGGTGAGGGAGCCGCCGCCAGAAAGGTTGCCCGCATAGGTGCCGCTGGTGGCCTGGGTGAATACCAGCGCGCCATCGACGGCGATATCGCCTTGCAGGCTCTGGGCATTGCCTCGCAGCTCCACCCCCTGGCCCACGGTGGTGCCGCCGGCGTAGCTGTTGTTCCCGCTCAGGGTGACGGGGGCGGTACCGTTCAGCGTCAGGTGTCCCCCGCCGGACAGTCCGCCTGCAAGCGTGATCGCGTTGGCGCCCTGCATCGTCAGGCCTTGGGCGCCGAGCACAAAGTCGTTGCCCAGGGCCATGCCGATGCCGGCGGCCAGGGAGCCTCCGTTTGCGTTTACCAGGCCCGAGCCCAGCACGTTGCTGTTGGCGAGGGTGACCAGGCCGCCGTTCAGCTCGACGTTTCCTCCATGGGCCAGCGCCGTCCCCGTCAACTTCCAGGTGCCGCTGTTGACGCGCAGGTTCTGGAAGTTGATGTATGTGTCGCCGGAAATCGTGGTGCTCGGTCCGCCCGTGCCGGTGCCCGTGCCGTACGACGGCAGGACATTCTGCAGCACCAGCGTATTGCCGGCGCCCAGGCCGCCGTTGACCGTGCCAGGCGGCGCGAATTTCAGGCTGGGCATGCCGAGGACGGTCAGATCCGCCGTGGCGTAGCCTTGGCCCCGTCTCACCGAGGATCCGGACACCGCGGTAAAGGTATTGTTGCCGCCCTGGCCCAACCATACGCTGCCGTCGATGGTCCCGGCATTGACGAAGCTGTGGCCTGTGCCGGGCGTACCCGAGGCCTCGAAAGCCATGCGGCCGGTGATCGTGCCCGTGCTTTCATTGACGAAGTGCACGTTGCCGCCGCCGTAAACGGCGACCACGGGGATATCCTCGGCCTGGATCGATATGCCCGGGATCGTTTGGCTGCGGATCGTGCCCGCATTGCTCAGATGGCTGTTTCCTCCGGTTCCATTCTGCACGGCTATCGCCATGGCGCTGAGATTTGGCAGGACGTTGTCAGCCCCCGTGGTTCCGCCTATCGATCCCCTATTGGTGAGCCTGAAGGTGTGGGCGGTAGCATTGCCCGCCGCAACCCCGCCCGACAGGGTCAGGGGCCTGCCGAGCAGATTGGCGTCGATCCTGCCGTCGTTGATCAGGGTCGCGTTGCTGCCGGTCAGGCTTAGCGCCGCGCCTCCGCCTGCGGACAGGACGCCGAGCGTCGCGGAGCTGTCCAGAATGACCTGGAGGTTGTTCATGGAGCTGGCATAGCCGGGTTGCGCTGGATCGGCAGTCCCCAAGCACGTCACAACCGTACCCGCCGGTGTGCACGCGGCCAGAAGGGCGGTGCTCAGCGACGACAGGGCAATCCCAAGCGCCATGCACAGCACAGGGCGGAACGCGCGTGCCACTACGGCTCTGCCGGTCTGAGAACCGCCGCCGCGCGACTGCGACGCCAACTCCGATGCCACCTGCCAAACGCGCAATTTACGGTTCCACACCAGCCGGTAAACGTGGTTCAAGCCTTGCTCCTGTACGGGACGGACGCGGGCGCTTCTGCTGCGAATCCGCCGCGCCATCGCAAATGCATCAAAACGAAAGCCGTCCCCCAAATCGTTACGGCGAAGAGATGGGCCGAAGTTTAGGCGTCCAGCCTGCGGGCTGGTATCCCTGAATCTTGGTATTTGGGGGGTGAAAGCGCTGGGTCCGAAACTGGACGAGCTGCTGTGAAGGCGCGGGTTCGCGCTGCGACCGCCTCGAACGCGGCGGGGAAATCCGGCGTCTGCCAGACCGTCCCCGCCGCGCGTTCCCGTCAAGGCGTCGCCGGCCTGATGTTCTGGTTGTGCCGGAACAGATTGTGCGGGTCGTAGCGGGTCTTGGCCTGTACCAGCCGGTCGAAGTTCGGCCCGTAGGCGGCGCCCAGCCGCTCCGGCTCGTCTTGGGTCAGGAAGTTCACATACACCCCGCCTTGCGCATAGGGTTCCGTGGTCCGGAACAGCGTCCGGGCCCAGGCGATGCAACGCTCATCCTCTTCCGGAAAGTCCCAGCGTCCGTGCACGTTCATGGCGAATTGCGCCGAGCGGTGGGGATAGGCCGTGGCGGACACCGGCACCTGCGCGGCCACGCCGCCGATATAGCCCAGGAAGATCTCGCATTGCGGCGACGGCAGGTTTTCAACCGCCCCGACGATGGCGTCGATCAGCCCGTCCTGCAGGCCGCCCAGGTTGTGCGACTTCCAGTAGTTGCGCGCCCCGGGGGTCAGCAAGGGATCGAAGGCCTTTTGCCATGCTGCGTATGGCATGGGGCCGAGATGCTCGCCATAGGGCTTGCCAAACCCGCGCACCACCTCGACGGCGTCGGGGCCTTGCGCCGGATCGCCCGAATAGCACACGGCGAACGCGATCATGGGCTTGCCATGCACCGCCTGCGGCAGGAAAGGCAGCGGGGGTGCCAGCCTGAGCACGGCCCAGACGGTGAGTTCCTGGGGCATGGCCGCCAGTGCATCCCGGTACTTCAGCAGCGCCTCCTTGCCCTGTTCCAGCGGCAGCACCACCAGGCCGCCGTAGACCTGCGGGCCGACGGGATGCAGTTGGAACTCGAACATCGTGACCACGCCAAAGTTGCCGCCACCGCCGCGGATCGCCCAGAACAAGTCCGCGTTGTCCTGCTCGCTGGCGTGCAGCAGCTTGCCGTCGGCGGTGACGACATCGGCCGAGACCAGGTTGTCGACGGTCATGCCGAACCTGCGGGTCAGCCAGCCGAAGCCGCCGCCCAGGGTCAGCCCCGCCACGCCGGTGGTGGAGTTGACGCCCAGCGGCGTCGCCAGGCCGTAAGCCTGGGCTTCGTGGTCGAAATCGGCGAGGGTGGCGCCCGGTTCGACATAGGCCCGGGCGCGCAGGGGATCGACGCGCACCGATTTCATCGGCGAAAGATCGATCATCATCCCGCCGTCGCAGACTGCGGTGCCCGCGATGTTGTGGCTGCCCCCTCGCACGGACAGGACCAGGCCGTTGTCGCGCGCGAAATCCACGGCGCGGCGCACGTCGGCCGCGCCCGCGCAGCGGAAGATCACCGCCGGCCGGCGGTCTATCATCGCATTCCAGATTTTTCGGGCGTCTTCGTAGCCGGGGTCCGCCGGGCTCAGGACCTGGCCTCGGGCAGAGGCTCTCAGATCATCCAGGGCGCTATCGGAAAGTTTGCTCATCACACACCTCCTTGAAGGTGCAGCTTCGTGAACAACCTCTGAAACTGGGGCCTGCAGGGCAGGCCCTGGCCGCCTATGGGTTCGGGCGCGGCATGGGATACGCCTCCTGCGTGAGGGGCCATGACCCGGGAAGGGCGGCGCGCCGCGCCGGGAGCCGGTCGGCCCGCTCCCGTTTCACGCGCCGTGGCGTGCGTATCTGGAGAGCTTACTCCTCGCTGGTCCACTCCACCTGCACGCCGAGGCTGCGCAGGTTTTCGACGAAACGGGGATGGGCGCGGCGGATCGGCGTGGCGTTACGGATTTCCGAACGGCCATCGATGCTGCTGGCGATCATGAACAGCGCGATGGCGACGCGGATGATGTACGGGCTTTCAACCACCGCAGGCGTCAACGGCCTGCCGCCGAACGTGATCAATCGGTGCGGATCCGACGAGAACACGTGCGCGCCGAACTTGGATAGTTCGCCAGTCCAGCCCAGCGCGCCGTCGTAGACCTTGTTCCAGAACATGGCGTTGCCGTCGGCGCACACGCCCAGCGCGATGAAGATGGGCAGCAGGTCCACCGGGAAATAGGGCCACGGCGCCGCCTCGACCTTGGTCAGCACATTGCTGGTGAACGGCGTCTGCACCTTCAGCGGACCGGAACGCAGCGCGCGCGACCAGCCGTTCTCGTGCACGATCTGCACGCCGAACTTGGCGAAGGTGCGGTCGATCAGCGGGAAGTTCTCCGGTGTGCTGTTGCGCACCACCACGTCGCCGCCCGTGATCGCGCCCAGCGCGAGAAAGGTGGTGATTTCGTGGAAGTCTTCCTCGAAGGTGAATTCGCCGCCGCCCAGGCGGGCGCCGCCGCGCACCGTCAGCCGCGAGGTGCCGATGCCGTCGATATCCGCGCCCATCATCGCCATGAAGCGGCAGAACTCCTGCACGTGCGGCTCGGAGGCCGCGTTCGTCAGGGTCGATTCGCCCTGCGCGGCGGCGGCGCACAGCACGAAGTTCTCGGTGGTGGTGACCGAGGCATAGTCCAGCCAATGATGGGTCGGCTTCAGGGGGCCGCTGCTGCGGACCAGCAGCGAGCCGCTGGCGCGTTCCACCTCGCCGCCGAAGGAGCGGAAGATATCCACGTGCGGATCGATCTCGCGCACGCCCAGCGTGCAGCCCTTGACGTTGTCTTCCAGTCGCGCCACGCCAAAGCGCGCCAGCAGCGGCGGCACCAGCATGATGGACGAGCGCATTTCCTCGGGCAGCCGGTGGGCGGCGGCATCGAAGGCGGTGTCGCGGTGGTGCAGGTCCAGCGTGCGGGTGGATTCGTCCAGCCTGACGTCGCTGCCCAGGGTGCGGAAGATGTCCAGGATCTTGCGCACGTCGGTGATGTCGGGCACGCCATGCAGCCGCAGCGGCTGGTCGGTCAGCAAGGTGGCGCACAACACCGGCAGGACCGCGTTCTTGTTGGCCGAGGGGATGACGCGGCCGCGCAAAGGGGTGCCGCCGTGGACGATGAGGTTGGACATGGAGCGAGTAAGGCGAGAAGAAAGGGGGAGAGGGAGCCCGCGGGGGCTCCCGGCAATTTCACACTGTAAGGGCGCGCGGAGCCCGTGTCATGCCGGCCTGGCGGCGCCGGGGCCGGGATTCTTGCGGATCAGGACCCAGCCGCCTATGGTCAGTGCGAGGCCAGCCACCAGATAGGGCAGGCCGAAAATCAGCGCCCAGAAAAACAGCGCCGTATAGGCGTCGTTGGCGGCCTGTTTGCCGCCGGCGGCAGGATCGAACACGCCGGGCTCCATCACCAGCAGGGCGGCCGGCAGGGTCAGCAGGACGGCCGCGCCCAGCGTGGCGCAGCCCCAGCCGATCAGGCGGCGGAAATTCTGCATCCGGACCAGCGCCGCCACGAGGGCGACGCCGATCAGCAGCGACACGACGCTCGCCGCGATCAGCATCCTGTTGATCACGGCCATGTCGGCGGGTGTCGCGGGGTCCGTCAAGCCGAACGCGATCTGCAACGCCGGATTGACGACCCCGAAACTAGCCCAGGCGACGAGCAGGCCAAATGCGATGCTGGCGAGCCACTTGATCGGAGCAGAGGGCATGTGGGAGTCCTGTTCATAATGCGGTGCAGCGAGAATACTGCGGATTGCTACTGACGATTGAGACGGGCGGTAACCGTCATCCGGATAGGGGGCGTCTACGCCCGGCGCCGCATTCTTTCCTGGTGCAGCAGTCTGATCTGCTCGGCGTACTCCGGCACCGGTCCATCGACGGGGATGCCGTCCACGACTTCGGCAATGGCCAGCGGCCGCACCTTGGAAGTGGGTGCGACACCCCATTCCCGCAGCCATTCACGGTACTGGGCGGAGGAACTGGCATAGACGATCCTGCCCAGACCTACCCAGCCGTGTGCCGAGGCGCACATGGAGCAGTGTTCGCCCGAGGTGTAGACGGTGCAGGCGGCGCGCTCGGCGGCTGGCACATTATTGGCGGCCCAACGAGCAATCTCGAATTCCGGATGGCGCGTGCGGTCGCCGCTGGACGCATGGTTATGGTCTTCGAACAAGACCTCGTCGCTGGGCGACACGAGGACCGAGCCGAAGGGCTCGTCGCCCGCGTCCAGCGCCTGTTTCGCCAACTCGACGCATCGGGCCAGGTGTTTCTTGTCCAGTTCGCTGATCATGGGGATTCTCCTTTTGGTGCAAGCGCTGCCGGGCCGTGGGCCGAGGCAGCGGGAACGTCCGGTCGACAGGCGGTAGTCCTGAAATGCTGGTCCGATTCTATCAATAGCGCGGATGGCCAACAGTCGGTGGCAACGGCTTTCACGGCGCCGGAGCGGCCGGCGAATTCGTCTTGCCGAATTCACGCTGGGGCGCCATAGTCGTCAGTTCCGAAGAACTCGCGAGGATCATCCGGATCATGGAAATAAAAAAACAGGCGGGAACCATCCTGCTGCGCAATACGATGGCTTTCGACCGCGCGCACGCGGACGAATTCAGGCAAGCCATCGAGGACGCCGTTCGCTTCGCCCAGGAAAACGCGCCGCAATTGATGGTCCAGGTCTTCTGGGACCTAGACCGCGGTCTCTGCTACAGCTTCCAGCTATACGCGGATTCCGAGGCGATTCTGCGCCACTGGGAGGTGTCGGATCCGCATATAGCCGCGGTCATGCAGCACTGCGTGGTCAAGCAGATGGAGGTGTACGGCAGCCCGAACGACGCCGTGCGCAGCGGTATTCTTGCCGCCGTCGGCAGCGACAAGGTCACGTTCACCCCGGAACTGGTCGGCTACTACCGCCTCGGCTGAACGGGGTGGGGGCTGCCTGACCGGACGGGTCAGTAATACACGTCCACGTAGTCGGTCAGCCCGCCGCAGGCTTCCATCTGCTGCAAGCGCCAGTACTTGCGCTTGCCGGTCGCCCGGAACTCGAATTCGCCGTTGCGCTCGCAGCGCCGGCCCTTGTCCGGCGCGTCCAGGATCAGGATGGTGCCGCGGAAGATGAAGCGGTCGCTGGCGATGGAGACGATATCGCCTTTGATCTTCAACGTGCCCTCGTGGTTGGCCTGTGTGCCTTCGATGCGGACCAGATCGTTCTCGTCCGTCGCGGTCAACTGGCCGCGCTGAGCCGACCAGAGCCACTGCAGCGTGATGCCGCTGTTGTTCATCAGGCGTTCGTACGCGGCCTGGTTCTGGATGTC
The DNA here is from genome assembly GCF_049647645.1 of Achromobacter sp. Classification (GTDB taxonomy): domain Bacteria; phylum Pseudomonadota; class Gammaproteobacteria; order Burkholderiales; family Burkholderiaceae_B; genus Achromobacter. The sequence continues at coordinate 58,706 of NZ_JBARYB010000054.1, forward strand.
GGTCTTCTGCACCGAGCCCGACGAGGCGGCCGTGGCAGGGGCCGCCGCAGGCGCGGAGGCCGGAGCGCCTTGATGCGCCTTTATCGGCGGCACCGCCATGGCCGGCGTGGCCGCGGCCAAGGCCAGGCCCGCCGCCAACAGCAGGCTGGACATCCGTTTCTTTCCCTTGGCGATGGTCGTGTCGCGTTCGAGGTTCTTGTGCATGGTTCTCGTCGAGTAGGGGTGGGTGGGCGCGGCCGCCCGGCATGGGCATCCTGACGGGGACACCGCCACGGATGCGCCTGGGCCGAGGGTCGGCGGCGCCTAAATTAGCACGGTCATCGGACCCCGATAATTGCTGTTGTTTGAGCTTGTGTATCCATTGGTTATTTGATTTACCAATAAATACGGCGAATGGCCGTGGCGGTCCGTGCCCCGCCACGCCCGCTCACTGCTTGTCGTTTGCGCTCTGCGCCCGGAATGCCGCTTCCCCCGCATCGGATATCTCGACCCATTTCTTGTCAGGCGGCGCGTCCGCGACATAGCTGTCGTGCCAGTTCCACCACTTGTAGGTTGGCGTCTGCGGATAGCCTTCGGGCGAATCCTCCCAGACCTCCTGGCGGCCCAGTGGGGTGATGTCCAGGTAGTTCCAGGTGCCGCCCATCTGCTCGTCGCCGCGGTTGTTGAGGAAGTAGGTGCGGAAAATGCGGTCCCCGTCGCGGTAGAACACGTTGGTGCCATGCCATTCATCCACGCCGAAATCGGCGTCGAAGCCGTCGGTCAGCGTGTACCAGGGCATTGTCCAGTCCATCTGGGCTTTCAGCCGCGCAATGTCCGCCTGCGGCGCCCGGGACACGAAGACCAGGGTGGTGTCGCGGGCGTTCAGGTGGGCCAGGTGGGCGACCTGGTCGGCCACCATCGAGCAACCCCGGCAGGCATGTTCCGGCCAGCCGTACACGCCGGGCTCGAAGAACGCGCGGTAGACGATCAATTGGCGGCGGCCGTCGAACAGGTCGGGTAGGGCGAGCGTGCCCTTGGGGCCGTCGAAGGCATAGGTCTTGGCCACCGCCGTCCACGGCATGCGCCGGCGTTCGGCGGCCAGGCCGTCGCGGGCGCGGGTATGGGCCTTTTCCTTCAGCAGCAGTTGTTGGCGGGCTGTCTCCCATTCTTCGGGCGACACGACCGGGGGCGTGTGCATGCGGGTGCTATGGCTGGGTGCGGTCATGGTGTCGGTACCTCCTTATCGCGGGCCGCTGCCCTGGCGCAAGGGTCTGCGCGCAGCGAGGCTGCAGGGCGGCCTGGAAACAGTCTGGCATCGCCGGACCCGGAGGGGGGAGTAACAAATGCGGCGCCATTCGGGCGGCGGCCGGGTTCAGAAGCTCACCGCCAGGCCCACCGAGAAGCCCGACACATTGGTGCCGAAGACATAACGGCCCACCAGCCGGGTGCGGGTGATGAACACGTTGTAGGCGCTGGAGTCCAGTTCCAGGCCCGCGCCCACCGACGTCAGCCGGTCAAATCCAAGGATGCCGCGCTGGTCGCCCAGGAACTCCGAGTGCGTCAGTTCCAGCACATAGCGCAGCGGCCGCTGCAGCATCACGAATCCCGTGGGCGCACGGTACCGTGCCCACAGATTGGCCGATTGCGCCGTGGCATGGCCCTGGACGGCCGCCGAGCTATTGAAGCTCTGCAAGCGCATGTCGGAATAGCGCAGTTCCACGTCGACTTCATAGCCGGGCCGGTAATGCTCGTAGTCCAGCATCAGCGAACCGCCCAGGCCGTAGGCGTTGAGGGAACCTCGGTCCAGGAAGCTGATGTCCTTGCCGGTCTGGCGCCCCACGTACCAACTGGCGGCGCGCAGATCGCTGGTGACGTTGCCCAGCGCGAAGTTGAAGATGGGGCGCAGCTTCAGCTCGTCGGTCAGCTTGAAATCCCAGCCTATGCCGCCGGTGGCCGAAATGCTGTTCCACTTGGTGGGGATGCTGCGCGACTCCGCGCCCTGCGTGGCGATAAAGGTCGGGTCGTAGCGGCTTGCGGCCAGCACGCCTTCCAGATAGATGGGAAAGGACTTGGAGATGGTGTCGCCGCCTCCGAGCTGGGTCATGGCGAACTCGCTGGACCCTGAGACCGATCCGCTGCCGCTGCCTATGTTCAGGGAACTGGTCGTGATGTCGGGCACGATGGAGAACGACATGATGGCCAGTACGCCGTTGGCGCGTTTTTGCAGGTCGTCCTTGCTGAGGCGCAATCCCTGCTGCGCCATGGCGGGGGCCGTCGTCCCGCAGGCCAGCAGGGCGAGCAGCCAGCCCGAACGCCGTATCGCCATTCTCACGGGCATGGGCATGTCATCTCCGGAATGAATGCGTGTCCAAATAGCAGCCGAGCTCGCGGCGCAAGCGAATCTACTGGGCTGCGACTGGCGGGTCAACCATGGACTGACGCTGAGCGGCCAGGAGCACGTCGCTCTGGTCGATCCGGATGACCCCTATTCGCGGAAACTCGAAATCCACGATGATGTACATCGCCGCCGTCATGACCACCGCATAGACGAGCTGGTGCAGCCAGCTGTCGCGCTGGGAGGTCGCCAGCTTCGATCCGATGAGGCAGGCGCACACCAGGGCCAGAAAGACCAGGAAGGCGTAGGTCGCGACCGGCGGGTGGATTTTTTGCGCGACCGTCTGCGCGGTGGATACGTCGAACATGTCATTGACGGCGCCTATGTACGAAGTGGCAAAGGGCGGCACGGTATTGCGAGCCGCGCTCATCGATGTGGTCCAGATTTCCTTCTGCAGCGCGCTCACCCTGGCCGCGATCGCGTCGCGCTGGTCCAGTTCGGCGACGTGGCTGTAGTATTCGATGCGCCCGTCCACATAGCGCCGGAACTGCTCGCGCAGCTTAGGCTGATCCTGGGCATTGAGCATGTCGATGCGCAGCCAGGCCGTGCCGATGGAATTGACCTCCAGGACCAGGAGGTTGCGGCGCTCTGCCATGCGCTGAGCCGCGCCCGAAAACGTGAAGGCCACCAGCAAGCCCAGCAGCGCGAACACGGACGCCTCGATGGCGGCGGTCCCGGCGCCGCTCTTATCGTCGGCGCCATCGCCCAGACGTTTGCCGATTCTCATCGCAACCAGCAGCAGCAGAAAGAACAGGACAGCCAGGCCGGCCAACAGAAGTGAATAGCTCATTTTTCACCATGCGTTCAATCAGGGTTAATCGGATACGCCAGTGTTGCTGAACCGATCCCGCCCAGACTCGCCCCGGAACCCGGCGGGCATGCTTGAGTCAGCTCAGCCTTTCTTTCCTGTCTTGCGCGATGCCGCGCCATAGCGTGACGCGGTTGCGCCCGGTTTGCTTGGATTCGTATAAGGCTTCGTCCGCGCGCCGAATCACTTCAGTGGAGGACTCGCCGTCCTGCGGCCACAATGCGATGCCGATGGATACCGTGACGCTGCCCACGCCATCCGGCATGGCGCGTGCCGCCACGGCGGCCCGCAGCCGCTCAGCGACCTCGTGGGCCTGCGATGCGGAATGCGTGGGCAGCAAGGCAATGAACTCTTCTCCGCCCACCCGGAAGGGGCTGTCCTGGCCGCGCAGGCCATTGCGGATCACCTCGGCCAGCGCCATCAGCACTTTGTCGCCCGTCAGGTGGCCGAAGGTATCGTTGATCCGCTTGAAGTGGTCCAGGTCCATGGCGATCACGGCAACGGGCGTCCGGTTGGCTGCGAGTCCAGCCAGGACCTCGTTCATGGCCCTGCGGTTCAGCAGCCCGGTCATGGGATCCGTCTGGGCCTGGACATTCAGTCGCCCCACCTCATGCCGATGTTGATCCAACTTGAGTTGCACGGCCTCGCGCAAGGTGTCGGCCTCTGCGTACCAGGCGTTGAGCTGTCCGAGGTCCTGGCCGGTGGAGTGGCCAGCGGTCATCGCGCGCGTCAGCCGTGACAGCGGCCGCGCGATGGCATACGCCAGGCCGCAGACCAGCGCCAGCGTCAGCACCACCGCGGGCGCCGCGGAGCGCAGCGACTCCATGAGCAGGAGGCGCAAGGGCGACAGCACCTGGTCCAGGGAGCGCTGGGCCACGACCGCCCAATTGTTCTTGGCCAAGGGCGCATAGCCGATCAGGACCGCGCCGCCCGCCGCATCGGGCAACAGCGCGGCACCGTCGCGGCGGGCCGGATCGATGCTTGCCAGATCGAGCGCCGCGCCATCCGCATGTTCTCGATAAAGCACCTCGCCCGCCTTGCTGACCAGGAACACCGACATGCCGGCGGCGTCGTCCCGGCCGCTGATCACCCGGTCCATGCCGCTGCCTTCGTCCAGTTTGACGGCAATGGCCAGATAACCCGATGGCGCGCCAGCGGCGTCTTCTATCGGCTCGACCAGGGTGAGGGTGGTTGCTTCCTGGTCGGATCGAGCCGCAACCCATTCGCCCTCGCGCAGCGCCTTGACGCCTTGATCGGCCAGGAATTGGACATTGGCCTGCGCATGCCCGGCGTCCGCCGCGCGCGCGATGATTTTGCCGGAGCTATCCGCGAGCATCGCTGCGGCCGCTGAGTCGACCTGGCTGGTCAGCCGCTGCAATTCACCCTGGACCGCCGCCGGGTCGTCCAGGCGCGAAGCGAGCTGGCGGGCGCTGGCGCGGACCTGCCGATGCACGGCATCGATGTAGACGCTGATGACTTCAGCCAGCTTTTCGGCATGCGCGAGGTTGGCGGCCAGCGAGTTCTTGATGATCTGCGCCTTTTGCACCTGATAGCTGGAATACAGCGCATTGGAAAAGCCGACCGCCACGCTCAGCACCGCCAAGGCGACGAGCACCGCGTGCAGCCCGATCTTGCGCTTGCGCGTAACCGCGCGACGTGACGGTGAGATCATCGAGACTCCAGGCAATATGCCATGCGAGCTGGTGTTCGGCCGACTGTACTTGGACAAAGATAAATGGGTGGCCCGCTGCTTGCAACGCCAGGCCCATTTAATCGCAATTCATGATTGATTTGCTGAAAAATCTGTGTAGGATTTATCCGTTGTTGTCGATCTAGCGCCGTGTGATGCCCCAGTCACGCCAGTAATTTCTTCTTACTTTCGCCGCGTCGGTCATCACGCCTTGCCGTCCTCTTCACGCGTGACCCCGTTCTTCGCATTCGCCTGACTCAGTTGCCCGTCAGAACAGCCACTTGGCGCTGTTCTGCTTATACCGCCGTCTGGAGAAAAGAGATGATGAAGCTGATTAGCCGCGCGATTGTCTTCCGCTCGCAACAGGACGCTGCGCTGTGGCGCCGCAGTCCGGCCCCCGCGGCCTTGACCGCGCTGGCCATCGCGCTCGCGAGTCCTGCATGGTCGGCCGAAGGGCCCAAACCCGCCGAAGCTTCCACCAAGGCCGCCAACGCGGCTTTGCTGAAAGAGTTGCCGTTCTCGGACAAGACGGCCTTCGAACTTGCGCACAAGGGCTTCATCGCGCCGCTGCCCGCCGGCATGATCAAAGGCGCCGAGGGCAACCTGGTATGGGATTCGGATAAGTACGGCTTCATCAAGGAAGGCTCGGATGCGCCGGATACCGTCAATCCCAGCCTGTGGCGGCAAGCCCAGCTGATCAATATCTCGGGCCTGTTCCAGGTCATGGACGGAATCTACCAGGTCCGCAACCTGGACCTGTCGAACATGACCATCGTCGAAGGCAAGGAGGGCCTGACGATCATGGATCCGCTGATCTCCACCGAAACGGCCAAGGCCGCGCTGGACCTCTACTATCAGCATCGTCCCAAGAAGCCGGTCGTGGCGGTGATCTATACCCACAGCCATGTGGACCACTACGGCGGCGTGCGAGGCGTGGTGGACGAGGCCGACGTGAAAGCGGGCAAGGTGAAGATCTACGCCCCGCTCGGCTTTCTTGAACATGCCGTGGCCGAAAACGTGATGGCCGGCACCGCCATGAGCCGGCGCGCCAGCTACATGTACGGCAATCTGCTGCCGCCCAGCGCGACGGGGCAGGTGGGGGCGGGCCTGGGCACCACGACGTCGGCAGGCACGGTCACGCTGATCCCGCCCACCGACATCATCGAAAAGACGGGCGAAAAGCGCACCATCGACGGCCTCACCTACGAATTCCTCTACGCGCCCGGCAGCGAGGCGCCCGCCGAGATGCTGTACTTCATCAGGGAAAAGAAGGCGCTCAACACGGCCGAGGACTCGACCCACACGCTGCACAACACCTACTCCCTGCGCGGCGCCAAGATCCGCGATCCGCTGGCATGGTCCAAGTATCTGAACGAGGCCCTGAACCTGTGGGGCGACGACGTCGAAGTGATGTACGCCATGCACCACTGGCCGGTCTGGAACAACAAGGACGTGCGCGAACAGCTGAGTCTGCAGCGCGACATGTACCGCTACATCAACGATGAAACCTTGCGCCTGGCCAACATGGGCCTCAACAAGGAAGAGATCGCCGAACAGGTCAAACTGCCGAAATCGATTGCCACCAAGTTCTCGAACCGGGGCTATTACGGGTCGGTCAACCACAACGTCCGCGCGACCTACGTGCTCTACCTGGGCTGGTTCAACGGCAATCCCGCCACCTTGCACACTCTGCCCATCGAGGAGGGCGCCAAGCGCTACGTCGACATGATGGGCGGCACCGACGCGCTGGTGAAGAAAGCGCGCGAGTACTACGCCAAGGGGGATTACCGCTGGGTCGCCGAAGTCGTCAATTATGCGGTGTTCGCGGATCCGAAGAACCAGGAGGCGCGCAATCTGCAGGCCGATGCGCTGGAGCAACTGGGCTATCAGGCGGAAAGCGGCCCGTGGCGCAACTTCTACCTGACTGGCGCCAAGGAACTGCGCGAAGGCGTGCAGAAGCTGCCGGTGCCGGACACCGCCAGCCCGGACACCGTGCGCGCCATGACGCTCGACATGCTGTTCGACTATTTCGCCGTGCGCCTGGACCGCGAAAAGACCGAGGGCAAGCACGTGGTGCTGAACGTGGACTTCACCGACACCAAGCAGCAGTACATGCTTGAAATGGCAAACAGCGTGCTCAACCATTCCGAAGGCAAGCAGGCCAAGGAACCCAGCGCCAGCGTGTCGTTGACCCGCGATACGCTCAACAACATCATGCTGAAGCAGACCACGCTGAAGGACGCGATGGCCAAGGGGGATGTCAAGGTCACGGGCGATCAGACCAAGCTCGCCGAAGTCTTCGGGGCGCTGGATGACTTCCCGTTCTGGTTCAACATCGTGACGCCGTAAGGCGGAATGCGAGAGGCCGATCCTGGCCTCTCGCCGCATGCGTCGAAGTCCCGCGCACCCGTTGCGCGCGCACGACTATCGGCAGGAGGATGAACATGGCTAGCAAAAACACCATTTGCCTGTGGTACGACCGGGACGCGCTGGAAGCCGCGCAGTTCTATGCCCGCACTTTTCCCGACAGCGCCGTGGGCAAGGTGCTGCGCGCGCCTGGAGACTATCCCTCCGGCAAGCAAGGCGACGTATTGACGGTGGAGTTCACCGTGGCGGGCATTCCCTGCGTGGGACTGAATGGTGGTCCCGCCTTCAAGCACAGCGAGGCCTTTTCCTTCCAGATTGCCACCGAGGACCAGGCCGAGACCGACCGCTTGTGGGACGCCATCATCGGCAATGGCGGTCAGGCCAGCGATTGCGGCTGGTGCCGGGACAAGTGGGGCCTGTCCTGGCAGATCACGCCGCGCATGCTGATAGAAGCGATCTCGGACCCCGATGCCGCCGTCGCCAAGCGCGCCTTCGACGCCATGATGACGATGAGCAAGATCGATATCGCGACCATCGAAGCGGCGCGGCGGGGCTAGGAAGGCGGACTCCTCCTTTTGGTTGATTCCGGCGGGAACGGCGCGATCTATCATGGAGGCGCCGCGCGCGGACCGGTCATCAGCAAGACCCGTTCCCAGGTTTGGCGGCGTTTGCCGTATCTTCCTCGGGGAGCTTTCCTATGGCCACGCTCGCGGTTCGCCTCATGGCGGCCATCGTGCTTGTTGTGGGCATCGGCGCCGCGGCGCAGGCAGGGCCCGGGCAGGCCATTGAGGCTACCGGCACGTCCCGCTCCTCGTCTTCCTCTTCCTCGCGCAGCAACACCGGTGCAGCCATCGACGCGGCGCAGCGGGCGTTGAGCGATTATCTGCGCGATTCCAGCCAGCAGGACGATGCACTGCTCGACCAGGGCGCGCAGGACCGTCTGCGGCAGCAGTACGAGGACGCGCAGCGCGCGGCCGCCCAGGCCCGGGCGAAGCAGCAGGAGGCCGACTACCTGCGCAACCGCGACCGGATCAAGGAGCGCTACAGCGCCGATCCCGCCCTGAATCCCTGGGGCAACAACCCCGCCAGCCGCGACAAGCCGCGCAATGCGCCCGCCGACGCGCCAGATCCATCGGTGTCAGCCAAGGCCGCGGCCAAGGACCCCGGGCTCGATTACGCCGGCCAGGCCTGCGAGTATTTCACCCGACCCTCGGACGCCGCGCATCTGAACTATTACAGTGAAGGTTCGACCGTCGTCTACGGCGGGCGGGTCTATCAATGCCGGGACGGGCGCTGGGCGTACCGCTATCCCGACACGGTGCTGAACGCTCGCGACCGCACCCGGCTGTCGGCCACGCAACAGGAGAAGTGACATGCCATTGTTCGCGTCGGTCATGACGGCCGTGCTGGCGTCTTCGACCCTGGGGGCGCCGCTGGGTTTGGGAACGGCAAGCAGCGAAGCCTTGTACAAAGCCTATTCCAGTGCCCTGGATGAGGGCTTTCAGGCCATGGGGCCCAGCATGAAGCGCGCGCTGGCGACGTATTGCCAAGATGGGCAGTCTGTCGATGGCTACTGTATTTGGGTGGTGCAAGGGGCCATCATAGGCAGCCATCTCAGCGGCAATTACGAGGATGTGCTGCGCTACAGCGATCGTTACGCCGTCGCGAGGTTGGCCGACCTGCGGTCCAGGCGCGAGCCTGCCGGCGCCTGCCTGCCTACCTACGTGAGCACGGTGAAACCGGGCACGACGAGCACCTTGATCTCGTGGAGTTCCCCTGTGCCGTCGCTGGTCTACCTTGCGCAAGCCCGCCTCAAGCGGCCCGCAACGGGCTCGTATTATCAGGCGTTCTATTGCGCGCGCCGGGCGAAGAATGAGCTGCTGGACGCCTATGACCCCGAGCATTCCAGCGTGCCGGCGAGCGAAGCGGAAGCGCGCGTGGCGCGTAAGTTCGAGGCGGAAATCCTGCGGCCCATGCGCGCGGAGAGCGAGCGGCTGCAAGCTGAACTCGCCCGCACGATCCAGTCCGACAGCACGGCGCTCAGCCGCAATTTTCTACAGAATGCAGTGCTGTACGGAAACGCCTATGCCGCGTGCAGCCGGGCCCGCTTCCCGGCCAATCTCTGCGGCTACCTGAGCGCGGACCGAATCGAGGTGGAGTTTTACGAATCCAAGATTTGAGCTTGCGGGTCGGCCCGGCCCTCAGCCCCCGGCCGGCAGCACCCGGAGCCCCGTGCGCTTGACGAACTCCTCGTAACTGATGGGCGGTCCTGCCTTGGTGCTGGCGGCGTTCGCCTGCCAATGCACCCACGAGCGTCCCGTCGTGGCGTCGTACACGACCTTGTAGATATAGGTGGGCACGGCGACGCCGGATCCGATGGTCTTGGGCTTGTCGGCATAGACCGGCCCCGTGAAGACGTACACGTCGCCCGCGGCGCGCATCACGTACTTGCGGGTGTCCTGCTCGATGCTGCTCCAGGCGCCGCCGTTATGCGTCTGGTCCTGCGGCACCATATTGGCCAGCGAGAAACTCTGCGCCATGGCCTCGGGGCTGGACATGTCGCCGGCCGGCGCCATGTGGCCGCGGGAATAGCCAGAGCCGCGGTAGTCGTCCAGTTCGGCCCGTTCGGCGCGCGGCAAGCGCGCCTCGGCGTAGAACTTGTCGGTCCGGCGCTGCCCCTGGGCCTGGGTCAGCATCTGCCGGTTCAGGCGTTCGGCCACGAACACCGGCGTCCTGGTCTGTCCGTCGTGCAGGATGGCGAAGGCGGAAAAACACACCTCCCGCAGCTTCTGGCCGCCGGGCACTTCGGGCGGGCGGGAATGCGGAAAGAACTGCCGGCATTCCGCAAACATTGTTTGAACCGGCGCCCCTGTCCGCGCTGCGGTCGGTACCGCCGCGGGTGCCGCGTGCTCGCGTTGCTGCGGCCAGCCCAGGCGCGTGATGACTTCCTGCACGGGCGCGGGAATCCGCCACTGCGGATTCAGCATGTAAGTGGCGGCGCCGAAACTCGCCAGCGACGAGAACAGCAGGGCCTTCAGGAATCGGGGGAAACGGCCGCTGGATCGGGAACCGGCGCGGGCCTTGGATCTGCTGGGGGGACTTCTCTTTTTGGAAGCGGGTGTCTTCGCGCGCGTCATTACTACCTGTGAGCTACTGCCCGATTGCGGTTGGCAACCGGCACCGTCCCGGATTGTAGATGAGTGGCGAATTTGCCACTGATGACGATTGTTTCTTGATGCGAGACAGTGGCGTCGCCCTTATGCCACATGCGAAGAAACCGCCGCGCGCAAGGGGTTACGCTATGTTTCAACGACATATTTCCCACGTAGAATTCCTGCTGGCCCCGCGATGCGGCGGCGCGCTACCCAAGCATTCAAGATGTACGTCGATCTCCTCACTCTTTACTTCATCATCATCGGAACGCTGCTCGCCAGTGCAGGCCTGACGTTCTGGGAGCATCGGACCCATCCCAGCCGCAGCGGATCATTGCGCATCCTGGCGGCGGGCTTCGCCACGCTTGCGCTGGGCTGTACCGTCGTGCTGTTTCGCGCTCGATTGCCCAGCCCGCTCGGCTCGGCGGTCGCCAACCTCATTGTCCTCAGCGGCTATCTGCTGATCATGAACGGCGCGGCTTCGCTGAGCGGCAGGCGCTACCGCGGCGCTTCCATCGGGCTGTTGATCGTCATGGCGCTTATCTGGCTGGCGGCCGGCGAGCAGCGAGAGGACATGGTCTGGAAGTACGTCAGCGCATTTCCCATCGCGCTGGTCAGCGCCATGACGGCCTGGGAGCTGTTTCGCTGCCATGCGCTCAGGCCGCTGATACCGCTGCGCATCGCGGCCGCGGTGGCCAGCATCCACGCGCTGGTCTACACCGCCCGCGCCTTCATCCTGCCGTGGTGGGTGGCCGAGCATGGGCCGGCGATACACCTGACCGCCAGCACCCTCACCATGTACGAAGGCGTGCTGTATTCGATCGTGCTGCCGATGACACTGCTCAAGCTGATCCGCGAAGAGACGCACGGCCAGCTGCTGCGGGAATCGCAGACCGACTACCTGACCCGCCTGGGCAACCGCCGGTGGTTCTTCGAGCAGGGCGCGCGCATCATCGAGGCCGGGGCGGGGCGCGGGCCGATTGCGGTCCTGGCGTTCGACCTGGACCAATTCAAGGCGATCAACGACCGGCACGGACACCAGGCAGGCGACCAGGTGCTGAAGTTCTTTGCGGAGTCCGCCCGCTGCGTGCTGGGCGCCGATGTGCTGCTTGCCCGCATCGGCGGTGAAGAATTCGCCGCGCTGCTGTCCGGCCAGGACGCGCGCCGCGCCACCGTGCTGGGCGCGGCCGTGGCGCAGCACTTTGCCGGTACGGTGTCGAGGCGGGACGACTGCCCCGGCATCCCGGCCACGGTCAGCGTGGGGCTGGCGCAGTTCGAGGACAAGGTTCCGTCCCTCGCCGATGCGCTGGCCGCGGCCGACCGGGCCTTGTATCAGGCCAAGGCGCTGGGCGGGAACCGGGTGGAGTTGGCCTTGGCAACCGCGGGTCCGGTGAGCTGCTGACGGCGTCCGGCCCCGGCGCGCGTCAGGCTTTGCGCCGCGAACGCGGCCTGGGCGCCACGCCCATGCGCGGATCCCGCGCCAGCGCCAGCCGCACCATCCGCGCCGCAATCGTCTCGAAGTCCTCGTCGGTCTGCGGCAGGTACAGCCATTTCCCCAACACCGGGTGCGGCCGCAGGGCCGGGAACTCCGTCAACAGCGCCTCCTGGCGTTCCTGCGAGGTGCACACCAGCAGGCCGCTCCATGGATCGTCGCGGTCGGCCGCCACCAGGTACAGCAGGCCGTCCAGGTAGGCCGCATCGCAGCCGAACATCTTGCGGCGCATATAGTCGGCATCGCGCTCCAGCGGCTCGAGGATCCAGAGCAGGGAATTGAGGCGGACGGTCCGTTGCTTCGGAGGCGGGGCGAATGGGTCTGATCGGTTGCGCATGGAATGACGCCAGGCGGGATGCGGTTGCGGCGGGAGCCTAAGAATAATGGTAATAATGGCGCCAGATCAAAGCTTCGTGATCCTGGACATCGCTGGAAATTCGATCCGGGAGTGCCGGGCGATCTATGATCCTGCGCCGCCGGCGCAAGCGGCGGTCATTGCCCGGTCGGCGGGCTCAGCCCGCCGCGCTGCCTATAATGGCTCCGATCCCCGCTTCGACGGCAGTTGTGCCGTGCTTCATGTCCTCCTTGCCTTTACGCGTGCTGTCGGTCATCCCGCCGATGACGCAGCTCAATACCCCTTATCCGTCCACCGCCTACCTGACCGGCTTTCTGCGGTCGCGCGGCGTGACCTCGTTCCAGGAAGACCTGGCGCTCGCCCTGGTGCTGCGCCTGCTGTCGGCCGACGGCCTGCGCGCCGTGGCGGAACGCATCGCCCAACTGCCCGCCCAGAAGCACACGCCCGCGGTTCAGGCCTTCGTGGCGCAGCAGGCGCGCTACCTGGCGACCATAGAACCCACGATTGCCTTCCTGCAGGGCCGCGATCCCACGCTGGCGCACCGCATCGTCGGTCGCAATTTCCTGCCCGAAGGGCCGCGTTTCAGTTCGCTGGAGGTGTACCTGGATGAAGATGGCGGCGATCCGCTGGGCTGGGCGTTCGGCGCGCTGGGCCTGCACGACCGGGCCAAGCACCTGGCCACCCTGTACCTGAACGACTTGGCGGATGTGTTGCGGGACGGCATCGACTCGCGCTTCGAATTCGTGCGCTACGCCGAATCGCTGGCGGGCAGCCAACCCACGTTCGACCCCTTGGCCCAGGCGCTGGCGGCCCCGCCGACGCTGGTGGACGACATGCTGCGCAGCCTGACTGCGGAGGCGCTGGCCCGCCACACGCCCACCATGGTGCTGCTGTCCGTGCCGTTCCCGGGCGCCGTTTACGCCGCCTTCCGCATCGCTCAAACCATCAAGGCGCACGATCCCTCCATCGTTACCGTGCTGGGCGGCGGCTTCGTTAACACCGAACTGCGCGAACTGAAGGATCCTCGGGTCTTCGACTACTTCGACTACGTCACGCTGGACGCGGGCGAACGGCCCTTGCTGTCGCTGCTGGAGCACGTGCAGGGCAAGCGTTCGCGCCAGCGCCTGGTGCGGACCTTCCTGCGCGACGCTGACACCGGCGCGGTGCGCTACGTGAACATGGTCGAGCCCGACATCGCCTTCGCCGAAGTGGGCACGCCCACCTGGGACGGCCTGCCGCTGGATCGCTACCTGTCGCTGCTGGACATGCTGAATCCCATGAACCGGCTATGGAGCGACGGGCGCTGGAACAAGCTGACCGTGGCGCATGGCTGCTATTGGAAGAAATGCAGCTTCTGCGACGTCAGCCTGGACTACATCGGCCGCTACGAAGGCGCGTCCGCCGAGGTGCTGGCGGACCGCATCGAGGCCATCGTGCGCGAAACCGGGCAGACCGGCTTCCATTTTGTGGATGAAGCCGCGCCGCCCAAGTCGCTCAAGGCGCTGGCGACCGAACTGATCGCCCGCAACACCGGTATTTCCTGGTGGGGCAATATCCGCTTCGAAAAGACTTTCAGCCCCGAACTCTGCGAACTGCTGGCCGACAGCGGCTGCATCGCCGTCTCGGGCGGCCTGGAGGTCGCGTCGGACCGCCTGCTGAATCTGATGAAGAAAGGCGTGTCGGTGGAACAGGTGGCGCGGGTCACGCGCGCCTTCACGGACGCCGGCATCCTGGTGCACGCCTACCTGATGTACGGCTTTCCCACGCAGACCGTGCAAGACACCGTGGACGCATTGGAGTACGTGCGGCAGCTGTTCGACAACGGCTGCATCCAGAGCGGCTTTTTCCACCGCTTCGCCTGTACGGTGCATTCGCCGGTGGGCAAGAACCCCGAGGAATATGGGGTGACGCTGCGGCCCTTGCCGCCGGTCACTTTCGCCAAGAACGACATTGGATTCCATGACCCCACGGGCGTGGACCACGACGCGCTCGGTAAGGCATTGAAAAAGGCCATCTACAACTACATGCACGGCATCGGGCTGGATGAGGACGTGCGCAGCTGGTTCCCGTTCCATGTGCCGAAGACTACGGTGGCTAAGCATCGGATCAGCCGGGCGTTGAGCCAGCGGGGGTAGGGCCAGCGCGGCGGGCGACCAGCCGCACCGGCGCGCGGGACCGCCGCCGCGCTAGCGCAGCAGCACATCCTCGTAGAACGCTCCGATCGGCCGCTGCGCATCGCGCACCTGGATTTCGAGCACCCAGATTCCATCGGCAGGCACGAAATCCGCCTGCGCCAGCAGATGCTTGCCATACAGCGCGTGCGGGAAGTCCGAGACCCGGTGTCCGGGAATCTCCCGCACCAGTTCGCAGCCATGCTCGCGCGCATATTCGGCCGCGCGGTCATACAGGGCGGCGCCCGTCAGACCTTCCAGCCACGCCAGGCGGGCGCGTCGGAAGACCTCGCGCGCGGCTTCGGCGCAGCGCTGGCGGTCCGCGTCCGCGCCCAGCACGAAGGTGTCGCCGTAGTCGCCCTCGTGGCCGTCCCATACGGGGCCGATGTCCAGCACGAAGATGTCGTGCTCCTGCAGCTTGCGGTCGTAGTCGGTGCGCTGGACGGGCGGCGATTGCGTGTCCGGGCCGAAGCGCACATAGGTCGGATGCCAGTTATTGGACGCGCCCATCCGGCGCAGGTGGTCGTCCGCCACGGCGATGGCCTCGCGCGTGGTCATGCCGGGCCGCATCAGCGCGGCGATCTCTGCCACCGCCTGCATCGAACGCCGGCGCGCGTCGAGGATGCCTGCCAGCGTATAGCGCGGGCTGATGCGCTCCCAGGGATGCGCTTCACGCTGCGGCGGGACGCCAGCCGTGCCGTTGGCCGCCGGGTGGAAGGCTTCGGCCCGATATCGGGCCGCCGGCAGGCCGGCCGCCAGCAGCCGTTCACGGGCCGCGCTCACCATTGCCGGGTTGCCGCAGGCGTAGACCAGGCTGCGGGACCAGTCATGGCCCGCCGCCACGGCTGCGTCCTGCACGTGCCGGCCCGCATGGCGATGCTGCGCGCCATCTGCTGCAGCATCCTCGAAGCCCTCGGCCGTGGACAGCACGGAATGCCACTGGAACCCGTCGCCTTTGCCCTGCAAGGCGTTCAGCATCTGGGCGGCGTAGCAATCGTCCGGCGTCCGGCCGCCCCAGTAGAGCGTCACCGTCTTCAACGCTCGGCTTTGCAGCGCGGCCATGAGGATGGGCGCTACGCCGGCATAGCCCGTGCCGGTGGCCAGCAACACCAGGTGATCCATGCCTTCCGGCTCATCTGCGGGCCAGGTGCAGTCGCCTTGGGCTGGGTCCAGGATCAGCGTGTCACCAGGCTGAAGCCCGGGCAGGACGCCGTCGGTGAAGGCCCCGCCAGGCATGCGGCGGATGTGGAACTCCAGCCGGGCCGGCCCCGCCGCGCCGGGCGCGTTCGCGATCGAGAAGTTGCGGCGGGCGCCGCCTTCCAGGACCATCCGGGCATGCTGGCCGGGCAGGTAACCGTAGTCCTCCCCGTCCTGCAGTTCGACGATCAGTTGGGTTACGCCCGGGGCCAGCGGCAGGCGCGACACCACGCTGGCGCGGCGCGGCGGCAGGGGCTGCTCGGGGGCGCTCCAGTGCGGAAAGCGCAGCGTCAGGTCGCTGGCCGCGCGGCACTGGCACATCAGCAGTTCGTCGCTGGCGGTCTGGTAGCTGCCGTCCGCGGGCGGTGCGATGCGTTCGTAGTTGCCGTCCACGACCACGGCGCGGCACGAGCCGCAGGCTCCGCGCTGACAGGAGAAGGGCACGGGGATGCCCTGGGCCAACGCCGCTTCCAGGATCGAGGTCATGCCGTCCGTGATGAAGGGGCCGGTTTCCAGGCTGATGGTGTGGCAGGGCGCAGGGGTGGTCATGGCTGGTTCCAGGAAAATTGCCCCATACGAGGCTCAGGCCGCCAATCTACCGATAGAATGGCTACATGATATAGAGCCATTTCTGTCAATATGAACAAGCCACTTTCCACCGGACCAGGCGCGAAGCGCCAGGAAGCCAGCCTGGACCTGCCGATGGATGCCGCGCGCCCCGGGGAATCCAAGCAGGCCTGGGTGTACCGCGAGATTCGCGAACGCATATTGAAGGGCGCGTTGCCCTCCGGCGCGCGCCTGCCGTCCACGCGCAGCCTGGCCGGACGCTGGCATATTGCGCGCTCCACGGTCGAGGCCGCCTACGATCAATTGCGCAGCGAAGGCTATACCGCGGGCGCGGTCGGCTCGGGCACTTATGTCGCAGCGGTGATTCCGGACAACTTCTTCCGGGCAGGGTTGCCAGGCGAGCGCGCCGCAATGCCCAAGACGCGAGGGCCGATCTCCGCCTCGCAAGCGGACGCTGCGCCGCCGGCGCCAACCGCCAGCGCGCCGCCGGGCGCGCCGCACATGGCCGCGCTCTTCGCGCCGCTTCAGCCCAATTCCCAGTTCTTCTCGCGCAGCGCCGACGCCGCGCTCTTTCCCATGGAACGCTGGCGCAAGGGCTTGATGGCCAGCGCCCGGCGCGTGACGCCAGCCCAGCTGGCCAATGACGAGCCGCAAGGCTGGCGCCCGCTGCGCGAGCAGATCGCCCGCTACCTGGGCGCGGCTCGCGGCATCAGCTGCGATCCGGACCAGGTCATCGTGCTGGGCGGCATCCGGGACGGCCTGGACCTCTGCGGCCATCTCCTGCTGCAGCCGCAGGATCGGGTGTTGATCGAGGATCCCGGCTACCTGAACGCCCAACCCATTTTCGGGCAATACACGCGCCAGATCGTGCCGCTGGCCATCGACGCAGAAGGTTTTCCGGTCGCGCAGGCCCGGCGCCAGCGCGGCGTGAAGCTGGTGCACGTCACGCCCGCCCACCAGGCGCCCACTGGCGTCACCATGCCGGTCTCGCGCCGCCTGGAACTGCTGGACTGGGCCGCGCAGGCAGGTTGCTGGATCGTCGAGGACGACTACGACAGCGAATTCAGCTACGACGGCGCGCCCCTGGCCGCCTTGAAAAGCCTGGACACGGCCGACCGCGTCATCCATTGCGGCAGTTTCAACAAGACCCTGTTCAACGCCTTGCGTATCGGCTATGCGGTGGTGCCCAAGGAGCTGGCGCCCGCTTTCGTGCAGGCGCGCCGCCGGGCAGGGCGCTCCCCCAGCATCATCGAACAGATGACGCTGGCGGCGTTCCTGCAGGACGGCGGCTTCGCGCGCCATGTGCGCAAGGCGCGCGGGGTGTATGCGCGCCGGCGTGACGCTGCATTGCGCGCCTTGCGGCAGGCGGTAGGCAGCGACGAATTGCGCGTCAGCGGCGAGCACGCCGGCTTTCATCTGCTGTGGCAGTTGCCGCCGGGCTGGGATATGGCGCAGGCCGTGGCGGCGGCGCGGACGGCGGGCGTGGGCATGCAGCCGGTAGCGGATTTTTGCCGCAAGGTGGAGCTGCCGCCGGGCGTGGTGGTGGGCTACAGCGCCGTGGACGAAGAGGCCCTGCTGAAGCTGGGTACGCTATTGCGGCAAGCGGCCCCGGGTCAGGGGCAGATGCAGGATCCGGCGCTGCTGCGCCGCCTGCTGCGGGTCAAGGACCGCATGGACGCAGCCTCGCACGAAGCCTGGCCGGTGGAGCGACTGGCCGAGGTCAGCGGCGTTTCCAAGGCGCACTTCGCGCATTCCTTCAAACGCGCCTTCGGCCTGCCGCCGCATCGCTACCTGCTGACGCGGCGCATCGAGCAAAGCGTGGCCATGCTGCGGGATACGGAGCAGAGCGTCACGGAAATCGCCTACGCCACGGGCTGGGAAAGCCTCGGCACCTACAGCCGCATCTTCCGTGACATCACCGGCCTCAGTCCCAGCGCCATGCGCGCGCAGGCGCGCGCCGGGACGCAGCCGCTGGACCGAGTGCCCGCCTGCGTCGTGAAGGCCGCGCAGCGCCCCGATCTCAATATCGCTGTTTTGGAGAAGCGGCGCCGCGAGGCCGACGGTAAATTTCCGCCATCAACCAAGGAGGTCATATGAACCTAGGTATCAATGTGGCGGGTGTGTACGTGGACGATCAGGACGCGGCGCTGGCGTTCTACGTCGACAAGCTCGGCTTCCGCGTCCATACGGACGTGCGCAACGGACCGTACCGGTGGCTGACGGTCCAGCATCCTGAGCAGCCCTCATTCCAGCTCGGTCTGTTCACGCCCGGGCCACCCATCCATGACGAGGCTACCGCGCAAATACTGCGCGCCATGGTCGCGAAGGGGGCCATGCCTCCCCTGGTCCTGCACGTGGCGGACTGCCGCGAAAGCTACGCCCGTTTGCAGGCTCAAGGCGTCGAATTCACGCAGGAGCCGATTGAACGCTACGGCAGCGTGGACGCCGGCTTTCGCGATCCCGCGGGCAATGGCTGGAAGATGATCCAGGCGCCGCGGGCCTCGGCATGACATCCGGCCCCGGGGCGACGAAGGCGTGATCAGTAAGTAATCCGCACCGAGGCCGCGCTGCGCTCGGCCCGCGTGCGGGAGACAGCTTCGATGTTGTTGCCGTCCGGATCCAGCACGAACGCGGCGTAGTAGCCGGGATGGTAGGCAAGCCGCTCGCCCGGCGGGCCGTTGTCCCGGCCGCCATGCGCCATCGCCGCCTGGTAGAACGCATTCACCATGGCCTGGTCTTCCGCCTGGAACGCCAGGTGGATGCGGCCGGTCAGCTCACCCTGCACTTCGGCGCTGCCGGGCGCGGAGATGAACAGTTCGTCAGCCCAGAAGTTCTTGTCGTCGGAGCCGCCGATCGGAATCTTCAATGCATTGAAGACGGCGGTATAGAACGCCTTGCTGGCGGGCAGGTCGCGCACGACCAGTCCGATGTGATCGATCAAGCGGCCCTTATGTCGTTCTTTCTGCGCCATGAATCGCTCCTGGCTATCGAGTTGAGGGTAGGAATCAGGGTGTCAATCAGGGGTGTCAGACTACGCTTGCCGGCTTCCCGTTTCAAGCCGCCGCCTGGCCCTCAGCTGCCTTGCCCGCGCGGCGTTGCCTGCTCAGTCCTTGCCTGCCATGGCCCGCATGGGTTGGCAGGTCAGTTCCTTCTCTTCTTCCCCGAACTCCGCCATGGCCTTGCGCGCCTTGGCGTAGGCGCGCAGATAGGCTGCATCGAAAACGATGGATGACACGCCGGACTCGCGCGTGGCGGACTGCTGTCGCTTCTTCAGGAGTTCCAGCAGCTCGGGGGTGAGCACGTCGCAATATTCCATGATGGCGTGGATCTGGGCCAGGGAAACGGCCCGCTCCAGGTTCTCTTGCGCCGAGGCGGTTGCGGCTCCCAGCGACAGGATGGCGGCTGCGGCCCAGATGGCGGGTTTGAGCAGGGGATGGGGCATTGCGGGGTAGTTCCGTTCATATTGCGAGAGACCGCATTTAACACGATCCGCGACGAGGCTCGCTTCGATGCTCAATGAATTGCGGCTGTCGGTCTACAATTCCTCCCGCTCCATCCGGGGGCTCAGGCTGTCTGTACGTGTAGTGTCGATAAGGGTCTACCCATGCGTCTGAACCAGTGCCAGAACTTCCACGACTTTCGCCGCATGGCCCGCCAGCGGCTGCCGGGCCCCATCTTCAACTACATCGACGGCGCCGCCGACGACGAAACCACCTATCGCCGCAACACAGCGGCCTTCGAAGCCTGCGACCTGCTGCCCGACGTGCTGCGCGGCGTGGCCGAGGTGGACATGTCGGTGACCGTCATGGGCCAGAAGCTGGCGCTGCCGGTCTATTGCTCGCCGACCGCCTTGCAGCGCCTGTTCCATCACGACGGCGAACGCGCGGTCGCCGCCGCCGCGGGCAAGTTCGGCACCATGTTCGGCGTGTCCTCGCTGGGCACCGTCAGCCTGGAAGAGGCCCGCAAGATCAGCGGCGGCCCCCAGGTCTACCAGTTCTACTTCCATAAGGACCGCGGCCTGAACCGCGAAATGATGGTCCGTGCCAAGGAGGCCGGCGTCCAGGTCATGATGCTGACCGTGGACAGCATCACCGGCGGCAACCGCGAGCGCGACAAACGCACGGGCTTCGCCATCCCGTTCAGGCTCAATCTCGCCGGCATCGCGCAGTTCGCCATCAAGCCGGCCTGGGCGCTCAACTATCTCACCCATGAACGCTTCCGGCTGCCGCAGCTGGATAGCCACGTCGACATGGGCGGGGGTGCCATGTCCATCAGCCGCTACTTCACCGATATGCTGGACCCGGCCATGACTTGGGACGACGTTGCCGCCATGGTGCAGGAATGGGGCGGGCAATTCTGCTTGAAGGGGGTGATGTCGGTGGAAGACGCCAGGCGCGCGGCCGACATCGGCTGCACTGGCATCGTGTTGTCCAATCACGGCGGCCGTCAACTCGACGGCTCGCGCAGCGCCTTCGACCAGCTTGCGGAAATCGTCGACGCGGTCGGTGACCGCATCGACGTGATGATGGACGGGGGCGTGCAGCGCGGCACCCATGTGCTCAAGGCCCTGGCCTTGGGCGCCAAGGCGGTGGGGCTGGGCCGCTACTACCTGTTCCCGCTGGCGGCCGCGGGCCGGCCCGGTGTAGAGCGGGCGCTGGAACTGATGCGGGTCGAGATCGAGCGCGCCATGAAGCTGATGGGCTGCCGGACCGTCGCGGAATTGCAGCGGCGGCACTTGCGGTTCCGCTGATCGATAGGGCTTGGCGGATCGGGCCGGACAGCCCGATCCGCGGGCTTGCGTGTCAGAAGGCGATCTTCACGCCGAGCTTGCCGTTGAAGTTCTGCCCGTCGCCGCGCAGGCTGATCTCCGAGCCCACGCTGCCGTACACCGAGACATTGCGCTTGACCCCGACATCCGCGCCCAGATTCAGCTGCACGGACATGCCCTTCATATCGGCCCGGAACGGCACATAGCCATTCTGCGAAGAGAACTCCGTGGTCGGGTTGGTCAGGAACTCATTGACCAGGCTGGCGCGCAGCCAGGTCGTCGCAACGCGCTTGCCTTCCGGCCCGGGATCCAGTTCCACCGTGCGCGCCAGGCGCACGCCGACGCGGCCCCTCAGGCTGTCGACGTCGTTGAACCGGATCTTGGCGGCGCCATCGTCGGCATCGTTGAGGTTGACCTTCTGGAAGACGAGTTGCGCCTGGGGTTCGATGACCCATTCGTCGTTCAAGCGGAATGGGTACCCGCTTTCCAGCGAGGTCGCGAAGCCGAAGCCGCGGGTGTCCAGGTTGTAGCCTTCGGGAGAACGGCCATTGTCGACGTCGTAGCGCGTGCCTTGGATCACCGCATCGACATACCAGCCTGCCTTGCCGATATGCGTCCAATAGCCGCCCAGCGTCACGCCGTTCATGGCCGCCTGGCCGGCCGAGCGGCCGTCGAGGTGATCGACGTCGGCCGTCGCGCGTCCGAAGGCGACGTAAGCGCCCGCGTGGTCCATGCTGCCGTTGGCATTGGCGCGGCGATATAGGTCCACGCCGGATTGCAGGCCGTAGATCTTGTAGTCGTAGTCCGGGCCTCTGGAGCCCAGGATGCCCGAGTTGCTGCCGTTGCGTTCGCCCGTGACGCCGATGACTCGGCCCCATGCCAGGGAATTGCTGCCGGCCGGGGTGGAGGGCAGGGCGTAGCGCGCCTCGCCGATGCGCTCATGCAGCGAGTCCAGGAAGGTCGCGCCGTAGCGCAAGGCGAGCTCCGGCGTCGCCACGGCCGTGGAGACTTCGGGCCGGTAGTTGGGCGGCGCCGGCGGAACGGGCGTGGGCGGGTTGGGCGGCACCGGCGGCACGGGCGGGTTTGGCGGAACAGGCGGCTCGGGCTGCTTGCAAGCGGGATTGCTGGGCGCGGCGGCACAGTCCACCGTCGAACGCAGGTACCAGTTCTGCAGCCCGCTGCCGTCCACGCTGGAGCGTTGCAGCGTATAGGCGTAGGGGCCCGCCGCGACGTAGCCGCCAGCGTTGCCCAACGTGAACGCGCTGGCAGCGGTAGTGCCGCCATTGACGGCATCGACCAGCAGGATGCCGTTGCCGGTAGTCAAGGCGCCCGCGCCGCCGGCATTGGCGACGATCAGCGACGATGAGCCGGAGGCGGCGCCGCCATTGACCACCAGCCGGTCCGACGGCGAACCGTCGCCGCCGAGCAAGGTGTTCATGGCGATCCTGCCGCCCTGGCCGACGTAGTTCGGCGTCGTCAGCGTGGTGCCGGGCGCGGAGCCAGTTCCCATGTTGATGAGTCCGGCGTTGGTCACGCCAGCCGTGGACTGGCTGTAGCCGTTGAGGTCGAGCGTGCCTGCCGCCGCCACGTTCACGGCCGAGTTTGGACTGAGGGTGGAGACCCCGCCCGCACGCAGCACGCCGCTATTGATGTTGGTGGGGCCGTCATAGAGGTTCTGGGCAGTCAGAATCGTGGCGCCGCTGCCGTTCTGGTTGACCGTGCCGTTGCCGGAGATCAGGCCCGCGAACGTCACGGTGTCGGAGCGGTTGAAGGTCAGTGCGCCGTTGTTGGCCACGTTGCCAAGGATGCCGCCCGAGGCGCCGCCATTGCCTAGCTGCAGCGTGCCTGCGGAGATCGTGGTGCCGCCGGTGTAGGTGTTGTCTGCGGTCAGGATCGTGGTGCCGGCGCCTGTCTGGTTGACCACGCCGCTGCCGGAAATCAGGCCGGGAAACGTCTGGATATCGGAGCGGTTGAAGGTCAGCGCGCCATTGTTCGCCACGTCGCCCAGGATGGCGCCCGAGGTCCCGCCATTGCCTAGCTGCAGCGTGCCTGCGGAGATCGTGGTGCCGCCGGTGTAGGTGTTGTCTGCGGTCAGGATCGTGGTGCCGGCGCCGATCTGGTTGACCGTGCCGCTACCGGAGATCAGGCCTGGGAATGTCTGGACGTCGGAACGATTGAACGCAAGCGTCCCGTTGTTGGCCACATTGCCCACAATGGCGCCCGAGGCGCCGCCGTCGCCCAATTGCAGGGTGCCTGCGGCGATTGCGGTCCCGCCTGTGTAGTTGTTGTTGCCGGTCAGCACGGTGGTTCCTGTGCCGATCTGGTTGACCGCGCCGCTGCCGGAGATCCGGCCCGCAAGCGTCATGGTGTCGGAGCGGTTGAAAGCCAGCAATCCCTCGTTCGCCACATCGCCCAGGATGGACCCCGAGGTGCCGCCATTGCCCAGTTGCAAGGTGCCGGCCGAGATCGTGGTGCCGCCGGCGTAGGTATTGTCTGCCGTCAGTATCGTGGCGCCCGCGCCTATCTGGTTGACCACGCCGCTGCCGGAGATCTGGCCTGCGAACGTCTGGACATCGGAACGGTTGAAGGTCAGCGCGCCATTGTTCGCTACGTCGCCCAGGATGGCGCCCGTGGTGCCGCCGTTGCCCAGCTGCAGCGTTCCCGCCGAAATCGTGGTGCCGCCCGTGTAGCTGTTGTCAGCGGTCAGTATCGTGGCGCCCGCGCCTATCTGGTTGACCGCGCCGCTGCCGGAGATCAGGCCCGCGAACGTCACCGTGTCAGTGCGGTTGAAGGCCAACGCGCCGTTGTTCGCCACGTTGCCCAGGATGGCGCCCGTAGTGCCGCCGTCGCCCAGCTGCAGCGTGCCTGCGGAAATCGTGGTGCCGCCGGTGTAGGTGTTGTCTGCGGTCAGTATCGTGGTGCCGGCGCCAATTTGATTGACTACGCCGCTGCCGGAGATCAAGCCGGGAAATGCCATGGTATCGGAGCGGTTGAAGGCCAGGGCCCCGTTGTTGGTCACATTGCCAAGAATGGCCCCCGAGGCGCCGCCACTGCCCAGTTGCAGCGTGCCGGCCGAAATCGTGGTGCCGCCTGCGTAAGTGCTGTTGCCCGTCAGCACCGTGGTGCCGGCGCCGATCTGGCTGACCGAGCCGCTGCCGGAAATCTGGCCATCGAGCATCAGGGTGTTGGAGCGATCGAAAACCAGGGCGCCGCTGTTCGCCACATTCCCGACGATGGCGCCCGTGGTGCCGCCATTGCCCAATTGCAGGGTGCCAGCCAAGATCGTGGTCCCGCCGGTGTACGTATTGTTGGCCGTCAGTATCGTGGCGCCGGTGCCATTCTGATTGACCACGCCGCTGCCCGAGACCAGGCCCGCGAACGTGACGCTATCGCTGCGGTTGAAGGTCAAGGCTCCGTTATTGCTCACGTTGCCCACGATGGCGCCGCTAGTGCCGCCATTGCCCAATTGCAGCGTGCCGCCGGCTATCGTGGTGCCGCCCGTGTAGTTGTTGTTGGCGGTCAGTATCGTGGTGCCGCTGTAGGTGCTGAGCTTGCCCGCGCCCGTGACGCCCGGAACAAACACATAGCCGCTGGTATTGGTGTGGTTGAACACCAACCCGCCGGTGGCGCCCAGCGTCAGATTGGGGCTGGGACCCGTCAACGTCAGCGTGCCGGGGGCCGCCGCGGCGGATAATGCGCCGGCGCCGATATTGATGACGCCCTGCGAGCCCGCCGCCACGCCTGCTCGCGCACTGGCTGCGCTGACCGTGGCGTTGTTCGAAATGGTCAAGGCGCCGGAGCCGGAATTGCCCACGGTGAGGACGCCGCTGTTGGTCCACGAGGAGCCGGCGCCGTCGACCGTGACCGCGCCGGTCGAGTTCGCGCCGGCGCCTATGGTGCCGAGCGTGCTGGCCACCGCGCCGCCATTGCTGACGTTGACCCGGCCGTTGCCGGAAAAGCCCACGGTGAGGTCGGCGCTGCTGTTCCACTGCGTTCCCGCGCCGCTGATCGTCACCAGACCCACGCTGCCCGAGTCATAGCCGACGAAGGCCTGCCCATTGGTCACGACCGCGCTGTCGCTGATTTGCAACGTGCCGTTGCCGGTTTGGCCGACGCGCATGAACCCGGTGCTGTTCAGCTGGGATCCCAGGCCGCTTACCGTCACCGTGCCGGTGCCGCCGGCCGCCACGCCCACATAGGTGTTGGTGGTGCTTCTTACAACACCGCCATTCGAAATGCCCAACGTGCCCGTGCCCGAGAATCCCACGGACAGGCCCGAACTGTTGGTCCATTGCGCCCCAGTGCCGCTCACGGTCACATGGCCGGTGCTGCCGACCTGCCGGCCGACGAAGCCGGACCCGTTGGACACCACGCCGGTGGCGCCGATCTGCAGCGTGCCGGTGCTGGTGTTGCCCACCGTCAGGGAGCTGCCGCCCAAATTCCAGGGCGAACTTTGCGACCCGGGAACGGTGATCGTCGATCCGCCATCGATAGTCTGGGAATAAGCGGGGAAAACGCCCAACGCGATCAAGAATGCGCTGGAAAGCTTGAATGACAAGCGGACGTCAATTGGTGACAAGGGCTGCATCTTCTCTACTCACTTAATCAAAAGAAATTCAGTGAAGTGATCGTCTGCGCGTAATGCCTGCCAATTGAAGTTGCCGGTGGGTATGACCTCGGGCAAGGGCAGGCATTTAGCATAAGCCTGTTTATTGCTGTGGTTACAACAATAAATAGGGGCGCATGCTGGAGGCGCAGCGATGTCTGGACTCCCGTTTATTCAAACGGGGGCCTGGGGTATGCGTGGGGCGCCGAACGATCAGGGAACCGAAGCGATTCCGATCAGAGGCTGAATGTGGACGGCGTTCAGGCCAGGGCGCGCGCGCAAGGCGGGGCGGTGGCAGGTCGGGCCGGGGAGGAAGGGGGACGTACAGGCAACGCGCATGGCAGATCGAACCGACAAAAAGAGAATGCCTAGCCTCAGTAGTTCTGTTCCATGGCAGAGCTGCTTGGACCTCCGGATTCAGCACATGGTCTGGAAATGCACGAACGAGGGTTTCGCAAAGGAGGTCGTGTTCAGATTAGTGCCGGAAAATCCGGATGCGATTGATGTAGATCAACGGCCATGCGCTGTGCGCACTTAGCCAGCTGTTCATGCGCAGAGCATCGTCGTGTTGCCGCAACCGATAGCAATAGTGTTGCGGACGTGGCGCTGGCAAGCGGCTCGACACAGAGTCCTGGGCCAACACCAGCCGCGCCAGGCGGTCGCTGGCGGTGTCGCGCAGCAGCCAGACGCCAGTGGCAGTGCGCAGCAGCGGGTCCAGCGTGTCGGCCAGTTTGCGCAGTTCGGCCTCGCTCAACCTTGGTCCGCCGGAGCATGGCCAGGTCTGATGATCCTGGCCATGCCCTATTTCCCCACGCGATCAGCGCCGTCGCCCGGGGACCGGCGCTCAATGAGGCTTGATAGCGACTTTCAGCACGCCATCGCGCTGGTTGGCGAACAGCTCGTATGCCGCGACGATGTCATCCAGCTTGTACTGGTGGGTGACGAGCAGACCCAGGTCCACACGGCCCGACGCAATCACATTCATCAGGCGGCGCATGCGTTCCTTGCCGCCCGGGCACAGGGCGGTGTTGATCTGATGGTCGCCCAGGCCCGCGGCAAACGCATCCATGGGGATACGCAGGTCGGAGGAATACACCCCCAGGCTGGAAAGCGTGCCGCCCGGTTTGAGTATGCGCAGGGCCGACTCGAACGTGCCCTGGGTGCCTAGCGCCTCAATCGACGAATCCACGCCGCGTCCACCCGTGAGCTTCAGCACCTCGGTCACGACGTCGCAGTTCTTGAAGTTCAGCGTCACGTCCGCGCCCATCTTGCGGGCGATGTCCAGGCGGTGGTCGTTGCCATCGATGGCAATGATGGTCGTGGCGCCGCGCAGCTTGGCTCCGGCTGTCGCGCACAGCCCGATAGGCCCCTGCGCGAACACGGCCACGGTGTCGCCGATCTTGATATTGGCGTTTTCGGCGCCCTTGAATCCGGTGGACATGATGTCCGGGCACATCAGCACCTGTTCGTCCGTCAGCCCGTCCGGAATGGGCGCCAGGTTGGCCTGCGCGTCCGGGACCAGCACGTACTCGGCCTGCGTGCCGTCGATCAGATTGCCGAAGCGCCAGCCCGCCGTGGCCTTGTAGCCGTGGCAGCCGCAACGCCCGCTGGGAATCAGATAGGCGCCGTCCTGGCTCGGGAAGCCATCCTGGCTGGGATACGAAGTGAAGCTCGGGCAGATCGCGCCGGCGATCACGCGTTGGCCTTCCTGATACCCGATTACGGCGCTGCCCAGCTTTTCGATCACTCCCACCGGTTCGTGGCCCACGGTGAGGCCCTGGGCGACGGGATACTCCCCTTTCAGGATATGCACGTCGGTGCCGCAGATAGTGGTGGTGGTGATGCGGATCAGCGCGTCGTTGGGGCCTACGTCCGGGATCGGCTTATCGGTCAATTCGATGCGGCCAGGCGCGACGAAGATTGCGGCTTTCATGAGGGCGGGCATCAGAGTCTCCTTTGGGGCTACGGGGGGAAGTGCGACAAACGCTACTTCAGGCTAAACCGGAGTATTTCGCAGGCCAAGCGCTTCGGCGCGGCTGGTTGCGCTGAATCAATACGGTGCATGGCAGCCTTCCTGTCTGGCGCCGCGCCGGACATCGAACGGCGGGCGCGGCGGCAATCGGGTCCGCCGGTATTATTGCGAAGTCTTTACGGATAGCCCGCACAAGGTTCTTCAATGAAACATAGCATCCCGCTTTTGCTTTTGTCCTCCGTGCTCTTGACGGCATGCGGTCCCAACAAGATCATTGCCGACCTGCCTTCACCTAGTGGGAAGTATCACGTCGAAGTGCGCCAGTGCCCGCAACGCGGGTCATTGACCTGGGGCGAGCAGACGCAGGTTTCCGTGCTTGAGGCCGGCGTCTCGGAAAAATGCAATGCCTTCATATCGGCGCTGACGCAGTTCCAGTCCAATTCGCTGGACGATCAGTTGCGGCTCGAATGGGTTTCCGACACGGAACTCAGGGCGAGGCATCCGACATTCGCAGCGGGTGGCATGCCCATGAGCGCGAGCCAGATGCCGAACAATCCTGTGAAAATCACTTTCTCCGCCAGCAAGTGATCCCGGGACTTCCGCTCAAGTATTTCCAACCCTCGTCCCTTCTATGACCGGCGTGCTGCGGGCGTGAGAATTTGTTGCGCCGATCCCATGATTGTTACCGTGTGAATCATGGCGTCCCAGGGGAGAAGAATAAAACCCCGGAAGGCAGCGCCAACAGCGACCCCTTTTTTGATTCGGCGCGGCACCGTTTGTGATTGAATACGCTCCGTTTGCGTGCGCTTGCTCTGCATGCCCATGATCCATTCTCCACGGAGCCTTATCCAGTATGCGTTTCAGAGTCATGACCACGGGGCTGCTGATGGCCTGCGCCGGCGCTGCGCAAGCCGCTACGGTGCAGGAAGTCTTCAACGGAAGAATGCTGGGCAAGAACCAACGCTATTTCGAATCCGTGGCGGGCGTGCCGCAAGAATCCTACGGCGACGATCATGTATTCGAAGTCCAGAGCTGCCGGATCACCGCGACGGTCAAATCGGGCAAGGTATCGGCGCTGAGCATGGAGCCGTCCGACAGTTGCCAGGCTGACCTCAGCAGCTTCATCGGCGAATACGCGCCCAAGCCCGGGCAGAAACTCACCCCCGGCGTTTTCGGCTCGGATGTTATCTATACGGCCGATTGTCTGACGGAGTGCGGCAATGCCGCCGATCCTTGGGCTTATGCGAGTTGGCTGGCGCCGCGCTCCGAGGGCGGCATGGAAGTCATGCTGGGTTTCGTGCAGGCCGGAGGCGATGCGCTGGACGCGGCCGATGAATGGGCCGCGCACATGGAAAAGGCGGAAGGCAAGGATTACCTGCTCAACAACAAATTCAATTGCGACGCCCGCTACAACAAGGTGGCTGAGGCCGCTTTCAGGAACGTGGCCGCGACCAGCGTCAAGGTCGGCTTCGATTTTCCTAAGGAATCTTGTCGTTAGGCTTCTCTGCAAACCACTGTCTTTGCAATCGACGGCCTGGGCAGGCCGATCTCAAGGGGAAAACAATAAATGAAGAAGCTAGTGCTGACGGTTCTTGTGACTCAACTGCTTGCCGGGTGCGCGGGTTCCCCGATAGGCAATATGATCAACAATGAACGCCAGGAAACCCGGGCCGACATGATGCAATCGTGGGTCGGCGAGAGCGAAGAAAAGCTGGTTTCCAAATGGGGGCCGCCCACCAACAGCTATACCTTGTCCAGTGGCGCCAAGATTATTTCGTACGAATACGTCCGTGGGATCATCAACAACACCATCTACCGATGCACGGAGAAATTCAGGATTGACGATGGCAGTGTCACCAAGTGGGGCCTGAGCTCAGGCTGCGACACGCGGATCAACGGCGGGGACCTGATATCGAAGGACATCCCCATTCCGCAGCCGACCTTGTGATGAACGGCGCGGCCTGTGGCCGCGCTCGCTACGCCGCAATCCGGAACCTGAGAAGGTGGCGACCCGGCGGCTAACTAGGCTGCGGTCGCGCGTGAAGCCGCAGGCCGTTCATGCGTGCCAAACCAGACCCCCGAAAGCACCAGCACAAATGCCCCCGTCAGCCGCCAGGTCAGCGGATACGAGGCGCTCAGCAACTCGATCAATACCGCCGTGATCGGCGCCAGCGCCTGAAACGACATCACCCGGCTCGCTTCCAAACGGGTCAGCGCCCACAGCAGGCAGAAATAGCCTACCGCGCTGGAAAGCCCGATGAACACCACATTCGCCCATTGAAAACCCGACAGGCTGGGCAAGAGCGGTGCGTCTCGCGTCAGGCACACGCCCGCCAGGAACAAAACAGAGACGAACATCGCCACCACGCTGATGTACATGGCTGGATAACGCTGCAGGTAGGGCCGATACAAAAGACTGCAAGCCGCGCCGATGAACGTCGCGCCCAGCAAGGCGGCCCAAGCCCAACCATCGGCAGCGCCGCCAACCGCGGCGGCGGAGGGCTGCAGCAACAGCGCAATCCCCGAGACCGCCACGCCCGCGCCGATCAACCGAGTCCAACTGAACCGCTCGCGCCCCGTGGCAATCGCGAGGCACAGGGTCACCAGCGGCAACGTGGAAAACACCAGCGCGCAAGTGGCGGCGGGCAGGCGGGCCAGCGCATAGTTCAACAGCAGTATGAGCATCGCGAATTGCAGAATGCCCAGGCCCGCCACGGCACAGAGGTCCTTGGCCGTAAACCGTACCGACCATCGCCGCAGCGTGGGCACGGCAAGCAGAACCACCCCGATGGCATAGCGCAGGAAAGCCAGTGTCTCCGGTGACACGTCCGCCGACACCGCGCGCGTGGAAACCATGGCGGCCCCCACCAACGCGCCCGTGACGGCGGCAGCAAATACTGCCTGAATGCGTTCACTCATCGAGGCCGCGCCTGTCCGCAAGTACGGATTTCATCTGGCCGCAGGGAGACATCGCGTTCCCTACAGATCCCGCGCCCAATACTGCCCCACCAGATCCTTGCCGAAGCTGTGGTGCTTTTCTTCCTCGACCAGCTCGAAGCCGGCCTTCTCATAAATCCGGCGCGCATCGGTCAGCACGCTATTGGTCCACAACACCATGCGCTTATAGCCCGCCTGCCGCGCAAACCGCAGGCATTCGTCCACTAGCCGATGGCCCATGCCCAGCCCGCGCGCGGAGCCATCCACGTACAACAGCCGCAGCTTCGCGGTGGTTTCGTCCTGGCGCACCACGAAGACCGAGCCCACCATCTTTCCGTCCTTCTCCGCGATCCAGCAGCGCTCGCTATCGCGGTCGAACTCCCGGATGAACTTCGCCACGATCTCGGCCACCAGCGCCTCGTACTCCGAGTTCCAACCGAACTCCTGCGCATAGACCATGGCCTGGTTCGCCACCACCAGCCCCATGTCGCCCGGCCGCGGATCGCGCAGCACATAGGGCAGGGGGGCTTTATCGCCGAGCAGGTTCTGGATCTCGTTCATGGCATGGACCAGCTGCGCTTGCGCCGGCTCCGATAGCGGTTTGAGGATGGCGATGATCTCGTTGCGCGACGCTTCATTGAGCGGGGCAAACGCCGCCCGGCCGGCGTCCGTCAGTTCCAGCAGGCCGACGCGGGCATCCGCGGCCGAGCGCGTCTTGGCGATCAAACCCTTCTTCTCGAAGCCCGAGATCACCCGGCTGACATACCCTGCGTCCAGGTTCAATTCGCGGCACAGGTCCGAGGTGCTGAGCGCGGGGCGGTGAGCCAGTTCGTAAAGAATGCGGACTTCGGTCAGCGAAAACTCGCTGGCCAGCAGGTGTTCGTGCAGGACGCCGATCTGGCGGGTGTAGAAGCGGTTGAAATAGCGGACCGCTTCGGCGCGGTCGTAGATCGAGTGCTCTGTCATGGCGATCCAATTACTTGCTCAGGGCATATTATTATTTGCCTTAGGCAAGTATGTGCCGTTTTTTTGTTATGGATGTTGGCGATTTGATCGTTTTTCGCTATGGGCTAGTTTTCCCACTGTATTGCCGACCAAGACGCGCTTTGGACATCAATCATCCGAGGAGGGCGTCTCTATGAACTCTTGCGTGTTGCCGGCTAGATTCGATCGGCCAGTCCTGCTATCGGCAGACCCAGGCGCTCACGCAAGCCGGCCTGAGGTTCGGTATTCCGCAGCAAGCCGCGTCGGCGAAGCAAGGGAACGACTTCGTCCGCGAATAGCTGGAACTCGCTAGGGAAAGCGTGAGGCATCAGCATGAAGCCATCGGCGGCGTCCTGCTGAAACCACTCGGCAATCAGGTCTGCGATACTCTCGGGCGTGCCGCTTAAGGTTGCATGGCCGCGGCTGCCCGCCAGTAGCTGAAGCAGGTCGCGGACCGTACTCGGGCGGTGGCGTTCGATCACCGAAGCAATCACCCCGAAACGGCTTTTTATTCCTTCGAATTTGTCGATGTCGCCCAGTATCGGCGGCAGGGGACCATCCAGGTCACGGGTTCCTAGCTCGATACCAAAGCCGGCCAGCCATGCCAGCGACGCTTCCGGCACAATCAACTCATCAAGGTCGCGCTTCTTGCGGCGCGCCTCCTCAACCGTGCTGCCTATGGCGGGACTGATGCCGGGAATCAGTTTCAGGGCGCCGGGTTTGCGCCCATGCGCCGCGGCGCGCGCCAGCAAGTCTTGACGAAACGTTCGCGCGTCGTGGAGTGTGTTCTGCGCGGTAAATACCAGTTCGGCGTAGCGCGAGGCGAAGTCGCGGCCATCCGCTGACGATCCCGCCTGCACCAGAACCGGATGCGACTGGACTGGCGCTGGCACTTCCCGTCCCCTGCGCCACAAATGCAGCACATCTTGGACAGCCTTGGCGCCGATCTGGTAGCGCTGTTGATGCGGTACGGGCTTGTCCTGTCCAAAATTTGCCGCTGCCGCGGGGTCGCCATTGGTCACGATGTTCCAGAGCGCGCGTCCGCCGCTGACGTGATCCAACGAGGAGAAGTTGCGTGCAATTTCTTCGGGCGTGCTCAGCGTGGCCGACCCGGTTGCGATCAAGCCCAGTCGCTCGGTAACCTGCGCCACCCCGGACAGCAGCGTCAGCGGGTCCAGTTCCCACCGTGGACTATGGCGCACGCCCGGATTGAACACGAAGAAATCTGCGACGAACATGGCATGAAAGCCCGCAGCCTCCGCGACGCGTCCGATATCCTGGTGATAGCCCATGTCGCGCAGACGTTCCGGTTGAGCTTGGGGTAGTCTCCAGGCTGCCTCATGGTGGCCCGTTACCAAAGCGTTCACGAGCAGAATCAATGATCGACCTTGATTACTCATGGATTTTGGCAAGCCGCGAGACGGTTGAAATGCTGCGGAGGAACGTCCATCAAGCCTAGGCAGCGCCGCAAGGTCCGACGCGGCTGCCTGGCAGTATCGATGACGCACGCTCCCAATTCATCCCGGAGCTTGATCCATTCGATCTGGTCAGCCGTCATCTCAAGCCATCCTGTGAAGGAGGCGTCCGCGGTTCTGTCATCGCCCACCCTCGGCAGGCGGCCTTGCGGCGGTCGTGGAATGTCGAGCGGACCCGCCACGCGGTAGAAGGGGCCTGCGTATGCCGCTGGCCCAATCCCATCGGTATCGATATAGACGCCGCTACGCTTATCGTACCGATGGACATCGTCATCCCAGCTGTCCCAGAGCGCATGCACCGCCGCGGCGTAATCTTGAATCCGGGCGGACTCGGTATTCTCCGTCAGCGACCAGCCAATCCTGCCGTTGCTGACGTGATCCAGCGCTGCCAGCCGACGGGCAGCGGTATAGGGATGGGTTTCTGCGGCATTCACTTCGGCGAGCAGACCAATGCGGCTCGTCAGCGGCGCCAGCGCGGCCACCGTGGTCAAAGGATCGAGCGCACCACGCCCGCCCGCGATCAGCACAGCGTCCGCGCCCAGCCCTTCAGCCTCGCGCACAATGTTAAGAACGGCAGGGAAGTCGGGCCGCGCCGCAGGCCGAAGCAACAGCCGCGCCGGCATGGCGCGGGGCTGACCATCCGTGCCTTGAGGCGGTCTGCCTTCTTTTGATTCACGCATCTGGAGCGCCCGCGAGGTTCGGGTTGACAGGATTGTCCACAGGCGCCAGGTACCCTGTCAGGCCGAGCGGCGGCGTCATGCCGGTTGTTGCGGCCTCTCCCGGATCGACAAACTTGTCCAGATCCAATGGCTTGCGAATCAAGCGATTGCCGAACAGGAACTCGACCGAGCGTCTCAGCTCGGCCAGGGCTTGGGCGTCCAGGCTCGGGGCCCAGATGGAGCGGCTGAACGCTGTCAACGTCTGCGCCGGGGTCAATCCAAAAATGGGCGCCAGTATGGCAGCCACTTCCTGCGGGTGGTTTTTCAGAGTATCGGCGCCGCGGGCGATAGCGCGCAGATAGGCCCGGACATACTCAGGATTCTGCTTGATCACCGATGCGGAGGCGACGATGGGAATCAGATTGCTCTTGAGACCCTTGCCATCGCGCAGAATGCGTGCCTGGCCTTCGGCTTCCAGCAGCGTGAAAACCGGGTCCCACACCAGCGCTGCATCAATATCGTTTTTGATCAGCGCCGTTCCCATGTCCTGAAGAGACAGGTTGAGGAACTGCACGTCTGAAAGCTTCAGGCCGGATTCGGCCAGGATCAGCGCCAGCAACTCGTGCACGTTCCCCCCGCGCAAGGTCGCCACTTTCTTGCCCTTGAGTTCTGCCACGCTCTGGAACGGTGCGTCCGAGCGCACCATCAGCGCCAGCGTTTCCTCCCCCTTGTATGACAGGCCGACAATGCGGTCGTCGATTCCGGAAGCGTGGCCGATCAACGCGGCAGTATCGCCTAATGCGGCGATGTCCAGGTTGCCCGACGCAATTGCCTCATTGATCGGCGGGCCGCCGGCAAACTGCGTCCAGATGACTTTGACGTCGCCGTGGCCGGCCCTTTTCAGCTCCTCTTCTACCCAACCGTGTTGTCTGGCCAGCAGGCTCGCCGAATACGGCACAAAGGGCATGATGCCCAGACGCAGCGTATCGGCAGCATGGGCCGGCATGGAGAATAGGGTGGCAGCGCCGAAAGCCGCCGCCATCATGAGTTTCCGGAATCGTCTTCGCATGGGAAGTTCAGAGGATGAGTGCAAGGGCCGCGCCGCCACGCTCTGGCGCATCGCCGGGCGGGTTTCAGGCCGCATGTTGTAGAAACTGCTCGTAAAGCGACTGGCGCACGGCCGCGAAGCTGGCGCCTGTCCTTGCTCGCGGATAAGGCAACTCGACATCGATCACTATCCGTACCGTGCCCGGCCTGTTCGACAAGACGGCAATTCGGTCCCCCAGATAGACCGCTTCCTCGATGTCATGGGTGATCAGCACGGTCGTTATCCGTTCCTTGTCGCGAATACTGAGCAACGCGTCCTGCAGTTGCAGTCGGGTAATGGAGTCCAGCGCGCTGAACGGTTCGTCCAGCAGCAGCACGCGTGGTTCATGCGCCAACGCTCGCGCAATGGCTACGCGTTGGGCCATGCCGCCCGAAAGCTGCGAAGGATAGGTGTCGCGAAAGGCCAGCAGGTCGACCAGCTCCAGCTTCTGATCCACGATCTCCCGGCGCCTCTGGGCTGTTTCGCGGTGCAGGGCCAGCGCTACGTTATCCGCAATCGTCATCCAGGGCAGCAGGCGATGATCCTGGAACACAACACCACGCTGGAGCGACGGTCCCGAAAGCGTTTGGGTGCCAAGAGTGATGCTGCCGCCATGGTCGTCATCCAGGCCTGCCAGGATCCTGAGCAAGGTGCTCTTGCCGCAACCGCTAGTCCCCACCACGCAGGTGATGCTGCCCTCGGGAAAGACGAGATCTATGTTCTCCAGCGCAGCCACGCGTTGCCCATGGGCGCCCGGGTATTGCTTGCTCACATTCCGAGCTTGCATGCCCTTGTTTGCCCGTTGCATTGGGTGCGATATGGCATTCATGGGCGTGTCGCCCCCTTGAACCGAGGACGCCAGAGGATCAGCGGTTGTTCCACCGCGCGTAGGATGTCGTCGGTAATCTTTCCAAGCACACCCATGGTAAGCATGCCCGCCAGCACCAAATCTGCCTGGGACATCGCCCGGCCATCCATGATGAGAAAGCCCACGCCGCTGGAAGCCGCGATCAGCTCAGCGGCCACCACGCACATCCAGGCCATGGCCAGGCCTACGCGCAAGCCACTCATGATCTGCGGCGCTGCGCCTGGGAGCATGATCTTGCGGATGAACAAATGGCGAGGAAGTTCCAGCGTTCGGGCCAGTTCAACATAGCGTTGGTCCGTCTGGCGAATTGCGTCCACGGTAGTCGTCAGGATGGGAAAAAAGCTGCCGAGCACAATGATGAAAACCTTGGCGCCTTCATCAATACCAAACCAAAGGACCGACAGCGGAATCCAGGCGATGGGTGGGACAGGCTTGAGTATCTGAATCAGGAAATCCACGAATCTCCCCAGGCGATTGAAGATTCCCATGGAGATTCCCAATATCAGCGCCAGCGCGGCTGCCGCGGCAAAGCCCTGAATCACTCGCACGCCGCTGGCGCTGATGTGGCGCCAGAGGTCGCCGCTGCCAATCAGATACGCTACCGTCTCGCCGACATGGATTGGGGAAGGCAATAGGGTGGGCGAGACCAGCCCCGTCATTGAAGCCAATTGCCAAACCGTGACAATGATGAGCGGCAGGCTGATGCGTCCAGTAAAAGCGCGTATGCCACTGCGCAGCGAACGCGCCGTCCGCGCTAGGAAGACCTTTGCGGTCTTGTCGGATACTCTTTCACTCATGATCTTTCCGTGAGGCAGGCCACGAAAAAAATATAGCGTGCACGCGGGAAGACACTAAATCTTGTTTTCGACTTAGCTTAGTTTGCATGGCCGTCTCGTCTTGCCGTAAACGGCTGGGCGGCTTACGAAGGGCACAAGACCGGCACCCTATGGCCGACCTCGATCAGCGCTGGCGGAACTGCTTCCGATAGGCCGCAGGCGACACCGAGAATGCCGCCGTGAAATGCTGCCGCAGCGACACCGTCGAACCGAACCCCGTGGCCTCGGCCACCCGGTCGACCGACAGCCCGCCCGTTTCCAGCAGCCGCTGCGCCGCGGCCAGCCTGTGGTTCAGCACCCATTGCGTCACCGTCGTGCCCGTCTTCAGCTTGAAGCGCCGCGTGAAATTGCGGCGGCTCAGCCCGGCTTCGCCGGCCAGACGGTCCAGCCCCAGCGGCTCCTGCAAATGCTCGATGGCCCATTCCATCGCGACGCTTATGGGGTCGCCGCCGTCCTCCCGCGTGAGCGGCCGTTCGATGTACTGCGCCTGCCCGCCATCGCGGTGCGGTGCCATCACCATGCGGCGGGCCACCCGGTTCGCCAGCTCCGCGCCGTGGTCGCAGCGCAGCAGGTGCAGGCAGCAATCGATGGCAGCGGCAGTGCCGGCCGAGGTCAGGATGTCGCCGTCGTCCACATACAAGGCCTTGCGGTCGAGCCGGATCTGCGGGTACTTGCGGGCGAAGTCGTCGCTCCAGACCCAGTGCGTCGAAGCCGGGCGGCCGTCGAGCAGACCGGCCTCGGCCAGCACGAAGGCGCCCAGACACAAGCCGATGACCCGCGCGCCGCGCGCATGCGCATCACGCAAGGCTTGCAGCATGCTCTCGGGCGGGCGCTCGTCCGGATCGCGCCAGGCTGGCACGATCACCGTGTCGGCCTCCGCCAGCGCCGAATAGTCGTGCGGCACATGGATATCGAAACCCGACATGGTCGCGACCGGCCCGACTGCTTCGCCGCAGACCAGCAGGCGATAGCGCGGCGCGCCCAGCCGGGCCAGGTCGTCGCCGAACACCATGCAGGGCACGGACAGGTGGAAGGAACTGATGCCCGCGAAGGCGACGACGGCGATGGTATGCATGGCGCTTGAGGCGAAAATGCGGATTTGGCCCGATCCTATCATTTATTTGTATTCGGGCCACTTTCCGATTCCAGGCCGATGGCGGATCCTGGATGCTGTTCGCCCGCATGCGTGAACAGCAAACGAAACGCCTACAGATCAAGGACCTACGATGAACCACCCGACCATCCGCGCCATCGCCGGCGCCACCGCCCCGCAGTCCATCGATCCGGCCAGCACCGCCTTGCTGGTGATCGACTTCCAGAACGAATACTTCAGCGGCCGGCTGCCCATTCCCGAAGGCCCTGCGGCGCTGCGCAACGCCGCCGAGCTCGTCGCCCACGCCGATCGGCATGGCATCCCGGTCTTCCACATCCAGCACGCCACGCCGGCCGGCAGTCCCGTCTTCGCCGACGGTAGCGCCGGCATTGAATTCCATCCCGATCTGAGCCCCGCGCCGGGCCATACGGTGCTGCGCAAGTCCACCGTCAGCGTGTTTCCCTGCACCGATATCGACCAGCGCCTCAAGGCGGCTGGCGTACGCACGCTGCTGATCACCGGCCTGATGACTCACGCCTGCGTGGCCGGCGCGGCGCGCGACGCGGTGCCGCTGGGCTATCAGGTGATCGTGGCGGCTGATGCCTGCGCCACGCGCGACCTGGATTCTGGCGCGGGGGAACAGTCGGCGTTGCCGCATGCGATGCTGCATCGTGCGGCGCTGGCGAGCATCGATGACACCTTCGGGGACATCATGACGACGAAGCAGGTGTTGGAGTTGCCGTTGGGTTAACGGCGGAGGGGGGCGCCTGGCGCTCCCCATTGCGCAGTCCGTTACGCGCCGGCCTGACTCTCCGCCTCGCCGATCCGGAACACTTGAGACAGATCCCAGTCTCCCATGCCGCGCTGCATAGCATCCTGTAGCAGCCGGCGCACTTCCGGCAGCACGCGTTGGACTGTGGCGCTCGCGTCGGCCAGTTCGGCAATCGCGTCTAGATCCTTGAGCAAGACGCGCACCGTGCCGGTGGCATGCTCGGGC
The DNA here is from genome assembly GCF_049647645.1 of Achromobacter sp. GTDB lineage: Bacteria > Pseudomonadota > Gammaproteobacteria > Burkholderiales > Burkholderiaceae_B > Achromobacter. The sequence continues at coordinate 97,161 of NZ_JBARYB010000054.1, forward strand.
GGGGTCGCCATGCGCGGCCACAACGTTTGCAGCAGCACGGAATCGGCCCAACCGCCTTGCAGGGCCGACGGCAGCGCCGCGGTATCGATGCCGCTGCGCTTGGCCAGCACGAAGGCTTCGGCCAGGCCGGCGAGCGTGGTCGCGACGATGGCTTGATTGGCGAGTTTGGTGGTCTGGCCCGCGCCGACGTCACCCATGCGCGTGACGCGTGAGGCGTACGCGCGCAGCAAGGGCGTCACGCCTTCGATCGCGTCCACCGGTCCGCCCGCCATGATGGCCAGCTTGCCGTTCGCCGCGCCGTCCGTGCCGCCCGAGACCGGCGCATCGATCCACACGCCGCCGGTTGCTGCCGTCCAGCGCTCGGCCAGGGCGCGCGTGAGCGCGGGCGACAAGGTCGAATGGTCGATGAGACAAGAGGGCGGCGTGGCGGAGCGCGCCAGCCCGTGTTCGCCGAACACGACGTCCTCCACCGCGTTGCCGTCGCCCAGGCAAAGCAGGGCGATGTCCACGCTCTCGCCCAGCGCCTGAGGCGTAGCCTTTGCCACGGCTCCCGCAGCGACAAGCGAGCCGAGCTTGGCACTGGAGCGGTTCCAGACGGCGACCTCGTAACCCGCAGCCAGCAGCCGCCGGGTCATGGGTTCACCCATACGGCCGATGCCGCAAAAGCCGATGCGCGGCGTCTTCGTCATTCCTGGCCTCCCTGGGCTGGCGTTTCCCCGAGCGAAGCTTCATAAGGCCACGTCACGGCCCCGGAGTGGGTCACCGCGCCCAGCTTGGCCGGGCGTACCAGCGCTTCATACTTCTCAAGCACGCCGCCCAGCCTGCCGCGCACGAACGGCTGGCTGGCCTTCGCCCGTTCCGCAAGTTCCTCGTCCGAGAGTTCGACGTCCAGGCTCCCCTTGACCGCATCGATGTGTATGCGGTCGCCGTCGCGCAGCAGGCGTATCGGGCCGCCCGCCGCGGCTTCGGGGCCGACATAGCCGATGCACATGCCGCGCGTGGCGCCCGAGAACCGGCCATCGGTCAGCAGTGCGACCTTTTCACCCATGCCTTGCCCATAGATCGCCGCGGTGACGCTCAGCATTTCACGCATGCCGGGGCCGCCCTTGGGCCCTTCGTTGCGTATCACGAGGACGTCGCCTTCCCGATAGGCGCCGGCGGCAACCACCGCCATGCAGTCCTCTTCCGTCTCGAATACCCGCGCCGTGCCCGAGAACACCAGCTGCTTGAGGCCGGCGGTTTTCAGCGCGGCGCCGTCGGGGGCCAGATTGCCGCGCAGCACCACCAGCCCCGCGTTGGGCGAGAGCGGTTCGTCATGTGGCTTGACCACGCGGCCGTCGGGGCCGGGGAAGGCGCGCAGCGCCGTTTCCAGCGTTTCGCCGCTTTGCGTGAGCGTGTCGCCGTGTATATGCCCGCCCGCGAGCAGGGCATTGAGCACAGCAGGCACGCCGCCGACATGATGCAGGTCCACGGCAAGATAGCGTCCGCCCGGCTGCATGTCGCCGATGAGCGGCGTGCGCGCCAGGACTTCCGACACGTCGTCGAGCGTGAATGTGATGCCTGCCTCGTGGGCGATGGCCGGGATGTGCAGCATGGCATTGGTCGACCCGCCGGTGGCGGCGACGGCCGCACAGGCGTTCTCCAGGCTCTTGCGCGTCACCAGGTCGCGCGGCAGCGGCCCGCCGTTGCGCAGCGCGCGCATGACGTTCTCGCCGGCGCGGCGGGCAATCGCGATGCGTTCGCTGTAGACGGCCGGCACCATCGCCGAGCCCAGCGGGGCCAGCCCCAGCACTTCGGCGACCATCGCCATGGTGTTGGCCGTGAACTGTCCTGGGCAGGAACCGGCGGTCGGCGTGCAGCGCTTTTCTATGCCGCGCAGCGTCTCGGCCGACATGTCACCGCGCTGCGCCGCGCCCACGGCCTCGATGGCCGTCAGGATCGTGGCCTGCGAGCCGTCCGGGGCCACGCCGGGCAACATCGCCCCGCCGAACAGGAACACGCCGGGGACGTTCACGCGCACCATGCCCATCAGGATGCCGGGCAGGGTCTTGTCGCAACCGGCCACGCCGACCAGCGCGTCGTAGCAGTGGGCGCGCACGAACAACTCGACGCTGTCGGCGATGGTCTCGCGCGACACCAGCGAGAAGCGCATGCCCGAGTGATTCATCGACGTGCCGTCGGAGACCGAGATCGCCGAGCCGCGTATCGGCACGCCGCCGCCGGCCGCGATCCCGAGACGCACGTTGTCCGAGATCTGGTTCAGCGACATGGAACAGGGCGTGTTCTCGCCGTACGTGTCGACGATGGCGACGAACGGCTTGTCGATGGCTTCGTCGTCCAGGCCCGTGGCTCGCAGGAAAGCGCGGTGCGGGGCGCGCGTCACGCCCTCGGTGACCGTGCGGGAGCGATGTTTGTGCAGATCTTTCATGGATGGAGTTCCTTGTATCGGGGGGAGGCTCAGGTGTTGAGCAGCAAGCCGTTTTCCATGGCCAGCACTTGACCGGTCATCGCCGGCGCGCGGGCGGCGATGAACCAGGCCAGCTCCGCGACTTCCGACGGCTGCGACACCCGCTTGAGCGGCGCGTTCTCGCGCATGCCGTCGACCACGCGCGCGTAGGCCTCGTCGCCGAGCACGCGCCGCAGCAGGCCGTCGTCGACCATGCCCGGGGCAATGGCATTCACGCGGACCTGCGGGGCGAGATTGCGCGCGAGCGACAGCGTCAGCGAATTGACCGCGCCCTTGGAGGCCGCATAGGCGATGGATGAACCCGTGCCGTTGAGGGCGGCCAGCGAAGAGATATTGATGACGCAGCCTGACGCCGCGCCTGCCGGACGCTCGCGCAATAGGGGAGCCGCGGCTCGCGTCATCTGGAACATGCCGATGAGGTTCACGCGGTAGACACGTTCGAATTCGCTGGCGTCGATCGCTTCGAGGTCTGCGTGCGGAATTACGCGCGTCGTGCCCGCGCTGTTCACGACCGCGTCCAGCCGCCCCCACTTCGCCGCGACCGCATCGACCATGCCGCGGCAGGCGGCGTCGTCCGCCACGTCGGCATCCTCGACCAGGGTCTGGGCGCCGGCGTCGCCGCACTGCGCGGCCACCGCCTCGGCCGCCGCGCGGGTGCCGTGGTCGAAATTGTTGATGGCCACGGCCCAGCCTTCACGCGCGAAACGCAGGGCCGTGGCGGCTCCGATGCCGCTGGCCGCACCGGTTACCAGACAGACGGGCACGCTCATGCCTGACCCCGCGTCGTGCGCAGCGACATGGCGATGAAGGCGCCGCCGACCAGCGCGCAGGCCAGCAGGATCATGCCGGGAAGCAGTTGCCCCGTGGTGTCCTTGAGAAAACCGATGACATACGGGCTGACGAAGCCGGCCAGGTTGCCGACCGAATTGATCAGCGCAATGGCCGCCGCGGCGCCCGCGCCGCTCATCATCGCCGTGGGGATGCCCCAGAAGACCGGCGCGATCGAATTGATGCCGATGGCGGCGACGATAAGGGCGGCCATCGACCACCACAGGTGCTGGGCAAGCAGCACCGATACCAGCATGCCGGCGGCACCCAGCACACAGCACACGGCAACGTGGATACGGCGTTCGTTCGTGCGGTCCGCATGGCGCGCGATGAGTATCATCGCCACCGCGCTGACCAGCGACGGCACCGCCGACAGCAGGCCGATACTGCCCAGGTTGGCCACGCCCGCGGCCCGTATCATCGTCGGCAGCCAGAACACCAGGCCATAGTTGCCCATGGCGATGCAGAAGTAGAGCAGGCCGAGCAGCCACACTTTGCGGTCGCCGAACACCTGCCGCACGCTATGGCGGGCCCGGGTGCTGTCGTCGGCGGCAAGATCCTGCGCCAGCAGGCGCTTCTCGTCCGCGTTCAGCCACTTCACCGTCTCGATCCGGTCCTGCAGCATGAAGAAGGCGGCAATCCCGACCAGCAGCGACCCGATACCTTCGACCAGGAACAGCCACTGCCAGCCGGCCAGGTCATGCAGGCCGCCGAACCGCTCCATGATCCAGCCGGACAGCGGGCCGCCGATGGCGCCCGACACCGGAATGGCCACCATAAACAGGGCGATGATCTGCGAGCGACGGCTCGACGGGAACCAGGTGGACAGATACAGCACGATGCCCGGGAAGAAGCCGGCCTCGGCGACCCCCAGCAGGAAACGCAGCAGATAGAACGACAGCGGTCCCTGCGCGAACATCGTCAGGGACGAAATGATCGACCACGTGACCATGATGCGCGCGATCCAGATGCGCGCGCCTACGCGATGCAGGATCAGATTGCTGGGAACTTCGAAGATGAAGTAGCCCAGAAAGAAAATGCCGGCCCCCAAGCCGTAGACCGTTTCCGACATCGACAGGTCAGCCAGCATTTGCAGCTTGGCGAAGCTCACGTTCACGCGGTCGATGTACGCGACGATGAAGGACAGGAACAGGAACGGCATGATGCGCCAGGCCAGCTTGCGGTACAGCGCGTCAAGCTGCGCAGGATTCTGCGCCGCCTGCGAGCCGGCATAGGCCGGCGCGCCGCCGGAAAGGGACGTGCTCATGAGTGTTGTCTCCGTGGGTGTGTGCCATGGGGCACATCGAGTTATTTGGCAGCCTGCGAGTTCGGTTATGCGTGTGGCTTCGGCGTGGGATCAATCGTGGTGCCCGGTTGCTCATCGATGCTTCACGAAAAGGCCCGAACTACAGTGCTGTCCGTTCGAAGGGTACGGGTTGCCCTTACCCGGCGGCAAATCACACTTTGCGCATCCGGCATTACCATTTGGTTATGATTGACGGCTTGCGCCATGACGCCATGGCGGCCGATACCCCTGTCTTTCCATTCCCGCCATGTCCGCCAGCACACCGTCCGACAATTCGATAGAACGCTTTTTCCGCAGCGGCCTGAAGCTTGGGCATCTGCGCATCCTGGTGACGCTGGGCGAGTTGCGTCAGGTGACGCGGGTGGCGGCGGCGTTCCACGTCACGCAGCCTGCGATCTCGAAGCAGATCGCGGAGATCGAGGAGGCGCTGGGCACGCCGGTCGTGCGCCGCGTGGGCAACGCCATCGAATTGACGCGCATAGGCCGCGTGCTGGTCGAACGCGGGCGCGAGATCCTGCGCCAGATCGAACTGGCGCGGCGCGACGTCAAGGCGCTGGCCTCTGGCACGGCGGGCCACGTGAGATTCGGCGCCGTGGTGACGATTCCCCAACCCTTGATCGCGCATGCCGTCGAGCTGTTCACGCGGCGCGCGCCGAATGCCTCGTTCTCGTTCGTCGAAGCCACGCTCGATCGCCTGCTCAAGATGATGGACGAAGGCAATCTCGACTTGGCGTTGGGCCGCAACCGCGTGACCGGGAATCTTCCGGTGATGCGCCACGAGTCCTTGCATCACGAGCCGTTCGTGTTCGTGGTGGGTGCGCGCCACCCGTTGGGCGGCCCCGACACCCCCGTGGCCTGGGACGACCTGCAGGACGTGCGCTGGATCACGCCGATGCAGGGTTCGCCCGCTTTTGCGACCATGGTCGAGATCCTGGCCGAACATGGCGTGACCCTGTTGCGCCCGACCATCGAGTCCAGCTCCTTGGCGCTGAACCTGTCCTTGCTGCGCGACGGCGGATACGTCTCGATCCTGCCGCTGTCGCTCGCACGCCGCTACGTGCAGCGCGGAACGATGCGGATGCTGCCGCTGCCGCCGCTGGGGCCACTGGGCGAGGCCATCCTGTACTGGCGCGAAGACACGACGACATCCACCACCCAGCTATTCGCCGAGTGTTTGCGGGAGTCGTCGGCGGAATTGATCGATCCCGCCGGGGCCTAGCGGCCCACCGCGCTATTTCGGCCCCGACCCGGCCCGTTCCACATAGATCGGGCTGGAGTAAATGAAGAAGCCGTCCTCGGTGGTGATGCGCAGGTACACCGCATTGTCGGAGTCTGTGTGCAGCGGCACGCGCACCCGGGCCCGCATCCGTTGCACGGGATTCTCGTCTGGCAGGCGATAGACCTGAAGCCGGCGCCGGATGCCGCCGTTCTCGACGACGACCGGCTCCAATCCGATCTGGTCGACCGGGATCTCGGTACGCACCACCGGCGTGTCGATTTTCAGCACGCCCGCGCGCGGATCGCTCAGCCGCACATCGATGCCGCTGTAGCCGCCGGTGGTCAGCGAGCGCCAGTTCAGCATGTCGGGGCGGGGTTGCGCCAGGGTCTTGTCCAGGTTCCAGAAATTGATCGGTAGCGGATCGACAAAGGTGTTTCCTTCGAGAGTCGCGCTACCGTCCCAGACCGTCTGGCGGCCGCGGCCGCGGTACTCGGATCCTTCCCATACGATGCGGATCCGGCTGCCTAGCGCGGCCTCGTCGTAGGGGTACAGCGTCTGCACCACGTCCATGCGGTTGCGGACTTCCACGCGCTCGATGGCACCGTGGGTCAGTACCTCGAAGGATAGTTCCAGCGAGTCGCCGTCGTACGACAGGATGGCGCCCATATCGGCCTGCGTGACGGGCTCGCGCGTGACGGGGGCGCCCAGTTTGGGATCATCGGAATAGCGCTGCGCCGGACTATCGAAATGCGCTTTCACGTCCAGGTAGGCGCGGCATCCCGTGGTGGCGTAATGGCGGCGCTGGCGCAGGCACTCGGCGATCGACTGGCGAGTCAGCTGGTCGGCAATCAGACAGCTCAGGCCGCCATACGCGCCAAACATCGATGCGCCAGGATGGCTGGCGCCATGCCGGCCCTTGTGCCCGTCGCTGTTGGCCAGGATGCCCACGCGGTAGCCTAGCCGGAAGGCATCCTCCAGCAGCCATTCGAAGGTACCCCAGTCGGAGTGGATCTCGATGGAGCGCTCCAGCCGCGCGTCATGGGACCGCGTAATGTCGGCGTAGCGGCCGCCTATGTGCGCGAACACCACCACGTCCTCGTCCTTCAGCGCGTCAAACAGCGCGTCGGCATCGTTGGCGTCCAGCGCCAGGTCCGACAAATCGTCGATCAGCGCGTGCGAGGAACGATGGATGGGGCGACCTTCCTTCAGGTACAGCACGTTGCGGTCGCCGCCCAGGCCGGTGTTGCCCGACCATTCATAGCCGGGAAAGATGATGAACGATCCATCCTGGTTGTATTGCGCGGTGAGCTGGTTCAGCTGTTCCCAGAACGGCGTGGTGATCTGGAAGTCATTGCCCTGGTGGCTCATGACGTCCAGAAAGGCGCGGTCGCGCGCGAACAGGATCAGGTCTTCGGCGGAATTGGTGCCTATGGTTTCCTCGGACTGCCCGTGCAGGTCGGCCCAGTAGTGTCCGCGTGTTGCGCCGCCAGCCGCGACGACGCGGCAGGGCGTGCTCTGCGCCACCGGCAGGCCATCGCGCAGCACCTCGATGCGCAGCTCGCCGGGCGCTTCGGCCACCAATCCTTCAAGCCGCGCGGCAAATTCGCCGTCGCGCATGGAGAACGTGGCGGGCAGGCCGCGCAGCGGCAGGCTGCTGCGCAGGGTGAACTCGCCGGCTACCTGATCGCTGGGGTTGCCCCATTTGTCCTCGCCCTTGAAACCCAGGCTGAAGGGCTCGCCCGCCACCGCCTGGCTGGGCAAAATGGCCTTGTAGGCGACCGGCGGCCCGGCCACCACGGCGATGGTGGGCGAGTGTTGGAGTTCGGTGTAGTTGTAGGTGGCGAAGGCGTCCACCAGCACCTTGAATTCGAACGTAGGCTCGCTGAACGTCTGCACCCGCATGCCGGGCGAGCCCTGCCGCGTATCGCCGAAGCGCACCACGATGCGATCTCCTTCTTCCAGGTAGCCGCGCACCACCCGGATGAATAGCGTCTTGTCCCAGGGCCGGATGTTGCGCTTGCCGTCGTACTCGACCTGCAACACTGCGCCGTTGGAAGCCTCGACCGTGGTGTAGTTCCAGCCGTCCGGCTGATCGAACTGCGGCTTACCCATGTCGCTGGCGAAGCGGTGCACGATCTTGATCGAGCCGGTGTCGTCGATGCCGAAATAGCCCGCCGTGTAAGTCAGCGTGAACGACGCGAAGCTGCCCGCTTCGAAGCGGCCGGTAGGTTCGACGATGGCCGATCCCATGCGGTCGGCGGCGTAGGAAGAGTGGGGCATTGCGGTTCCAGACGGGTTAGGGAAATCCCATCTTAGGGACCGCACATCCATATAGCTATAGTATGCAAACTATTCCATCATGACGTCGCTACATGACCGAGCCGATCGAATCCGTCTCCCTGCGCCAACTGCGCGCGCTGGTCGCCATCGGTGAAACGGCTAGCTTTACGGCCGCCGGCGAACGCCTGGGCCTGTCGCAACCTTCGGTCAGCCACTTGATCCGCCGCTTGGAAGCCGAAGTCGGCCAGCCGCTGGTGGTGCGCGGCCGCGAGGTCTCCTTGACGCGCGACGGCCAAGCCATGGTCGACGCGGCGCGGCGCGCCATCCTGGCCATCGACAGTTCGATCCAGGAATGCCGCGAACACTCCGACCTGAAGCGCGGCAAGGTCATGGTCGCCGTGGGCCACGTCAGCGCGGCCACCCTGTTGCCGCACATCCTGATGGAGTTCCGCCTGCGCCATCCCCAGCTGGATCTGATCGTGGTCGATTGCATGGTGCAGCAGATCCGCACGCGCCTGCTCTCGCACGAGGCCGATGTCGGCCTGGGCGCGGTCATGCAGGACGACGACTCCCGCATCATGGTGGAACAGCTTTCGGACAGCGGCGTCGCACTCTTCGCGCGCATGGATCATCCCCTGGCCAGGCTCGATCAGGTCGACGCCAAGGTGCTGGCCGAATTGCCCTGCATCCAGCTGAATCCCGAAGCGCCCGCCTGGCTCAACATCAGCCGCCGCTTGATCGCCGCGAACATCTATCCGCGCGTCGAACAGCGCGTCGTCTTGCTGTCCACGGCCATCGGCCTGATACAGGCAGGCATGGGCGTGGCCATGCTGCCGCAGATCGCGCGCGGGCAAATGCCCGCCGGCATCAAGGGCATCGCCTTGCGCAACCCGGCGCTGGAATGGCCGATCTCCATCGCGCGCCTGGCCAACTACCCACTGTCTCCAGCGGCCCAGGCCTTCGTCGCCGTGGTCCGCTCGGTCTCCCAACGGCTGCGCCGCGACGCCGCCATGCCGTGATGGCATGACGCTATAGCACCCCGCCTATTTTTCGGGGTTGCCTGCTCCGATACGCTGCTTGGCATCATGCAAGCCCGCATGGTTTCCATTGCTCGCGCCAGCGCGGAGGCATCATGAAAACACTACAAGGGGTTCTACTGGGGGCTGTACTGGCCTGTGCGTCGCTTGTCGCGACGCCAGCCGAGGCGGCGCCGTTTCCGGATCGTCCCATCACGCTGGTCGTGCCGCTGGCGGCGGGCAGCACGGCGGACATCCTGGCGCGCTCGATCCAGCTCGGCCTCAGCCAACAACTGGGCCAGACGGTCGTCGTCGAAAACAAGCCCGGCGGCGGCGGCCAGATCGCTATGAGCTACGTGGCCAAGGCCTCGCCCGACGGCTATACGCTAGTGCTGGGTTCCAACAATACCTGGGCCATCAACCTGGGACTGTTCTCGAAGCTGTCGTACGATCCGACCAAGGACTTCGTGCCGGTCGCCTATCTGGCCGGCGGCTCCAATGTGCTGGTCGTGCCGTCCGACAGCCCATACCGCTCCGTGCCCGAACTGGTCTCGGCCTTGAAAGCCCAACCCGGCAAGCTGATGTACTCATCCGGCGGCAACGGCACCACGCACCACCTCTCGGCCGAATTGCTCCTGTCGATCACCGGCACCCAGGCCGCGCACATTCCCTACCGCGGCGCCCCGCAAGGCGTGGCCGCCGTCATGGCGCATGAGGTCGCCTTCGCCTTCTACAACACGCCCAGCGTGTCCGGCCTGGTCAAGGAAGGCAAGCTGCGCGCCCTGGCGGTCACCGGCGAGGCCCGATCCCCCTTGCTGCCAGACGTGCCGACCATGATGGAAGAGGGAGTGCCGGGCTACATGATCACCGTCGACCTCGGCCTGATGGCTCCCGCCGGCACGCCGCCAGACGTCGTGGAGAAACTCAACGCCGCGGCGCGCAAAGTCATGGACAGCGCCGAACAGCGCCAGCGGCTGCAGGCCTTGGGGTATGAAATCTTCCACGACGGGCCGCCCAGCGGTTTGGCGGCATTTATCCAGGCCGATATCGCCAAATGGGTGCCGCTGGTGCAGCGATCGGGGGCTAAGGTGGATTAAATGAGAGGTGTCGCTACGGCTATTCCAGCGGCCACACCTCAACGACCCCGTGGGCGACGGCGCATGGTGTTTGCGACACCATCGCTATGGCTTCGGCCATGTCGGCGGCTTCGATGATGGCGAAGCCAGCCACCGGCAAGGGTGATTGCATGAATGGGCCGGGCGTTGTTTCAATCCGAGCTGCTTCGTGGTTACGCACTTGCACTGGCTGGCCTGCAATGCCCATCAATACGCCGTCTTTCTGCAATGCTGCGTCGTGTGCATGCGCTGCGCTTCGGATGGGCGCGGGCGTACGATCGTAGCCTTCTTGATCGCCATATCCGATGGTCACGAACTTTGGCATGGGGTGCCTCCTTTGGGTGAATCACCTCAACTATTGATTCGTGGCTTTGGTGGTAGCTGCCTCTACGCGAAACGGACGGTATTGTGGTTGCGGCGGTGCGTGGTACGCCATCTGAAGAGGACCGAAAGGCTCTCCTTGTTGGATTGCAGGCGCTGCCAGAGCTTGCTTGCATTGAGTTGGGCGATTTTGATAGGAAAATTGTAGTCAGGCACCTTATCTTCCCATCACGGTATCCAGCAGCGCTTTCCGTCTTTTTAATAATGTTCTAGAAGGTACTTCGGTACCCTCCCTAGCGTCCCAGCTAATGGATTTCAGCGGCGGGTTTTTCTTTTAAATAAGTTGCTTAAAGATTTACCAAGACTTGCACGCTGAGGCCTTCTTGTCTGTCTCTGCCTCTCACCAGCATTTAACGTGTTTTTTGGGGTGTAGGCGCTCCACAATATCTCGTCTGTTTCCCATGGGGCTTCTACCTGTTCTTTGTTCTTGTAGAAAAGAATATTCTCTCCTAATCTTTCCCTGTTTCTGTAAGCATAACGCAGCTCACTGGATGTAATGGAATCCCCTCCGTCACCTTCTTTGCTGACAACCGAAGCCATATCCAGACCATCGAGGACAAAATGAATCTTATTGCCGGCTCCACTTGCTGCCATCTCCAAGCCCAATTTACTACCTCTTTTCCAAAGTAGTTTGGGTACGAATGTCGGTACCGATAAATACCACTCATGATACCGGCTGCTTTGCGGGAGTTTTCGAACCTCTTTGTATATTGATGCTAAATTGAATTTTTCGTTTTCTTCACCCACTGAAAAATACTTGTCCCACAATGGGTAATCTCTTTTTTTCTGTGCCAATTCTTTTATATCGGGTGGTATCGTGATTCTTTTTTCATATTTTCGAGGGGAGGCAATAAATTTTTTCAACAAATCATAGGGAACCTTTTCGATTGTTATCATGGATGCCGTATTATTATAAAGATCAATGACCACTGGTGGTGCTGTTGGGGATTCCATTGAAAAAGTACCCCCAGTCACGTCATAAACATATTCCCCGCGAAACCCACCCAGCCCATAAACCAGATCGCCTCTATCTTTATTGAAATTGGCGGTAATTGGTATTAATCCATCGTTGTCTATCAGGGTTGCCGGATTATTCGCAACCATTTTGAACAGGTTCAACTCGTCCACTGTTCCCGCTGGATCCGCACTCAGCCACCGGCCTACCCATGGCTGGTAATAGCGATACCCGTAGTAGTACAGCCCTGTCGCATCTCGCTCTTTGCCCGAGTAGCGCATCGTCTTATGCGCCGCTTCCACCTGGCTACGAGCCGCCCACACCGCCGTGCCGCCGTATGGGTAATACTCCTCCTGGCTGATCACATTGCCGCTGCCATCCACCTCCAAGCCGCTGCTGCCTATCAGGTTGTCATAGCTATAGCGAACCTGGTTGTTGCCGATGCCCGCCGGCAGCCCGCTTGCGTAGTGCAGTACCCGCACCTGCGCCCGGCCGGCTTCGCCTACCGTGACAACCTGCAGGCTTTCCGTTGCCCTACCACCGGTGGAAGTCGTCCTCAATTCCAGCCCCGGCAGGTACAGCACGCGTTGCGTCTGGGTGCTGCCGCTGGTCTGCTGACTGCTTACCTTGAGAAGGCGCTGGCTGTCGGCGTCATAACGGTAAGACTCCGTGTCTGGGGCCTGTCCCTCGCGTACCACCGGCGTTACCTGTTGCAGCTCTCCCCGCGGCGTCCAAGCCAGGGGCTGTCCCGGTTGCAGCTGGTACTGATGGCCGCCGGCATCGAACAGCGCATCGACCGCTGCAGGGGCCTCTGCAAGAGTGTTCAGTACGGCTCGGTTGCTGCAGTCGCTGACGGTGATGGCGGTGGTGTAGTTGTTGCCGGTCGCCGGCGCGCTGTGGCGTATCTGCGTCAGGTTGCCGCCGGTGTCGTAGCGATAAGTGCGGGTGTAGTTGGTGTAGGTCGAGTTGTCGGCAGGCAGGGGGACGGTGGCGGGCGGCAAGTGGCTGCCTTGCTGACCGCTGCTGGCCATCTCGCGCCCGGTGGCGCTGACCAGTTGGTACAGACTGTCGTAGACATAGGTGTTCTCCGGCCCCACTTTCTGGTTACGCCAGAATCGGGTGGCCTCGGCATCGTCGCTGATATGCAGCACATTGCCCACCGGGTCATAGTCATAACGCAGGTCCTGCAACACCTTCGCCCCAGCGGCATGACCGGATGGGCGCTCCGTTTTGATTGCGGTCAAGCGTTGGGTTTCCGGTTCGTAGGCATAGCTGGTCATCACACCGTTGCCGTGTTCTTCGCGCAGCTTCTGCCCGGCCGCCGAATACGTCAGGGCTTTTACGATCACCTGCTCTTGGTCGTCTCTCAGCGTCAGCCAACTGCCCTTGAGTTGGCCGGCCACATCGTAGGTCAGACGCTGCCCATTGCCCCGGGCATCGGTACTGGTCAGCAGTCGCCCTTGGGCATCGGCGGTATGGCGCGTGGTGAAGTATTCGCCGGCCAGCAGGTCGGTCCAGGCCGACTCGTCCTCGCCCTGCCAGTCGGCAGTCGCAGTATCAAGCAGCAACTGGCGGGTAAGAGATGACGGCCCTCCGTTCAGCGCCAGGCTGTCGAGTTGACTCAGTCCGGCAGGGTCGTAGTGGCGCACGCACTGACCGGCCAGGTTCAAGGCCTGTTCGATTGGGGTGTTACCGGCCCAGATCCGGCGTTCGGTAATGCGTAGCGCTTCCCCGGCCGGCTGCTCCATGACCGACAGCAGACGGCCGGGCAGGGTATTCGCCTCGTAGCGCCAGCTACGGGTGACCCCGGTGGCACTGACCGCCAGCAGCGGACGACCGGCGATGTCGCTCAGGGTTACGGCGGTGCCTGCATCCACGCTGTTGGTGCGCAGAGGGGTGCCGACCAGGTCCGACAGGCAGGTGAAGTTTGTTTTACCGGCCTCCTGCAGCCGCGGGTCGATACTGCTGACCAGGAAACCGTGGGCATCATAGTGCTGGCGGGTAATACGCTCCTCGGTTGCCGTGGGAGTATCGGGATGGCGGTGGTACAGCAGCGTACGGACCATCAGGCCGCGGTTATCAACCACTCGTACCGTTGGGGTACCAGCGTGCAGGGAGGAAGAGAGGGATGTGGTCATGAGTCGCTCTCCGAAAAGGCCCCGGGGCCAACCCGGGGTCAGCTAGGTCAGACTTCTGCGGTGTCGTTCTCGTCTTCACTGACGCTGAACCAAGGGTAGGCTTGGGTACGGCGCGTGTATCCTTTTGCGGTCACAACCAGACTGATGCGTCCTAATGGGTCATACCAAACGGTATCCGCATACAGGTCGTCACGGGCGCTATCGTCATTCACATAGCGCCAGTCATCGAGGAAATAAGGTTGGTAACTCCTGACCGGCAATCCCTTGTTGTTGTATTCGGTACGTCCCGTGACCGCCCAGCGAGAATCCGATATGACCTCAGTCGGTATGCCCTCCGAACTCTCCACCAATGCTCCGCTCTCATCGCGTTGATGGGCCAGGCCCGGCTCGTGACGAGCCGAGGCCTGCAAGGCGCGACCAAATCCATCCGCAAATACGATCTGTTGCTGTTGCTGCTGTGCCGTATCGTTGTCGTAGCGGTCGGTGACGATCACGCAGTAGTGTGGCGGCAGGCGGGAGGTTGTTGCGTAAAAGGGCACTATCGGAACCCGAGGAGACTGGCGCACAACCGCTCGACGATACGCCAGCGCACATACCGCACCCTGGTCGGTGACGATATGGTTCTGGAGCAGTTGGAACCAGTCGTCAGTCGTGAACGCATCGTCCGTGGACAATGACACCACGGGCATCCAGCTGTTGGGAGCATAGGTGACGCTTTGCGCCACGGGCAGTCCCGGCGATAAAGCCAACGCCTCATCGACAGTGTCCGGCGCCGTAAACGGTTTCTCTTCCGGGGTGCTGTAACCGCAACGAATACCATCCTCCGTTCCCCAAAAACGCAATGACGTTAAACGCCCCAGTGTGTCCAGCGTTGCGCTGCTCTCATTGCCATTGGCATCGACAATGTGAACCGCGCTCATGAAGCGGTAATCATAGGTCGCCTGCGTGCTCAGGCCGGCCGCGTCGTCAATCTGGTTCACCACACAGTAATGGGTATCCCAGTGGAAAACGGTTTTCCCAGTCAGCGCCGTGTCACGGCTGGCCAGCGGACGCCGGAACTGGGAAGCACTGCCATAGTCGGTGTAGCCCTGACGGGCGCACCATACCGGTTCGGCATCGGCGTTATCGAACAAACGAGGGGCCTGGATGTATCCTCCTTGCACCAGATACCCCTTTAGCGTGACATCATCCACCACGCCATCAAAGGCCGTCAGCGCGGTGTCGTCCAGCATGGCCAATTCGGTATAGGCCACCAACACCGGTGAGGTCGGAACCGTAAGCTCCGGTTCCGACCCATCCGTGTAAGCGGTACGTTGTTGACCCTGAAATACTCGCGGTTGGCTGTCGGCCAGCAAGCCCGACTCGTCCAGTAATGTTTCCAGCGTCAACCCTTCGGCGGGCGCGTTTTCTGCGTTGTAGTCAAAAGCGTCGCCACGATGGCAATCGGGAATACCCAATATCCAAGTTTCATTTCCGGTCAGGTGATGCCAGCGGTTTTGCTGCAATAGCAGTCGCAGCAATTGCTGCTGGGCATCGTAACTGCTGGCAAACAAGGTGGCCGGTAACGCTGGCGGGTACGGGTTCGAGCTGGGCTTCGGGCGCCGCGGATAGGCGATGCTGACACTACGCAACGGGGTGCCGTACACGTCCTGCTCCAGCAAAACTGTCTGGACACAGTGTGGGTCATTGCTCATGCGCTCATAGGTGTAGGTACGATTTTCTACTTCCGAGACCTGCACCACCGGCGTTTCCGCCATTGACGGACACAAGCGCACCTGATGACGAAACTCGTTGACCGTGTATGGAATGGTTTCGGTCGGGCCGCCATCAAGACCGTAAAGCTCGCGGCGCACCGGTGCGCCTTTTAACCCCCTGAACAACCAATACTGCTCATCCGGCGTCGCGGGCGCCATTGGAACGTCGGCATTGTTTTCCCATGCCGTAAACCGCGGGCTGTAGACGGGGAACGCCTGCGCATCGCCAGGCCAGAATGCAGTCGATTGGGCACTGTCAACCACGGTATTGCCGGTTGCAAACCAGCTTTTAGTGAGAGCTGGGGGGGCCCGTTCCACGCCATTTCCCACGGCGCGCTCATTCGTGTCGCAGGTTTCCACATAGCCAAATCCCCGGAACTCCCGCTCTCTGCCGTCCCAGACCCCCTGGGCATAAGCCACCGTGCCGATCAGTCGGTTGCCGGTAATTTCGTCCAGGCTCTCGGTTTGCCACAGGGTGTGGATCGGGAACGGCAAATGGCAGACGGGTTGCACTCCCTGAGCCTGCAACGCGAGTTTTTCGTCCAGCCAGAATTGGGCAG
This sequence comes from Achromobacter sp., assembly GCF_049647645.1. Classification (GTDB taxonomy): domain Bacteria; phylum Pseudomonadota; class Gammaproteobacteria; order Burkholderiales; family Burkholderiaceae_B; genus Achromobacter. The sequence goes on from NZ_JBARYB010000054.1 coordinate 113,180, forward strand.
AGCTGCGATAACGCAGCGTCGTATCGGCCCCCATATTGTTGTTCATGGCATTCAGCAACCAGGGCTTTTCCTGGGCAAAATCGTACTGCCAGTGGTGAGGGGCCATGTGCGGCACCGTCAGGATCAGGCTGGGCAGCCCCAGCCCCGCAATATCCGCGGCCTGCAGCAGGCAGGTGTCATCAAACTGCACGCCGTCGGGCAACGGCAGCGAATAAGGGGTACCGAACCGATTTCCCCCTTCATTGGGATAAATGGCCAGGTGCGTGGAATGCGCATACAGCACATCCACACAGCCTGACCCGTCAATATCCACCAGATACACCTGGTCGGGGTTGAACTGTTCAGCGGGTTGACTGAATCCAGGCAATACCAGAGGCTGGCCAAACCTGCCATGTCCCAGGTTGGGCCAGCAGGTCACACCCTGCGCCGTAATGGCAAGCAGGTGCTGTTGCCCCGTTCCGAGGGCATCACTGAACGCGACCAGCATCTGAGGATTGGGCGTTGGCAATGTCACGCCATCCGCTTGCTCAACCTCTTGAGCGGCAGTAAACCCCTTCCGGTCATTGGGGTACAGGCGAACGCTTTTCGGTCCAATAAGCGCCAAATCCGGCAATCCGGCCCCGCTCAGATCAGCCAGTCGCGCCCGCGGATGAAAATATTCCACGGGGAACGTGGCAAACGGAATGAACCCTGTCCACTTCCCGTCGGGTTGCTGGCTGTAATACCCCTCCGCGCCGGGCTGGGCGACAACCCAGTCCAGTTGACCGTCACCGGTAAGGTCCATCAGGGTGGCCGATTGTTGCAATGACGGCGTGGCCGGCAACGGGGTCGCGGCGGCATAGGTGACCGCATCCGGGGAGCCGCCGGCCAGGCGTTGCGGAGCGCGGTACCACCAGGCCCCCTGTTCCTGATACAAAATGCCGGGGAGTCCCTCTCCCAACAGGTCTATCAATTGATAAGGCTGCTGCGCATTAAAGCCGTCCAGTACCGGCAGCGCCGTCCACTGGGTTGGCAGCGGCGACGGCAACCGGCTGTAATCGAACTCCAGTGGCGGCAGGCTAAGGACGGTTCCATCAGGCTCATGCCCCAGTTGGCGGACGGCAACCAGCGTGGACATCGTGGCCTGCCGGTCATAATCCAGCACCAGGCGGGAGACCAGCGTGGGCGCTTCTGATTCGACAAGCCTCCCGGCCAGAGCGCTTACCCGGTGGAACATCAGTACCTGATGACATAACCGGCGGATCCTTAGCTCGAAGCCAAATTCATAGCGGGAAAAGCTGTCCGGTCGATAAGCCCAGTCGGCGGATGCGGCATAAGCCGGCACGCTGTCCGATGCCGAGGAACGCTCACCGTAGTCGAATATCGTATGAAACAGCCAGCTTTCCGGCGGGATGGGACGCGAGCCCAAAACAAAGGGGGTAGTTTCCGATGTGATGTTGCCAAAGGAGACCTGGGTCAGGTAGCGCTGGGCGTCCACGGCGGCCGGGTGTTGTTCCAGCTCGGTGGTCTCACAGTTGGCCACATTTTCTGCCTGGTACTGGTAGTACACATGTTCACCGGTCGGGGTGACGCTCTCTTCGGGCAGCCATACCGCAATATGTGTGGGTTCGGCCGGGTCGCTGATGCGGGCCTGGGCGGTTTTCCCTAGCAAGTGCACTTGTCCGTCAGGTGAATAAACCACCCAGAACGGCAGCGCGCTGTCAGTGGCTGCCGGTTGCCAATATTCCAGCTTGCTGTTGTCTTCCGTGATCCGGGACTGATAGCGGGTCACGGTATGGGTGGATGACAGGGTGACGCCCATCAGGGTCGTACGTTGCCGAATGTCCGGCTGCCCCGCGGCGTGCCGCGCAATCACCAGCACCTCGCCGGCCGGTGACAGGAAGGTATCCCGATCATCGTAATGCGGCGCCCCGTGTTGCGTCCGGCGACCGATGGCTATGCCACCGACCAGCCAACCCAGACCGAAGGCGCCGTTGCCGGCGCTGCTACTGTAAGAAAGCGACAGGCTGGGGGCTGCTCCCCGCCCGACAGAGACGGGGAGTGGAATAGACAACGAGGCCATGCCGTCAGGGCCGGCGGCGCCCAGGCTTTCCCCCATCCCTTGATGACTGCCCCCGCCTTTGGGCAAGGACAGCGGCGCGATATTCACGTTCTGCTGCGTTTGCATAACGGCGTCTCCTGCCCGGCTTCGAGCGGCCGGCGGTCCCTGCTGACGACTAATGACGGATCGTGTAACGGATATGCAGAATGATGTCGCTCAAGCTGAGCAATACCGTCTTCTGTTTACCGGTCGCGTTAGGGAAACTGAGCGTTAACGTGCCATTGTCATTGACCGGAATACCCTCGAACGGCAGGAACTGCGCATCGTTGAAGTCCAGCTGGAACTGCCCGCTGTCATTCATGCCATGGGAGACCGCCAGGGTGTTGCACCCTCGCGGCATCACCACACTGCCGCCATAGCTGAGCACCGCCTGCACGTCCTGATACGGCCCCATCAGCAGAGGTAGCGTGACGCTGATTTGCTTGATGCGGCGCACCTCGCCCAGACCGACGGGATAGTCCGCCATGATGGCCAGATCCGCCAGTTTGACCGAACTGGTCAGGGTGCCGCTTCCCAGTTTGATGCCGTTCTCTGTGGTGCCGGCCTGTCCACTGCCGCTATTGATAAGCGTGTCCACCTTATCCGCCAGGACAAAACCGTTATTGTCCGGCAAGGCCGCATACAGCTGCGCCAGGGAAGCGGTGCGCGTGACCTCCATCGGACGTTCGTCCTGTTTCAGGTACGCATCTTCCATCTGGGCCAGGTTCAGCATCAGGTTTTCCCCGGCCATCAGGCCGGCATAGGTGCTGTTCCAGGCTCCCGGTTTGATGAAACTGGCCTGCGGCTGGTTCGTTTCCCAGCGATAGGCCTCCTGGCTCATCAGGCAGCGCGAGACGGTCGAATCGTAGAACTGGTAGTAAATGGCGGATAGGCAGCCCCGCAGCCAGTTGTACAGCGCCTTGTTGCTGAATTTGCGCTGCAGGAACTCCAACTGCGCCTGCACCTGCGCCTGTTGCGTCTTCAGGTAGGTTTTTTGCAGTACGGCCGACTGACGGCGGATACTCAGGGACGCCAGCTGCGCGTCAATTTGCTTGAGTTCATGCTCGGCGTTATCGCGCTGGGCGGCCCACTCCTGACGCCGGCGACGGTAGGTTTCGTTATAGCTGATCCGATCAGCCGAAATGCGCGTGGCCTGCGAGGCGATATCGGTGCTGATGGCCATGGCGTTAAACATGGCCCCATAGACCGCGCCGCCGACCGCCAGGCCGTAGATGTTAGGCACCAGATCCATGGCCGCCGCAGTGGTGCGCAAAGCATCCCCGCCGGCAGCGATCACCGAGGCGGACAGGTACAGATCCATCGCCTGCTGCTCACCGGCGTTGATGTTCTCGTCATGCAGAGCAACATAAGTGTCAAAGCGGGTCTGCGCGCCTTGGCGGCTGCATTGCAGCACCTGTTTGTCCGCGTCGACCTCGGCGATGGCCGTATCCTGCATGGCTATGGCGGTCACCGACAGGTCGCGGGCCTGGGTCTGCAGCAACTCGGCCATGGCTTCGCTATCCTGCCGCTCGATAAACCCCAGCAACGAACTGCCAAACTGCATCAGCTGGCCCACGAGATTGCGGGCATTACCCAGGATAACCGCGAAGCGGTAGAGCGGCATCACCGGCTCTGGCGGTGTGCCGCCGCCCTGAGACGTGGCCACCGCGGCACTTTGTAGGCCCGCCGGTAATACCGGCGTGGCATACAGCGGCAAGGAGAGCGGCTGGCCATCGATGGACAGGTTGTGACGCAGGTTGTAGAGGCGCTGCGCCAACAACTGCCAGTAGCCCTGCAGCTTGCCGTTCACTTCCGGCAGGAAGAGCTCGGTCAGGGTGTTGGCGGTCATCGGCGCCGGTAGGCCGGTCTCGCGCACGGTCAGCAGAGCCTGCTGGTAAGCGCGCTGGGAGGTTGTACTGGCGGCCGAATCCAGTGACGGGTTTTCCCAATCGTTGTTCAACGGTATGTAGGGCTCGTTGCCGAGCAGATTGAGGGCCTGCGTGTACCACATCTTGGCCTGGTTGAGGGTATCGCGCTCCAGCTGGCGATACGCTGCGTCGCCGCGGGCGATCAGCAGGTCGAGCATGCTCATGAAGGTGGCCACCTTGTAGTGCATGGGATCGTTCTGCGCGACGGCATCCGGGTCGACCGAGTCGAGCGGGGTGGCGTTCCAGGAGGTGTCCTCGTCCAGGGGGCGGCAGTTCCAGTAATAGCGCTACAACTCACCGTGCACCATATAACCGGTGGGACTCCAGATGTATTTTAGCCAGCTGAGGGCTTCGTCATATTGGACCTCCTGCAGCAGGCGGGCATGGACCATCAGCGGTGTGTAGTAGAACAACTCCCAGAAGTAGAGGGCGTTGGCGCCGTTAAAGTCCATCGGTTCGGTGGACTGGGTCAAGCCATAAACGGATACCAATCCCGGAAAAGTCCCGCCGTTATAACTTGTGTCCAGTCTCCAGCCGTCAGGATTGGTCACGTCAGCACGACTCAAGCGAATGATATGCAAATTACTAGATTTCTGATAACGACCCCGGAGGTATAGATCGTCCGGCGCGTCATAGCCATCATCGATACGAGGAACAAAGAATCTTGTCACAGTGTTTTTTGTGTCGCTCAAGAGTCCTTTACTCAGGGGGAATCGGTCAAGTCCACTGTAAACGGCTGTGTATTCAATGGTAAATTCATGCGACGATCCGTGAATGGAGCTGTCATATTTTCCTAGCTCCAGCGTTACATATGTTCCCTCACCCAATTTAGGTTCCGGTAATAACTGGGTATCCATAGAGAAAATAGCATCCAGACCGGCGCTGGCCTTGCTGATAAGCTGTGTGGCAAACAGCGTGTTCAGACGGGTACGGTAGACAGACTGCTGCATGTATAGCGAACCGCTGGGTGTTTTGTTCAGGGATATGTAGTTTTTTAGATCAATATTCATCCTGGTTAGGATTATGTTCACTGCCACTTCGGCGTAGATGCCAAAAATATTCACGGTATATAAATTGCATGGAATGGTCACGCTCTCTTCCCAAGAAAAGTCATCGGTCACATCCAGTGCTATCTCTGTAAATGCATACCGCATTGTCTTGGTGCGAGAGAAATTCGGAAGTAAATTGCAGCCGTCTTGTGCTGTTATTGCATAGAATGGATTGTCTTTTGTTGTTGCGCTAAAAGTAATATTCTCGGGGCTGAATGAGACGCAGGCTTTTGGGTTACTTGTATATATTGAGAATATAGAGCTGTCATCATTCGGATCTTTATGATGAAATCTAATCTCTTTAAGGCTACGGGCCTTATCAAGGCTGAGCTTACCCTCGGGAACCTTATATGAACGATAATGGATATGGGCTATGTCGTTAAAATATTCGCTCGGCTCGGGTATGGAATAAGTGCTGGCAGTATCAGAGAAATGAAGAACTATTCGAGGGTAACCGGTGGGGGGGCGGTAATCCATATAACTACTGCTGGTATTAATAACTAGCTGGTTGTTTTCAATGGTAATCACTGCGCCAACGTGTTTGTCATCACCTTGATTGGCGTCTACATATTCAAAAGAAATATCATATATGACGAATTGTTCGTTTTCTTTGGAGAAAATATTAAGAATGGAGTCATCATTGGGTTTGGCTTTAATATTTTTTTTATAAGACAAATCTATAATTGGAGATATATTTAAACCAACCCTGCTTCCACTATTGTCAGTAGATGTTGCACTCGAAAAGTCGCCAACCAAATCGTAGTCATTGTTCTCTTCACTGTTGGCGAACGTTAAATCAACCAGATAACGGTCGGTGTAAGTGTTGTTAACCTTTCTTACACTGAGCTTGTCCAGGGTAAAGTAAGTTCTTCTCCTTATGTTGGAAAATTTTTCCGCTTCATTTTCACTCGACATATCCACGTCATGGCGACTCATGTCTGCATGGATGTAGAACCCATTTGCATAAAAGATGCTGGGTATCACATCCTCACTGTCTTTCTCGTAAAAATAAACAATGAGCATGCCGTTCCCTTGATATTCGGAAAAAAACATGCCCACTTCGTTTGTATGTTGGAGGACCCTGTGGATAATGGCGGTGACATCATAGGAGAAAGGTGAACTCCATCCGCCGTCATAATTAATTCTGGATAGCTTCAGCGTATAAACAGATGATGCGGTAGTGCCGTCATTGCTAACCTGGTCCGTTCTTTCTACCCAGCTAATGAGCAAGCGAGAATTGAGCAGCACCGGACGGATAATCATATCCCAGGGGGTAATGGCACAGGTAATTTCACGCCACTCGGACCAGGCATTGGCCGGAAACCCCCCCAGAATGCCCTTGCTGTGGTCCACGCTACGCCAGTAGAACTTTTTAGGCTCTGTTTGGCTGCTGCTGACAAAGTAACTCAACCCCTGATTGACATCGATATTGTCATGATAACCACTGACAACATCCAGGTTGGCTATTTCATCAAAAGCTGTCAGGTAATCAAGCACCCCCAACTCCACTCCATCACTGCTGAGGGTGGATTGTGATATCTGCTGCAGCATTTTATCCAGCATTGCTGTCTGCCCCACACGCAGCGTCGGGTCGACATAATTCTCTGGGTAATAGACCAGTTGCGACACCCCGGCCCAGGTGCTGTACCGGGCATTATAGGTATCCCAGTCCACAAAGAACTGGCGGGTGAGCACGGCGGTATCGGCGTCGGTTTCCTGACCATTTAATGTCCGGTGCACGTAAAGCTGCACCGAGGCGATGGCTTCGGCCAGTCGGGAGGTTTTCACCTGTGCCGAGACCTGATTGTCAATCAGCAGGTGGCTGTACAGCGCCTCACGGCTGCCCAGCGAGATCGCTGACACCTCCCGGATATAGTAGGCGCTGAGCGCGCCGCTCAGTTGCTCATCCAGGCTGCTCTTCACGGCCTCACTCCGCTGGCTGTCCAGACCACCCAGCATCACGTCGCCCAGTGATGACCAAGTGGCATAGGGGGTGGCGCTGTCGTAAGTCAAAGCCATCAGGTCTGCCACGCTGTCCGGCGTGATGTGCAGTGTTGCGGACATCTTCAGCCATTGAATGACCGCATACACGTCATCCCAGTGCGTCAGGGGGGTATTGCCCCGAACTGCCTGCGCCATGGCCTGTTTCACCCGTGTGACTTCATCTTGCAGCGAGTTGGCCAACAGTTCGGCGGAGAGCGTGCCGTTGTTCAGTGCCGTCAGCACATCGTCGACATAGGCACCGGAGCCGTTAATCCAGCGGTGGAATAGTGTCACTTGCTGCAGAATGCCGACATTCAAGCCCAGAGCCGTCATTCCTGGCGATAACAGCGCAGGATCTTTTACCAGCAATGCCAGCTCCTGCTCACTGATATTGACGGTATTGACGATTGCGGACAACTGAGCCAATACCTGAGCGTAGGCAATGATGTTATTGCGCTCGGTCTCGGTCGGGGTCTCTTTTTGTATCTGGCTCCAAAAGCTGTCCACGGTCTGCTCACTGGGCTTGATTTGGTTCGCCCACAGCAGGATGGACTCGGCTAGGCTGCTGGTGTTCAGGTGCAATGATGAGGCAATGAACGGCGCCATGGCGGTTATTAGTGTGTCGCCGTGCAAGCTAGCTTGCTCCCCAAGCCCATTCAGCAGAGTCTGTTGCAGGCTTCCGAGGGCGGGGGTCCAGACCGTGCTGTAAATGTCGGTGGCCATGACAAACAGCTGATACACGCTCCATTTTTGCTGAGCCAGCCACTCGGTAGTGAAATACAGGTACTGAGTCAGCGCTTTCAGGGTCGGCTCATCGATGCCGTACAGCTTGGTTGCGCGGTACGGTGACAGTAATAGAAGGGTATTCAGTTCATCGATGGTCAAGGCATGTGTCTGTGCCAGCAACGCGATGCGGTACAAATCGGACAGGTCGGTCAGGGTGTTGTTGATGCCGGCGGTCGCGGTTCGGCTGCCAATCAGGTGCATCTGATAGAGGCCGGCATCATCCACTTGCCAGGCGCGTTTGAGCACCGCACGGCGGAAGCTGTCGGCAGAATCCAGCTTGCTTGGGTCGACCTCAATAACAGCGCCGCCCAGCGCAAAGGTCTGGCCATTGAGCGGTGGGGTGTTGAACAGCAGGTCGAACTGACTGGACAGTTCAGGGGTAGACTGCGTGCCAATGTCGATACCACAGAACATTAGGGTGCTGTCCAGCGGGATCCCATACTGCTGGGAGAGAAATTTGGCATAGGCGGAGCTGGTCAGGAAAGCTTCGCTGATAACAGTCTGGCTGCCAGTGTGCAGGAGGAAGCGCTCCATATCCGACAGGGAAATGCCGAGTGCTTTATATAGGCGGATTAATTTATTCAGATAGAGCAACGACCTTTTGATGGGGAGGTCGGTGGTGTAAGTAGATACACTGTAATAATAAGTTCCGTTTTCAGGTCTTTCCCTCAAAAAACCTATTTTTAACGGATTCTCATACAAGTGTTCATCAAGCATAGCCAGGGGAACCCGGGTGCGAGTGTTTTTCTGTGGAATTAGATTGAGCTGTTCGAAATAGACATGATCGCTAGAATAACCGGTGGTGTCATGCACTATTCTTAACGTGCTTGCGGCGGGTATGGTTTCTTTTACACTGAATTCGTACTCAAATCCTCCACCCATAAGTGGCACAAGATGGGCGTAGTTAAGCTGGGATCCAGATTTTTCTATAATGGCGATATTTTTCGTCTGCCCATCACTATCAATAGCTACAGAGTCGAGCGTGTTCTTCAGATGAGTGTGGGCAGGCGCCATCAAGGAAGTAAGCGTAGTGATTTCCTTCATCGAGAGGTCATAGTAATGCGCCAAATTACTGACCGACGATAAGTGCTCGACAGAGAGTGTGCCGAAGTTCTTCTGATACAACGTCTCTGTATTATTGTCAGTGATGGCCTCCGTTAATATGTTCAACAGCTCAGGGGGCATGGCCATCACCATCGCCATCAGTAACTGCGGGGGCAACTGTGTGCTGAAGTGCGGCGAGTGTGCCAGCACCGAGAGCCCCGGATCTTGTTGCAGAATACTCTGACGCACGGCTTCGAACGGCGAATGGTATGGCGTATTACCGCTGAGACGGTAGGTAGACAGCGTCTCAGTGACTTGCTCGGGCGACCAGCTGTGATGATTCGCGATGTTGTCCATCAGGATTTCATTGGACAAGGTAAGCGTCGAGACTTCGGTATCCATATTGGCTTGCGACAGCAGTAACTTCCCCAGATCCGGCCGCCGTTTTTTCAGATAATACGCGGATGTATCCTGATGCAAAGGCGAGGCTTCGCGATAGAGTTCGGTCAGATAGGCAGCCGGGGAAAACATGGAGGAAACCGAACCGGGGGCAACGTAGCTTTCGGCTCGTCGCTCAAATGTTCCCGTATATCCCCGCTCTTCCTGGAGAGGGGTCACGCCAAGGTGTGCCAGTTGAGTTAACTGAGGATTGGCCCTGGACAGCAGGCGGGATTCAAAGACGGTATTTTCCTGATGCGCTTTCTTGGCTGAATTAATTAGCGTTTCGGTCTCGGCACGAGTCAACCTGGGGGCCGCCAGGTTGCGTAGTTGCGCGGGCGACAGGGACATGATATCGGCCAGCGTTAGAGCATTGCCGTTATTGCCAACCTTGAGTCTTTTTAGAATTTCGTCATGTGAATCCATGGCAACCTCCCAAAATGCTGCCGATAGTTACTCGCTGACAAGGGCTGCGACACCGTGGCCCTGCGGTGCTACTACAATTAGGCAGAAGCACCTGATGCAATATGAACCGATAGATGCTGCCCGGGAAATGCTCAAGGATTCTGATCGCAAAAAATCAGAAAACTGGGATCCCTGAAGCGACGACCAATCTATGCCCGATGGTGTGCTACAGGGGGGGCAAACTGGATGTTTTGCGACGATCCATCCGAGCGTAGGAAACCATAGAAATTTTGATTTCTACATTGCCAAAAATTATGAAATTCCATGGGCGTCGCAGCGAGGCGGAAACTCCTGCAGTAATCACCGGTTAAGTCATTGCCCATGGTTGATCACTCGTTGGTCTCATTTTAAGGCGAGTGATCTGGTACGGTCCCGACATAGAGTCCGGAGTGAAAAGCCGTAGTTGCTGCATGAGCCTGGTGAACGGCTCAGGCGTTAATCGAAGAATCTGGCATCTTCATTGTGCTTACGCCTGTGCAACTGACTGCCATACCGCAAGGTGTGTCGAGCAGCACTGAATCGATTCTTTCGAATCGGATGTGGGGAGGCCTGACCCTCGCCGCTGGCGTACTGGAGATGGTGGATGGAGCCGCCTTGTGTGGCGCCGGAGCCAACCGGCTCGACGAAGGCCGGCTGCGTGCCGTTAAGCGCGCATGGTTCGGACACGGCGGCAATTGGTCTACGTGAAGCTTGGACGGGGCGGCAAGACCGGTTATTGACGCAAAGAGGTCTCTAACTGTTCAGAATTCGCTTCAACTCTTCAAAAAAGGCTGGAACGGTGTAGCCCAATCCCATAGGGCTGAACCAGCCCCATCTTTGTCCAAAAGCCGATTCGACGGCGGAACCATATTCAGCAAGAAATTGGTCCATTTCCGAGCAGATATGCGCAATTTCCGTGGGGGACGAGGCTTCCTTGTAGCCATGGACTATTTCCTCAATCGTCTCCCCCTCCAAATCATAATCTTGATGAAAGCAACATCCAATAAATTGGTAAAGCCTTGGGTAGGGATCATGATTCATCGACATCAAATATCCAAATAGGCTGTTAGCACAAAATAGAGCATACCGTTGTAGGGGCGCTTTTTAAGCACGACAACCACGTTTTTCCCCTTTACCAAGTCTGTTGCACCACGCACCAGGACGGAGCCAAGAGTGTCGGCAACAGGGCTGTTCAATATCAGCTTGGTATTGCTACTGGGCGACAAAGCCCAAGCATTTACCCGAGTCGCCTCGCGGCGCAGCACAAGGTTTACAGCTTGCTCTGCCGCGTCAAGTGAATGAAATGTCGATACTCGCAAGAATTGGGGGTTTGACCGCAACCTCGACTCGAGAAATGCCCTTGTCTTGCCGACATGCTGTGTGAGCGTATGGCCTCCAAGGCCGCCCAACACTGCCGCCTCATGCCGAGACAGAGAAATCCGCCCAGCGACAATGCTCGATACTCGCGCAGCCTTAATCGCCCCCGCAAACCCGGCCGGCACGGCAAGCTCGACAGTCAAGCCGAGCGCCTTACCTGAGCCGGGTGTCGCACCAAGCTTACTCGCGAGTTCGGCCAGGCCTCTTTGCGTCAATGATCGGGTTTGCCGCCCCGTCCACACTTCCTGCAGACCGGTTGCCGCCGTATCCGAACCGTGGGCGCCAAGCAGTACGCAGCCCGCCTTGGTCAGGCCGGTGGGCTCTGGCACCACGCATAGCGCAGCGCCGCCCACCATTTCCAATACACCCCCCGCTAGGGTAAGGCCGCCCCACATCCTGTTCGAAAGCGTCGACTCCCTGCTGATCGACTCGCCTTGCAGGATCGCTGCCAGCTGCACCGGCGTAAGCACGATGCTGACACCCGAATCTTCGGTCATCCATTCGCCCCATCTGGTGATAGAGCGGTGGAGTGTCACGAAAATGGAGCGGTCTATCTATCAGCGGCGTCCGAATCTGGCTGAGTTGATTCAGCAACGGCGGCGACCCTGATCGGCCTGGCTGCGGAAGCAACTGTCTCGGGAGCCGAATCAGGCGGCATCGTTCGAGTCGCCGGTGGGATTCGCGCTTTCGTTGCGGGGCCTGGAAGACGGGCGGCCTATCATGCGCGTGCGCCCGAAAGCGAGCGCACCGGCAGGGTGCCCGGCCGGGGCTCATGCGGGTACTTTGTCATCCCTTACACTACAACGACTACCCGGGAGCGATATGTCGATTCAAAGATTAGGCCGTTGCAGCATCCTCTTGTTTCTTGCCGCCTTGAGTTCAGGTTGTTCATTGGGCGGCGAGTGCGGATGGAGCCGCAGCAGCTGCATGTATGAAGGCAAGTACGAAGAGGGTGAGGAAGATTACGCGGAAGACGAAGCGAAGCGCTTGAACAAGAACTCATCCGATAGGTTGCGCCGAAGCTCTGGCAATTGATCTGCCTCGCAAGCTCTTCAGACTCGTGAGGTGGCATTCAGAGACTTGCTATCGGCGAGACGGCTGGAATGAGCGAAATCCGGCATGGGTTTCGCTTTTGAGCGGGCATGGGTGGCAGTAGTTGTGCGAGCCGCTGATCATGCGATGCAGCTGGCGGCAAGCGGCGACAGGCCCATCGCTTACGCGGCTTCTGCGGACTGCGGCACGAAGAACCGGTCCTTCAATTCCTGCAACCCAATCCTCTCCAGCATCTCCGTCAGCCGGTCTGCCGCCTTCTTGTGCGGCAAATCCTTGTACTGCGCAATGATCAGCTCATTCTTCATCGAATGCTCCCATCCCACCAGCTCGGTCACGCTGACCTGGTAGCCGTGCGCTTCCAGTTGCAGACAGCGCAGCACATTGGTGATCTGGCTGCCGAATTCACGAGTATGCAGCGGATGCCGCCAAATCTCAGCCAGCGGATCGGCTAGCGCCTTCGCCTTGTTCTTGCGCAGCACCGAAGCCACTTCCGCCTGGCAGCAGGGCACGACGACGATGTACTTGGCCTTCTTTTCCAAGGCGAAGTGAATCGCGTCGTCGGTGGCAGTGTTGCAGGCGTGCAGGGCGGTGACGACATCGATCGTGGCGGGCAGCTTGTCCGACGTGATCGAATCGGCCACGGACAGGTTCAGGAACGACATGCCGCCAAACCCCAGCCGCTTGGCCAGTTCTTCCGACGACTTCACCAGTTCTTCGCGGGTTTCGATGCCGTAGATATGGGAGCCGTTCTTCAGCGCCTCGGGCTGTTCCTTGAAGAACAGGTCGTAGAGGATGAAGCCCAAATACGACTTGCCCGCGCCGTGGTCGGCCAGGGTGACGGCGCCGCGTTGTTGTTGGACGTCTTTGAGCAACGGTTCGATGAACTGGAACAGGTGATAGACCTGTTTCAGCTTGCGGCGGCTGTCCTGGTTCATCTTGCCGTCGCGGGTCAGGATGTGCAGGGCCTTGAGCAGTTCAATCGACTGGCCGGGGCGGATGTCGTGGTTTTTTTCGGACATGGGGTAAGGCAATGCGCCCCGCGATGGGCGGGGCGCATGAGTAGGCGGAAAGCGTCAGTTTAACGAAAACGCCGCCGACGCTGGCAAACCGGGAAAACCAGCCGCGGACTGTGCTGTATCTTGCGATCCCGGTTATCCGGCATCCGAGTAACATGCCCGATGCGATTGGAGCATGTCATGCATTTCTGAAAGCGCCTGCCCGTCAGGGCAGGCGTAGGGAGAGTCGTCAAATGTTCAGCCATATCACTGTCGGAACGCGTGATCTTGAACGCGCGGGCCGTTTTTATGACGCGGTGCTGCTTCCGCTCGGATTGAAGCGTCGGGTTGTCACGCCGGATGGCGGGCCCTTGGCGCTTTGCTGGGTGACCGGTCAGGCGCTGCTGCCGCGCTTCTATGTCTACATGCCCTACGATGGCGAGCCAGCGACGGTGGGCAATGGCAGCATGGTCGCGTTTCTGGCTCCTACGCAGGAAGCCGTGAGCACGGCCCACGCGGGCGGTCTGGCGCAGGGCGGTACGGACGAAGGCGCGCCGGGAGCGCGTCCTCATTATGGTGACGGCTACTTCGGCGCATATCTGCGCGATCCTGACGGCAACAAGGTCCATATCGTTCATCGCGGGGACCTCCCGCTGTAACGCTGGATATGTCCTGGCATCCCTGGAGAAACGCAAATGCTCGTGAGTCAGCTTGCTCTTGTGTACGGCACCTATCTGATTGCCACCGCCAGTCCCGGACCCAGCAACATGGCGATCATGGCAACGGCGATGCGTCACGGCCGCCTGCCGGCCCTTGCGCTGGCGGCGGGCGTCATTACGGGCTCGTTGTTCTGGGCGACGCTGGCGGCGACCGGGATTTCCGCCGTGCTGGCGGCTTCCGCCCAGGCGCTTTACGTCATGAAGATGGTGGGCGGCGTCTATCTGCTCTACCTGGCGTTCCGCACCGGCAGGTCGGCGCTGAAGCGAGGCACCGGCTTCGCGAACGTGGATACGGGCCGAGCGACGCCGCGCTACCGGGTGCTCTACCGCCAGGGCGTGCTCATGCATATCGGCAACCCCAAGGCGGTGCTGGCCTGGATGGCGATCATGTCGCTGGGGCTGGGGGAGAGCGCGTCGGACGGCACCTTGCCCGCGATCATCGGCGGTTGTGCGTTGCTCGGCGTCATGGTGTTCGGCGGCTATGCGATCGCCTTCTCGACCGCGCCGATGATCGCCCTGTACGTCAGGCTGCGGCGTTGGATCGAAGGGACGGTGGCCGTGGTGTTTGGCGTTGCGGGCGTCAAGCTGCTGACCTGGCAGCGTTGATAGGACGGCTTGTCATCGCCGGCCAGTGTCAGCGATGACAAGCCGCAAGCATAGCGTCCGGCACGCAAGCGGCCGGACGCCGCAGGATCAAGCCTTCGGAAAAACCGGCTCGCCCAGATTCAACATCAAGCGATTCGCCCAAGCGAAGATCGCATCCGAATGCAGCAGATCCAGGATCTCGCCTTCATTCAAGCCCGCATCCTTCAAAGCCTGGATGCTGTCCGAATTCACCGCGGCAGGCGCTTCGGTGATCTGGATCGAGAACTTGCCGATGGCGAGTTCACGCGCCGTGGTGCCGGCGGTGGCGGGATCCTCGAACACCTGCGCAATGACCTCGTTGCGCTTGGCCAGCTGTTCGAAACGCTGGGCATGCACGGACGCGCAGTACACGCAGCCGTTGATACGCGACACGTAGGTCGAACCCAGTTCGCGTTCTGCACGCGACAGTCCACCCGGCGCATACATGATGGCGTTGAAGGCCGTGGAGCGCTGGCGCAGGATTTCCGGCTGATGCACCAGGAACAGGTAGTAGTCCGAGACCTTGGCCTTGGGGTGGCTTTCTTCCAGGACGGCGACTTGTTCGGGCGTGGCGGTTTCGACGTTGACGACGTCGAGCCAGGCCTTCCATTCCAGCGATTCGTTGGTGAAGCCGTGGGCCTTGATCACCGCGCCGGGCGCGGTGGCGGCGGTGTTGGCGGGGAAGGGCGCGGGCGGGGTGGCTGCGGCGCGTTCGGGCTGGCCTTCCAGGGCCTTCATGGCTTCCAGGCCGGCGACCAAGCGGACCTGGTAGGACAGGAAGGCGACTAGCTGGGACAGCGTGACCACGGCGGGCGTGGAGACGCCAGCGGCCGGCAGGGTCTTGAGCGCGGCTTCGTCGCCTTCGACGGGCTTCTCGATCAGCTTGCGCGTGAATTCCAGGATGGCGGCCAGGCGCGGGGTGGCGGCGTCTGACGGCTTGCCGGATTCGGCGACGGCGATGTCGGCCGGGGTGGCGCCGGCGTCGGCCAGGCGGGCGCGGTAGTGCGCGGCCAATAGCGGCGACGGGGTGATGCGGGTGGCGTACAGCGCGACCAGCAGGCGCTCGGCCAGGGTCAGGCCGGGCAGCGCGGGGTCGAACAGGGCGTCGTAGCTGCCTTGGGTGGCGGCGGCGACCTTCTCGCGGACGTGGCGCACTTCGTAGGTCTTGGCGCCCGGGGCCAGGCCGATCAGGCGGTCGACGAGGTCGTCCGTGACGTTGTAGACGATGGGTTCAGCCATGCGGATCTCCTTGATGCTTTACTTGGCGGCGCGGGCTTGGACCGCGGCGTCCAGAAACTGCTTCACGCCTTCCCAGGATTCCTGGTCGGCGCGGGCGTTGTCCTTGGGGTTGCCGCCGCTGGTGCTGATCTTGCCGGACACGGGGTGGGCGTAGACGAGCTGGGTGGTGGGCACGTAGGGGAACAGGATGGAGTGCCCGCCGTTCTCGTAGTCCAGCCACTCGACCGGGTAGGGGTGGTTCACCTGGGCCAGCTTGTCCTGCACCATCTTGGAATAGATGCTGGACGGCCAGGAGCCGTCGTCGGTGCCGGACAGCAGCATGACCGGGCCCTGGATGTCCTCGACCTTGATGCGGGCGCGGGCCACGGCGTCGGGGTCTTGCAGGGCGGTGAGGATAGCTTTCTCGTGGCGGTGCGGCGAGGGGCCTTCGTCGAAGGGCGCCCAGGTGGCGGTGCGGTTGTTTTCCCAGACGTGGGGGATGGGCTTGCCGCCCAGCAGCCACGTGGGGCCTTCGCGGCCGATCTTGGGATCGCAGGCGTTCTGGCCGCTGTGGACCACGGCGCCGGGCACGTAGGCGACGACGGCCGAGACTTCCTCGGGGAAGGTGGCGCCCAAGAGCAGCACCAGCTCGCCGCCGCGCGACTGGCCGCTGATGGCGACGAAATCGTGCTTGGGTTGCACCTTCTTGCGCAGCCAGCGCAGGCCGGTCTGGAAGTATTCCAGCGGGGTGTTGGAGATGTAGTCCGACAGGCCCGGCGCCTTGAAGTAGGCCAGCGCGAAGGCGGCATAGCCGCGCGAGGCATACAGCGCCGCGCGCGGTTCGTTGATGCCGCCGCCGGAGCCATTCAGGATCATGACGGCGGGGTGCGGGCCGGGGCCGGGCGGCAAGTAGAGCGTGCCGACCAGGCCTTCCTCGCGCACGTCCTGGCGCGTCACGCCATCGGACGCCAGGCGCTGGGTGAAGCTGGCCTGGGCCTGGGCGCCGGCGGCGCGCGCCACCACGTCGGTGACCAGGGCGTCGGTTACCGGGTGGTTGAAGTGTTCGCGGCTGGACGAGTCCACGGGGGACTGCGACCAGACCAGGCCCATGGGCGCCACGCCGGCGTAGTCGCCGGACACCGGCGCGTCGCGGCCCAGGTCGACCGTGCCGTCGGCCCCCGCCACGAAGGCGGCCTGACTTTGCCAGAGCACGCCGTTGCGGCGGGTCAGGGCGGTGATCTCCACCGTCTGGCCGGGGGCGACGTGTTCGACCCGGATCTGGCGCGGCACGTCGATCAGGTCGTCGGCCGGGGTGATGGTAAGGGTGGGCGTCATGGCTTTACTTGCCCGACTCTTTCGTCACCATCATGGCGGCCGTGCGGTCGCTGGTCATGGGGGTGACCTTCAGGCCCTTCTTGGTGGCCCAGATGTTCTTGTAGTGGAACAGCGGGATGATGGCCACGTCGTCGGACACGATCTTGACGGAGTCGCGCAGGACCGCTTCACGCTTGGCCACGTCGAATTCCGAGGTGGATTGCTCCAGCGCAGCGTCGACCTTGGGGTTGCTGTAGCGGCCCCAGTTGGACGCGCCCAGGCCCTTCTTGGCGTCGGCGGTGGCCAGGATGTTGACCAGCGCGTAGCTGCCTTCGCCGGTGCCGTTGCCCCAGGCCAGCATGCTGACCGCGAATTCGTTCTTGTTGGCGCGGCCCGAGTACACGGCCCATGGCACCACTTCCACCTGGGTCTTGACGCCGGCGCGGGTCCAGAACTGCGCCACGGCCTGGGCGGTTTCCGGGCCTTGCGGGTAGCGGTCGTTGGGCACGTGCATCGTCAGCTTGAAGCCGTCCGGGTAGCCGGCTTCGGCCAGCAGCTTCTTGGCCTGGGCGACGTCGTTGGGGATGTCCTTGACGTCGGGGTTGTAGCCGATGGTGCCCTTGGGCATCCACTGGTTGGCTTCGGTAGCGGCGCCTTGCAGGATGCGGTCGGCGATGGCCTTGCGGTTGATGGCCAGGTTCAGCGCCTGGCGCACGCGCACGTCCAAGAGCGGGTTCTTGTCCAGCGGCTTGCCGTTGTTGTCGGTGATGTACTGGTTGGGCGCGGGGTTGAAGCTGGGCTGCAGGATCATGACGCGCAGGCCGTCGTAGGGGTAGACGGACACGTTGGCGGCTTTTTGCAGCTTGGCCAGGTCGGACACCGAGACCTTGTCGATCACGTCCACGTCGCCGGCCAGCAGCGCGGCGGTGCGGGCGGCGGCGTTGTTGATGTAGCGGTAGTTGACCTTGTCCCAGATCTGCTTGTCGCCCCAGTAGCCGTCGTTGCGTTCCATGATGACGCGGTCGCCGGGAGTGTAGGAGACGAACTTGTAGGGGCCGGTGCCGACCATGGCCTTGCCCGAGTTGTAGTCCTCGGTGGTGGACTTTTCACCGACGTGCTTGCTGACCACGTGCACCGAGGCCAGGTTTAGCGGCAGGTCGGGGTTGGGGGCCTTGGTCGTGACGATCAGGGTCAGCGGATCCTTGGCGGTCATCGTGTCGATGGTGCGCAGGTAGCCGGCATAGGTGGCCACGCTGCCCGGCACGGCGCGCGCGCGGGTGTAGGAGTAGATCAGGTCGTCGGCGGTGAAGGGCGTGCCGTCCTGCCACTTGACGCCTTCGCGCAGCTTGAATTCCCAGGTCTTGTCGTCCAGCGGCTTCCAGCTCACCGCCAGGCCGGGCTGCAGCTTGTTCCACTTGTTCTCGATCAGCAGGTCCCAGAAGTGCAGGGCCACCGAGCGGTCGCCGGCGTGGTTGTTCAGCTGCGGGTCCAGCGACGACAGCGGGTCGGCGAAGCCGATGGACAGGTCGTCCGCGCTGGCGGCGGCGGAAGCGCCGAGGATGGCGGCGGTCAGGGTAGTGAGAATCAGGCGTTTCATGTTCGGAGTCCTTGGTATAGGGGGAACTAGCGGTTAATCCGGGAGCCGCGGCGCGGCGGCCGTGGTCACGCCATGTCGTTCAGGTGACAGGCGCTCAGGTGGTTGATGGCGATTCCCTTCAGCGTGGGAACCTCGGTCTTGCAGCGCGGCATCGCATGCGGGCAGCGCGGATGGAAATGGCAGCCGCCGGGCGGATTCAGCGGGCTGGGGATCTCGCCCTTGATCGCGGTGAAGGTCTTGTGGCGCGACTTCAGGCTGGGGATCTCGGCCAGCAGGGCCTGCGTGTACGGGTGGTTGGGGTGGCGGAAGACTTCTTCCACCGTGGCCGTTTCCACGACGCGGCCCAGGTACATGATCACGACGCGGTCGGACAAGTGCTCGACCACGCCCAGGTCATGGCTGATGAAGAGATAGGTCAAGCCCAGGTCTTCGCGCAGGTCCATGAACAGGTTGAGGATCTGCGCCTGGATCGACACGTCCAGCGCGGCCACGGCCTCGTCGCACACCAGCATGGTGGGCTGCACGGCCAAGGCGCGGGCGATGCCGATGCGCTGGCGCTGGCCGCCGCTGAACTGGTGCGGATAGCGCTGGCGCAGGGCCGGGTCCAGCCCGGCGCGTTCCAGCTGGGCGCTGACGTAGTCGTCGAAGTCGCCGTTGCCGACCAGGCCGTGGATGCGGGCCGCTTCGCCCACGATCTCGTCCACGCGCAGGCGCGGGTTGAGGCTGGCGTAGGGGTCCTGGAAGATCATCTGCACTTGCAGGCGCGCGGCATGGGCCTGGGCCGAGTTCATGTCGGCCGGGCGCACGCCGTTGATGCGGATCTCGCCGCCGGAGGGTGTCAAGAGGCCCGCGGCGATGCGGCCCAGCGTGGACTTGCCGCAGCCGGACTCGCCGACCAGGCCGACCACTTCGCCGGGGTTGACGATCAGGTCCACGTTGTCGACGGCGCGGGTCACGGCGGGCGGCTTGGACAGGCCCAGGCGCTGCATGGCGCGTGTCGCGGGGCCGGTGGGGCGTTCGCCGAAGCGCTTGCTGACCTGGTTCAGGGCGATCAGCGGGGTTGGGGCAGTCGTACTCATGCCATCGCCTCGCTGGTCTGGATCGTGGGGTGGAAGCAGCGCACTTTGTGTTCGGGCAAGGCCTGGGTGATGCCGGGCTGCTGGCCGCAGGCGGCGGTGGCGCGCGAGCAGCGCGCCGCGAAGGCACAGCCCGCGGGCAGGGTGAGCAGGTTGGGCGTCATGCCGGGAATCTGGCGCAGGCGCTGGCCGCGGCGGTTGTTGCTGGGCAGGCTGTCGATCAGGCCCACGGTGTAGGGGTGCTGGGGGCGGTCCAGCACGTCGTCGACGGTGCCGTGCTCGACGATGCGGCCGGCGTACATCACCGCCACGTCGTCGGCCAGGCCAGCCACCACCGACAGGTCGTGGGTGATCCAGATCAGGCTGGTGCCGTGCTGCTGCGCGAGCTTCTGCACTTCGGACAGGATCTGGGCCTGGATGGTGACGTCCAGCGCGGTGGTGGGTTCGTCGGCGATGATCAGGTCGGGCCGGTGCAACATGGCAATCGCGATGGCCACGCGCTGGCGCATGCCGCCGGACAGCTGATGCGGGTAGGCCAGCAGCCGTTCTTCGGGGCTGGGGATGCCCATCATGCCCAGCGTGTCGCGCGACAAGGCGCGGGCCTGGGCCACGCTCATCTTGTTGTGGGCGCGCACGGTCTCGATCATTTGCGCGTCCACCCGCAGCACGGGGTTCAGCGTCATCATCGGATCCTGGAAGATCATGGCGATGCGGTTGCCCTGCAGCTTGCGTAGTTCGCGCGGCGCCAGCTTGGTCAGGTCGCGGCCCTGGAACAGCACTTCGCCGCCGACGATGCGGCCCGGGGCGTCGACCAGGCCCATGATGGAGAAGCCCGTGACGGACTTGCCCGAGCCGGACTCGCCGACCAGGCCCAGGATCTTGCCGCGTTCCAGCGTGAAGGAAACGTCGTCCACGGCGGGCAGCACGCCCGCGCGGGTATGAAAGTGGGTGCGCAGGTTGCGCACCTCCAGCGTCGGCGCGCCGGCAGTATGGCGGTCGGCGCTCATTTGTGGGTCCTCGGATTCAACACGTCGCGCAGGCGGTCGCCCACCAGGTTGATCGCCACGATGGTGATCAAGAGCGCGATGCCGGGATAGAAGCTGATCCAGTATTCGCCGGACAGCATGGTCTGGAAGCCGTTGGAGATCAGCAGCCCCAGCGACGGTTCGGTCACGGGCACGCCCAGGCCCAGGAAGCTCAAGGTGGCTTCCAGCGTGATGGCGCGCGCGATCTGCAGGGTGCCGATGACGATCAGCGGCGGCAGGCAGTTGGGCAGGATGTGCTTCAACATGATGCGCCAGTTGGGGATGTCCAGGCAGCGGGCCGCTTCCACATATTCGCGGCGGCGCTCGACCAGGGCCTGGCCGCGCGCGGTGCGTGCGTAGTAGGCCCATTCCAGGATCACCAGCGTCAGCACCACGTTGCCCACGCCCTTGCCCAGGTAGGCCAGGATCATCATGGCCACCAGGATGGACGGGAACGACAGGATCAGGTCGACCAGGCGCATGATGATCGCGTCGGTCTTGCCGCCGGCGTAGGCGGCCAACAGACCCAGCAGCGTGCCGACGATGCCGGCGATGAGCGCCGAGCCCACGCCCACGATCAGGCTGATGCGCAGGCCGTACAGGATGCCGGACAGCAGGTCGCGGCCCTGGCCGTCGGTGCCCAGCCAGTAGTGGAAGGTGTCCAGGCCGTTCATGCTGCCCGGCGGCAGGCGCGCGTCCAGCACGTCGATCTGCAGCAGGTCATAGGGATTCTGCGGCGCGATCCAGGGCGCCAGGACGGCGGCCAGGATCAGCAAGGTGGCGACGGCCAGGCCCAGCACCGCCGTCTTCGACGACATGAACTCGGCCAGGTTGCGCCGCCACGGCGATTCGCGGCGCAGCGCGGGGGTAGGTGTAGATACGGCGCTCATGCCGAGGCCTCCAGCCGCACCCGCGGGTCCAGCACTTTATAGAGAATGTCCACGATCAGGTTCAGCGTCACGAACAGGCACACCACCACGATCAGGTAGGCGACGATGACGGGGCGGTCCAGCGCGTTCAGGCTGTCCAGGATCAGCTTGCCGGCGCCGGGCCAGGCGAAGATGCTTTCCGTGACCACGGCGAAGGCGATGGTGGAGCCCAGCTCCAGGCCCAGCACCGTCACCAGCGGAATCATGGTGTTGCGCAGCACGTGCACACAGACCACGCGCATGGGCGACAGGCCCTTGGCGCGGGCGAACTTCACGAAGTCCAGCGGCAGCACGTCGCGCACGCCGGCGCGGGTCAGACGGATCACCAGGGATATCTTGAACAGCGACAGGTTGAACGCCGGCAGGATCAGGTGGCGCCAGCCGTCGGCCGTCAGCCAGGACCACTGGAAGCCCAGGAACTCCACGGTTTCGCCGCGGCCGCTGGCCGGCAGCCAGCCCAGCGACACGCTGAAGGTCATGATCAGCATCAGCGCGATCCAGAACGTCGGCAGCGAGAAGCCGACGATGCTGCCCGCCATGATCAGCTTGGCGAAGCGGCTGTCGGGATACAGGCCGGCGTACAGGCCCAGCGGCAGGCCCACCACCACGGCCAGCATCATCGCGGCGATGGCCAGTTCGAAGGTGGCCGGCAGGCGCTGGATCACCAGTTCCACGGCGGGGATGTTGTAGACGAAGCTATTGCCCAGATTGCCGTGCAGGGCGCCGTTCAGGAACGCCAGGTATTGCTCCCACAGCGGCTTGTCCAAGCCCAGTTCGGCGATGATGCGGGCGCGGTCCACCTGGTCCACGTCCTGGCCGATCAGGATGTCCACCGGATTGCCGATGGCGTGCAGGCCCACAAAGACGATCAGCGTCATCAACAGGACCACTACCGCGGCTTGCGCCACGCGGCGCAGCAACCAGCCTGTCATTGCGCCGTCTCCGCTTGGGGAGCCGGGGCCGGCGTCCATTCGTCGCCGAACACCTCGGGTTCAGAGAACGCTTCCATATTGGCGTAGTGCGTTTCCACGTCCTCGCGGTAGAACAGGCCGGCGATGCCTTGCGCCAGGCGCTTGGCGCCTTCGCTGATGGCCGGGATGTCGCCCGAGATCGTGCCCTGCGTCAGCGCCGCGGGGTAGGAGAAGCAATGCACGCGGTCCAGGCCGGGACAGGCGCCCGGGGTCTTTTCCTGCAATTCGAACACCGCGCCCAGATCGGGCGAGTCATGCAATTCCTGGTCCTCTTCGCCGGCCGGCGGCACGTAACGGTCGCCCCAGGCGCGCACATGCGGCGCCAGCGCGGCGAACTCCGGACGCACGGTCCAGTCGATGCGGAAACCGGTGGAGAAGATCAGGAAGTCCAGCACGAACACGCCCTTGGGCGTGGTGACGTGGATCTCGTCGCCCACCAGCACCAGGTCCTGCACGCCCGCACCCAGGTTGAAGCGGGCGTTGGGGTGGCGCGAGACGCGCAGCGTGCTGCCGCGCGGCGGCGGCACCTGGGCCGCGTTGATGTAGTGGCGGATCTTCCACTTCCATTCGTCGGGCAGGGTCAGGTGACCATGGGTCAGGCCGGGGTTGCCCGCGCCCTTGCCCTTGTTGATGCGGGGGATGTCGTTGCGGCGGATCAGCAGATCGACGCTGGCGGCGCCGGCTTCCAGCGCGGTGCCGGCGCTGTCCATGGCCGAGGCGCCCGCGCCCACCACGCCCACGCGCTTGCCGGCCAGGGTGTTGTAGTCCATCACGTCGGACGAATGCGCCCAGCGGTTGCGCGGCAGCTTCTTTGCAAAATCAGGCACATAGGCGCCGCCCAGACCGTCGCGGCCGGTCGCCAGCACCACGCGGCGCGCCAGCACCGTGCTGCGTCCGGCGGGGGATTCGATGTCCAGCTGCACCAGCTGGTCGGCGCGCGGCAGCACGGCCAGGATGCGGTGCTCGTTACGCACGTCCAGGTCCAGCGCGCGGCGGTACCAGCGCAGGTAGTCCATCCATTGCAGGCGCGGGATCTTGTCCAGCGCTTCCCATTCTTCGGCGCCGAACTGCGCCTCGAACCAGGCGCGGAAGGTCAGCGCCGGCAGGCCCAGCGCGGGGCCGGTCAGTTGCTTGGGCGAGCGCAGGGTTTCCATGCGGGCCGTGGTGGCCCAGGGGCCTTCATAGCCTTCGGGCGCCTGATCGAAGATCGGGGCGTTGATGCCCAGGTGCTTGAGCGAGGCGGCGGCGGCCAGGCCGGCCATGCCGCCACCGATCACGGCCACGTCCAGCACCGGCTGGCCGTCGACGAGGCGGGGCGTGACCCAGTTCTTGGCGGGGATTTCCAGCCAGGACAGGTCTTGCCGCAAGCGCGCTTCCAGCGCGGCCAGACCTTGCGGCGGGGTGGCTAGGGGCTGATTCATATAGCAGGGGATTCCGTAAGAGGGGCGTCGTCGCCATAGATCGACTGCAGCAGCGCCGAATGCTCGGCGGCGTCGTGCAGGGCGAAGCCGGGCAGCAGGGTCGCGGCGGCTTGGGCGAGCGCGTCGACCATGGCCTGGCAGGCTGGCGTCGGCGTTTGCGACTGCGGGGTGATGACCCCGAAGAAAAAGGGGATGTCCAGGTCGATGGGACGGATCGCCACGCCCGGCATGGGGGCGCCGTAGGCGGTGATCGGTTCCAGCACCGACACGCCCAGTCCGGCGCGCACGGCGGCCAGGGCGTTGACGGACGAATTGGTTTCCATGGTACCCAGCGCCTGGGCGTTCTGCGCCAGCGCGGCGTCGAGGCGGCGGCGCAGCCGGTAGGGGTTGGCCATCGTGATCAGGCGGCGCCCGGCCAGCGCGGCTACCGGCACCACGGCGTGCTGGGCCAACGGATCGTTTTCCGTCAACGCGACCACACAGGGGGCTTGCCCGATCCAGTGCACCGTCAGGCCGCGATGTTCCAGCGGCAGGCTGGTCGCGCCCAGTTGCGCGGTGCCCGACAGCACGGCATGCACCACGCGTTCGGGCGAGGCGCTGCGCAGCTGGATGCGAGCGGCGCCGATGCGGCCCTCGATGCGCTTGAGCGCGTCGGGCACCAGTCCCGCCGCCAGGGCGGAGGTGGCGGCCATCAGCAGCGGCTGCGCCTGACCTCGGGCAATTTCATCGGCGCGGCTGCGGATCTGCTGCATGCCCGCCAGCGCGCGCTCGACGTCGTCATACAGCAGGAAGCCCTGCTCGGTGGGCGTCACGCGCGGGCCGCTGCGCGCAAACAAGGGATAGCCGATCTCGGCTTCCAGTTCCTGCAACAACCGGCTGATCGCCGGCTGGGAGCGTCCCAACAGCCGGCCGGCAGCAGTGACGCTGCCCGTGGACATGACGGCCGCAAAGGCCTCGAGTTGACGAAGTTCCATCTGGTTTGATCTATGCCAAGGACGAATTCTTGCCCGGCAAGTATGCGCTTTGCAAATAATTAAAGAGCATAAGTAAATTCCCTGATGGGGTTTTCATCAGGGAATTTCATAACTTTCAGTTATTTCAAGGGCTTGCGGCGGTCGCCTGATCTTGCAGGCTTGATGGGCGGCGGCGGCGCTTGGCCGCGCAAAGACAAAAGCCCGCTGGAGATGGCGGGCTTCTCGTGCTTCAGTGGGCTGGCTTCAGGCTTCAGGCTTCAGGCTTCAGGCTTCAGGAATACCCGCGCCCCTCGCGGCGGTAATACAGATAGCGTTCGATTTCCGCCTGTTCCACCGCCGGTTCCAGCGAGCGCCATCTGACGACGTATCCGCGATGCGCTGGCGGCATCCAGCCCAATACGGAGTACATCGTGACTTCGGTCTGGCCAGTATTGAATTCGGTCTCGAAGAATCCCTGGCGATCCGGCGGCTCGCTGCCGCAAATCCAGCTGGAATCTGGCATGGCGCTCTCCCGTACCGCTTCAATCCTACGCGCCGGTCCAGGAAATGGCATACGTTCTAGCCCCGATGCGGGCTGCGGCTGCCTTGTGTTAGAAACACGGATGGGGCTCTTGCGGCACGATTGCCGTGATCTTTGCGAACCTTTGCAGTTCGATTTGGCGGATGCCGGTAGTATTCGCCCATCGAACCTCAGGAGCCCGTCATGCACAGTCAGCAACCCGCGCCCGAGCCGAACAAGCGCCGCTGGCCTTTCGGCTACGGCGAAGAAGAATAGGGCGCTCGCGCTACCCGATGCGCGAAATCCGGTCGCCGGGGCCGGAAAGCTCGTGATAGATGTCGTCCAGGTATTCCGCCAATTCGTCGGCGGACACTTCCGGGGGAATGGCCAAGTCCGTAGCCGGGACGCGCTTTCCCGCATCGGAACGGTAAACGGCCCACGCTGCGCCCACACGCTGGATGTCCAGTTGAAATCTGCCGTAGATGTCGAATTTCATGGGCGTCCTGAAAAAATCATGACCAGGTCAATGCCAACTCGGCGGCCACGCTGCGTGTAAGACTCAGCAGTGCTTGCGCGGCCGGGCTGAGCGTCTCGCCGCCGCGCGTCAGCACTTCCAGGCTGCGGACGGCGCTTTGGTCGGCCAGAGGCACGACCGCCAATTTTGCGCTTGTCGTGACCGCCAGGGCGGGCAGGATGGTTACGCCAAAACCCTGTTCGACGAAGGTCAGCAAGGAAGTGGTGTTGCGCACCGTCAGCAGCGAGGCCTCCACCAAGGCGGCGACTTCCGGAGAATTGAAGCGGGCGCACAAGCCATTCGCAATGAACTCCGCAGCATCGATATCGCTCCAGCGCACCTCGCGTCGCAGTTTGGTCAGGCCATGTTCGGCCGGACACACCAGCACGAAACGGTCTTCGAACAAGGGCTCGGTCACGATGCCGGGCAAGGGCGCCGGCAGCGTGGCAATGCCGAAATCAACCTCTCCGTCGGCCACCGCCTTGCCCACCGCGGCCGAGTCTATGTCGCGCAAATCCACCCGCACCTGCGGATACCGCCGGCGCATCGTGCCGATGACCTGTGGCATCAGCCGGATGGCCGCCGAGGGCACCGCGGCTACCTTGGCGGTTCCGAGCGCGCCGCTGGCATAGCGGACCATATGGGCCACGGCCGAATCGAATTCGGCAATGGCGCGCTGCGCCTGCGCGCGGACATAGAGGCCCAGCGGAGACAGGCGGATCTTGCGCTCGCCTTCGAACAGGGGGCCGCCTAGCTCCGATTCCAGCTGCTTCAGGGTCATGGATAGCGCCGCGGGCGTGCGGCCCACCCGATCGCCCGCCTGGGCCAGTTCACCGGCATCGACCACGGCCATGAACATGCGCAAATGCTCTAGTTTCATATTTAAGAAAAAATGAAATAAAACGAAGTTATTTTAGTTTGACTGAATTATGGCCGGAAATCTACAGTACCGCTCACTGCCAATCTAGGAAGCAAGCAATGAGCGCAAGCGCCTT
Organism: Achromobacter sp.; assembly: GCF_049647645.1. Taxonomy (GTDB): domain Bacteria; phylum Pseudomonadota; class Gammaproteobacteria; order Burkholderiales; family Burkholderiaceae_B; genus Achromobacter. The sequence continues at coordinate 140,233 of NZ_JBARYB010000054.1, forward strand.
ACGCGTCGACGGGCTGCAATACAGCAACTGGTCCGAAAAGATATTCCGCCAACTGCGTGAAGGCGGTGTGGACGCAGTCCACGTCACCATCGCCTATCACGAGAACCTGCGCGAGATGATCCACAACATCGAACGCTGGAACCGGTGGTTCGAGCGCTTTCCGGACCTGATCGTTCAGGCCCGCAGCGGCGACGACGTCAGGCGCGCCCGCGAGTCCGGCCGTACCGCGATCATTTTCGGGCTGCAGAACCCATCGCCCATCGAAGACGATATCGGCCTGGTCGAGGTGGTGCACGCGCTGGGCGTGCGCTTCATGCAGCTGACTTATAACAACCAGTCCCTGCTGGCTTCGGGTTGCTATGAAGCGGTCGACAGCGGCGTCACGCGCATGGGCCGCGAAGTGATCAAGGAAATGAATCGGGTCGGTCTGGTCATCGACATGAGCCACTCGGGCGAACGCTCCACGCTGGAAGCGATAGAACTGTCCGAGCGGCCCATCACTATCAGCCACGCCAATCCGCATGCCTGGGCGCAGGCGCTGCGCAACAAGTCGGACACGGTGCTCAAGGCGCTGGCCGGCGCGGGCGGCATGTTCGGTTTTTCGCTGTACCCGCATCATCTCAAGAACAAATCGGATTGTTCGCTGGACGATTTCTGCGCCATGGTGGCGCGCACGGCGGACCTGGTGGGGGTGGAGCATCTGGGCCTGGGCTCGGACCTGTGCCAGGACCAGCCGGACTCGGTGGTGCAGTGGATGCGCACGGGCCGCTACACCAAGAACATCGATTATGGCGAAGGCTCGGCCGCGCAGCCGGGGTTTCCGCCGCAGCCGCACTGGTTCCAGGACAGCCGCGATTTCCAGAACATCGAGCAAGGCTTGCGCGCGACCGGGTTTTCATCGGACGACGTGGCGCTGCTGATGGGCGGGAATTGGATGCGCTTTTTCGACCAGGGCTTCGGCCCGCAAGCCTCTTCCATCCGCCATCCCTGACCGGACTTAATCTCGGAGCACTTATATGAAGAACGCCATTCGCATCCTTGCGTGCGCCACGCTGGCGCTGGGCGCCGTCTGCAACGCCAGCGCGCAGGACTTTCCCAGTAAAAGCATACAGATCATCGTGCCGTTCCCGCCGGGCGGGGTGGCCGACCTGGTCGTGCGCACGGTCGCGCAAAAGCTGGGGCAGGACGTCAAGCAGCCAGTGCTGGTGGTGAACAAGCCCGGCGCCAGCGGCATCATCGGGGCCGAGTTCGTGGCCCGCGCGCCGGCGGACGGCTATACGCTGCTGTTGGCCAACCTGCCGATCATGTCGATCAACGAATTGCAGTACAGCAGCCTGCCGTACTCCGCCACGCGGGACTTCGCGCCCGTGATCCTGCTGGCCGACCAACCCTACATCATCGCCACCGGCAACGCCGTGCCCGCCAAGACGATGAAGGAGTTCATCGCCTATGCAAAGGACAAGCCGGATACGCTGACCTTCGGCTCGGCGTCCAGTTCCACCTTTCTGGCAGGCGAACTGTTCAAGCAGCGCGCCGGTATCCGCATGGCCCACATTCCCTACAAGGGCAGCGCGCCCGCCATCAACGATCTCTTGGGCGGACATATCAGCCTGATCCTGGATCCGGTGATTACCTTGCTGCCCCACGTCCAGGCCGGCAAGCTGCGGGCCTTGGCGGTCACGTCGTCCGAGCGGATAGATTCCGCGCCGGACATACCCAGCTACAAGGAAGTCGGCCTGGCGGACATGGACATCACGTCCTGGCAAGGCATCGTCGCACCGGCCGGCACGCCCGAGGCGGTGGTGAAGAAGCTCAACCAGGACTTCAATCGCGCATTGCAGTCGCCCGAAGTGGCCTCGCGCCTGAAAGAGCAGGGCGTCAGCACCAAGGGCGGTTCGGCCCAGGCCTTCACCGACTTCGTCGCGGCCGAGAACAAGCGTTGGGCGACGCTGGCCAAGCAGGTCAACTTCCTGCCCGGCAGCCTCTGAGGAACGTCATGAGCGGAGCCGATGCGCGTTTGCGGGCCTTGTGGCTGGCCCTGCCACAGCCCACGCCCACGCACTATGCCTATCTGCCGGCGCTGCGGCACGGCAGCACGGTGTATGTCGCCGGGCAGATTCCCAAGCTCAGCGCGGACCAGTTGCTGGTTCAAGGCGCCATAGGCGAGCAGGTCGGCGAAGCGCAGGCGCGCGAGGCGGTGCGCCTGTGTGTATTGCATGCGCTGTCATGGGTCGCCCATCACGCGCAGGGCAGCCTGGATGCGGTGGAGCAGATACTGCGCGTCAACTACTTCTTCCAGGTGGGTGAGCGCGCCAGCACGAGGCTATCCGCCATCGCCGATACCGGATCGGAACTGCTGGTGGCGATTTTCGGACGCCAGGGCGAGCATCCGCGTTCGGTCATCGGCGTGCGCGAGTTGCCGCGCAACGCGCCGGTGCTGGTCAGCATGGACGTGGCCTTGACCGTTGCGGCCGAGTCGCGAGACCCGGCCCGCTGACGCGGGATCGGTCCCGTGCCGTGCTGTTCAGCGCTTGGGCAGCACGAACTCCACCCGCCGGTTCTGCGCCCGCCCTTGAGGATTGTCCGAGCCGTTGGCCAGCCGGTTCGACTGGATCGGCTGGGTATCGCCCAATCCCTTGACGATCAGACGAGCCTTGTCCACACCGTGGCTTGCCAGCCATTGCGCCACCGCCTGGGCGCGGCGCAGGGACAGGTCCTTGTTGTAGGACGCCGATCCCTTGGAATCGGTATGTCCTTCGATCGCGACGGTGCCCGCCGAGCTGGCTTTGATCAGGCTGGCGATGTCCCGCAGCGTAGGCTCGGCGGCGGGGCGGATGGCGGTCTTGTCGAAGTCGAACAGCACGTCGCCCAGCATGGCGACGGTCACGGCATTCTTGTCCTGCCGCACCGACAGGCCGTCGTGGCGCGCAGCGAGTCCGTCTATCTGCGAGCTCAGGTCCGAGATGCCGCCGCTGGCGTCGGAAGGCAACCCCTTCAGGTCCAGGATGGTGGCCTGCAGATCCAGGATCTCGGCCTTGTAGGGTGGCTCCTGCGCCATGGAGCCGCCGGCGGCGGCGAGCAACGCCGCGGCCAGCAGAGTTGACGAGCCCGGGTAGCCGGCCATGGCTAGCGGTCGGTGATCTTGATGGCGTCGAAGGTCTCGACGCTCGGTATCGTCAGCGAGACCTCCTTGATCTCCTTGGGCGGGGCGGGGAATTTCCCCTGCCAGGAGCCGGCGATCGGAGCGTCCTTCTCGGTCCTGATCATCAGTTTGGGATTGGTCAGCGGCTTGTCGTTGCTGTCTCTCAGCAGCAGGTGCTTCTTGTTGCCAGCCACGACGTAGAAGCTGTTTTCATAGTCGCTCTTGCTGATCTGCGGATAGAGCATCTCCGTCTTGCCCATGACGATGGGCTTGAACCGTACCTTGATGGACAGGATGTCGCCGCTGCGCACCGCTTCGACCACCTGGCCTTCGGCGGCGCCGGAGTCGGTGAGGCCGGTAGCCAGGGGCGCGGGGGCGTTCGCCTGGGCTTGGGCAAAAGCAGCCTGGCCAGCCGCCGCCAGGGTCATGAAGGCGCCCAGCGCACAGGCGGCGGCGGTCTTTCTGATAGGAATCACGATAAGCATCCTCTGTCGTTGAAAACCATTCAGGGCAGGGCATCCGGACGAGGACTCATGCTTTTGGTCCCATCCAAAGTCCAACACGTGATGGTCCGACTTTCAGGCGCTTATTGCAGTTTGATGTTTTTCCAAGAAGTTACGGAATCTAGCCAGCAGGAGCGTCATCCGCCGCGGTGCCCGTGATAGCGTGGCGCGGCGACGCTGCGCGTGTTTTCCTTGTGCTGGGATCCGACCAGGGCCTTGCGCCGGGCTTCCTCGTGCTGATGGTCGGCACGGGCCCGGTCCTTTTCCGCATGCGGCGGCGAGTGTGTGTCGGGCGAGCCGGAATCGGGCGCGGCCTGGGCCGGTTTGGGGTGGGGAGTGTTGGGCGTCATGGTGCGTACCTATGCAGGTGACGCGGCTTATGCCGCTCTTCCACGTTACGCCTGGGGTGCCTGTATCTCAAGCGGCAATTGCGACAGACTCTTTCAGGGGCCTCCACCCTTATTTTTGAGGCGCGGGCGTCGCGGTAGCGGCAAAATGGTCATGCGCTGGTTTCCTAGACGTTCGTCTTTCAGGAGAGCCTCATGTGCGACTGTTCCTCTTGCGCCAATCCCCTGCATTTCAATCGCCGCCGCTTGCTGTTCGGTGCTGCTGCAATGGCAGCGGCCGGCGCCTCGGGCTGGATGGGCGCTGCCCAGGCCGCCGTGCCCACAAACGATATCGGTCCTGACGCGGCATTGAAACGCCTGATGGCCGGCAACGCCCGCTACGCCGCCAACAAGCCGAACATGCGGGATTTCTCCGCCGGACGTGCAGCCCGCGCCGTAAAGCAGAAGCCGATCGCCGCCATCCTGGGCTGTTCGGACTCGCGCGTGGCGCCCGAACTGGCTTTCGACCAAGGTTCGGGCGACCTGTTCATCGTGCGCGTGGCTGGCAACTTCGTGAACGAAGACGGCCTCGCCAGCCTGGAGTACGGCACCCTGGTGCTGCGCGCGCCGCTCATCCTTGTGCTGGGCCACGACAATTGCGGCGCGGTGGACGCGACCATCAAGGCATGGAAGGACAAGACCGAGTTCCCGGGCCATCTGCCAGCCCTGGTGAACGCGATCAAGCCCGCCGTCGAACTCGCGAGCAAGTCGGGCGCCAAGGATCTGATGGCCGCGGCCGTGCAGGAGAATGTGCGCATGGCGGTTGATCGCCTGAAGAACGCGCAGCCGCTCTTGCAGGAGATGGTGCAGCAGAAAAAGCTGGGCGTGGTCGGCGGCGTGTACAGCCTGGCCACGGGCAAGGTGACGTTGGTCTGACGCAGCGGCCGGGGTTGGCCGAACGACAGCGCCGGCCGGCCCCGGAACGGTGAGAATTGCTGAGCTTTAAACATTTTTCCCTTCGTAATATCCGCTGAAAGGATATTGAAAGGGGAAGGGGCATGGGGGCGTGCAAAAAATGCGAGGCTATCGTAACGGATCGGCGCGATACGCCCGGACATGAAGACCTGATCAGCCTGGGCGTAGTGCGGTCAGCTGGGGAGACGCCGCGGGGCGTGCAGCAACAAGCGTATACCTGCGCGGTGTGCGGCACGGATTGGGACTATCTCCACGACAAGCGCGACCCGGCATCGGGGTGGCGTCGCTGTGACGCCAATGCGGATGCGCAAATGGCCGAAGAGCCTCTGGCAAGAGCGATGGGCGCGGCCTAGCGCGTGTTGTCGTCAATCGGACTCCATGCCTGCACGCCAGCTTGGCGGCAGACCAGCGCGCCTACATCTGCATTTTCTTCTTGCCCAGCAGCGTCAGCGCCAGACTGCGGCCGGTGCGCATGAACGGGTAGAGCGCCGTCGACAGGCAGGGGTTGCGGAACACGGCGGCGTTGACGCTGTTGAACAAATCGTTGCCGGTGCTGATCAGCGCCAGCCGGTTGATGCAGTCGGCGCCCCAATAGTCCTGGCCGTCCAGGTGTAGCAGCATGCCCTGGTTCAGGTCGTAGCCCTGCGCCTTGTAGGCCACCGCCAGGTCGGGGTGGTCGCGCATGTTCAGCAGATCGATGGGGCCGACGGCCTTCTGCAATTGCAGCATCCGCACGTAGTTCGAGCAGAAAGGGCAGTCTCCGTCGTAGAGCAGGAAGTTCTTTGCGATGGCCATGACGCACCGTGTGGAAATGCGCAGGCGCGAAAAGCGCGCCCGCCGCTTATCTCCGATTAAAACCCATATCGCTGAACGCGCCCACCGCCTGCATCGCGGACGCGGGCTGGGTGCGGGGACATCAGCGCATCTGGCGGACACCATGGCCCAGGCGCCGGCGCAGCAGGTTGCGCAGCGTGACGCCGTCGGCGTAGCCGACCTGCGCCGCGATCTGCTCCAGCGACAAGTTGCTGGTCTTCAGCAAATGGGCGGCGCGTTCCACGCGCAAATCCTGGAAGAACGACAGTGGGCTCTTGCCCAGCACTTCCTGCGTGCGGCGCGCCAGCGTGCGCTTGCTGGCGCCCAGCGCCTGCGCCGCGGCATCCAGCGAGAATCCTTGCGCAAGATGCGCGCGCGCCCAGCGCTCGAAGCCCTGCACCAGCGGCTCGGCATGCGTCAGGTGGTCGGTGATGACATACGCGGATTGCGCCGGCCGCTGGTCCACGATCAGATAGCGCGCCACCAGCGCGGCCAAGTCGGGGCTGGCCTGGCGCACCAGCCACAGCGCCATGTCCATGTGGCTCAAGGCCGCGCCCGCCGTCAGCAGCGACGACGAACGCACCAGCATGTGCCCGTCCTCCAGGTCCACCGCCGGATAGCGCTGCCTGAACAACGGCGCCAGCCACCAGGTGGTGGTGGCCTTGTGGCCGTCCAGCAAGCCCGATTCCGCCAGCACGAAGGTGCCGATGCAGGCCGCGGCGGTGTTCGCGCCAGGGCCGCGTTCCCGCAGCATCCGGCCGGCGTCGCGCACGTCGGCGCGGGCAAGCGCGGGCACCAGCGTTTCGGGCATCTTGCAGCCGATGGCCGGGATGACGAGCCAGTCCGTGTCCGACGGGTCCGGGCTGCCTGAAACAGGCACGCCAAATCCCTGCGAGGTGCGCACCTTGCGGCGCATGCCGACCACCCGCGCCTCGAACGGCTGTACGGGGGCGGGCAGCAGTGGCGACAGCTCATTGGCCGTCGCGAACACGTCCAGGATGGCGGACAGGCCGGTATCGAACACGCCCTCCAGGGCCAGGATCTGGATCTTCATGGCAAGAACGCTATCAAAGATGTCAAAACCGCCAATATTAATAAGGCCAGCCCGGACCCACAATGCCGCTGTCTGATCGTCGGCGCCAAACGTGCGCCGCGTGCCACCGGAGTCTGGTCTTGTCCATTGAAAATCTGCTTGCCCTGACGGTGTTCGCCTTCGTGACCTCTGTTTCGCCGGGCCCCAGCAACGTCATGCTGATGACTTCGGGAGCCAACTTCGGCTTCGGCCGGACGTTGCCCCAGGTGTTGGGGATTACCGTCGGCTTTACCTTATTGCTATTGGGAGTAGGGCTGGGCCTGGGGGCGCTGTTCCAGGCTTGGCCGCTGTTATCCGTGGCACTGAAGATAGGTGGGGCGGCCTACCTGCTGTACCTGGCTTGGCGCATCGCGCTGTCGCGTTCGATCAGCGCGAGCCAGGCATCGACCAGGCCGCTGACCTTCATGGAATCGGCCTTGTTCCAGTGGATCAACCCCAAGGCATGGATCGTGGCGCTGGCCTCGGTGGCGGTCTATGTCGACGCCACGGCGCCCTGGGCTTCGCTGGCCTGGATGTGCCTGGTGTTCGCACTGGTGAACCTGCCCAGCGTATCGCTATGGGCGGGCTTCGGCGTGGCGCTGCGCGGATTCCTTGCGCAGCCCGGGCGCCTGAAGTGGTTCAACATCGCCATGGGGGCGTTGCTGGCGCTGACGTTGTGGCCGATGCTGCGCTGATGGCGCGCGGCCCTGGCGGCAAGCGCGCGGCGGTAGCGCGCCGCGCCCAATTCGGGGTTGGGATCAAGCCGTGACACTGTCGCTGGAGTCGCCCCATGCCAGGCCCATGGCATAGCCGCGCACATCCTCGGGCCACGTGGCGATCTGCTGCGCAAAGCGCTCGCGGTCGCCGGCATACAGCGCCCGCGTCGCTTCCTCGAAACCAGGCAGGTTCCCGCCCATGCTGGACATGAAGCGGTAGGCGGCTTCCTGGCGTTCGCGCCGGCGGTCCTGCGCCTCGTTGTCGCGGCGAGCCTGTTCCACTAGCTTGCGCAAGGCGACCGAAGCGCCGCCGGGCTGGGCGGCCAGCCAGTCCCAATGGCGCGGCAGCAGGGTCACTTCGCGTGGCACCACGCCCAGCTTGGGGCGGCCCCTGCCGCGCGGCTGGGCCTCGTCGGCTGCCGCCACGTCGGGCATTTCGGCCGCCAGGGGCGCCGGTTCGACACGGGCGCGGTGGCGTTCCGCAATGGCGGCGGAGTCGCCTCTCAGATCCAGGTCGACCTGCTTGCCGGTCTGATCGTCGAACACCAGTATGGCGGCGTCGCTGCCCGAGTCCATGGCCTGTTTGACGGCGAGCGCCACGTCGGCCAGGGGGCCAGTGGCAAGCATGCGGTAGCCGGCGAAGGCAGTGTGTGGATCGGTGTGACGGGGTACGGATAGTTGGTTCATTATTTTGCCCGGATAAAAATCACAAGCGAATTATGATCCGGATAAAAATACAAGTCAATATATCCGGGTAAAAATATTGCGAGGCGGCAATCCGCCACTGCGACGTATAGAAATATCCCCGCCAACCTAGGGACAACACCTAGGCAAAACACCCAAGCGGCGTATAATCTTGCTTTGCGCCCGGAGTTACCCATGCGTCTCGTACAAAAAGCGCTCACCTTCGACGATGTGTTGCTGGTGCCTGCGTATTCCGAGGTCCTGCCTCGCGACACTTCCCTGGCTACGCGCCTCACTCGCAATATCAGCCTGAACATCCCGCTTGTGTCCGCCGCCATGGACACCGTCACCGAATCGCGTCTGGCCATCGCCATGGCGCAAGAGGGCGGCATCGGGATCATCCACAAGAATCTGTCCGCCGACGCCCAGGCGCGTGAAGTCGCCCGCGTCAAGCGCCACGAATTCGGCATCGTGATCGATCCGGTCACCGTCACCCCCCAGATGAAGGTGCGCGACGCCATCGCGTTGCAGCGCCAGCATGGCATCTCGGGCCTGCCGGTGGTCGAAGGGCGCAAGCTGGTCGGCATCGTCACCAACCGCGACCTGCGCTTCGAAGAGAACCTGGACCAGCCCCTGCGCAACATCATGACGCCGCAGGAACGCCTGGTCACCATGAAGGAAGGCGCCACGCTGGAAGAGGCGCAGTCCCTGATGCACAAGCACCGCCTGGAGCGCGTGCTGATCGTCAACGACGGCTTTGAACTGCGTGGCCTGGCCACCGTCAAGGACATCGTCAAGAACACCGAACACCCGATGGCCAGCAAGGACGCCCAAGGCCAGCTGCGCGTGGGCGCCGCGGTCGGCGTGGGCGCCGGCACCGAAGAACGCGTGGAAAAGCTGGTTGCGGCTGGCGTCGACGTCCTCATCGTCGACACCGCCCACGGCCATTCCAAGGGCGTGCTGGAAGGCGTGCGCTGGGTCAAGCAGAACTACCCCAAGGTTGAAGTCATCGGCGGCAACATCGCCACCGCCGCCGCCGCGCGCGCGCTGGTCGAGTACGGCGCCGACGGCGTCAAGGTCGGCATCGGCCCCGGCTCCATTTGCACCACCCGCATCGTCGCCGGCGTGGGCGTGCCGCAAATCCATGCCATCTCCGAAGTCGCCAAGGCGCTGGAAGGCACGGGCGTGCCCCTGATCGCCGACGGCGGCATTCGTTACTCGGGCGACGTCGCCAAGGCCCTGGCGGCCGGCGCTTTCGCCTGCATGATGGGCGGCATGTTCGCCGGCACCGAAGAAGCTCCGGGAGAAGTCGTGCTGTTCCAGGGCCGTTCGTACAAGTCCTACCGCGGCATGGGCAGCCTGGGCGCCATGACGGATGGCTCCGCCGACCGTTACTTCCAGGATCCGTCCAACAACGCCGACAAGCTGGTTCCCGAAGGCATCGAAGGCCGCGTCCCTTACAAGGGCAGCGTGCTGGCCATCATTTACCAACTGGTCGGCGGCATCCGCGCCTCGATGGGCTACTGCGGCTGCGCCACCATCGACGACATGCGCACCAAGACTGAATTCGTGGAGATCACCTCCGCGGGCGTGCGCGAGTCCCACGTGCACGACGTACAGATCACCAAGGAAGCGCCCAACTACCGCGCCGACTGATCCGTACAGTCAACTACAATGTCATGCATCGCGCACCGGCAGAACCGCAAATGAATCAGCGGTTCTGCCGGTGCGGTTTTATTTACTGCGGTTTTATTCTTTACCGGTAGAGTCTCCATGCACCAGCGCATCCTCATTCTCGACTACGGTTCGCAAGTCACCCAGCTGATCGCCCGCCGCGTCCGCGAAGCCGGCGTCTATTCCGAAGTGCACCCCGGCGACGTCGACGACGCCTTCGTGCGCGATCAGTTGGCGCAAGGCTTGAAGGGCATCATCCTGTCCGGCAGCCACGCCTCCGCCTACGAAGAAGGCTCCATGCGCGTGCCGCATGCGGTGTTCGAGCTGGGCGTGCCCGTCCTCGGCATCTGCTACGGCATGCAGTCCATGGCGCAGCAACTGGGCGGCGTGGTCAGCTTTTCCGACCACCGCGAATTCGGCTACGCCGAAGTCCGCGCCCATGGCCACACCAAGCTGCTGGAAGGCCTGGAAGACTTTGCCACGGCCGAAGGTCATGGCATGCTGAAGGTCTGGATGAGCCACGGCGACAAGGTCACCGAGCTGCCCCCGGGCTTCAAGCTGATGGCTTCCACGCCGTCCTGCCCGATCGCCGGCATGGCCGACGAGGACCGCAAGTTCTACGCCGTCCAGTTCCACCCCGAAGTCACGCACACCGTCCAGGGCAAGGCCATGCTGGCCCGCTTCGTGAACGAGATCTGCGGCTGCGAAGGCGACTGGAACATGCCCGACTACGTGGCCGAAGCCGTCGCCCGCATCCGCGAGCAGGTCGGCACGGACGAAGTCATCCTGGGCCTGTCCGGCGGCGTGGACTCCTCTGTTGCCGCGGCGCTGATCCACAAGGCCATCGGCGACCAGCTCACCTGCGTGTTCGTCGACCACGGCCTGCTGCGCCTGGACGAAGGCAAGCAGGTCATGCAGACCTTCGCCGAAAATATGGGCGTGAAGATCATCCACGTCGACGCCACCGCCCAGTTCATGGGCAAGCTGGCAGGCGTGGCGGATCCGGAAGCCAAGCGCAAGATCATCGGCCGCGAATTCGTCGAAGTGTTCCAGGAACAAGCCGGCAAGCAGCAAAGCGCCAAGTGGCTGGCCCAGGGCACGATCTATCCCGACGTCATCGAATCCGCGGGCGCCAAAACCGGCAAGGCCACCTCCATCAAGTCGCACCACAACGTGGGCGGCCTGCCGGACACGCTGAACCTGCAACTGCTGGAACCGCTGCGCGAACTGTTCAAGGACGAAGTCCGCGAACTCGGCGTGGCCCTGGGCCTGCCGCCGCAGATGGTCTACCGCCACCCGTTCCCCGGCCCCGGCCTGGGCGTGCGCATCCTGGGCGAAGTGAAGCATGAATATGCCGAACTGCTGCGCCGCGCCGACGCGATCTTCATCGAAGAACTGCGCAACACCAAGGACGAAGCCAGCGGCCTGACCTGGTACGAACTGACCTCGCAAGCGTTTGCGGTGTTCCTGCCGGTGAAGTCGGTGGGCGTGATGGGCGACGGGCGTACTTATGAGTACGTTGTCGCTCTGCGTGCGGTGCAGACCTTCGACTTCATGACCGCTGATTGGGCGCCGCTGCCGCATCCGCTGCTGGCGCGGGTTTCGTCGCGCATCATCAATGAAGTGCGGGGGATCAATCGCGTGGTGTATGACGTGTCGAGCAAGCCGCCTGCGACGATCGAGTGGGAGTGAAATCAGGTCCTTCAGGGACTATCGCCAACTATCGAAAAACTGCCGTAACGTATTGATCTAGAAAGAAATACGTCGCGGAAGCTATCGGTGGCTATCGCCGGCCAGCAAAACAGGTTGGCGGTAGAACTGACGGTAAGAACTGGAGGTCTGATTAAGACCCTCCCGTTTACTATTGAGACCAAACCGGTCTTTGACGGTAAATGTCTCCTCTGGAAAGCTTGTTTCATGCGGCTTTCCAGGCATCAGCAGGTCTCCTGACCCCTGACGGTAAAAGCCGTCAAGAACAGGAGGAAAAACCTCGATGCTTACCG
>NZ_JBARYB010000055.1:0-53585 GCF_049647645.1 Achromobacter sp.
GCATCGGGCAGCAGGCAGGCGCCCGTCGCGTGCGCCGCCACGTCGGCCAGCGTACGTGCCGACAGCACCCGCAAGCCTGGCACCCAGGCTGCTTCCTCGGCGCTGCCGGCAGGCAGGATGAGCGTGGCGCCGAGCGCCTCCCGGGCAACGCTCAGCGCAATGACCAGCGGCGCCGCGACAGGAACCAGCGCGCCGGTCAGGGACAATTCTCCGGCCAGCACCAGGTCAGCCAGGGCCGGATCCTGGACCGGCGATTCCGCATCGCGGGCGTCGACCGGCGCGGCCAACTGGCCGGATGCCAGCAACAGGCCCAGGGCGATGGGCAGATCGAAACGGCCTGACTCCTTGGGGATGTCGGCGGGCGAAAGATTGACGGTGATCCGGCCGGCCGGAAACTCGAAGCCGCTGTTCAGGATGGCCGCGCGCACGCGTTCGCGGCTTTCGCGCACCTCGGTGTCCGGCAGGCCAACCACATTGAAGCTGGGCAGGCCCGGACCCAGATGCGTTTCCACACGCACCGCGTGGGCGTCCAGGCCACACAAGGCCCGGCTGGCAAGAACGGCTAGGGTCAAGGCGGTCTCCGAGAAAAGGCAGGACCCACCAGTATCCGCAAACGCGAGGCCGTCGCGGTGGCGGCCGTGACAAAAGCATCCCGCCGAGCCACCGCAAGTCCGCGCCCAAAATGAAAACGGCCGCAGCTTCGCGACCGTTTGAAGGAAAAGTCCATGCCGGCCGCGGCGCGGCCGGCGCAGGCTTACTTCTCCAATGCGGACAAGCGCGACTCCAGCTGCTGCACCTGCGCGGCCAGTTGATCCACCCGGGCGCGGGTGCGCGCCAGCAGATCGGATTGGACGTCGAATTCCTCGCGCGTGACGAGATCCAGTTTGGAAAACGCCTGCGTCATCATCGCGCGGACGTTGCGCTCCACGTCCGCGGCCGGACTGCGGGCGATCAGGTCGGAGATGTTCTTCTGGATGTCTTCCATCCACTGGGTGCGATTATTCATGACGGCCTCACTGTGTTCTTGATGCCTCGAGTGTAGTGCGTCGAACTGCCATTTCCGGGCCCAAGGGCGAAAAAAGGGTCGCCTCCAGGCAAAAAAAGAGGGCGGGCCGCATGCGGTGACCGCCCTTCAAAGCACAGGAGAAAACCGGGCTGCCATGGCGGCAACCCCCTACCAACATCGTTACGGGCAACCCATCTGGCTTGCCGACTGCGTGAACGTATCCGACGACTGCTTGCATTGCGTCGCCAACTGCGTCTTGTCGCTGACCGCTCCCCATTGCGCCCTGGCCGCGTCAAGCTGTTCCTTGATCGCGGCGGCAGCCGGATTGCCGCTGCCCAGTTTGTCCATGCAGGCATTGACCTTGGCGATGTAGACCTCGCACTCGGCCGGAATGGACGCCGCAGCGCCTGCCGCCGGGGCAGCCGTGGACGGCGAGGTCGCGGGTGGAGGCGGCGCCGCAGGAGTCGTAGCAGCAGGCGCAGGAGCGGAAGCGGCCGGCGTGGCGGCCTTTTCTTCCTTGTTGCAGCCGGCCAGCGCGGCAAGCGATGCGGCCAGGACCAGAGTGCAGAAAGCCTTGCGGTGGATCTTCATGACTACCCCTTCCCGTTCCTGCCTTCTTTTGGGAGTTCTTGAACGCCCGAACTCCGCCTGCGGCCCGTCTGTTTGGGGACAGGTTTGAACTGATATTGATTCTTCTGCAGCAGCCCCTCGACAACAAGCTGGCGGGTGTAAACCCTCGTATCACGAACCTGCGTCCATTACGCCGGTTCCAGCATCTCCCTGAGTCACCGCATGCACCTGCCAATTTGAGCCAGAGGCCCGTCTCGCATGGCTCGGCGGGGTGCATCCGGCTCATTGAGGACCAGACGAAATCGCTTATATGCCAACATAAAACGCAATAAACGGAGAATCAATCTGCTACAAATATCAGGCTGAAAACATATTTGGTTGCTTGCCCCAAAGGCTGGCGTTCCGCACCAACTTGAAGCCGGCCGCCAGTGCATGAAGCACCGGATTGGTGCATTCAGGCGCAACTTGAACGCTGCCGCCGCCCCCGACTGGGCTGTGCCCGACATGGCATGGAATTTGCTTGATGGATGAAGCCAACGTGCAACCATGAGAGGAAATGCCATGAAACTCATCATCGCCATCATCAAGCCCTTCAAGCTCGACGAAGTGCGGGTGGCTCTATCCGGGATCGGCGTCCAGGGCCTGACTGTCACCGAAGTAAAGGGATTTGGCCGCCAGAAAGGCCATACCGAGCTGTATCGCGGCGCCGAGTACGCCGTTGATTTCCTGCCCAAGCTGCGCGTCGAGGCCGCCGTGCCCGACCACTTGGTCGATCAGGTCATTGAAGCGATCGAACAGGCCGCCCGCACCGGCAAGATCGGCGACGGCAAGATCTTCGCCGCGCCGCTGGAACAAGTGATCCGCATCAGGACGGGTGAAGCCGGCGAAGCTGCGCTGTAAATAAATAAAGACTCAATGGAGCCTGAAAATGGATAAAGCGGATATCTCCTGGTTGCTCGTCTCTACCCTGCTTGTATTGATGATGGCCGTACCTGGTCTGGCGATGTTCTATGGCGGCCTGGTGCGCAGCAAGAACGTGCTGTCCGTGTTGCTGCAAGTGCTGTGCACGTTCGTGCTGGGCCTGGTGCTCTGGTTCATCTACGGATACTCCCTCGCATTCACCGAGGGCAACGCCTTCTTCGGCGGCCTTTCGCGCGCCTTCTTCTCCGGCATGTTCACTCCGTCCGACGGCAAGTACGCCATGTCGAACTCGCTGACCGAACTGCTGTTCGCCTCGTTCCAGGCCACGTTCGCCGGTATCACCTGCGCGCTGATCGTTGGCAGCTTCGCCGAGCGCGCCCGTTTCTCGGCAGTGCTGGTATTTACGGTGATCTGGTTCACGTTTGCCTATGTGCCGATCGCCCACATGGTCTGGTTCGCGTCCGAAACGGCGCCGGGCCTGCTCAACGCCAAGGGCGCACTGGACTTCGCCGGCGGCACCGTGGTGCACATCAACGCCGGCGTGGCCGGCCTGGTGGGCGCCTATGTGGTGGGCAAGCGCGTGGGCTATGGCCGCGAAGCCATGCAGCCGCACAACCTGCCGATGACCTTCGTGGGCGCGGCGCTGCTGTGGGTGGGCTGGTTCGGGTTCAACGCCGGTTCGGCGCTGGCCGCCAATGAAAACGCCACGCTGGCCTTCTTCAATACGATGATTGCGACCGCGGGCGCCGTGCTGTCCTGGCTGTTCACCGAATGGGCTGTCAAGGGCAAGCCCTCTATGCTGGGCGCCGCTTCAGGCGCCGTCGCCGGCCTGGTCGGCATCACCCCGGCCGCCGGCCTGGTCGGCCCGGTGGGCGCGCTGGTCATCGGTGTCATCGCCGGCATCGTCTGCGTCTGGGGCGTGAACGGCCTGAAGCGCCTGCTGCGCGCCGACGACGCGCTGGACGTGTTCGGCGTGCACGGCGTGGGCGGCATCGTCGGCGCCCTGCTGACTGGCGTGTTCAATGCGCAGATCCTTGGCGGTCCTGGCCTGGCCGAGCCCAGCATGATTGGCCACCAACTGTGGGTCCAGCTGGAAGGCGTGCTGCTGACCATCGTCTGGTCCGGCGTGGTGGCGTGGATCGCCTACAAGATCGCCAACGCCCTGTGCGGCATGCGCGTACCGGAAGACCAGGAGCGCGAAGGCCTGGACGTCACCAGCCACGGCGAATCGGCCTACCACAGCTAGGCCCGCAGCTCCCAGCCCGCCGCGCGACAGAGGCGGGCATGGACCCAAAAAAAGGCGCCGGGGCATTCCGCCCCGGCGCCTTTTTCCATGCAACGGCGAACCGCCTCAGGCCAGGTCCAGCGTATCCAAATCCACCGGCAAGGCACGGTTCAGGGCGCTGGCCACTTTCACGCGCAAGGCGTTGGAGTGCGCGCGCCGGACCTCGCGCTTGACGTCCAGCAGTTGCTGCGGATGCATGGAGAATTCGGTCAGGCCCAGGCCCAGCAACAGCCGGGTCATGCGCGAATCTCCCGCCATCTCGCCGCAGACCGCGACGGGCTTGCCGGCCCGCTCGCCCGCGTTGATGGTGTGCGCGACCAGGCGCAGCACCGCCGGATGCAGCGGATCGTACAGGGACGCCACGTCGTGGTCGCCGCGATCGATCGCCAGCGTGTACTGGATCAGGTCGTTAGTGCCGATGGACAGGAAATCCAGCGCCTGCGCGAAGGGTTCGATGGCAATGGCGATGGCGGGCACCTCGACCATCGCGCCCACTTCCATTTGGGGCGCGTAGGCCTGGCCGCGCGCATCGAGCTCGCGGCGCGCGGATTCGATGGCTGCCTTGGTCGCCACCACCTCGTGCATATGGGCGATCATCGGAATCAGCAAGCGCACCGGCCCGTGGGCCGAAGCCCGCAAGATGGCGCGCAGCTGCGTCGCGAACATCTCCGGGCGCGCCAGGCAGTAGCGGATGGCGCGCTGCCCCAGCGCGGGATTGGTAGCCACGGTGGCCTCGCCGTCCAGCGTCTTGTCCGAGCCTATGTCCAGCGTGCGGATGGTGACGGGCCGGCCGGCCATCACCTTGACCACCGAGGAGTAGGCTTCGTACTGCTCTTCTTCGCCCGGCAGGTCCGGACGCCCCATGAAGAGGAATTCGCTGCGGAACAAGCCGATGCCATGCGCACCGGACGCCAATGCCAGCGCGGCCTCCTCCGGCAGTTCGATGTTGGCGTGCAGCACCACGTCGATGCCGTCCAGCGTGACCGAAGGCTCGTCGCGCAGCAGGCTCAGCTCGGCGCGCTCGTCGGCATAGGCCGATTGGCGGCGCCGGTATTCCTCGAGGATGCGGTTGGACGGGTTGACGATCACCGCGCCGGCCGCGCCGTCGATGATCAGCATGTCGCCATCGCGGACCAGCTCGCGCACATTGCCCATGGCCACCACGGCAGGCACGGCCATGCTGCGCGCCACGATGGCGGTATGCGAAGTGGGCCCGCCCAGGTCCGTCACGAAGGCGGCGAACCGGCCGCCACGCAGACGCAGCATGTCGGCGGGCGAAATATCGTGAGCCACGACCACCAGCGCTTCGTCACCGCCCATGTGGGACATGTCGGGCAGGATGGCCGAAGTGCCGGCCAGCACATGCAGCACCCGTTCGATGACCTGGCGCACGTCGGCCCCGCGCTCGCGCAGGTACTCGTCTTCCATGGCGTCGAACTGCTGGCCCAGAATCTGCCCCTGCGTCGTCAACGCCCATTCGGCGTTGTAGTGACGTTCGGCGATCAGCGCCAGCGTCTGCTCGGCGAGCAAGGGATCGCCCAGCAGCAGGCTGTGCACATTGAGCATGGCGCCGAGCTCGCGCGGCGCATCGGCCGGCAAGGTGTCGGCGAGCTGCAACAGTTCCTGCTGCGCCGAAGCCAGGGCATCGGTGAGCCGGCTGCTTTCGGCAGGCACGTCCTCGGGCGAGATGCGGTAGTGCGCGACTTCCAGCGCCGCCGCGCCCATGACGACCGCGCGGCCGATGGCATATCCCTTGGCCACGCCTTTGCCGTACAGACACACAACGGGGCTGGCAAAGCCAGCCCCGTTGGGCGCGTCATTGAGGGTCGTAGACGAGCCGGCCTGGGCAACGCTCAGGCCGGCGGATGCGGAAGAAATTCTATTCCTGCTCACCGAATTTGCTGTCGAACAGTGATTCAATTTCAGAAAGAGCCTGCTCGGCGTCGTTGCCAGAGGCCTCCAGCTTTACCGTCACGCCCAGCCCGGCCGCCAACATCATGACGCCCATGATGCTCTTGGCGTTCACGCGCTGCGCGCCGCGCGAAATGAAGATCTCGCTGGAAAACTTGCTGGCCAGCTGCGTCAGCTTGGCAGCCGCCCGGGCGTGCAAGCCCAGTTTATTGCTGATGACGATGTCTGTATTAGGCATAGGAAATATGGTGGCTGCGGCATGACGCCGCAGTGTTGATCGCAGCAAAACGTCGAACCGCCCTTCGGCCAGAATCGATAGCCGACATAATAGGGCAAACTTCCGCCCGTCAGTCTACACGCAAGACACCCTGAAGCCCCCCGGCCAGCGCCTTCTCGCGGGTTTCAGCCAGGGGCAGATTGCGATAGGTCAGGGCCCGCAGCAGCATCGGAGTGTTCAAGCCGGCCAGCACGCAGCATTGGATGCCCTGCGCCTGCGCGTCGGAGACGGCTCGCTTGGCAATGTTGGCAGGCGTGGCGCCGATCAGGTCGGTCAGCACCAGCACGCCCGCGCCGTGTTCCTGCTCCAGGATGTCCTTGAGGACTTCCGGCGCCAGATCGTCCGGGCGGTCTTCAGGCTGGATGTCGTGTATGGCCAGCATGCCGTCCAGGTTGCCCATGACGTGGCTGGCGCAATCGCGTATCGCCGCGCCCAGGGGCGCGTGCACGACGATGACAATACCTGTGGTCATGGTAGGAGTCCCGGCAGGTCAAGCTGCCGCGACAGGGGTCGCCACGGCCTTTTCCAGCGCCTGGACGAACATGCCCGCGACATCGAAACCGGTTTGCTCCGCGATTTCCACGAAACAGGTGGGGCTGGTGACGTTGACTTCAGTGACGTAATCGCCAATGACGTCCAGGCCGACCAGCAGCAGGCCGCGGGCGGCCAGCTTGGGAGCCACGGCCTCGGCGATCTCGCGGTCGCGCGGGGAGAGCTCCTGGGCCACGCCGCGGCCGCCGGCCGCCAGGTTGCCGCGGGTTTCGCCGGCCAACGGAATACGAGCCAGGGAATACGGCACCGGCACGCCGCCGATCAGCAGGATGCGCTTGTCGCCCTTGACGATATCGGGAATGTAGCGCTGCGCCATGATGGTGCGCGCGCCATTGTCCGTCAGCGTTTCCAGGATGGCATTGAGATTGGGATCCTTGGGCTGCAGCCGGAATACACCGGTGCCGCCCATGCCGTCCAGCGGCTTGACGATGACATCGTGATGCTCGTCGTGGAACGCCTTCAGGCGGGCCATGCTGCGGGTCACCAGCGTGGGCGCCGTGAACTCGCTGATTTCGGTAATGGCCAGCTTTTCGGGGTGGTTGCGGATCGACGCGCCGGTGTTGAACACGCGGGCGCCCTGCGCCTCGGCGTATTCGAGCAGATGCGTGGAATACACGTATTCCATATCGAACGGCGGGTCCTTGCGCATGACCACCGCGCCGAATTCCGCCAGCGGCAGATCCTGGGCGGCGGACTCGCGCCACCAGTCGTGGCCGTGCAGATCGGCGTCCGCGACCAGTTCGATAGGGGTAGACGCGGTCTTGACCGTGCCCGCCTCTATATAGAGATCGCCCTGCATGGCCACGCTGAGCGTATGGCCGCGCGCCACCAGGGCGCGCATCATGGCGACAGAGCTGTCCTTGTACGCTTTGAGCAGCGGCAAGGGATCCAAAACGAACAATACATGCATCGCGACACCCTGAACGGACGCCGCCTTCCCTCGCGGGAAGGCGGCTTTATGACATCGTAGCGCAGAGCCGCCCAATTAGCGAACCCGCCGGCGCAATAGCAGGCGGCGGGTCGCAAAAGCGGCGTAGCCTCCCTGGAGAGGCTACGGCAGGAGCTCAGGCAGCCGATTCAGGCTTGCCCGCAGGCACGGCCTTTTTCTTCGGCGCCAGCACCATGACCATCTGACGGCCTTCGAGCTTCGGCATGGCTTCGACCTGGGCAAGTTCCAGCAGATCGTCGCGCACACGTTCAAGCACCCGCATACCGAGTTCCTGGTGGGCCATTTCGCGGCCGCGGAAACGCAGCGTCACCTTGGCCTTGTCGCCTTCTTCGAGGAAGCGGCGCAGATTGCGCAGCTTGACCTGGTAGTCGCCCTCGTCGGTGGCCGGACGGAATTTGACTTCCTTGACCTGGATGACCTTCTGCTTGGAACGAGCTTCGGCTTGGCGCTTCTGCTCTTGGTACTTGAATTTGCCGTAGTCCATCAAACGGCAGACCGGCGGCTCGGCGTTCGGCGCGATTTCCACCAGATCCACGTCGCTTTGCTCGGAAAGACGGAAAGCGTCGGCGATCTTGACGATGCCCAGCTGTTCTCCGTCCAGACCTATCAGGCGCACCTCGGGGACGCGGATTTCACCGTTGATGCGATTGGCTTTTTCAGTGGCGATGTTGAAAGCTCCTAGAAATGTTAAGCAGCGCTGCTACCAGGTTGGTTGACGTCGCGACGGGTGGACACGTCCTCGGACAAGCGCGCGACGAATTCGTCGTATGCGATGGCCCCGAGGTCCAGTCCGCCCAGTCCGCGTACGGCTACGGTGCCGTTTTGTTTTTCCTTGTCGCCGACGACGAGGATGTACGGCACCTTTTGCAGGCTGTGCTCCCGAATTTTACGAGTGATTTTTTCACCGCGCAAATCGGACTCTACTCTAAAGCCTTGTTTTTTCAGGCTTTGCGTGATTTCAGCCGCATAATCGGCCGAAGGTTCGGAAATGCAGCATACGACAGCCTGCACCGGAGCGAGCCAGGGAGGCATCGCGCCGGCGTGGTTTTCGATCAACATGCCGATAAAACGCTCCAGCGAACCGAGGATCGCGCGGTGCAGCATGACCGGCGGGCGGCGCTGGTCATTCTGGTCCACGTACTCGGCGCCCAGGCGCACGGGCATGGAGAAGTCGACCTGGATCGTGCCGCACTGCCAGTGGCGGCCGATGGCGTCCTTCAGGGTGTATTCCACCTTGGGACCGTAAAAGGCACCCTCGCCCGGCGAAACTTCGAATTCGCAGCCGGTGCGGCGCAGGCTTTCCATCAGGGCCGCTTCGGCCGTATCCCAGACTTCGTCCGAGCCGATACGCTTTTCAGGACGCGTGGCGACCTTGTACAGCACCTCGGTGAAGCCGAAATCGCGGTAGACCTTTTGCAGCAGCGCCGTGAAGTCGGCGCACTCGTCCTGCAGCTGTTCCTCGGTACAGAAGATATGGCCATCGTCCTGCGTGAAGCCGCGCACACGCATCATGCCGTGCAGCGAACCCGAGGGCTCGTTGCGGTGGCACTGGCCGAATTCGCCGTAGCGCAGGGGCAGTTCGCGATAGGAATGCAGGCCAGCGTTGAAGATCTGCACGTGGCCCGGGCAGTTCATCGGCTTCAGGCCATAGACGCGGTTCTCGGACTCCGTCGTGAACATGTTTTCACGGTAGTTGTCCCAATGGCCGGTCTTCTTCCAGAGCGAAATGTCCAGGATCTGCGGCGCCTTCACTTCCTGGTAGCCGTTATCGCGGTAGACGGAGCGCATGTACTGCTCCACCTGCTGCCACAGCGCCCAGCCCTTGGGATGCCAGAAGATCAGGCCGGGAGCCTCGTCCTGGAAGTGGAACAGGTCCAGCTCGCGACCGATCTTGCGGTGGTCGCGACGCTCGGCCTCTTCCAGCATGTGCAGGTAGGCTTCCTGTTCTTCCTTGGTCGCCCAGGCCGTGCCGTAAATACGCTGGAGCATCTCGTTCTTGCTGTCGCCGCGCCAATAGGCGCCGGCTACCTTCATCAGCTTGAAGACCTTCAGTTTGCCCGTGGACGGCACGTGGGGGCCGCGGCACAGGTCGATGAAATCACCCTCGCGGTACAGGCTGAGCGGCTCATTCGACGGAATCGAGGCAATGATCTCGGCCTTGTACTTTTCGCCGATGCCCTTGAAGAATTCGACGGCGTCGTCGCGCGACCATTCCTCGCGCGTGACGACTTCGTCCTTCTTGGCGAGTTCAGCCATCTTCTTCTCGATGGCGGCCAGGTCTTCCGGCGTGAACGGACGCTTGTACGAGAAGTCGTAATAGAAGCCGTTGTCGATCACGGGACCGATGGTGACCTGCGCATCCGGAAACAGCTCCTTGACGGCGTAGGCCAGCAAGTGCGCCGTGGAGTGGCGGATCAGGTCCAGGCCGTCAGCGTCCTTGGCGGTCACGATGGCAAGGCGGGCATCATCCTCGATGCGGAAGCTGGTGTCGACCAGCTTGGAGTCCGAGCCCTCGAACGTCACGCGGCCGCCCAAGGCGGCCTTCGCCAGGCCCGTACCGATCGATTGCGCCACTTCGGCAACCGTTACCGGCCCCGGATATTGGCGCTGCGAACCATCGGGCAATGTGATCTGTACCATCGGGAGTGCTTCCTGGGGGGTTCTGGGAACTAAAAAACAAAATACGGAAACGAAAAACGCGGCCTGAGAGCCGCGTTTCCTGGATTGTCTTGCTGAGTCCTACCGCTGACCTGACACGGTGAAACCCGACGCACGAAAACTTAACGCGACATAGGGCGAAAGTTCCGGGTCGTAGTTCGTGCCAGCGGGAAAAACATGATGTCTGGACCTATTGGCGCTCACCGCAGCGAGCATGGTTCAAAAGCAGCAAACAATGCACTGCGCAACAGAAGCTGTGCTTATCGTCCACGATTGTATCACTATTTGTACCCTTTCCGTGGCAAAAGCGCCACAGCGAGTCCGACCGCCCGAACCGGTTGCGCCTGCGGTGCGCGCCACTGCGCCATAACCCAAAACCACGTCCTTCGTCGCGGCCTAAATCCAGAATGTTCCGGGCGTGCTTCTCGCATATATAACAGGTCGATGGTGCAACAGTCTGATTTTGGCGCGATTCATGTCCCGCAGGCCATGCGAAAACGTAATCTGCCCTCGCAAATTCAGGACTACCCGCGACCTGCGCAATCGACCGCCGGCGTTCCCCCATCCTGCATGTGGAGCATCGATGAAAACTGTCTCAGCGCTCTCTCTTAAAGCGCCCCCACACCTCAACCCCGAGCCCGCCGAAACCGGCGACCGCCCGGGTACACGCCGGCACCTGCTCCTGTCCCGGCCGCCACCTCTCATCAAGGTAGCCATCCTGGACGACCACCCCGTGGTGGCCGTGGGCGTGGGCGCCTACCTGGAAAGCCGCCCGGGCTTCCGGGTGGTCCACCGGGAAACCTCGGCGCGCTCCTTGCTGGAAAAGCTGTCCCACTCGCCCTGCGAAGTCGCCCTCGTCGATTTCTACCTGCCGCTGGAACCTTGGGACGGCGTCAACTACCTGCGGCGCCTGCGCCGCTACCACCCGACGATGGCGCTCATCACATTCTCGGCCGGCAGCCGCCAGGAGACCCAGTACGCCGCCTACCGCGCTGGCGCCAACGGCTACTTCGCCAAGGAATGCGGCATGGTGCTGCTACCGGAGATGATCCGCGGCGTCCTGGCCGGCAAGGAAGAGTTCCTCACGGTGCAGGACGGCAAGATCCGCCCCCAGCAGCCGACGCACCCTCACTCGGCCTTGACGACGTCGGAAGTGGAAATACTGCGCCATATCAGCCAGGGCCTGTCCGTCACGCAGATCTCGGCGCGGCTGATGCGCAGCAAGAAGACCATCAGCACCCACAAGCGCCGGGCCATGCGCAAGTTGCAGCTGTCCGACGATCTGTCGCTGGCGCTCTACCTGCGCGAGAAGTTCGCAGAATGAACGCCGCCCGGCGTCGGGCCCCACGCCAAGCTGCGGCTCAGATGATCCGGGAGTAACTGGCCGCGGTGCCTGGCGCCTGCAAGTAGCCGTCGAACGCCATGGCGACGGCACGCACGAAGTACCAGCCCAGGCCGGTTACCTGCAGCTCGCCGGGGCGCAGGTTGACCAGGCCCAACTCGGCCAGATTCGCCATCTGCAACAGTTCCTGGCTAAAACTGTCCGCGAACCTCAAGCCGTGGCGCGCCTCGACCTGGCCAAAGTCCACGCGGCCCTGGCACATGATGTCCATGATGATCTCGCGTCGCACCAGGTCATCCTCGCTCAGCGCCAACCCTCTTTCGACGGCAAATCGCCCCGCCTCGATCGCCGCGTAGTACTCGTCCAGGATCTTGGCGTTCTGGCTGTAGGTATTGCCGATGCGGCCGATCGCCGACACGCCCAGTGCGACCAGGTCGCGGTCGGGCTGCGTGCTGTATCCCTGGAAATTGCGGTGCAATTCCCCCTTCCGCCTGGCAATCGCCAGCGCATCGGTTTCCAGCGCAAAATGGTCCATGCCGATGTAGGCGTAGCCCTGCTTCAGAAAACCGTCGATGGCCGCGCTGAGCAGCCCCACCCGCGTTTCCCTGTCGGGCAGGTCCGCCTCGTTGATGCGGCGTTGCGGCTTGAAACGCGCGGGCAAATGGGCGTAGGCATAGAGCGCGATGCGGTCTGGCCGCAACGCGATGACCTGGGCGATGGTACGGGCGAAGGATTCCGTGGTCTGCAGCGGCAGGCCGTAGATGAGGTCCATGTTGACCGAGACATAGCCCAGCGCCCGCGCGCTCTGCATCAGCGCCCGCACGTCCTCGAATGATTGCACCCGATGCACCGCCTGCTGCACTCGCGGATCGAAATCCTGCACCCCGAAACTCAGGCGGTTAAAGCCCAGCTCGCGCATGTGGGCCAGGCGCTCGGGCGTGGCGGTACGGGGATCCACTTCGATCGAGATTTCCGCATCGGGTTCGAAGCGGAACGCGCGCCGCAGGTTCGCCATCAGGCGCGACAACTCATCGTCCGACAAGAAAGTCGGCGTGCCGCCGCCGAAATGCAATTGCGACACCGGCACGCCCTCGCCCAGCTCGCGCACATGCAGCTCGATCTCGGCGGCCAGCGCGTCCAGATAGCGGGCGGCGCGGTCGTGATGGCGGGTCACCACTTTGTTACAGGCGCAGTAATAACAGACCGATTCACAGAACGGGATGTGCACGTAGAGCGACAAAGGCTCCGCAGGCGCAGCCGCGCGGCGCTGCTGCAGCGCCTGCCGGTAATCCTGCTCGCCGAAACCACCGTGATACCGGTCCGCCGTGGGATATGAGGTGTAGCGGGGCCCGTTCTTGTCCAGTCGCGCCAACAGTTGGGGCGGGAACAAGGGGCTGGCGGCGGAGGGCTCGCGGGATTCAGTCTGTAATGGGCGTAGGGCGGCTTGCATACCTGGAATTATTCGCCTGTGCCGGCCACTGCGGCTTGATCTTGCGCAAACCCTGGCGTGTTCCCGCCGGACCAATCCGTACGTCCTGCCGCGGATCTTCGAAGGCGCCCGCCGTCTCGCCCCGTAAAATGCGGCCTTATCAAAGCTGATGCACAACACGGAAACCACCATGGACAATGAACTGGACGGCCGCCTGCTTGCCATGCGCCAGGCGCTGGCGATCGCCATCGCCCTCTCGACCCGCAGCAGCCCCCAGGCCACCGACATGGCGCTGGAACTGCTCAATGACCTGAAGTCTGGCATGGACAGCACGCCCTCGGACAGCCCGTTCGAGAAAGCGGAATGGGTGGTGGGCGCGCAAGACGAGCTGGACGGCATCGCGCGCCTGGTGCGCGCCTTCACGCAGACGCCGGAGCCGGACGGCGAGGCGCAGTAGCCCGCGCTAGGGACGCGGCGCGCCTGCCGCCATGCCGCAAGGCGCGGAGGGTGGCGCCACGCGCCAGTACAGACCCGGAAAATCCCGTCCGACCACGACGAAACCCGGTCCGGACGCCTTCAGCTCCAGTTCCAATGCGCCGCATACCTGCGCCATGTCCTCCGGCACCCAGGGACTGAAGCGGAGTTGCCCATCTATCAACACCAAAGGCTGCTCCGGCAGGCGCAGCGCCAGCGCGCCTGCCTCGGCGGGCGGCCCCGATATCAGCCTGACCGGCCCGCCCAGCGCAGCCCTGGCGGGTTCATGGAGGGCATCGGCCAGGGCCCGGGAATCGAAGTTGCGCCAGTCCGACGCCTTGCGCGTCAGCCCAGCCCCGCCCGGCGAGGTCAACTCGACCCGCGCCATCAGCAGCGCCTGGACCAACACGAAAACCAGCACCCCGTCGCGCGGCCGCACGCGCTGCCACGCGCCGCCGCGCACCAGTTCCATCACCGCCGGCACGACAAACAGCAGATAGGGGGTGCCCCAATGCAGCTGCACGTGAGAACCGCTGGCGATGGTCATCACGCTGACGAAGACCAGAGGGGTGAAGCCGAACGACAGCAGAATGGCCCGGCCCGCATCGCCCCGCCGCGCCGCCGGCTCCATCGCGCAAGCGCCCCCACGGCGGCGGACCAGCCACCACAAGGCGCCCAGCAGCACCCACGCCGGCATCGCGCGGTTCAACAATTGGTCGCTCCACCATCGCGCCACCTCCGCCACGCGGCTGCTCCAAGGCAGGCCCGCCGCCAGCGATGAGGCCATCGCGTAATTCAGGGGTTCAAAGTCGTTGTAGGCCAGCCAGCACAGATGGGGGGCAAAGACCGCCAACGCCGTCAGCGCCGCCACCTGCAGGCCGAAACGGTGCATGGGGTCGCGCCAGCCGCGCTGGCTCAACCAGAACGCCAGCACGGCGGCGCCCGCCACCGCGCTCTGGTACTTGGACAAGGCGCCCAGGCCCAAGCAGACGCCCAGCACAATCCACCACCCGATCCGGCGCGTGGTCCAGGCCTTCCAGCACGCGGCGGCACAGCCCACCGCCAGCGGGATCAGCACGATCTCGTGGTTGTAGAAATGCAGGCGTCCGTTGTAGAAGGTGATGCACAGGCCGGCCAGCAACGCCACCCGCGCGTGCCCGCCGCCGCGCATGACCCGCAGCCAGCGCCACAGCAGCGCGAAAGCGCCCAGGGTGCAGAGCGCCCCGACGATGTAGCTCGTCCATGCCGACCAGCCCAGCAATTGCACCGCGGGCCATAACAGCCAGGTCGGCAACGGCGGATGCTTGTAGTAGCCCCATTCCAGGCTGCGCACCCAGGTGAGCTGCTCGATGTTGTCGGTGGGAGGCGCCAGGGCCGCCCGGTCCAGCAGCGTCAGCCACGCCAGCGCGAACACCGCCATACCCACGCCGATCCGCCAGCCCTCCGGCCGCAACGCCCGCTTCGCAACTTCCTTCACTTCCATCTCCCCCCTGCTGCCAGCGCGGCGCGCAGCTTCATACCCTTAATCGGGCGGGACGGAGTATGGGATGGCCCCTGCCCGCGACAACGGGGATTCTGTTCGGGATTTGTCGGGAAACTGTAAATCCCGCGTAGTGTTCCTAACTGGCCTGACCACCCTAAAGAAAGAGGTGAAATCCCTGTGATCGTTTTCCCTTGAAATGCGAAATTCTCCTTCTTATTCAAGGATGGGATGCCTATATTTGGTGGCCTGACCACTTGGCCCAAAGTTCCCGCCTCGCCCGCCGATGAACACCTTCCAAGCTGCCGCCGTCACCCGCCTGTATCGAGTCATCGCCGACCAGATCGCCGGCCGGATCCGGGCCGGAGAATTCCCTCGCGGCGGACGCCTGCCTTCTGAACGAGAACTAGCCGAACAGCTGCAAGTCAGCCGCGCGTCGATCCGCGAGGCCCTGATCGCGCTGGAAATAGAAGGCTATGTCGAGGTGCGCGTGGGTACCGGGGTATTCGTCACCGCCGCTCGCGAAGTGGCCGCCCCAGCCCCCAGCTACTCCGCGCCAGGACAGGACGGCATCGGCCCCTTCGACCTGCTGGAAGCGCGCATGCTGATCGAACCCGAATGCGCCGGCATGGCCGCGCAGCATGGGTCGCCCGCCCAGATCGCCGCCATCCGCGACGCTCATGAGGGCATGTCGCTCGGCGATTCGCCCGGCTACCACGACCGCGAATTCCACAATACCATCGCCGCGGCTTGCGGCAACGCCGCGGTCGCGGCCTCGGTAGCTCATCTGTGGGAATTGACGCAGACCAGCCCGGTGTACAGCCGCATGGAGGATTATTTCGTCGACACCAAGGTCTGGGCGATCGCCCATGCCGAGCACCAGCGCATCCTGACCGCCATCCAGGCACGCGACCCAATCCGCGCGCGGCACGCCATGCATGCGCATCTGCTGGGCATCCTGGCGCGCCTGCGAGAGGACTTTGGCGACGACAACGGCGCGCCGCAATGGTGCGCAGCGCGCTGAAGAGCACCCATACGAAGCATTGTTGTAGCGGCTCCACCCGTAGTACCCCTGAAAACACAGGTGGCATGAGGTTTGCTTGCCAGAGCACGGCATCCGCGACGCGGACACCTGTCAGATCCTTTCCAGCCCGGAGGCTCGCAGTGAAATCGAAAAAATGGTTCTCCCTAAGCATCGGCGCACTGGTCCTTGCGGCCGCGTTGCCCGCCACGCAAGCTCTGGCCCAGACCAAGGGCGGCACGCTGAACATGATCGTCCAGCCCGAACCGCCGGTAATCGTCACGGCCATCAACCAGCAAGGCCCCACGCAATTCGTCGCCGGCAAGATCTACGAGAGCCTGCTGACCTACTCCACCGACCTGAAGCCGCAGCCCGGCCTGGCCAAGTCGTGGGAAGCCTCGGCCGACGGCTTGAGCTACACCTTCCACCTGCAGGACAACGTCAAGTGGCACGACGGCAAGCCCTTCACCTCCGAGGATGTGGTGTTCTCGCTGGCGGACATGCTGCCCAAG
This sequence comes from Achromobacter sp., assembly GCF_049647645.1. Taxonomy (GTDB): domain Bacteria; phylum Pseudomonadota; class Gammaproteobacteria; order Burkholderiales; family Burkholderiaceae_B; genus Achromobacter. The sequence goes on from NZ_JBARYB010000055.1 coordinate 16,388, forward strand.
ACCCATGCCCGCGCCCGCGTGATCCTGAACAAGTTCGTGGAATCGGTGCAGGCGCCGGACGCGAAGACGGTCGTCGTCAAACTGAAGACGCCCTTCCCCGCCTTCATGCTCATGTTCGAGCCAGGCTTCGCGCCCATGATGCCCAAGCACCTCTATGCGGGCACCGACTACATGACCAACCCGGCCAACCAGAAGCCGGTCGGCACCGGCCCGTTCATGTTCAAGGAATGGAAGCGCGGCGAATACATCAAGCTGACCCGCAACCCCGACTACTGGAAGCCGGGCAAGCCCTATCTGGATGAACTGGTGTTCAACGTCATCCCCGATTCGGCCTCGCGCGCGGTGGCCTTCGAGCGCGGCAGCGTGGACGTGCTGCGCGGCGGCGACGTGGACAACGTCGACATCAAGCGCCTGCGCGCCCTGCCCAAGGTCGAGTACACCACCGCCGGCTGGGAGATGTTCTCGCCCCAGGCCTACCTGATCTTCAACATGCGCAAGCCGCCCTTCGACAACCTGAAGGTGCGCCAGGCGGTGATGGCGGCCATCAACCGCAACATGGTGGTCAACAACATCTTCTTCGGCCTGGGCAAGGTGTCCACCAGCCCCTTCGTCACCACCGAGATGTTCTACGACAAGAACATGCCGCCGCTGGCATTCGACATGAAGAAGGCGCGCGCGCTGATCAAGGAATCCGGCATCAAGCCCGAGGACTACACGATCCGCCAACTGAGCTTCCCCTATGGCTCCACCTGGGACCGCCTGGGCGAATACACCAAGCAGGCGCTGGAGCAGCTGGGCTTCAAGGTCAACCTGGAAGCCACCGACGCGGGCGGCTGGGCCAGCCGCACGGGCAACTGGGACTTCGACATGACCACCACCTTCACCTACCAGTACGGCGACCCCGCACTGGGCGTGCAGCGGCTGTATGTCTCGTCGAACATCGTCAAGGGATCGCCGTTCGCCAACGTACAGGGCTACAGCAACCCCGAGACCGACAAGCAGTGGGAAGCAGCCGCTTCCGAGGTGGATCCCGCCAAGCGCCAGGAGGTCTACACCAAGCTGCAGACCACGCTGGTCAATGAGATCGCCAATGGCTTCCTGGTGGACATGGAATTCCCCACGCTCTATCGCGGCAACGTGAAGAACCTGGTCAAGACCGCCATCGGCCTGAACGAGAGCTTCGACGACGTGTACATCGAGAAATAAGCGCCGCAGGACGCCGCCGCGGCACGCCTGCCGCGGCGGCGGATGCCGGCCGGACAAGGGCTGCCCTAGGCAGCCCGCGCCCGACCTGAAAGGACCCAGAGCATGAAATTCCTGTCTTTTCTCGCTTCACGCATCGGCAAGGCCCTGGTGGTCGTGCTGGGCGTCGTGATCATCAATTTCTTCCTGATCCGCCTGGCGCCTGGCGACCCCGCCGCGGTGCTGGCGGGCCAGGCCGGCGCCGGCGACGCGGCCTACGTGGAACAGCTGCGGGTCGCCTTCGGCCTGGACAAGCCCATCCTGACCCAGCTGCTGCTGTACCTGAAGGGCGTGGTGCAGCTGGACCTGGGCTTCTCGTACCGCAACCACGTGCCGGTGCTGGACCTGATCCTGGAACGCCTGCCGGCCACCTTCCTGCTGATGTCCTGCGCCTTCGTCTTTTCCATCGTGCTGGGCGTCTTCCTGGGCGTGGTGGCGGCCAAGGCCCGCTACCGCAACAAGCGCCGCTGGATCGATAGTTCCGTCATGACGGGTGCTCTGGTGCTGTATGCCACGCCGCTGTTCTGGCTGTCGCTGATGGGCATCCTGCTGTTCTCGGTGATGCTGGGCTGGCTGCCGGCCTTCGGCATGGAGACCGTGGGCGCGAACCTGAGCGGTTGGGCGCGCGCGGGCGACATTGCCCAGCACCTGATCCTGCCGACCGTGACGCTGGGCTGCTTCTTCATGGCGGTCTATGTGCGGCTGACGCGCGCCTCCATGCTGGAAGTGATAGGCATGGATTTCGTCAAGACGGCGCGCGCCAAGGGGGTCAGCCCCGGCCGCGTGATCCGCGCCCACGTGCTGCGCAATGCGCTGCTGCCGGTCATCACCTTCGCCGGCATCCAGCTGGGCCAGATGGCGGGCGGCGCGGTGCTGACCGAAACCGTGTTCGCCTGGCCCGGCATAGGCCGGCTGATGTTCGACGCCCTGCTGCAGCGCGACTACCAGCTGCTGCTGGGCATCTTCCTGGTCACCTCCATCATGGTGGTGGTGTTCAACCTGCTGACCGACGTGCTGTACCGACTCATCGATCCGCGCATCGGCGCGGGCGCGCAGCAAGGAGCCGCCGCATGAAGTCATTCGCCCGGCGCTACATGCGCAATTACGGAGCGGTGGCCGGACTGGCCATCATGCTGATCGTGGTCCTGGTGGCCCTGGCCGCGCCGCTGCTGTATGAAGAATCGCCCTGGATGATGGTGGCCGACCCGCTGATTCCGCCGTTCACCAATGCCGACTATCCCTTCGGCACCGACATGCTGGGCCGCGACATCACGGCCGGACTGGTCTGGGGCGCCCGGGTCTCGTTGATGGTCGGCCTCTTGTCCACCGCCGTGGCGCTGGTCTTCGGCATCGTGGTCGGATCGGTGGCGGGGTATTGCGGAGGCCGGGCGGACGACGCGCTGATGCGCTTCACCGAGTTCTTCCAGACCATCCCGCAACTGGCCATGGCCGTGGTGCTGGTGGCGATCCTGAGCCCCTCGGTCTATTCCATCATGGGCGCCATCGCGGTCGTATCGTGGCCGCCGGCCGCGCGCCTGGTGCGTTCGGAATTCATGACGCTCAAGCAGCGCGAATTCGTGCAGGCCGCCATCGTCATCGGGCAGACGCCGACGCGCATCGTCGGCACCCAGATCCTGCCCAATGCCATGTCGCCCATCATCGTGTCGGCATCCTTCATGGTCGCCACCGCCATCCTGACGGAATCGTCGCTGTCCTTCCTGGGGCTGGGCGACCGCAACCTGATGAGCTGGGGCTTCATGATCGGCGCCGCGCGCACCATGATCCGCGAAGCCTGGTGGATGAGCGTCTGGCCCGGCGTGGCGATCCTGCTGACCGTGCTGGCCATCAACCTGATCGGCGAAGGCCTCAACGACGCCCTCAACCCGCAGCTGCGCAAGCGCGGCGAATAGGAGGACGCCATGAACGCTTCCGCCCCCCTGCTATCCGTCCAGAACCTGAGCATCGCCCTGCCCAAGGGCGGCGACCGCCCCTATGCCGTGCAGGACGTTTCCTACGACATCCGCGCCGGCGAAATCCTGTGCATCGTCGGCGAATCGGGCTCGGGCAAGTCCATGAGCGCCAACGCCATCATGGGCCTCCTGCCCGACTATCTGACGCCGCAACAGGGCCGCATCCTGTTCCGCGGCCAGGACCTGCTGCGGCAGGACGAAGCTACCCTGCAAGCCATGCGCGGCAAGGACATGGCGATGATCTTCCAGGAGCCTCTGTCCGCGCTCAACCCGCTCATGACGGTGGGCGAACAGATCAGCGAAGTCATGCGCGTGCACAACGCGTATCCGGGCGCGCAGCGCATGGCCCGCACGCTGGAACTGCTGGCCTTCGTGGGCCTGCCCGACCCCGCCACGCTCTACCACGTCTATCCTTTCCGCCTGTCGGGCGGCCAGCGCCAGCGCGTGATGATCGCCATGGCCCTGGCGCTGGAACCCGCGCTGCTGATCGCCGACGAGCCCACCACCGCGCTGGACGTCACCACCCAGGCGCAGATCCTGGCGCTGATCGCCCGCATCCAGAAAGAGAAAGGCATGGGCGTCATGTTCGTCACCCATGACTTCGGCGTGGTGGCCGAGATCGCGCACCGGGTCGCCGTCATGGAAAAAGGCATCCTGGTGGAACAGGGACCCGCCGAAGAGGTCCTGAACCGCCCCCGCCACCCCTACACGCAACGCCTGATCGCGGCCGTGCCGCACCGCCGCGGCGAAGCGCGCATGGCCGCCGCGGACGACCCGCCCGTGCTGGACGTGCGGGACTTGAAGAAGACCTATGTGGTGGGGCGCGGCTGGCTGGGCGGCAAGCGCGAGGTGCACGCCGTGGACGGCGTCAGCTTCAGCGTGCGGCGCGGCGAAACGCTGGGCATCGTCGGCGAATCAGGCTCGGGCAAGTCCACCATCGGCAAATGCCTGCTCAAGCTGGTGGGCATCAATGGCGGCCAGTTGATCTTCAACGGCCAGGACATCGCCGCCATGCCGGAATCGCGCTTCCGGCCGCTGCGCCACGACATCCAGATGATCTTCCAGGACCCGTTCGCCTCGCTCAACCCGCGCCATACCGTGGGCCGCATCATCAGCGACGGCCCCGTCGCCAACGGCGTGCCGCGCACCCAGGCCGAGGCGCGAGTGCGGGAACTGCTGTCGCTGGTCGGGCTGGACCCATCCGCCTTCGACCGCTACCCCAACCAGTTCTCGGGCGGTCAACGCCAGCGCATCGGCATCGCGCGCGCGCTGGCGCTGGAGCCCAAAGTGCTGGTCGCCGATGAATCGGTGTCGGCCTTGGACGTGTCCGTCCAGGCGCAGGTGCTGCAGCTATTGCATGATCTGCAGCAGCGTCTGAAGATTGCGCTGGTCTTCATCACGCATGACTTGCGCGTGGCTGCCCAGATCTGCAATTCCGTGCTGGTCATGCATCGCGGCAAGGTGGTCGAGTACGGTTCGCCCGGGCAGATCTTCGACAACCCGCAACATGCCTACACGCGGCAGTTGATCGCCGCGGTCCCCGGCCAGCATTGGGACCCGACCAAGGCGCAAGCGGCCTGAAATCTTCAAGAATATTCGTACCCACCAAGGAGACACCCCATGCAACGCCCCGCCGCCATACCGACCGTGCAGATCGACAATGACATGGTCACCGTCACCGAATGGCGCTTTCCGCCCGGCGGCGAAACGGGTTGGCACCGCCACGGCATGAATTACGTGGTGGTCCCGCAGACCACCGGCCCGCTGCTGCTGGATACGCCCGACGGCGAAATCACCAGCCAGCTCACCACCGGCGTGGCCTACTACCGGCCCGTGGGCGTGGAACACAACGTCATCAACCCCAGCGATACCGAGTTCGTGTTCGTCGAAATCGAACTCAAGCGCGCATAACGCCAACGAGGGCAGCCATGAAGGCGTTTTTCTCGGAAGAGCAGCTGCTGCATACGCCGCAGCAATTCATGCGGCTTGGACGCATCAGCGCGCCGACCGACCTGCCGGCGCGCGCCGAAAGCCTGCAAGGCGCGCTGGCCGCGCGCGGCATCGCGGTCGAAGCGCCGGCCGACTATGGCCGCAGGCCGTTGCAAGACATCCACAGCCCCGACTACCTGGACTACCTGGAAACGGCCTATGCACGTTGGCAGGCCTTGCGATCGGCCTCGGTGGATCCGGGGCCCGAGGTGCTGCCCAATCTTTCGCCGTACTACAACGGCCGGGTCGAGCTGGCCGGCCGCGGTCCCTGCCCGTCGCCGTCCATCGTGGCCCAGACCGGCTACTACCTGAGCGACCTGTCCTGCCCCATCGGGCCACAGACCTGGCGCTCGGCGCTGCGGTCCACCCATAGCGCGGTGGCCGCCGCCGACCATGTCGCCAGCACGGGAGGCATGGCCTATGCCTTGTGCCGGCCATCCGGCCATCATGCGCACCGCGACCGTGCGGGCGGCTTCTGCTACTTGAACAGCAGCGCGGCCGCGGCCAGCCGGCTGCTGCAGAGCTGGTCCAAGGTGGCGGTGCTGGACTTGGACGCCCACCATGGCGACGGCACGCAGAGTATTTTCTACCAGCGTGCCGACGTCATGACGATGTCCCTGCACGCCGATCCCGCGGGCTACTACCCTTTCTATACCGGCTATGCCCATGAGCGCGGGCATGGCGCGGGCGAAGGCTGCAACCTGAACCTGCCGCTGCCGCATGGCTCCGGCAACGACGCCTTCCTGCGGACGTTGGACACGGCGCTCGCCACGTTGGCCGGCTACGCGCCGCAGGCGCTGGTGCTGGCCCTGGGCTTCGACACCTACAAGGACGATCCGATCAGCGTGCTCAAACTGGACATCGATGCCTACCGCGATATCGGCGCGCGCGTCGCCGGACTGGGACTGCCCACCGTGATCGTGCAGGAAGGCGGCTACATGGTGGAGGCCATCGGCCCCGCGCTGGACGCGTTCCTGCAGGGCGCGGGCCAGGCTGCAACCTGAGTCCAACCGCCCACATGAGCACAGTTCCCCTCGCCTTGCCCTCTGCGGCCGCCGCGCGCCAGACCGGCATCCTGCTGTTCTTCGCCGCGCTGGTGGCTTTCGCCACCTTCGACGCGGGGTCCAAGCACATGCTGGCGCGCTACCCCGCGCCGTTCCTGAACATCATGCGCTATTCGGCGGTGGCGGTGCTGGCGGTGGCGCTGCTGTGGCGGCACCGCGGCGGCCCGCGCCTGCGCGATGCCGCCGAGAAGCCGCTATTGATACTGCGCGGACTGCTGCTGGCCACGGTCGGTACCTGTTTCATGACGGCGCTGATCTGGATGCCGTTGTCCGAAGCCACGGCCATCTACTTCACCTCGCCCCTGATCATGGTGGCGCTGTCGCCCTGGCTGCTGGGAGAGCGGGTGCGTCCTGCCCAGTGGGTGGCGGTGGCCGCGGGTTTTGGCGGCATGCTGCTGATCGTGCGCCCCGGCTCCAACCTGCCCTGGCTGGGCACGCTGCTGATGGCGGTGTCCGCGGTCAGCTACGCGGTGTTCCAGGTGCTGACGCGCAAGCTCTCGGGCAAGGTGCCTGGGCCGGTGCAGTATGCCTACACCGCCTTCATCTGCCTCGTCGTCACCGGGCTGCCGGCGCCCTTCTTCCTGCCGGACCCGTGGCCGGATCTTGCCGATACGCTCTTCATCGTCGGCTTGGGCGCCTGCAGCGGGCTGGCGCAGATCTTCCTGATATCCGCCTTTCAGCGCGTGGCCGCGGCGACCCTGGCCCCGCTGAACTACTTCCAACTACTGCTGGCGGTGCTGTTCAGCACCTTCTGGTTCCAGCGCCCGCCGGACGGGCTGGCCCTGGCGGGCATGGCGCTGATCATCGCCTCGGGCGTATTCCTGGCGCTGCGCCGGGCCTGAACCTGGTCTTCAGCTGGTTTCGCGCTGCACCAACTTGAAGCCCAGGTCCACATGGCGCTCTGCGACGGGCTCGCCCGCCAGGTGCCGCATCAGCAAACCCGCGGCCGATACGCCGATCTGGTAGCGCGGCGTGGCGATCGTCGACAGCGGCGGCGTGGTCCAGGCCGTGCCGGCCACGTCGTGGAAGCCGATGATGGCCATGCGCTCAGGCACCGGCACGCCCAGGCGTCCGCACTGGAACACCGCGCCCTGGGCCAGGTCGTCATTGCAGAAGAAAAGCGCGTCGCAGTCGGGATTGCGCGCCCGTAGTTGTTCCAGCAGGGACGCCCCCAGGGAGATGGATGACTTCTCCGGTGTCATGATTTCCAGGGCCGGGTCGTACAGGTCCGCATCCCGCAAGGCCTGGCGGCAGCCTTCGCAGCGGCGCAGCGAACGCGGATCCAGCTGTGCTCCTACGATACCGATGCGGCGGTAGCCCCGTTCCACCAGATGGCGGCCGGCGGCATAGCCGGAATCGAATTGCGAAAACCCCACGCTCATATGCTCGCCGCCATCCAGCGTCTCGATCGTGTGCACGGTCGGAATGCGCTGTGTGTCCAGCAAATCCCATACGCCCGGGTTGTGATCGACGCCAGTAAGGATCAAGCCGTCGGGCGCGTGCTGCAGGTACTTGCGCAGCAGGGCTTCCTCCTCGTCCGGCGAGTAACCGGTCACGCCGATCAGCATGTGGTAGCCGTGACGGTCCAGCTCTTCCTTGATGCCCGCGATGATGTCCACGAACACCACGTTGCTCAGCGATGGAATCAGCGCCACGATGGTCTGCGAGCGCGCCGACGCCAGCGCGCTGGCCGCATGGTTGGGCACATAACCCAACTCCTGGCACACCCGCGCGATGCGCTGGCGCAATTCCTCCGCCACCTTGTCCGGCGTGCGCAGCGCGCGCGATACCGTGATCGCGCTGACGCCCACGCGGCGCGCGACCTCCTGCATGGTGACGCGGCCGGCGCGTGAACTGCGGGGTTTACGGATGGACATTGGTCCTCGGCATCGATTGGTGAGCGCGTAGTCTGACGCAAAAAACTGGGGGTTGCCAAACGCAAAATGTTAGCGCTAACATTCCCCACAGCATAAACCTAAAAAATTCCGGAAAACGGATAGGAGACAAACATGCGAGCTTCCCCACCGGGGCGGCCCGGCGGTTCGCCGCTGGCCCGCGCCGCCAATTGGTGCTTCGCGCTGCAGACCTGGCTGATGGTGGCCTGTCTGGCCGTCATGGTGGTGCTGCTGTTCGGCAACGTCGCCCTGCGCTACCTGTTCAACTCAGGCATCAATGTCTCCGACGAGATCTCCCGGCTGGCGTTCGTCTGGATGATATTCCTGGGCTCGGTGATTGCGCTGCGCTCGCACCAGCACATCGGCGTCACCATGCTGGTCGAACGCTTCGGTCCCGCCGCCCGCCGCATCTCGCACGTGTTCTGCCAGTTGCTGGTTTTGTGGGTGCTGTGGCTGATGGCCGAAGGCAGCTGGACGCAAACCATCATCGGGCTGGACACCGTGCTTCCCGTCACCGGCATGTCGCTGGCGGTGTTCAACGCCGCGGCGCTCTATGCGGCTGTCGCCATGGGCATCCTGACGGCAATTGATCTTGTGCGCGTCCTTGCGGGCGGGCCCTTGCCGGCGGAATCCAGGCCCGAAGACCCGCTGGTCTGACGGCTCCGCCTCCAACTCCCCTACCCCGCCCGGACGTCCGCAATGATCCTGACCGTCTTCCTGCTCGTGCTGCTGGGGCTGATCGCCCTGGGCATGCCTATCGCCTTCGCGCTGCTGCTCAGCGCGATCGCCATGATGTTCCAGCTGGACTTTTTCGATACCCAGATCCTGGCGCAGAACATGCTGTCGGGCGCCAACAGCTTCACGCTCATGGCGGTGCCCCTGTTCATGCTGGCCGGCGAACTGATGAACGCCGGCGGCATTTCGCGCCGCATCGTGAATCTGGCCAGCACCTTCGTGGGCCACATCCAGGGCGGCCTGGGTTATGTCGCCATTTTCGCCAGCGTGTTGCTGGCGGCGCTATCTGGCTCCGCCGTGGCCGACGCCGCGGCGCTGGGCTCCCTGCTCATCCCCATGCTGCGTGAAAAGGGCTACGACGCGGGCCAGGCCTCCGGGCTGATCGCGGCTGGCGGCATCATCGCGCCCATCATCCCGCCCTCGATCTCTTTCATCATCTTCGGCGTCGCCACCAATGTGTCGATCACCAAGCTGTTCTTCGCCGGCATCGCGCCCGGACTGATGATGGGCCTGACGCTGGTCGCGGTGTGGACCTGGGTGGCGCGCAAGCACGGCAGCATCAAGCCCGCGCCGCGCGTACCCTGGAGCAAACGCTGGAAAGCGCTGCGCGAATCGCTGTGGGCCCTGATGCTGCCGGTCATCATCATCGGCGGCTTGCGCGGCGGCATCTTCACGCCGACCGAGGCGGCCGTCGTCGCCGCGGTCTACGCCCTGCTGGTCAGCCTGTTCGTCTACCGCGAAATCAGCGTGCGCGATCTGGGGCCGCTCTTCATCAACGCCGCCAGCACCACCGCCATCGTCATGTTTCTGGTGGCCGCCGCCATGGTCTCGTCCTACATGATCACGCTGGCCGACATGCCGCAGGACCTGATCGCGCTGCTTGAGCCCGTCCTGGACCAGCCCAGGCTGCTGATGTTCGCCCTGCTGATCCTGCTGACGCTGGTGGGCACGGTGATGGACCTGACCCCCACCATCCTGATCCTGGCGCCGGTGCTGATGCCGGTGGTCACCAAGGCCGGCATCGACCCCGTCTACTTCGGCGTGATGTTCGTCATGGTGGGCTGCGTCGGCCTGCTGACGCCGCCGGTGGGCACCGTGCTCAACGTGGTCTGCGGCGTCGCCCGCATCAATATGGAAACCATCATCAGGGGCGTGTGGCGCTACGTTGCCGCCTACACGCTGCTGCTGGTCCTGCTGGTGATCTTCCCCGAGTTGATCACCGTACCCGCACGCTGGATGCATTAGAAAAACCCCAAGGAGGAGCACCATGATGAACCGTTTCAAGACCCGCATTCTTGTCCTGGCGACGGCGCTGTCCTGCGCCATCGCAGGCGTCGCGTCCGCCGCCGACGTCAAACCGCGCCTGATCCGTTTCGGCTACGGCCTGAACGATGAAAGCGTCCAGGGACGCGCCGCGCGCCACCTGGCGCAGGAACTGGAGAAAATCAGCGGCGGCAAGCTCAAGATGAAGACTTTCGGTTCGGCCAACCTGGGCTCGGACGAACAAATGCAAAGCGCCCTGGTGGGCGGCGTGCAGGAAATGATGGTGGGATCGACCGCGCCGCTGGCCGGCATGGTCAAAGAGTTCGGCGTGTTCGACCTGCCCTTCCTGTTCAACAGCGAAAAGGAAGCGGACGCCGTGCTTGACGGCCCTGTGGGCCAGGACATGCTGAAGAAGCTGGAAGCCAAGGGCATCATCGGCCTGGTCTACTGGGAAAACGGCTTTCGCAACATGACCAATTCCAAGCGCCCCATCGCGCGCGCGGAAGACCTGCAAGGCATCAAGCTGCGCGTGATGCAGAACCAGATCGCGCTGGGCGTGTTCAACACGCTGGGCGCGAATGCCGTGCCCATGCCGTTCTCGGAGCTGTTCACCGCCCTCGAAACGCGCACGGTGGACGGTCAGGAAAACCCCATCACCACTATCCAGAGCAGCAAGTTCTACGAGGTCCAGCCCTACCTGACCATCACCCGCCACGTCTATACGCCCTGGGTCGTGCTGGCGTCCAAGAAATGGTGGGACACCTTGTCACCCGAAGAGCAAAAGCTCATTCGCCAGGCGGCCGCGTCGTCGCGCGATTTTGAACGTCAGGACAGCCGGGCCGATTCCCAGAAGGCCATGACCACGCTCGAAAAGGCCGGTATGAAGATCAACACCGTCTCGCCAGAAGAGGTCGCGCGCATGCGCCAGAAAGTCCAGCCGGTGGTCGACAAGTACACGCAGGAGCTCGGCCCCGACCTGGTCAAGCAACTGAACGACGAAATCCAGAAGGCCCGCAACTAGGCCTTGCGGCCCGGACAGGCGCCGGGCCGCCACGCAACCGCTGTAAACGAGAATCCCATGCCACAGACTCCCCGCAAGCTGCGCAGCCAGAAATGGTTCGACGACCCGGCGCACGCCGACATGACGGCCATCTATGTCGAGCGCTATCTCAACTACGGCCTGACGCGCCAGGAACTGCAATCGGGACGGCCTATCATCGGCATCGCCCAGACCGGCAGCGACCTGGCGCCTTGCAACCGCCATCACCTGGCGCTGGCCGAGCGCGTCAAGGCCGGCATCCGCGACGCGGGCGGCATCCCCATGGAGTTTCCCGTACACCCGCTGGCCGAGCAGGGCCGGCGCCCCACCGCCGCGCTGGACCGCAACCTGGCCTACCTGGGCCTGGTCGAGATCCTGCACGGCTACCCGCTGGACGGTGTGGTGCTGACCACCGGCTGCGACAAGACCACGCCCGCCTGCCTCATGGCCGCGGCCACCGTCGACATTCCCGCCATCGTGCTGTCCGGCGGACCGATGCTGGACGGCTGGCACGACGGCCAGCGCGTCGGCTCGGGCACGGTCATCTGGCATGCGCGCAACTTGATGGCCGCGGGCAAGCTGGACTACGAAGGCTTCATGACGCTGGCCACGGCATCGTCGCCATCCATCGGCCACTGCAACACCATGGGCACGGCGCTGTCGATGAACTCGCTGGCCGAGGCGCTGGGCATGTCGCTGCCCACCTGCGCCAGCATCCCCGCGCCCTACCGCGAACGCGGCCAGATGGCCTATGCCACCGGCCTGCGCATCTGCGACATGGTGCGCGAGGATTTGCGGCCGTCGCACATCCTGACCCGGCAGGCCTTCGAGAACGCCATCGTGGTGGCTTCGGCGCTGGGCGCCTCCAGCAACTGCCCGCCGCACCTCATCGCCATGGCGCGGCACGCCGGCATCGATTTGAGCCTGGACGACTGGCAGCGGCTGGGCGAAGACGTGCCGCTGCTGGTCAACTGCGTGCCCGCCGGCGAACACCTGGGCGAAGGCTTCCACCGCGCGGGCGGCGTCCCCGCCGTGCTGCATGAGCTGACGGCCGCCGGACGCCTGCACGCGGATTGTGCCACCGTGTCCGGCAAGACCATCGGCGAGATCGCGGCCACGGCCAAGACCCACAATGCGGACGTCATCCGCAGCTGCGACGCGCCGCTCAAGCACCGCGCGGGATTCATCGTCCTGTCGGGCAATTTCTTCGACAGCGCGATCATCAAGATGTCGGTGGTGGGCGAAGCCTTCCGCCGCGCCTATCTGTCGGAGCCGAGTTCGGAGAACGCCTTCGAGGCGCGCGCCATCGTGTTCGAGGGTCCGGAGGACTACCACGCACGCATCGAAGACCCCGCCCTGAACATCGACGAGCATTGCATCCTGGTGATCCGCGGCGCCGGCACCGTGGGCTACCCGGGCAGCGCGGAAGTGGTCAACATGGCGCCGCCCTCGCACTTGCTCAAGCGCGGCATAGACTCGCTGCCCTGCCTGGGCGACGGCCGCCAGAGCGGCACCTCGGCCAGCCCGTCCATCCTGAACATGTCGCCAGAGGCCGCGGTAGGCGGCGGCCTCGCGCTGCTGCGCACGGGCGACCGCATCCGCGTCGACCTGAACCAGCGCTCGGTCATCGCCCTGGTGGACGAAACCGAAATGGAGCGCCGCAAGCTTGAACCTCCTTATCAGGCGCCGGAATCGCAGACGCCCTGGCAAGAGCTGTACCGGCAACTGGTCGGCCAGCTTTCAACCGGCGGTTGCCTGGAACCCGCCACCTTGTACCTGAAGGTCGTGGAAACACGGGGCGATCCCCGGCATTCGCATTGAGTCCCGCACCGGCGCCTATTGCCGAGCAGGCCCTGCGGCCGGCTCCCGCGGCGCCGGCCGCGTGACGACATACGCAGCGCTGGCCAGGAAAAAAACGGCAACGGCGGCGGCCAGCATCCACGACGGGTGCGCGCCCCACCAAAACAATACGTATCCAACGGCCATGCCCAGGCAAGCATAGGTCTTGCCCTTGCGCGACACGGCACCCTGATCCCGCCAGGCGCGCAGCGCGGGACCGTAGGTCGGGCTATCCAACAGCCATTTCTCCAGCCGCGGCGAAGACCGGGAAAAGCAGGCCACCGCCAGGATCAGGAATATGGTCGTCGGCATGACGGGCAGAAACGCGCCGATCACACCCAATGCCAGCATCAGGCAACCCAGGCATAGCCAAAGTACTCTCATCATGATGGGCAGCAGGATATCCCAGGTTTTCCGCTCGCTTCAAACGCGCCACACATTTCGACGATGGCACCCATTCCCTGTAACCGCTACCCGACTACCTGGCCGGTGGCGCCTTTGAGACAACTAAGAATAAATTGGAATATATATTCACAAATTGGAATTATTGAATAAAAATCGAGCGTGCGCGGAACTCCGCGCTTCCCGTCGCAAGGAAACGCCATGCGGAACGCAAGCGATTTGCTGGAAGACTCTTACCGCCAGACCGACCGGGCCATGCTGCCCCTGCTCTGGCTGCTGTTCGCTGTTGGACTGTGCATGGCCCCTCAGTACGGGCGTTGGAGCGCCGCCATCGGAGTCGGCCTGGCCGGCGCAGGCATACCGTCGCTGCTGATACTCTGGCGGCCCGGCAGGCTAAGCACCCGCCTGACCGTGGCCTGTGGCCTGATGGTGCTGGCCGCGCTCCATATCCACCTGATGTCCGGCATGGCCGAAATCCATTTCGGCATCTTCGTGCTGCTCTCGCTGCTGCTGGCATATCGGGACTGGCGCACCATTCTGTGCGCAGCCGTGGTCATCGCCCTGCATCACCTGTCCTTCAATTTCCTGCAGCAATGGGGCTACGGCACGATTTGCTTCACCGAGCCCAGCTTGCCCATGGTGCTGTTGCATGCGGCCTATGTCGTGGTGCAGGCTGCCGCGCTGGGCTGGCTGGCCTGGAAAATGGAGCGGGCCGCAGTAGCGGCAGAGGAACTGGCCCGGCTCAGCGCGCATATCGGTCGCGAGCCCGGCGTGTTCGACCTGCGCTTCGCCGGCCTGAGCATGGACAGCAGCCTGGGGCAAAGCTTCAAGGCCACGATGGACGCCGTGCACCGGACCCTGAGCGGAGTCCGGACCACGGCAACCGCCCTGTTGGTCGCATCGCGCGACATCATGCAGGACAACCAGCTGCTGGAGGAGCGCACCCGAACCCAGGCCGATTCGCTGCAACGGACGGTCACGTCGATGCGTGACCTGGCGGCAAACGTCCACGACAATGCCACCAGCGCGCTGCGCGCCCAGGAATTGACTGACGAAACGAGGCGCATCGTCGATACGGGCAGCACGGCGGTGGCGGACGTCGCCGCCGTGATGGGAGAGATCCAGCAGGAATCCAGAAAGATTTCCGAGATCACCGGCTTGATCGACAGCATCGCCTTCCAGACCAACATCCTGGCGTTGAACGCCGCAGTGGAAGCAGCCCGCGCCGGCGAAAGCGGACGCGGCTTCGCGGTCGTGGCCACCGAGGTCCGCGCACTGGCGCAACGCAGCGCCAGCGCCGCGCGCGAGATCCGCGGCCTGATCGACGGTTCGCTCGAAAAGACGGACAGCGGCTTCCGCCAGGCCGACCATGCCGCCAGCGTGATCCGCGACGTGGTGGCCAGCATCGAACGCGTGGCCGGCATCGTCAGCCAGATCGGCGATGCGGGGCGGGCACAGGCCACGGACATCGACGACGTCAACCAGGCGGTGACCCAGATGGACGAGCTGACCCGGCAGAATGCCGCCCGAGTGGCGCAAGCCGCAGACGCGTCGACGGCCTTGCAAACGCAAGCGGCCCAGTTGTTGCAGACGGTGGGGGTGTTCCGCCTGCAGGATGGGCGGCAGCCGGACATGCTTGCGCCGCCGCAGGCAGCGCCTCAAGGACGCGCTCCATCGCTGACGTTGACGGGCTGTTGACGCAAGGGTCGTGCGACTCGGCCGCTCCCGGCGGGCGTTTCACCGCCCTTTGCAGACCCCGGCTTTCGTGGAAGAATCAGAATCTCCTGCGGCCTCTGCCCCCAGCCATCGCCATGACTCCGTTTGCCTCCCTGCTCGCAATCCTCGGTGCGCTCTGGCTTGGCGCCATGCTGCCAGGGCCAAGTTTCATCATCGTCGCGCGCAAGGCCATCGGCCAGTCCCGCTGGGACGGCCTGGCCTCGGCCTTCGGCATGGGTGTGGGCGGCATGCTATTCGCCGGCCTGGCGCTGGCAGGCCTATATTCGTTGCTGCAAAGCGTGGAATGGCTGTACATCGCGTTGAAAATCGCCGGCGGCGCCTACCTGCTTTATGTGGCAAGCGGCATCTGGCGCAGCGCCAAACAACCTTTTGCACTGCCCGGCAGCGACGCCCCGGCCTCGCGTGATGGACGACGCTCTTTCTGGATAGGCCTCACAACCCAGGTGAGCAATCCCAAAACCGCGATCTGGTACGGAAGTATTTTCGCCGCGCTGCTGCCCCAGCATCCGCCCACATGGATTTACTTCGCGCTGCCGCCTCTGGTATTCCTGGTGGAGTTCGGCTGGTATGCAATCGTGGCGCTCTGCTTTTCGACCAAGGGCCCGCGAGAGGTTTATTTGCGCGCGAAAAAATGGATAGACAGGGCCGCGGCGGGCGTTATTTCGGCGCTGGGCTTGCGGCTTATTCTCAATGCGCCCAAAAGCGGACTTTGAACACAGCCGGCACAAGGTCAACCAGATTGCGCCAGTAAATGGCGCCGCAATAGGCCGCAACGCATTCGCAACTCCGGCCAATGTCGTGACAAGACGATTGGGGCGCTACTGGCCCGCAAAATATGGGCACACGCTCAGGCCGACAGGGCGCCTGCCATCTGCATCTCGCGCCGCGCCTGTTTGTCCGCGTACATTAATTGGTCTGCTTCCTTGAGAACGGCTTGTAGAACGCTGACCGACGGATCCGCACTCACGATGCCAAAGCTTGCACCTGCATAGTGGAAACTGCAGCCCTCGAAGGTATAGGTGCCGCTGAGCAACGGAGCGAGCCGCGTCCGCATCGATTCAACAATGTTGTCCGTATCGGATCCCGGCCTCGCGCCCAATCCGACCACGACGAACTCATCGCCTCCCCAGCGACCCAGCATGTCTCCTGCAAGCAGACCTGCCGACAGGCGTCGGCCGACTTCGACCAGGAACTTATCGCCGATGTCGTGACCATAAGTGTCGTTGATCGTCTTGAATCCATCCAGATCGATAAACGCCACCAGCACAGATTGCGGCTTCCGTTTTGCCGAAGCGAAATACCGCTCCAGTTCGGCCATGACGGCCCGCCGGTTGGGTAAGCCGGTCAGCGCATCATGGTTGGCAGCGTGCCGTTCATCCTGGCGTCGTCTCACCATTTGCCCGACCACTCGGCCGGAAAGGAGAATCAGGGTCAGACCGACCATTGCTACCAGCAGCGCCGCCCACATGTGCCGTTTGCGCATGGGCCCCAAATAATCGAGCGATGCCAGCGTAATCAATTGGTATTGGGTATTCGCCAGCGGCTGAAACCGCACCAAATACGGCCTGCCATCAATGAGCCACTGGTCTGCATGGCGCGAACCGGAAATTGCCTGTATTTCCATGGGTTCGCCCAGATCTTCGTCACCGTCGGAAGGCAATACCAAATCAGGGGGCAATAGCGCGGCAACGTTATGCAGCATGAATGGCGCGAACGAAGTCGTGGTTACCCGGCCTTGGCGATTCACGATCAGCGCAATATGCCGGCCAGCCAGGTAAAGCGCTACGTCGGGAGCGTCGAACTTTACGGTCACCGAGCCCTGCGGCACGTCATTCGTGTCTTCGATACGGCTCGCGACGAAGTAGGATGGACTCTTGTTCAGTCGCGCAATACCGAAGTAACTGCCGGTGCCATCGCGTAATGCATCTGCAAGATACGCCCGGCCCGCGTAAATCATGCCGACAATGCTGTCCGGTTCCGCCCAGTTGCTTGCGGTCACCGTATCGTCCGACATATTGTTCATGTAAATGCGCGCGTATTGCAGATCGCCAGCCAGCGCACTCATGAAGTCCCCCACTCTACGCACCAGCGGATCGCGCGTAAACACGGCGGCTCGCTGCTCTCGCGTCAATTCGGCCACGCCGGGAGGATCCGTGCGGTATCGAATAGCGAGTTCGATCACTTGGCCCTGGCGCGCGACCATATTGGCCACGCTTACCATCTCCGTAAACAACCGGCCCATGACGCGCGCAGTAATTCTGGACTCGTATTCGGCGCTGGCGGTCAGGCTGTCCAGCCGCGATGCCTCGATCTCCTGAGACATCCAGCGTGCCAGAACCGCCACCGACGCAACCCACACCACAACAAAACCAAGCGTCACGCGGCGCACGATGGACCGTCCCGGTCGTCCGCGCCCATATTGCCATGGCGATTCTGCGCTCACACCGTTCCCTGGTCCAAATCAGCTTCCTTTGGAGATTATCGGCCCGGTCAATTATCTTTTTGAGGCAGTCGGGCTGGTTAACGGAAGGTGGCTGAACAAATGCAGCCACGCAGAGTGAACCAATATCTTTCGATATTACGCGCCCTATTTCAACATACATCTACCAGAATGGCGCACGGACTTTGCCGATCTCAGCCATGCGTTGTCGTCAGCTAATCTTCAAGCCAGCCAAGCTGGATACGCCTCGGCATCCGTTCTCATCATCTGACGACGTCCCCCACCAAGGCAGCCGTGACTTTCTCTTCCCCGGGAAGGCTTGAAACAATAAAAAAACCGCCAAGTCATCGACTTGGCGGTTTTTTCTTTTGCCGTGCTTGACAGCACTTTGCAGGAATTTGGTAGGCGGTATTGGAATCGAACCAACGACCTCCACGATGTCAACGTGGCGCTCTAACCAGCTGAGCTAACCGCCTGCAAAGAAGAAGAATTATATAGTGCTTTTTTAAGCTATGCAAATCGTCTTGGAAGATTTTTTGCATTTTTTATTGCGTTTCGAAGTTTGCGGCGCTTGGCTTTTGCAAGGCCTTCAGACTTCTCTCGCAACACGTTTTGTAGAGTTTCGTGGCGCCGCTTTTCAGCTTTGCCGCCCCCTTCAAACCGCCTGCACTGCACTACTAATTTTCCTTCAGCTTCGCGTCTGCGGCTTGCGCTGCAGCAACGAAGAACGAGATTCTATCAGAACTTTTAATCCCTTGCTCAAGCTCCACGCCACTGCTCACATCGACCGCCCAAGGCCGGATCAATTGCATCGCCTGGCCGACGTTTTCGGCGTTCAAACCGCCGGACAGGATCAGGGGCCGCGACACCGGATCGGCCCTCACCTCGTCGAGCAAGGCGTAGTCGAAGCCATGGCCACTGCCGCCGTAGCCCGCGCTGTAGCTATCGAACAGCCAGCCAGCGGCTTCGCCGTAGGCGCGGCATGTGGAGGCCAGGTTTTCCGCGGTATCCAGTCCCGGCGCGCCAGCACGGAATGCCCGTAGAAAGCGATGGCCGTAACGGGCGCAATCCTGCGGCGTTTCATCGCCATGGAATTGCAGCAGCTCCGGCTTGACCTGGTCCAGCACGGCCTGCACCTCGGCCTCTTCGGGATTCACGAACAAGGCCACCACGTCGACAAAGGCCGGCACCATGCGCCTCAACTGCGCCGCGCGCGTCGGCGTCAGGCAACGCTTGCTCTTGGCGTAGAACACAAAGCCGATCGCATCGACGCCCGCCGCGACGGCGGCGTCGATATCCTGTTCACGGGTTAATCCACAGATCTTGATGCGTGTGCGCATGAAACTCTTCGCTTGCTTGGCCGCCCTGCGCAGCCGGTCGATTCAGTATATCCGGCATGCAGATCGGCCTACACGGCGGGCTGGCCCAAGGTGGCCACAAGATTGTCGAAGCTGCCCTCGGCCAGGCGAAACCACGGGGCTTCCTTGTCGCGGAACGCCGCCATGCTTTCGTACAGCTTTTTGAACATGGCGTCCTTGGCGCTCATTTCCTGGTAGGCGGCCAGCGACGCCTCGTAGCTCGCCTGCAGGACCGGCTTGGGAAACGCCTTCAACTGCGCACCGCGTGACACCAGGCGACGCAGCGCATCCGGATTGCCAGCGTCGTACTTGGCGATCATGTTTGCCGTAGCCATGCGGCATGCCAGCGCCAGGGCGGATTGATACGGCTTGGGCAGTTCATCGTAGGCGTCCTGGTTCACATACAGGGACAATTGCAGCGTGCCCGCCCACCAGCCCGGGAAATAGTAGTTCCGGGCCACCTTGTAGAGTCCCAGGTTTTCATCGTCATAAGGACCGATCCAGGCAACGGCATCCACGACGCCCTGCTCCAGCGCGGCATAGGTTTCGGCCACCGGCACCTCGACGGGCGTCGCGCCCATCCGCGCCAGCACATGACGCGCGAAGCCGCCGGCCTTCACCTTCAGCCCGCGCAGATCGTCCACGGTCTTGATTTCTCCGCGAAACCAACCGCCCATTTGCGCGCCGGTATAGCCGCAGGGAAAGTTCAGGATGTTGTACTTGTCGAACAGCACGCGCGTGAGCGCCAGTCCTTCGCCCTGCGTCATCCATGCGTTCATCTGCCGCGTATTCAGGCCGAATGGCACGCCGGCGTCAAAGCACAGCGCCGGGTCGATATCGAAATAACGGGTCGACGCCGTATGGCCGCAATCGACGACGCGGTGCTGCACGGCTTCCAGCACCTGCCCTGGCTGCACCAGGTCGCCAGCCGGAAAAATCTCGATGCTGAAGCGCCCGTCCGTCACCTCGCTCACATAACGCGCAACGTCCTCGGCGCCGGCGAACAGGGTCGGCGACTCATTGGGAAAGCTCGAGGCCAGCCGCCACGCAACCTTGGGAGGGGCGGCCGCCACCGCCGGCGCTTCGGGCGCCGCAGCCGGGACTTGCGGCACGGTGACCGCAGCCTCTTGCGCCTGTGCCGGCGCTTCCGGCGGATTTGGGCTGGCGTTTTCTTCGGCCACCGGGACTTCCTGCGCGAACGCCGGAGCGACCAGGGCGGCGCCGCCCAGGGCGGTCTGCTTCAAAAACGCGCGGCGTTGCATGGCAAAAGCCTCCATCGGATTTAGGCAGGCGTCGCCGTTGCCGGCGGCATCCCTAATAGGTTTGAGTAAACGGCGACAGCAACTGCGATCCCCCGTCGAGTTCATTCAGCCCAAACTCTTCCGGATAATCGATGGCGGACAGATACAGCCCATCGGGCGCGAACGTCGGCGCGCCCAGCTTGCGGTCGCGCCAGGACAGCAACTGCGCCATCCAGTCCACAGGCTCGCGCCCCTGCCCGATCTGCAACAGCGCGCCCATGATGTTGCGCACCATATGATGCAGGAAAGCATTGGCCTTCAGCGTGAACACCAGGAACGGCCCGCGCTCTTCGATATCCAGCCGGTAAAGATGGCGCACCGGATGCTTGGCCTGGCACTGCGAGGACCGGAAGCTGGAAAAGTCGTGCTCGCCCAGCAAGGCATTCGCCGCGGCCCGCATGGCGTCGACGTCCAGCGGCTGGAAACACCAGCCCGCCCGGCCCGCCCACAGCGCGGGCCGCACCCGGCCGCGCCACAGCAAATAGACATAGGTACGGGCGCGCGCGGAAAACCGCGCGTGAAACTCGTCCGATACCGGCTGCGCCCACTGGACCGAAATACTGGGCGGCAGGAAGGCATTCACTCCCCGGACCCAGGATTCCATCCGCCGGTCGAGCGCGGTATCCAGATGGACCACCTGCATCGCACCGTGCACCCCGGTATCCGTGCGGCCAGCACAGATCGTCGCCACCGGCCCTTCCACACCGCAAAAACTACCCAGGGCGGCCTCCAGCGTGTCCTGCACCGTTTTCCGGTGCGGCTGTGTCTGCCAACCCTGCCAAGCGGAGCCGTCATACGCCAGCCCCAATGCAACTCTAGACATGTATCAAATCCGTGGCCCGCCGACACGGTGCGGTTCGTCCGTGGGCGGTTCGTCCAGGTCGAGATTGATGCTGCCGAGCTTGCGGTTCAGCGCCGCCGTATCCAGCGCTGGCTCGTTGAATTCATAGGTTTCCTCGTCATCGTCCTCGCGTCGTGCGCCGGCCCGCCGCAAGAGCCATGCGATGGCGAATGCGATCAGCGCCAGCACCGCAGTGACAATGACGAGCAGATTATCGGCCAGCCATGCGGGCATGTCCGAGGTGAGGCCCTTGTCTGCCGGCTTGCCGGCTGACTGCTCCGACGAGGGCGTGCCCGACGCGCCTGCGGCGGAAGGAGTGCCGGCGGCGCCAGTAGCGCCCGGAGTACCTGCTGCGCCCGGAGTACCTGCTGCGCCTGGAGTACCTGCTGCGCCCGGAGTACCTGCTGCGCCCGGAGTACCTGCTGCGCCCGGAGTACCTGCTGCGCCCGGAGTACCTGCTGCGCCCGGAGTACCTGCTGCGCCCGGAGTACCTGCTGCGCCCGGAGTACCTGCGGTGCCTGGAGTACCTGCGGTGCCTGGAACACCTACTGCACCCGGCGTCCCAGCCGTGCCCGAAGCGCCTGTTGCACCCGAAGTACCCGTCGCACCCGAAGCGCCTGCCGCGCCCGAAGTGCCTGCCGCGCCCGAAGTGCCTGCCGCGCCCGAAGCGCCTGTCGCGCCCGAAGCGCCTGTCGCGCCCGAAGCGCCCGCCGCGCCCGAAGCGCCTGTCGCACCCGAAACGCCTGGCGCTCCAGCCGCGCCCGGCGATCCCGTAGCACCAGCCGCTCCGCCTGCGGCGCCCTGCTGTCCCACCGCCTTGTTCAGATCGTCGACATTGCTTTGCAGTTGGCTCACGCGGCCCTGGACATCGGCCATGGCGCGCTCGGTTGAGGTCCGGGCGTCGGCCCGAGCCTCGGCCTGCGCCGACGCGCTGTCTTGCGCCTGCCCGGAGGACAAGCGCACGCGATCCTGAGGCGGCGAGGCGCTCGCCACCCCGGCATCGGCGGGAGGAGCGACGCTGCCCGAAGCTGCGCCCTGCCCCTGAACCACGGACGGGTTCGCCCCCGCAGCCGCGCCAATGCGCGCGCGATATTTCGCGAACGCATCGGCATGTTCGTTGAAGATGCGGCGCGCCTCGGCCGGATCCACGGCGCGCACGGTTGCGGCATCGGGAATCGTCAGTCGCTGCCCGGCCTTCACCAGATTCATATTGTTCTGGATGAACGCCTCGGGATTGGCGCGCCACAAGGCCACCAGCATCTGATAGACCGATGCGTTGGGCACGGCATTGCGTTGGGCAATGGCGAAGAGATTGTCGCCAGACTTCACGTTGACCGAGCGCGTCCCGGCCGCACGGCCTGGCGTGCCGACCGCTGCCGGCGTGACGTCCGCGCTGGTGCCGCGCAGGGGCACCAGGATGCTGACCTGCACCTGGCGCTGCCCCGAACTGGAGCTGATGTTCAACAGCAGGTCCACCGCGCCGCTTATCGGCGGCTGCGAGGCCCGCACCCGCAGATTCTTACGCGTCGCGTCCAGGCCGTCCTCGACCCGAACCACCATGCTTGCCAACGGAACCGGCGGCTTCAGACCCGCACGTTGCCAGGCGGCCTCGTCCGCCACCGACACTTTGAGCGAGGCGATCTCGTCGGGTGTCAGTTCCTGCAATCCCACCACAGCCTGCAGCGGCGCGCCCGGCGCGGAAACCACCCGCGAATGCCCTACGCGCATGGCCATGGCCGAACTACACACGCTTGAGCCAATCGCCAGCGCAATCGCCCACTGCAGGGCTTTAAAACGGCGGGCATGCTTCACTTGGCGCGAACGCTGGGTCATAAGCTGGAATTCCGTTCTTGTAGTCGACTTGCGGGCTGGAGCCGGCTCACCCCATATAGGTGAGAACAGGCATCAATTCACGGGAAAAGTGTAATGGATCATGCGCATTTCACAAACCTGAAAGGCCCGGCAACGTTTGTTGGCGTGCCGGTCTGCCGCCACAGTGCAGACGCGGGGCAAACGACAAGGGCACCCTGAGGTGCCCTTGCTTGCCTTGCGTGCTTGATCAGGTAGCGCCAAGCGCCGCCTGCAAAAGCATCAGGCCTCAGCCAGCGCGATACGCAGCATGCGGCGCAGCGGCTCAGCGGCGCCCCACAGCAGTTGGTCGCCCACGGTGAAGGCGCCCAGATACTGCGAGCCCATCGACAGCTTGCGCAGACGGCCCACCGGAATATCCAGCGTGCCGGTGACGGCAACCGGGGTCAGCGCGGAAACCGTGGCTTCCTTGGTGTTCGGCACAACCTTGGCCCACTGGGTGCCTTCGGCGATCAGCGCCTCGATCTCGTCCAGCGGCACATCGCGCTTGAGCTTGATGGTCAGCGCCTGGCTGTGGCAGCGCATCGCGCCGATGCGGACGCACAGGCCGTCGATCGGCGTGGCGGGCGTGCCGAAGGCGGCGCCGCGGCCCAGGATCTTGTTGGTCTCGACCTCGGCCTTCCACTCTTCCTTGGACATGCCGTCGCCCAGATCCTTGTCGATCCAGGGAATCAGGTTGCCGCCCAGCGGCACGCCGAAGTGCTCGTGGGGCAGCGCCGAATCCTTTTGCTTGGCCAGCACGCCACGGTCGATTTCCAGGATGGCCGATGCGGGATCGTCCAGCAGCGACTTGACCGACTGGTTGATTTCGCCGAACTGGGTCAGCAGTTCGCGCATGTGCTGCGCGCCGCCGCCAGAAGCGGCTTGGTAGGTCATGGAGGTCATCCATTCGACCAGATCGTTGTTGAACAAGCCGGCCAGGCCCATCAACATGCAGCTGACGGTGCAGTTGCCGCCGATGAAATTGCGCACGCCGCGCTTGAGCGCCGCGTCGATGACGGGGCGATTGACCGGATCCAGCACGATGATGGCGTCGTCGGCCATGCGCAGGGTGCTGGCGGCATCGATCCAGATGCCGTTCCAGCCCGCGCCGCGCAGCTTCGGGTAGACCTCGGAAGTGTAGTCGCCGCCTTGCGCCGTCACGATGATCGGCAGTTTTTTCAGAGCGTCAATGTTGTAGGCGTCTTGCAGCGGACCTGCGCCAGTAGCCCAAGTGGGCGCGGCGCCGCCAGCGTTGCTGGTGGAGAAAAACACCGGTTCGATCAGTGCGAAGTCGTTCTCGTCGCGCATGCGTTGCATGAGCACCGAGCCGACCATACCGCGCCAGCCGACAAGGCCTACTGCTTGATTCATTTCAATCGCTCTTTAAAGGTGTGGAGACTAGGGTCCAGGGGGAAAAAGCCGTGCAATTCAACAATTTATCAGAATGCACGGCCGGATGTTGCGGCGCAACCATAAAAAATAGGGGCCGCAATGGATGCAAGACGCTTTCGAGGCGGCGCCACAACAGCAAAACAAGGGGCGGCCTGACAGGGCCACCCCTTGTGTGGTGCTGGCTCGGCCGCCAGACACGAGCGCCCGGCGGCTGGATCCCAAAAAAGGATCAGGCCAGCGCCTTCAGCACCGCGTCGCCCATCTGCGCCGTGCCGACCTTGGTCGTACCCGCTTCGAAGATGTCGGCAGTGCGCAGGCCATCGGCCAGCACGCGGCGCACGGCGGCCTCGATGCGGTCGGCCTGCGGCGCCAGGTTCAGCGAATAGCGCAGCAGCATGGCGGCGGACAGGATGGTCGCGAGCGGATTGGCAATGCCCTGGCCGGCGATATCGGGCGCGGAGCCGTGGCTGGGTTCGTACAAGCCCTGGCCGCCCGCATTCAGCGAAGCCGAGGGCAGCATGCCGATCGAGCCGGTCAGCATGGCGGCTTCATCCGACAGGATGTCGCCAAAGAGGTTGCCGGTCACGATGACGTCGAACTGGCGCGGGTTGCGCACCAGCTGCATGGCGGCGTTGTCGACATACATGTGCGACAGCTCCACATCGGGATACTCGCGCGCGATTTCGATGACGATGTCACGCCAGAACTGCGAGGTCTCCAGTACGTTGGCCTTGTCCACGCTGCACAGCTTCTTGCCGCGCTTGCGGGCCGATTCGAAGCCGATGCGTGCGATGCGGCGCACTTCGGATTCCGCGTAGCGCATGGTGTCGTAGCCTTCACGCTCGCCCGTGAAGGCGCCGTCGGGCGACGAACGCACGCCGCGCGGCGTGCCGAAATAGATGTCGCCGGTCAGTTCGCGGATGATCAGGATATCCAGCCCGGACACAATCTCGGGCTTGAGCGACGAGGCGCTGGCCAGCTCCGGATACAGGATGGCCGGGCGCAGGTTGGCGAACAGGCCCAGCGCCTTGCGCAGGCCCAGGATGGCCTGCTCGGGGCGGAACTCGCGCGGCAGGCTGTCGTACTTCCAGTCGCCCACGGCGCCGAACAGCACGGCGTCCGATTCCTTGGCCAGGTTCAGCGTGGCCGGCGGCAGCGGATGCTCGAACGCATCAAACGCGGCGCCGCCCACCGGCGCTTCCTTGACCTCAAAGGAAACGTCCAGCGCCTTCAGGACGCGCACGGCCTGCTCGACGATTTCCGGGCCGATGCCGTCACCCGGCAAGACTGCGATGTTGTGAGTCATACAAAAACGATCCTGTAATCAGAATAAGGGTGACATCAGGCGATGGGGCGGCTTTCCAGCCACGGATGGCGGGCCAGACGCTCGGCCTCGAAGGCGCGAATCTTGTCCGACTGGCGCAGGGTCAGCCCGATATCGTCGAAGCCATTGAACAGACAGTACTTGCGGAAGGGTTCAATGTCGAAGCCCATCTCGCGCCCGTCCGCCGCCACCACGACCTGGCGGTCCAGATCGACGCGCAGCTTGTAGCCCGGGAAAGCCTTCACTTCGTCGAACAGGCGCGCGACTTCCAGCTCGGACAGGACAATCGGCAGCAGACCGTTCTTGAAGCTGTTGTTGAAGAAAATATCGGCATACGACGGCGCGATAATGGCGCGGAAGCCGAACTGCGTCAGCGCCCAGGGCGCATGCTCGCGACTGGAGCCGCAGCCGAAGTTCTTGCGCGCCAGCAGCACCGACGCGCCCTGGTAGCGTGGTTGGTTCAGCACGAAATCCGGATTCAGCGGACGCTTGCTGTTGTCCATGCCGGGTTCGCCGTGGTCCAGATAGCGCAGCTCGTCGAACAGGTTCGGGCCGAAGCCGGTGCGCTTGATGGACTTGAGGAACTGCTTGGGGATGATGAGGTCCGTGTCGACGTTTTCGCGATCGAGCGGAGCCACCAGGCCTTCGTGAGTGGTAAATGCTTGCATGATGTCGGTACTCGGTGCTTGACGCTTAACGGAAAGTGCGGACGTCGACGAAATGGCCGGCGACGGCGGCGGCGGCGGCCATGGCCGGGCTGACCAGATGGGTGCGCCCGCCCTGCCCTTGCCGGCCCTCGAAGTTGCGGTTCGAGGTGGAAGCGCAACGTTCACCGGGTTCCAGGCGGTCGGCGTTCATGGCCAGGCACATGGAGCAGCCCGGCTCGCGCCATTCAAAACCCGCCTCGATGAAGATCTTGTCCAGCCCTTCACGCTCGGCCTGTTGCTTGACCAGGCCCGAGCCCGGCACCACCATGGCCTGACGCACATTGGACGCCACATGCTTGCCGCGCGCCACGGCGGCGGCCGCGCGCAGATCTTCGATGCGCGAATTGGTGCACGAGCCGATGAAGACGCGATCCACGCGGATGTCAGTCAGCGGCGTGTTGGGCTTCAGGCCCATGTATTGCAGGGCGCGTTCCATGCCGCTGCGGCGCACGTCATCCTTTTCACGGTCGGGGTCCGGTACGCGGGAATCCACCGGCAGCACCATTTCGGGAGACGTGCCCCAGGTGACCTGAGGCTTGATGTCGCGGGCATTGATCTCCACCACGGAGTCGAACTTGGCGCCCTCATCGGTATGCAAGGTGCGCCAGTAGCTTGCCGCCTGGTCCCAGAGCACGCCGGTGGGCGCAAAGGGACGGCCGCGGAAATATTCGATCGTCTTGTCGTCGACCGCCACCATGCCGGAACGGGCGCCGGCTTCGATGGCCATGTTGCAGACGGTCATGCGGCCTTCGACCGACAGGGCGCGCATCGTGCTGCCAGCGAACTCGATGGCGTAGCCGGTGCCGCCGGCGGTGCCGATGATGCCGATGATGTGCAGGACCACGTCCTTGGCCGTACAGCCGAAGGGCAGTTCGCCTTCGACCTTGATCAACATGCTCTTGGCTTTCTTCATGAGGAGCGTCTGGGTCGCCAGCACGTGCTCGACCTCGGAGGTGCCGATGCCAAAGGCCAGCGCGCCCAGCGCGCCGTGCGTGCTGGTGTGTGAGTCGCCACAGACTACGGTCATGCCAGGCAGGGTCGCACCCTGTTCCGGGCCGATCACGTGCACGATGCCCTGGCGCAGGTCATTCATGCGGAATTCGGTGATGCCGTACTTATCGCAGTTGGCATCCAACGTATCCACCTGCAGGCGGGAAATCGGATCGTCGATGCCCTGGGCGCGGTTCAGCGTCGGCACGTTGTGGTCCGCGACCGCCAGATTGGCGCCCGTGCGCCACGGCTTGCGGCCGGCCATCGCCAAGCCCTCGAACGCCTGGGGACTGGTGACTTCATGCACCAAGTGGCGGTCGATATAGAGCAGACAGGTACCGTCTGATTCCTGGTGGACGACGTGGGCGTCCCAGAGTTTGTCGTAAAGAGTTTGGGCCATGGATGCGCTCTGCAAGTAGACAATCCGGCTCGTGCCGCGCGCGGTTGAAAACCATTCCCGTGCGCCGGCCACTGCGGCATGAGCGAATTATGCACAGGGTCTCAACCTAGTACAACTGCACCTTATATACCAGTATTAACACTACCATGCTAGGAAATGACAGGGGTGACTTCGTCCCACTTTCATGCCCCAACGATGCTGTAGCCAAACAGTTACAGATACAAATTCGGGTATTTAAAACAGATACAAAATTATCAAACCGATATAATCGTTGTTCAGCGCGGACGCCCAAACTGCGAAACAAAACGCAATAAACCGCATTTATCCTGCATTAAACTGGACCAAAAATCTGGAATATAGCGAAATTAGTGCAAATTCAAGCTAATTAAGAGATGATGCGCGAAGAAACTCAAACTGCCGACCGGAAAACTTCGTCAAGAATTAACAAATATTGACTCGTCAAAACTGACATTTCCACACAATATGGCGGCCATTAATTCCTAACTCGACTCGCGAATAATCACTATGGCTTCGTTTTTGCTCAAAAGCACGACTTCGGTCCTTGCCCTGGCATTCGTTCCTGCGGCATTTGCACAGTCATCGGCTCCCGCCTCCGGGCAAGCTGGCGTCACTCTGAACCAGATCGTCGAGCAGACCCTGCTCAGCAATCCGGAAATCCAGGCCAAGTACCACGATTTCCAGGCTTCGCTGGAAGGCCAGGCCGTCGCTCGCGGCGCCTTCTTCCCGCAGATCAATGCGCAAGGCTATGTGGGTCGCGAGTACCGCAGCAACGTGCCCGGAGTCGGGTCGCAGAATTGGAACCGGCCCGGCTACAGCGTGGAACTGCGCCAGCTGATTTTCGACGGCTTCCGCACGAGCAACGACGTCAAGCAAGCCGGCTTCGACAAGTTGGCGCGGTTTTATGACCTGCTGGCCACCAGCGACAACACCGCGTTCGGCGCCGTGCAGGCCTACATCGACCTGCAGCGCTATCGCGACATGGAGCTGCTGGCCCGCCAGAATTACACCCTGCACGAAGAAACGCTCAAGCAGATCGGCGAACGCGCTGACTCCGGCGTGGGCCGCCGCGTCGACCTGGAACAGGCCGGCGGGCGCCTGGCGCTGGCCCAGACCAACCTGATGACCGAAACCGCCAACCTGCTGGACGTGCAGCAACGCTTCCAGCGTGTCACTGGCGCCCTGCCCCCTGACTCGATGCAGCCGACGCCCGATATCGCCAGCAAGCTGCCGGTCAAGCCCGCCGACTTCAACGAGTCGCTGCGCCGCAACCCCAGCTTCCTGTCCAAGCAGGCCGGGCTGCAAGCCGCGCAGGCCGGCGTCGCCTCGTCCAAGGGCGCGTTCTCGCCCAAGTTCGAGTTCGTGGCCTCCACCGGCCGCGACCAGAACGATCCCACGCCCCAGAACCGCGACATCCAAAGTTCCAGCGTCCAGGTCGTCATGAGCTACAACCTGTATCGCGGCGGAGCCGATTCCGCCCGCGTGCGCCAGACCTCCGCGCAGTCCTACGCCGCGCGCGATATCCGCGACTACACCTGCCGCAACGTGCAGCAGGATCTGGCGGTGGCCTGGAACAACGTCGCCAGCCTGAGCCAGAAGCTGCCGTTCCTGCGCGACCACGAAGTAGCCACCACGAAGGTGCGCGAAGCCTACCGCCAGCAGTTCCAGATCGGCCAGCGTTCGCTGCTGGACTTGCTGGACACCGAAAATGAATTGTTCGAGTCGCGCCGCGCCTTGACCAACGGCTTGTACGACCTCCAGCTCGCCCAGTACCGCTGGTTGGCGCTGTCGCACGCGCTGCTGCCGGCGCTGTCGCTGCAGCCCGCGCGCAATGAAATGCCCGAGGAAAACGGCAAGCTGGAAGTCTCCGACGAAGTGATCAAGCTCTGCAATTCCACGGTTCCTGACTCCGCCCGCCTGGCTCCCGTGCGCGTGCAATACAACGAAGGCAATCTGCCGCCTACGTTCATCCCGGTAAACTCGCCCAAAGCCAAACCCTAGGCGACGCAAGCGCAAGGAGACCATATGCAGAAACAGGGCAACGACTTCTCACAACTGGACGCGGATTTTGTCCGCGTCCTGGAAGATCTGATCGACGCGCTGATAGCCAATGGCACCTTGCGTATGACCGACCTGCCTGTGCAGGCTCAACAAAAGCTGACCCAGCGCAAGCAACAGCGCGCGCGCCTCTCCGAACACCTCGACCTGCTGGATGACGAAGATGGACAAGTTATCTGAAACGGCGGCCCGGGAGTGGCGCGCTGACGCGCGCGCGGCGCACGACGACCCTCTGCTGGATTGCCTGGTGGAAATCACCCGGCTGCATGGCGTGACGGCGACGGGACAGGCTTTGTCCGCGGGCCTGCCTCTGGAAGAACACAAGCTGACTCCCGCATTGCTGCCGCGCGCCGCCGCGCGCGCGCAGCTCTCCGCCCGCGTGGTCAAACGCACGCTGGACAGCATCTCGCAGGACCTGTTGCCCGCGATCCTGCTGCTCAACGGCGAGCGCGCCTGCCTGTTGCTGAAAAGGGACGGCGATAAGTATGTTGTCAGCCACCCCGAATTAGGTGGCAGCTCGATGGAAATGAGCGCTGCGGAACTGTCTGCGCAATACACCGGGCTGGTGTGCTTTGTGCGCCCGCAGTTCCGCTTCGACGCGCGCGCGCCCGAAGTCGCCAAGGTACGCGAGCGCCATTGGTTCTGGGCCGCCATCATGGAAAACCGGCGCATGTACCGCGATGCGCTGATCGCTGCCCTGCTGATCAATATCTTCGCAATGGCGATGCCGCTGTTCACCATGAACGTGTATGACCGCGTCGTGCCAAACAACGCCGTCGAGACACTCTGGGTGCTGGCTATCGGCATCACCCTGGTCGTGATCTTCAACATGATCCTGAGCACCGCGCGCTCCCATGTTGTGGACAGCGCCAGCAAGCGGGTCGATGTGCGCCTGTCGGCGCAGATCATGGAACGGGTGCTGGACCTGCGCATGGAAGGCCGGCCGGTGTCGGTGGGCTCCTTCGCCGCCAACCTGCGTTCGTTCGAATCCATCCGCGACTTCATCGCGTCGGCCACCATCACTACCCTGGTGGACCTGCCCTTCATTCTCCTGTTCCTGCTGGCGCTGGCCTGGATCTCACCCTGGATGATCCTCCCGCCCCTGGTCGCGATCGTGCTGATCCTGCTGGTATCGCTGGCCGCGCAGGCCCGCATGGAATCGCTGACCATGGCATCGTTCCAGGCCTCGTCGCAACGCAATGCAACCCTGGTCGAGGCGCTGACCGGCCTGGAGTCTGTCAAGACGCTCAATGCCCAGGGCTCGATCCAGCGCAACTGGGAACGCGCCACCGAATTTATCGCCCTGACTGGCGGCAAGCTGAAGCTGATTTCGTCTTCGACGGTCGGCTTCGTACAGGCCGTCCAGCAACTGGTATCGATCTCCGTCGTCATTATCGGTGTCTACCAGGCGCAGGAATCCGCCATCTCCATGGGCGGCATCATCGCCGCTTCCATGATCGCCGGCCGCTGCCTGGCCCCGCTCGGCCAGGTCGCCGGGCTGCTCATGCAGTACCAGAACGCGCGCACCTCGCTCGGCTCGATCGACAACTATATGAAGCTGCCGATTGAACGTCCGGCAGAAGCCGAATTCCTGCATCGTCCGGTCTTCCACGGCGGCATTGAATTCCGCGACGTTACCTTCAGCTATCCCGGCAGCAAGCAGCCGGTGCTGAAGAAGGTGTCCTTCAAACTGCAGCCGGGTGAAAAAGTCGGCATCATCGGCCGCATCGGTTCCGGCAAGACCACGCTGGAAAAACTGGCGCTGGCGCTGTATCAGCCCACCGAGGGCGCCGTGTTGCTGGACGGCGTAGACGTGCGCCAGATCGATCCCGCCGACGTGCGCCGCGCCATCGGCCACGTGCCGCAGGACCCGCTGCTGTTCTATGGCAGCCTGAAACACAACCTCGCGATGGGCGCGCCCTACGCCGACGACGCCAGCATCCTGGCGGCCGCCAATATGGCCGGCGTCACCGATTTCGCCAACCTGCATCCCGACGGCTTCGACATGGTCATCGGCGAACGCGGCGAGTCCCTCTCCGGCGGCCAGCGCCAGTCGGTGGCGGTGGCACGTGCCCTGATCAACGATCCGCCCATCCTGCTGCTGGACGAGCCTAGCAGCAACATGGACCACCAGAGCGAAGCGCAACTGCGCAAGCGCCTGGGCGAAGCCAGCGCCACCAAGACGATCCTGCTGGTCACGCACCGCACTGCCCTGCTGGACCTGGTCGACCGCTTGATCGTGATCGACAACGGTCACATCGTGGCCGACGGTCCCAAGGAACAGGTTGTCGAAGCACTGCGTCAAGGACGCGTCGGACGCGGAAGCTGAGGAAACCATGCTGAACAATCCCGGCGAAACCCGGCACGGCCTGTTTGGAAGCTTGTGGCGCATGCTGCGCGGCGTCTTCGTGTTCTTCTTCGACCGCCTGCTGGACGGAGCCGAAAAAGGCAAACCCCAACAACGCTCCGACTACGTCGGCAACGCGGAATGGGTCATCCATGAATCCCAGGCGCGTGGCTCGCGCATCCTGCTGTGGGTCAGCCTGCTGGCCACCGGCGGACTGCTGCTGTGGGCGGGTACCGGCAGCATCGACGAAGTCGTCCGGGGCGAAGGCAAGGTCGTGCCGTCGCGCCAGGTCCAGATCATCCAGAGCCTGGACGGCGGTATCGTCGAGGAAATCCTGGTGCGTCCGGGGCAAGAAGTCGAGGCCGGGGAAGTCCTGCTGAAGATCGACTCCACCCGGTTCGCTTCGTCCCTGGGCGAAAATAACGCGGAATACATGTCCCTGCTCGCCAAGGCCGCCCGACTGCAGGCCCTGGCCACCGGCGAGCCCTTCGTGGCCCCCGAGGAAGTACTGACGCAGGCGCCTGGACTGGTGGAAATGGAGCGTAATGTCTGGCAAGCCCGCACCACAGAGCTGAACGCCACGGTCAACGTCGCCCGCGAGCAACTCAAGCAGCGCCAGGAAGACCTGCGCGAAACCATCGCCAAGCGTGACCAGGCCGCAGCGAGCTGCAGCCTGACCTCGCGCGAACTGCAGGTGACCCGTCCCCTGCTCAAGAGCGGGGCCGTATCCGAAGTGGATCTGCTGCGCCTGCAACGCGACGTGGCCCGCTATTGCGGCGAACAGAAAGGCGCCGAAGCCCAGATCGACCGCTTCCAGGCTTCCATCAAGGAAGCGGAAAGCAAGCTGCAGGAAGCCGAGCTGAATATCCGCAACCAGGCCCGCAGCGAACTGTCTGAAACCAACACCAAGCTGGCCACCCTGCGCCAGGGCAAACTGGCGCTGGCTGACCGCGTGAAACTGGCCGAAGTGCGCGCCCCGGTGCGCGGCACGGTCAAGACGCTGTTCAACAACACGGTCGGCGGCGTGGTCCAGCCCGGCAAGGACATCATCGAAATCGTGCCCAAGGACGACACGCTGCTGCTCGAAGTCCGCATCCAACCGCGCGACATCGGCTTCCTGCATGCCGACCAGAAGGCGGAAGTGAAATTCACGGCGTACGACTTCGCCATCTACGGCGGCCTGGAAGGCAAGGTGGAACAGATCGGCGCGGACACCGTGACCGATGAGAAAGGCAATTCCTACTATGTAGTACGGGTCCGCACGGACCGCAGCACGGTAGGCGACAAGCTGTTGCCCATCATCCCCGGGATGGTGGCGGAGGTTCATATCCTGACAGGCAAGCGCACGGTGCTGCAGTACCTGCTCAAGCCCATACTGCGCGCCAAGGCGAATGCCTTTACCGAACGTTGAAGGAGGGCTGCAAGGCTTTATGAAACCCGTTCCTGTTCTGTTGATTACGCACGACGACCTGTTGTGGCAGCACTGGCGTGGCCTGAACTCGGCCCGCTGGCTGGCGGCCCGCGGGCGCGGCCTGGCCGACCTGCAGCGCTGGCGCGAACAGGGCCGTACGCTGGCGGTCTTGGACGCGGACCTGCCCCGCCTGCCGTCCTGGCAAGACCCCAGCTGGGCCACGACCTTGGCAGACATGCACGTGGTTGTCGCCAGCCCCAGCCCGAACGACGAGCAAGGCACCCGGGTCCTGGGCGCCGGCGCGCACGGATACTGCCACGGCTATGCGTCGGCAGCTTCGCTGTCCCAGGCGCTGGAAGTCGTCGCATCCGGCGGCATCTGGATGGGCCGTTCCCTGGTGTCGCGGCTGCTCAAACTGGTCGCCGAACGCGCCCAGGATGCGCACTCCTGGGACGGCGGCGTGCTGACCGAACGTGAAATCACCGTCGCCCGCTATGCCTCCAGCGGCCAGGCCAATGCGCAGATCGCCGAAGCCCTGGGCATTACCGAACGCACGGTCAAGGCCCACCTGTCAGCCGTTTTCGAAAAGCTGGGCGTAACCGACCGCCTGCAGCTCGCCCTGCTCGTTCACGGCATTTCAGCCCCCGCCGACGCCAAAATCAAAATTACTTCCTGATACTGTCCTTGAGGACAATATCCCGCGCCGGCGGCGCAATCTAGTATCTGGCCATCTTGGATAACTCCCTGAAACGGAACCAACATGGCCAACACCTCCCCCGCAGTCGTCAACGAAATCTCCGGTCGCGCGTGGATACGCAATAGCGACGGTTCTCTGACCGAACTGCATCAAGGCAGCAAGGTCCCCGCCGGCAGCGACGTCGTCACTGCCTCGGGCGCCACGGTTTCGCTTCAGGTTGAAAACGGCATGCCTATCGTCATCGGCGAAGGCCGCGAGGTCGCGGTAACCGGCGACATGACCGGCCCGCTGGCCGACCCGTCCGAAGCGGCGGTGGCCCCGCCCTCCGGCACCGACTCCGACCGTCTCCTGGCCGCCCTGCGCGACGGCCGCGATCCGTTCGACGAACTGGATCCCACCGCAGCCGTCTTGACCGGCGGCGGCCCTGACGGCGGCAGCAGCTTCGTGCGCTTGGCCCGCATTCTGGAAACGACCACGCCGCTCGACCTGGCTTACCCGAACCCCAGCCGCGGCCAGGAAATCCTGCCCCGCCTGTCCGGTACCGGCGCCGGCGCCGGCGGTGACGATGACGCAACCCCAGCCACCGTCAATACTCCCCCCAACGCGCTGAACGACGCTGCCAGCGGAGACCAGAACAGCCTGGTGCGCGGCAACCTGCTGCTGAACGACTCGGACCCCGACGGCGACCCGCTGGCGATCGTCTCGGTCAGCGGCCGCCCCATGACCCCGGCCGGCATCACGGTCAACGGCAGCAACGGCGGCACATTCACGGTCCTGCCCGACGGCAGCTACGTCTTCACCCCGGGTAACGAATACGGCCATCTGGCCGTGGGCGAAACTGCCACCAGCACCATTTCGTACACCATCACGGATCCCAGCGGCGCCACCTCCACGGCGACCGTCGTCGTGACGATCACCGGCACCAACGATGGCCCGGTCTCCACCGCCATTGCCGACACGTCGGGCATCGACGCCCAGACGGGTGTGAGCTACAACGTCTCCAGCCATTTCTCGGACCCGGACACCAGCGACAAGCTCACCTTTACGGCCACCGGCCTGCCGCCCGGCCTCACCATTGATCCGAACACCGGCATCATCACCGGCACCATCGACCACTCCGCCTCGCAAGGCGGCAACAACGGCGTCTACACGGTAACGGTGACCGCCACCGACCCGTCCGGCGCCACGACTTCCCAGGACTTCAACTGGGACGTCACCAATCCCGCACCGACAGCAGCCAACGACAACGGCACCACGGATGAGGACACCACACTCAACGTCGACGCCCAAAACGGCGTCCTGGCCAACGACGTTGACCCGGATGGCGATACCCTGACCGTCTCGCAAGTCAACGGCGCCACCGGCAACGTCGGCACGCCGACGGCCGGCTCCAACGGCGGCACGTTCACCCTGAACCCCGACGGCTCGTACTCGTTCAACCCCGGCAACGCCTTCCAGCACCTGGCTGCCGGCCAGACGGCGACCAGCTCGATCACCTATACCGTCACGGACGGCCAAGGCGGCACCAGCTCCGCCACGCTGACGGTCGAAATCACCGGCACCAACGACGCGCCGACCGCAGTTGCCCTGCAGAACCAGGACAACATGGACGGCGATGTCGTCAACTACAACCTGTCCGGCTTCTTCAGCGACCTCGATGACGGCGATTCCCTGGTCTACTCGGTCGACCACATCCCCGGCGGGCTGAAGTTCGACCCCACTACCGGTACTTTCACCGGCCAGTTCGCCAACTGGGCGTCCGATCACACCAATACGGGGGTCAAGGGCGAGTACCTCATCACCGTGACCGCCACCGACAAGTCGGGTGCGACCGTCTCCCAGACCTTCGTCTGGACCGTGGGCAACCCTGTCCCTGTCGCTACCAATGACGAAGGCACCACCGGTGAAGACAAGCCCCTGGTCGTTGACCACGTCACAGAAGGCGTACTGGGCAACGACAGCGATCCGGACGGCGACGCCATGCACGTCTCGCAGGTCAACGGCGTCGACGCCGACGTAGGCCAGCCTGTCGTAGGTTCCAATGGCGGCACATTCACGCTGAACGCCAACGGTACATACACGTTCAATCCCGGCACGGCGTTCCAGTACCTGAATGATGGCCAGACGGCGACGACGTCGATCACGTACACCGTGTCCGACGCGCAGGGCGCGACCAGCACGGCCACCCTGA
The DNA here is from genome assembly GCF_049647645.1 of Achromobacter sp. Taxonomy (GTDB): domain Bacteria; phylum Pseudomonadota; class Gammaproteobacteria; order Burkholderiales; family Burkholderiaceae_B; genus Achromobacter. Next base: position 52,889 of record NZ_JBARYB010000055.1, read on the forward strand.
CCATTACGGTCACTGGGCAGACCGACGCTCCTCCGGTGATCACGCCTGAAGACAGCGACGGCGACGTTACCGCTGGCCACAACAATGTGGCCGAAGCCTCCGGCGCCACGGTCACCGGCTCCGTGACCGTATCCGCCGAGGCTGGCATCAACAAGGTTACCGTCGGCGGCAAAGACGTCAGCAACGCCAGCGCCGCCAACCCGGTAGTCATCACCACCGACAAGGGGGTGCTGACCATCACCAATTACGACGCCACCACTGGCAAGATCACATACTCCTACAAGGAGACTGGCGGAGCTGCCGATCACTCTAACGGCGACGATTCGGTACGCGACCTCGTCCAGGTTTCCGTCACGGACTTCGCCGGCGAGACCCGTAGCAATGACCTGGTCATCCAGATCACCGACACAGCTCCTGAGGCCAAGCCCGACACCGCTTCCGTCACGGAAGACACCGCGCTGACCGCCACCGGCAACGTCATCAGCGGCACCGGCGCCGACACCCTTGGCGCGGACGCCACCAACGTCGTGGGCGTGGCCAAGGGCACGGTCGCCGCCGGCCAGAACGTCAACGGCAACGTCAACACCGCAGTCAACGGCGAGTACGGCAAGATCGTCCTCAAGGCCGACGGCTCCTACACCTATGAGCTGAACAACAACGACCCGCGCGTGAACGCGCTGCTCGATGGCCAACAGCT
>NZ_JBARYB010000056.1:0-41178 GCF_049647645.1 Achromobacter sp.
CGGCCCGGTAGTGGACGCAAGCAGTGGCGAGCCCGTGCCCGCCGCCGCCGTGGCCGCGGTCGGCGCTTCGCCCGAAGGCGGCCCCTCGCCCGACGCTTCCGCAGTGCCTACCGTGCAGCAGCAGAACGCCTTCGACCGCTTCCGCAGCTCGGTTTCCGAATACAAGCCGGTGTACTTCGACATCGGCACGCGCGGGCAGACCACCGCCCGCTTCCAGATCAGCGCCAAGTACCGCCTCTTCAGCCCCGCGGGCGACCGCCCGGCGACCTGGGACGAGAACTTCTACCTGGCGTACACGCAGACATCGCTGTGGGACCTGCAGGGCGATTCCATGCCCTTCATCGATACCACCTTCAATCCCAGCGCCTTCTGGCTGTCCGACAATATCTGGCAGTCCGCCAGCCAGAACTGGCGCTTCGGCATGAACACCGGCGTGGAGCATAATTCCAACGGCAAGGACGGCGCGGATTCGCGCTCGTTGAACGACGGCTATATCGAACCGCGCTTCCACTACCGCTTCGACGGCGGCAGCACGCTCACCTTCGCGCCGCGTGTCAAAGCCTATTTCGGCGTCGCCAGCGAGAACAGCGATTACGCCGACTACGCCGGCCGCGTCGACTGGCAATTGCGCTGGGCCCAGGACAACGGCGCCGTCGTCTCGGCCATGTACCGCCAGGGCGACCAGAAGCGCCGCACCACCCAGCTGGATTTCGCCTGGCCGCTGCAGCGCACCTGGCTGAACATGAACGGCTACCTGCATCTGCAGTACTTCAACGGCTACGGCGAAACGCTGCTGGGCTACAACCAGCGCAACGAATCGCAGTTCCGCGTCGGCCTGTCGCTGGTGCCTTAAACCCGCCTATCCGTCAGGGCGCCCTAGCCTTCCATCGCCAGTTCTTCCCAGCCCAGTTCGCGGGTGCGCTCCAGCGCCACCGTGACCTGGGCGGCGGCCGAACGCACCGCCTCGATCAGGTTCAGTCCAGTCAGCAGCCGCGCCGTCACGCTGGCCATGAACACGTCGCCGGTGCCATGCACCGAGGGCGGTATCGCGATCTCCGGATGCGTCACCACGGTGGCCTGATCCCGCGTCACCACCGCCAGCTGCAAGGTGCCGGCCGCCGCGGCCATGGGCGCAGCGCTGGTCACCACGATCCAGTCCGGACCGCGCGCAATCAGTTCGCGCGCCGCGGCCACCACTTCGTCGATCGATGACAAGGCGCGCCCCGCCAGCAACTCCAGCTCGAAGTGGTTCGGCGTCATGCCGTTGGCCAGCGGCACCAGCAGGTCGCGGTATTGCTCGACCAGTCCTTCGTTCACGTACAGGCCGTCGTTGCGGTCGCCCATGACGGGATCGATATGGACCTTCACGTCCGACCGCGAGGCGCGCAGCGCCGCTAGCCAATCAGCAAGCAGCCCGGCCTGCCCCGGCTGGCCCAGGTAGCCGCACACCACCGCGCGCGCCGTCCTGCTGACGCCGCGTTCGTCCAGGCCCTGCAACAGCCCTTCGAACCAGTCCAGCGGCACCGCGCCGCCGTGCAAGGTCGGATAGTGCGGCGTGTTGCTGAGAATGACGGTGGGCACCGCGATCGCGCGCAGGCCCGCCTTGCGGAAGACCGGCATGGCGGCGTTATTGCCGACGCAGCCATACACGACCTGGGATTGGACGGAAACGATATCCACCTGCGCGGTAACGGCGGGAATTGCGCTCATGGGGCTGGCTCCTGGCTGCCGCGGTGCACGCGGCGCTACATGCGGGTGATGAAATAGATTTTCTTGACGAACTGGTCCACTTCCCAGCGGCCGGTATAGCCCTCGGGCATGACGAAGGCTTCGCCCAGCGTCAGTTCGTGCACGGTGCCGTCCGGATCGACCAGGCGCGCCGCACCTTCGACGATGTAGCCGAACTCGATGTAACCGGTGGTGTTGGACTGGAACACGCCAGCCGTGCTTTCCCAGACGCCGGCCTCTGCCTTGCCGCCATTGCCTTCGAAAGCGGTCACGGTGCGGAACGCCGCGTCGCCCGAGATCGGACGGCGCGGCTTGCCGGGCACCGGATTCTTCATGGGGCCGGCGTCGATGCGGACGAGCCGCGATTGATCATGCTTCATGGCAGTTCCTGTATGCGGATAAGGTGACGATCACGGCGGCGCGCTCAGTGCGCGGCCACCACCAGCACTTCGGCCATGGCCCGGCTGACGGTGCGCATGCGGTGCGGCAGTTCGGAATCGAAATAGACGGAATCCCCGGTCTCCAGGCGGAACTGGCGTTCGCCCACGTGGACCTCGATGGCGCCCTTGAGCACCAGCAGGAATTCCTCGCCGGGGTGCGGAAACACCGCGGTCGCATCGGGGAAATCGCGCGGCGGATGCACCACGAAAGGCTCCATCGCCTTGACCTTGCGGCGGCCGGCCAGCGATTCGTAGTGGTATTCGCTGCCCAGCCCCCGGCGCTGCAAGGCCTCGCGGTCCGCCACCCGCACCACGCTGATCACTTCCTCCTGCGCGGCATCGTCCGTGCCCACCAGTTCCGACACGCCCAGGCCATAGGCTTCCGCCAGCCGCAGCACGGTGGAAATGGAGGGCTCGCTCAGGCCCCGCTCCAGTTTGGAGAGGTAGCTCTTGGTCAATCCGGTGCGCTGCGCCAGCTGTTCCAGGGACAGGGTTTGCTGGCGGCGCAGGGCGCGCAGACGGTGCGGCAGGTCTATCATCGGCGGGGTTGCGGAAATACGGTCGCGGAATGCGACCGGTAAGCATGCCCTAATCCGGCCCTGCCGTCGAGCCGGCTCCGCCAGCAGCCGCCATCAGGCCAGCACGTCGGGATGCGCCCGCAGCGCGCGCCGCGCATAGTACGAGAACCCGACCTGCGAGCGCTTGGGCGTCAGGATCCAGTCATGCGCCTCGCGGCCCAGCGCCGGCGGAATGGGCTGGATCTTGCCGGCGGCCATGGCCAGCAGCTGCATGCGGGCGGCGCGCTCGAACTGCAGGGCCAGCACGCAAGCCTCTTCCACCGAGCCCGCCGCGATCAGCATGCCATGGTGCGACAGCAGGATGGCGCGCTTGGAACCCAGCGCCGCCGAAATGATCTCGCCTTCCTCGTTGCCCACCGGCACGCCAGGCCAATCCTTCAGAAAGGCCACGTCGTCATACAGCGTGCAGTTGTCCATGTGCGAGACTTCCAGCGGCACCTCCAGCATCGACAGCGACGCGACATGCAGCGGATGCGTGTGGATGATGCAGTTCACGTCCGGACGCGCGCGGTAGACCCAGGAGTGGAAACGGTTGGCCGGATTCGGCATGCCGCCGCCTTCCTGCACGCGCAGGTCCTCGTCCACCAGCAGCAGGTTGCTGGCGGTGATCTCGTCAAAGCCCAGCCCCAGGCGCTGGGTGAAGTACCGGTTCGGCTCCGGCGCGCGCGCCGTGATCTGCCCGGCCAGGCCGGAATCATGCCCGCCGTCGAACAGGATGCGGCAGGTCAGGGCCAGGCGTTCGCGCAGGCTCCATTCCGGCGTCTCGAACTGGCGCTGCATTTCGGCTTTCGCCCGCGCGATCAGTTCATCCTTGCCCAGATGCATCGTATCGGCCATTGTCCTCACTCCTAAGTTTGTGTCTGCGTCATGCCGCTGCGATCAGCGGCGTAAAGCCGGGCAAGGCGCGCATGCGCGCCAGCCAGGCGTCGATATGGGGAAAGCCGGACAGGTCGTAACCGCCCTCGGCCGCCATGCTCGTGTACGGGAACAGCGCGATATCCGCGATGGTCGGCGCGGATCCCACCAGATAGCTGCGGCCCGCCAGATGCGCGTCCATCAGCGCCGCCGCCTTCATGCCGATCTCGCGCCAGGCCCGCATGGCTGGATCGTCCACCTGCGCCGTGCGGCGCAAGTGGATCAGCAGCCGAGGCTGCGCAAAGGCATGCATGTGCTGGGTCTGCTCGAAGCTGAGCCAGCTGCTGACTTGCGACTGCTCCAGGCGGCCGGCGGGCAGCCACGGCGTGCCCAGCCCCAGGTACCAGAGGATGGCCTGCGACTCGGCCAGCCACTCACCCTCCGGCGTCAGCAGGGCCGGCACCTGGCGCCATGGATTGATGCGCGCGAACGCCTCCGTCTCCAGGTCGCCCTGCACGATGTCGAAGGTGCGCCGCGTGATCGGCAGCCCCATATAGCCGCAGGCCAGCCGGATCTTCCAGGCATTGCCCGAACGCAGCGTGTCGGCCAGTTCCAGCGGCTTGCCCGCCAGCGGATGCGGAGTCTGGTTCATCGTCAATCCATCTTGATGTTGGCGCGCTTCACGATCTCGGTCCACTTGGCCTTCTCGCCGGCGATGAAGCGCTGGTACTCATCCGGCTTGCCCGTGTACAGCTGCGTCCCCTGGGACGCAAGCCGCTCCTTCAGTTCCGGCGACGCCAAGGTCTTTTGCAGCGCGGCGTTCAGCTTTTCCAACACTTCAGGCGGCGTGCCCGCGGGCGCGAAGAACGCATTCCACGAACTGATCTGCAGGGCCGCGTCACCTACCTCGTTGCTGGCGGGCACATCGGGCGCGGAAGGCAGCCGCTTGTCGGCGGCCACCGCCAGCGGGCGCAGCTTGCCGGACGCAGCGTGCGGCATGATCACCGGACTGGCGTCCATCACCACGTCGACCTGCGCGCCGATGGCGGCGTTCACCGCTTCGCTGCCGCTCTTGAACGGCACATGCACGATATCGACGCCCGCCGTCAGCTTCAACAATTCCAAGCCCAGGTGCGGCGAACTCGCGTTGCCGGCCGAACCGAAATTCAACTTGGCCGGGTTGGCCTTGGCGTAGGCCACGAACTCGCTGAAGGTCTTCGCCGGCACGCCTTCCCGGATCGCCAGCAAGTACGGCGATCCCGACACCATGCCCACCGGCGCGAACTTGTCGGCGTCATAGCTGAGCTTGCTGTAGATCAGCGGGTTGACCACCTGCGTGCCCACCGTGCCCATGAAGATCGTATAACCGTCGGCCGGCGCGGTCGCCGCCACCTGCGCCGCGATTACCCCGCCTGCGCCCGGCCGGTTCTCGATCACGATACCCTGCCCCAGCGCGTCGCCCATGCCCTTGCCGACCTGGCGCGCCACGATGTCCGTGATCCCGCCCGCGCCGAAAGGCACTACCAGCCGAATCGGCCGGTCCGGATAAGCCGCCTGGGCGCCATTGCCCGCCATGGCCGCCGCCAACGCCAGCGCGCCGGCAATTCCCGAAATCTTCATGTCATCCCCCTACGGGCGCCGCCTATCGGCACCATCATGACACGAAGTGTCCTATAGGAGATTGATTTTCCGCAAGGAAAACAGATTCAGGGAAAACCCTGAGCAGCAGGAATAAAGTTCGCCTTTTTTGTTGAAGTTCGCCTTTTGGATTTGGTGGGCAACACCTGCTATTTCGCGGGCATCTTCTCTTATTCTTTGCGGATGGACGGCCTGCAGGCTGAAGAAAGGCGAACTTTGCAATAAACGCGATTAAATAGGGGCGACAGTCCAAGCCGGCAGCTTTGAGGCATGCCCGTACGGGCATTGGAGAAGAGACAAGGGCGTCTCGAGCACTCGGCTATAAGTTGGGAGTTGTAAGAGAAGAAAGCCGTGCCTTGTATGGAAGGCCCCGGGGGCCCTGTGGTCAGTGGCCGCTTGCCGGCCAGGAGCGGACGTTATCGCAAAGCAGCCCCGCTCAATTGGCCGTGCACCTTCGGCAAAGCCACCTATTGAGGGGGCACCATTAAGTGTATGGCAGCACGCGACGAAGGCGGGGCAACGCTGGGGCCCATCCTTGGGATACAAACGAGCCCTTTCGTGTGCCTTAGCGGAAATACTAGGGAAAACGCTCGTCAGTAAGCGTCCGGCCGCGACGCGATTCTTCATACAATCAAGCCCTGCCCTGGCCCCGGCCCACTGCGTCGCAGCTTGTCGAAATCCTATGAATGACCGTCCCGCCGACACACCCGCCTCGGCCCCTTCACGCAGCCTGGCGGCGCGCCTGGATCTGATGACTTTGCGCCTCTTCGTGGGCGTCGTTGAACACGGCGGCATCGCCCGCGCGGCTCAGGCCGAGTTCATTGCCACCTCGGCAGTCAGCAAACGCATCCACGATCTCGAAGCCATGCTGCGCACGCCCCTGCTTGTGCGCCAGCGGCAAGGCGTCGTGCCCACCGAGGCCGGCCAGGCCTTGCTGCGCCATGCGCGCCGCCTGCTGCGGGCCATGGCCGAGATGGAAGACGAGCTGGGCAGCTACGCCGAGGGCGAACGCGGCCAGGTCCGGCTCATGGTCAGCGAATCCACACTGACGGACTTCTTCCCGGGCATCGTCAAGAACTTCTCGGAGCAGTATCCCAAGATCTTCATCGATCTGGTCGGCGGACTCAGCCCCAGCATTCAGCGCGCGGTAGCCGAAGAATCCGCCGATATCGGCGTGCTGCTGGGCACCGTGACGGAACCCGGCCTGCAGGTCTTCCCCTGTCGCTACCGCGATCTGCTGGTAGTCGTGGTCAACCCCCAGCATCCGCTGGCGGAGGCCGGCAGCGTGCGTCTCTCACAGCTGGCCGGACATGCCGTGATCGAGCAGGAACCCAACAGCTTTGTGCAGCAGTTACTGCGCACCGAGGCCGCCAAGATCGGCGTGCCGCTGCAGGCGCGCATCCGCGTGGCCGGCTTCGAGGCCGTCTGCAACATGGCCGCCGAAGGCCTGGGCGTGGGCGTGGTGCCGCTGGGCTTCGCGCGGCGCATGGCCGCGCGCCAGCCCCTGTCCATCGTAGAGCTGGACGAGCCCTGGTCGCACCGCGAATACAAGGTCTGCATCAAGCAGAAAGAGCGGCAGCCCAAGGCCGTCGAGCTACTGGTGTCCTATTTGGCTCGCGGCGGCCCACAAGCCTGACGCCGGGGCGTATCAGGCCTGCTGGCCCTCCATTCCGCTGGCGTTCATGCGCTTGGCGCGGTGCTTCAGATATTCCACCGCCGAGAGCAGAAGTACGGACAGGATCACCAATATCGTGGCCGCCGCCGCGATCGTCGGGTTGATTTCCTCGCGCACCCCATTGAACATCTGCAGCGGAATCGTGCGCTGCTTGGGGCCGGCGAGAAAGATCGCCATGACGATGTCATCGAAGGACACTGCGAACGCGAACAGCGCGCCCGATATCACGCCCGGGGCGATGAGCGGCAGCATGATGCGGCGAAAGGCCAGCACTGGCGGCGCTCCCGAACTGGCCGCCGCTCGCATCAGGTTCATGTCGAAGCCCTCCAGCGTGGCAGCAACCGTCACCACCACGAAAGGAACGGCCAGCACCGTGTGCGACAGCACCAGCCCCGCCAGGCTGTTGTTCAGCCCGATGGGCGCATAAAGGAAATACAGCCCGGTCGCGCTGATCACCACGGGCACGATGACTGGCGAAGTGATGAACATCTGCATTGCCGTCCTGAGCTTGCCCGGCAGGCGCTGCATGCCGATGGCCGCCATCGTCCCCAGGCTAGTGGCCAGCGCCGTGGTGATGACCGCTATCAGGAAGCTGTTGCGTATCGCCGTCATCCAGTTTTCCGAGGCGAATAGCTGGCGATACCAGCGCAGCGACACGCCCTCCAGCGGAAACGTCAGGAAAGACCCGCCATTGAACGAAAGCGGAATGATGACCAGCACTGGAACGATGAGAAACAGGAGAATGGCGGCGCAGGCCACCCTCAGGCCCAGCCGGCAGCCGGTATCCAGGGGACTGGTGCTCTGGAACGTATCCATGTGAAATCTCCAATACGCGCGCCGCGTCAGCGCGCGGCGCGCTGACGGGTTCGGGTCCAGGCCAGCGCGGCCAGCACGATGCAGGTGATGAACAGCAACAGGCCTCCCAGCGCCGCGCCCATGGACCAATTGGCCGTTTCGGTAATGAAGTGCGCGATGAAGTAGCCGATCATCTGGTCGCCCGCACCGCCGATCAGCGCCGGCGTGATGTAAAAGCCGATAGCCGTCACGAACACAAGCAGGCAGCCGCTCACCACGCCCGGCAGAGTCTGCGGGAAGTACACCCGCCAGAAAGCCGCCAGCGGGCTCGCGCCCAGCGAAGCCGCGGCACGCACGGTGTCCTTGCGTATCCCCGTCATCAGGCTGTAGATAGGCAGAATCATGAAAGGCAGCAGAACGTGCACCAGCGCGATGTACGTACCTGTGCGGTTGAACACCAGCGTCAGCGGATGGTCGATCAGGCCCAGCCACTGCAGCAGGTTGTTCACCACGCCGTCGCGCTGCAGCAGCACCACCCAGGCGGAGGTGCGCACCAGCAGCGCCGTCCAGAATGGAATCAGCACCGCCAGCATCATTACGCTGGCCAGACGCGGCCGGGCGCCTGCCAGCAAGTACGCCACCGGATAGCCCAGCACCAGGCAACACAGCGTAACCACGAAGCTGATGCCGAAGGTGCGCTGAAACACGGTCAGGAACACCGCCTCGCTCTGCGGCACCCGCTCGATGGCGCCGTCACCCGTGCGATGCAGGTCCAGCGCGCCAAGCAGGTACATCCCCGACAGCGGCCCGCTGGCCCGCTGAATGGCCTGCCAGACCTCTGGACTGCTCCACTGATCCGAAATGCCTGCCAGGATCTGCGAGGCCTCGCCGGACTGGGCCTGGGCGAGGCGCCGGGCCGTGGTCATGACCAGGCTGCGATAACCGCTGACGTCCTGGTTGAGGCGATTGGCGATCACGTTCAAGGCCGGCGTGCCCCGGGCAGCGCGCAAGTCGTCCACCCACGCGCGGGCGGCGGCCTCGGGCACGGGCGTGCCCGCCTCCCAATGCGCCAACGCCGACACCACGCCAGGCGCGGCGCGCGCGAACTCGCGATCATCGACGCTCATCTTCAGGATCAGGAAGATGGGCAGCACGAAGTTCACCAACAAAAACAGCAGGAGCGGCGCGACCAGCCCGAAGGCCAGCCAGTGGCGGCGGCGCTCGGCGCGGCGCAGGCTTTGGCGCAAAGCCTGCTCCTCCACGCCCGGCGCGCCCCGCAAGACGGCGGCGGTTTGCATGATGTTCCCCTCGGGCCTGGCCCTACTGCGAGGCCCAGGCGTTGAAGCGCTGCGTCAGCTTCTCGATGTTCTCCACCCAGAACTCCGCCTCCAGCGCCACGGCGGCCGACTGGTTGACCGGATTGGTGGGCAGATCCTTCAGCACGTCGGCATCGACCAGGGTGTTGGCGCGGATATTGGTGATGCCCTGGTTGCCCAGCGCGGGATACGCCTTCTGGATATCGGACGAGGTCGCGTAGGCCAGATAGCGGGTCGCCTCCTCCTTGTGCTTGCTGCCCTTAAGCACCACGTAATAATCAATGGCGTAGATGCTGCCCGGCCAGACCACCTTGAAATTGGTCTTCTCGGCGCGGTTGGCCGAAATGGCGCGGCTGACATAGATGGCGCCCATGGCGACATCGCCCGCCGCGATCAGCTGCGGCCCTTGCGCGCCGGCGCTCCACCAGACGATGCTCGACTTGATTTCGTCCAGCTTGCGAAAGGCCCGGTCCACGCCCTGCGGGGTGGCAAGCACCTTGTAGACCTGATCGCGCGGCACGCCATCGGCCAGCAGCGCGAACTCCAGCGTGTACTTCGGTCCCTTGCGCATGGCGCGCTTGCCCGGGAATTTCTTCAGGTCCCAGAAGTCCGCCCAGCCACGCGGGCCCTCCTTCAGGCGATTGCCGTCATAAGCCAGTCCGGTGGTCCACACCACGGCGCCAACGCCACAATCGGTGGCGGCGCCCGGAATGTAATCTTCGCGCTTGCCAATGCGGGCCCAGTCCAGCGGCTCGAACAGGCCTTCGTCGCAGCCCAGCACCATCTCGTCGGCCTCGACCTGGACCACGTCCCAGTTGGCGTTGCCGCCCTGCACCTTGGTGCGCAAAATGCCCAGGCCGCCCGACCAGGAATCCTCGGTGATCTTGATGCCGGTCTTGGCCGAGAAGGGTTCGTAGAAAACCTTTTTCTGCGCGGCTTGGGAGCTGCCGCCCCAGGCCGTGATGTTCAGCTCCTGCGCCTGCGCTTGCGCGCCCAGGGCCAGCGCGGTCGCAAGCGCCGCGATGTACTTTCCTGCATTCATTTTTTTCCCCTTGTGGTCTTGGAGTGATGCGTCAGGATGCCCGCGTAGCGGGAAAGGCAAAACAATCATCGGATTTCCAGCCTACCCGCAGCGCGTCGCCGGGGCGTGTCTGGCCAAGCGGCGTGGCGTCGGGCACCTTGCACATCATGGTTCCGCCGCCGGCCAACCGGAACACGGCGCGCAGATGGTCGCCGTGGTACATGTACTGCTCGAGCTTCACCTCCAGCTCGTTGTCGCACGCGCCGGGTTGCGGCATGAGGCTGATCTTCTCCGGCCGCACCGACACGACGCTCGCCCCGCCTGCCGCAAACGCCCCGGCATGGCGCGCGCGCAGCGTGGCGCCGCAGGCGCTGCGGTGCGCCGACAGACCGGCTGTTGTCTCCAACACGGTGCCCTCTATCAAGTTGTTTTCGCCGATGAAGCTGGCCACGAAGGCGCTGGCGGGCCGTTCATAAAGGTCGGCGGGCGATGCCAGTTGCTGGATGCGCCCCTCATCGAAAACGGCGATGCGATCCGACATGGTCAGGGCTTCCGACTGGTCATGCGTCACGTAGATGATGGTCACCCCAAGTTCCGCGTGAATTCGCTTGATCTCGTACTGCAGCTTCTCGCGCAGATATTTGTCGAGCGCGCCCAAGGGCTCGTCCATGAGCACCAGAACCGGATCGAAGATCAGGGCCCGCGCCAGCGCCACGCGCTGCTGCTGTCCGCCGGAGAGCTGAGCGGGGCGGCGATCGGCGTAGGCGCCCAGGCGCACCATCCCCAGGGCGCGGTCTACCCGGGCCTTTATGTCGCTGCGCGCGTACTTGCGCACGGTCAGGGGAAATGCCAGGTTCTCGGCCACGCTCATGTGGGGGAACAAGGCGTAGTTCTGGAATACGACGCCGATATTGCGCTTGTGGGGCGCCGTGTACGTCACCGGCTTGTCGGCGATGAGGATATCGCCCGATGTAGGCGTCTCAAAGCCCGCCAGCATCATCAGGGAGGTGGTCTTGCCCGAACCCGAGGGGCCGAGGAAGGTGAGGAACTCATTCTTTCTGACGGTCAAGTCCAGGTCCCTAACCGAATAGCTCCGGCCGTCGTAGGTCTTGGACACGCCGCGGAATTCAACATGGCTGACGCCGCGCGCTGCTTCGGACAACATGTGTGCTCCTTTCAAAGAAGGCGGACGCCACCCGGACGTCCGCCCACACAGCGCCGCGATCAGAAGGCAATCGTCACCAGGCGCTCTTCCATCATCTCGCGCACAGCGTAGCGCGGACCTTCCCGGCCAAAGCCGCTGTCCTTCACGCCGCCGAACGGCATGACATCTACGCGCGAACTGGAAGTCTCATTGATATGGACGCCGCCGAACTGCAGATTCAGTCCGGCCTGCATGGCCACCGAGAGGTCCCGCGTGAACAGGCCGGCGGCCAGGCCGTACGGCGTGTCGTTGGCACGCTCGTACGCCTCTTCGACGGTATCGACGGGAATGGCCACGATGATCGGGGCGAACACCTCTTCGCATACCACCCGCGCATCCGGCGGCGCATCCGCCAGGATGGTCGGAGCGAACACGGCACGCTCGCGCTTGCCGCCCACCAGCACGCGGGCGCCTCCCTGCACGGCCTCGGCCAACCACTGCTCCGCGCGTTCAGCCTGCTGCACGGTAATCATCGGGCCCACGACCGTTTCCGGCTTGCGGGGATCGCCGTAGGGCACCTTGCGGGTCGCCTCGACAAGCTTTGCCAGAAAGGCTTCATAGATGGCGCGCTGTATCAGCACGCGCTGCACCGAAGTGCAGACCTGCCCAGCTTTGCGAAAGCCCGCGGCCACGATCTTGCCCACCGCCAGCGACTGATCCGCATCGGCCAGCACGATGGTGCTGGCGATGCTGCCCAGCTCCAGCTGGGTGCCGCGCAGGCCGGCAGCCTGCTGGATCTCGCGGCCCACCCGCGTGCTCCCCGTAAAGGTATAGAACTGGATGCGGCTGTCATCCAGCAGGGCGCGCCCGATGGCCGCGCCCGGACCATGCAGCAGGCTGATGCACTCCGCCGGCAAGCCGGCGTCGATCAGGATCTGGCACAGCGCCACGGCGCTCAGGGGCGTGAGCTCCGAAGGCTTGAGCACCACGACGTTGCCGCCGGCCAGGGCCGGCGCCACCTTGTGGGCCACCACGTTCAGGGGCGAGTTGTAAGGCGTGATCGCGCAGACCACGCCGCGCGGCACCAACACCGTGTAGCCCATCCGGTTCTTCAGGCCCGGGGTGGCTTCCATCGGCACGATGTCGCCCACCAACCGGCGAGCCTCTTCCGCCGAGAGCTGCAAGGTCTGCACGCAACGGCGTATCTCGTTCTTGCCGTCGCCGCGCGGAAAGCCTGTCTCAGATACCAGCGTGTCCAGCAGCTTGTCCTTGCGCTCCTGCATCAGCTCAGCCGCTCGCATCAGAATGCGATAGCGCTCGTCCGGCGACAGGCGGATGCGGCGGGCGGCATCCGCGGCCGCGCCCACGGCTTCGTCCACCTGGCGCGCCGACGCGACCGCCATCTCGCCATACGGCTGGCCGCTATAGCAGTCGGTCAGGACTTCGGAATGGTCGCCGGCAACCCATTGTCCGGCTATCAACAGCTTCGACATCATGCCCTCACACGCGGCCCAGGGCCGCAAAGGTTTCGTCAAAAATACGCAGCGCGTGGTCCACCTGCTCGCGAGTGATCACCAGCGGCGGCGTGATGCGCAGGGTCGAGGCGTACGTTCCCGTGGTCGATATCAGCAGCTTCCTCTCGCGCAGGGCCGCATGCATTGCCTTGACCAGCTCGGGGTACGGCTCGCGCGTTTCGCGGTTCTTCACCAGTTCCACGCCGATCATCAGGCCTATGCCGCGCACGTCGCCGATGACGTCGTACTTGCTGGCCAGGCGCTTGAATCCTTCCAGGAAGTACTCGCCGCAGACGCCCGCGTTGTCCGCCAATCTTTCCTCCTCGAGGATGTCCAGTACCGCGTGCCCAGCCGCCATCCCAATCTGGTTGTTCGAACCGAAGGTCGTGAAATGATCGCCCTCCTGGAAGGCCGTTCCCAAGGTCTCGGTTGCCATGAAGCCGCCGATCGGCACGCCGCCGCCGATGGCCTTGGCGAAAGTCACGATATCGGGCTGCACGTCCCAGTGCTGATAGCCGAAGGTCTTGCCCGTGCGGCCCCAGCCGGCAAAGACTTCGTCGATGATGAGCGTGATGCCGTGCTTGCGGCAGATGTCCTGCACGCGCGGCCAGTACTGCTTGGGCGGGGTGAGAACGCCGCCGACGCAAAGAATGGACTCCGAGATCAGCACGGCCGGCGCCGACTGCATGCGCACCTTGATCGCATCCTCGATCGCGTCGGCGCATTTCAGGCCGCAGCCGCCATCATTGTTCTTGTTATGCGAGGAATACGGGCAGCGATAGCAATACGGCGCGCTCACGTGCACGACGCCCGGCAAGGCGGCGTAGGGGCCAAAGCCGTTTTTGCGCGCCGCGTTGCCCGTCAGGCTCAGGGCCAGCGACGTCCGGCCATGGAAGCTGTGTTCCATCGCAATGACACCGTAGCCCTTCTTGCCGGTATTGGCCGCGTGCTTGAAGGCCAGCTTGATCGCGCCGTCATTCGATTCCGCGCCGCTGTTGGTGAAGAACACCCGCGACAGGCGTCCATCGCTTTCGCGGGTGATGCGGGCAGCGAGCTCGGAAGTCACGCGGCTGTGATTGCGGCCCGGGCCTTGCAGCAGCCGGGTTGCCTGATCCTGAATGGCCTTCACCACCTTGGGGTGGCAATGGCCCACGGAGTTCACGCCAGGGCCGGCCTCCAGGTCGAGGTAGGTGGTGCCGGCCTCGTCCACGACTTCGCAAGCGGAGCCGCTCACGATGACCGGTTCAACCAGGCTGGAGCCCGGAATCAGATGCGTGTCCAACGCGGCGCCCGTAGACCCGCTCGATGTGTGTTGTGCCATGATGAATAAGTAGAGACAGACAAGTAGGAGCGGAACAGCCGCAGCACCGGGCAGCGCGCTCGCCGCCATGGGAAGTCGATCAGTTGATGTCCAGGTTGGCGTTTTTCACCGCCTCGCCCCAGCGCTTGAAGTCCTGCGCGTAGCGTTCGCTGGCCTGTACCACGGATTGCGGCTCGAAAAGCTCGATGCCCGCGGTCCTGGACTTCTCGGCCAACTCTGGATTGCTGAGCAATGGCATGACTGCGGCGTTCAACTTCTGCACGATGGCGTCCGGCGTGCCGGCGGGGAACGCAAACATCGTCCAGGTGCCTACCTCGAAGCCCGGATAAGTCGCGGCAATGGTCGGCGCGTCGGGCGTTTCCTTGTACGCATCGGCGCCGCCAGTCGCCAGGACGCGCAGCTTGCCGTCGCGGATCAGCGGCAGGAGCGGCGCGGGGCTGTCGAACATGAGTTGCACGCGCCCGCCGATCAGGTCGGTCAGCGCCGGGCCCGAGCCCTTGTACGGCACGTGCGAGTAGTGCGTGCCCGTGCGGCTCTTGAACAGTTCCATCGCCAGGTGATTCGTCGTGCCGTTGCCGATAGAGGCGTAGTTCAGCGGCGTCTGCGGATCCTGGCCGGCATTGATGACATCGGCCAGGGTCTTGTAGGGCGAATCGGCCGCCACCACCAGCAACAGGGGCGCGCGGCCGACCATGGCCACCGGCGCGAAATCACTCAGGGGCTTGGACTTGAGTTCCTTGTAGATATGCGGCCCGATTGCAAAAGGACCGGTCGACGTAAACAGCACCGTCTCGCCTTCCTTGCCCGAGCGCGCCACCAGATCGATGGCAATGGTGCCGCCCGCGCCGGGACGGTTTTCTACCACGAAGGGCTGACCCAGCGCCCGCTCAAGGTCACTGGCCATCAGACGCGCGCTGATGTCGGTCGAATTCCCCGGCGGGAAGCCCACCAGAATGCGGATCGGCTTGTTCGGCCATGACGTCGCGTCGGCGGCCGCCGCACAGAAGCTCGCGCTCGCGATGGCGAACGCCAGGGCCAGGGCCAGGCGGCCCATTGCATGAATCATTTATTTCCCCTGGATTTTGTGATTACGAAAAAAACTTCGATAGCTAGAAAGCCGGATCTACGACGCGTGGTCTGAATCCGTCGGCCTCGATATCGGCGGCCGCATCCAGGCACAGGTCCTCGCGGAAACGGCCGGCGACCACCTGCACGCCCACCGGGACGCCGTCCTCCACGCCCGTCGCGACGGACACTCCTGGCACGCCGACGAACGCCGTTCCCATCAGCGGGATCTGCGCCTCCCAAACGCGCCGGTAGCCGGCCTCGCCCTGCATGTCCAACTCATCGGGAAACGGCAGCTCTCCTGACACCGGCATCAGCAGCACCGGGTAGTTCTCGAAGAAAAGCTGCCACGCGCGCAACATCGTCATGCGCCGTGTCAGGGCGTCCGACAAGGTGGTGGCGTCCATGCCGGCGACCAGCTCGCGCTGTCCCGCCAGGGCCGCCAGCGCCGCCGGGTCCTCTTCCTTCAAAGCTTTGGCCCAACGGCTGTCAAAGCCGTCGCCCATCCACAGGTACACGTGTTCAATAGCGGCCTCGCGCAAGGGAGGCACGTCGTCCACGCGGCTCACTTTCCAGCCGCGGCCGCGCAGGCGCTGCGCGGCCTCTTCCAGCGCGCTCACCACGCGCGGGTCCGTGTTCATGCCTGCCGGATGCGTGCACAGTGCCGCATGGCGAGGCGCATCGGGTCCGCGCAAGGGCGCCGGTACCCAAACCGGATCGCGCGCGTCGCCCTGCGCCATGACCTCCAGCGCCAGCCGGAGATCGGCCACGCTGCGCGCGATGGGACCGGACACCGACATGAACTGCTGACCGATGGCGCGCACCGGCCAACTCGCATTGAAGTAGCTGATCCGTCCCGGCGTCGGCCGCAGGCCGTGCACGCCACAGGCATAGGCGGGATAGCGCACGGAACCGGCGATATCGGTCCCGTGACCGATAGCGCCCAGGCCCGCCGCCACCGCCGCGCTGGCCCCTCCCGATGATCCGCCTGGCGTCAACGCCGCGTGATGCGGATTGCGCGTCGCACCGTACAGGCTATTGCTCGTGAACCAGCGCAGTGAGAACGCGGGCGTATTGGTACGGCCCAGGGACACCGCCCCCGCCGCCTTGAAATGCGACACCAGCGGGTTGTCTTCCGTGGCGACCTGATCGCGCTGCAGGCGCAAACCGTTCGTGGTCGCGAAGCCCGCCTCGTCCGCCACGACCTTGATCGTCACCGGCACGCCGGCCAAGACCCCTGCATCGTGTCCCGCGGCCCGCTCAGCGTCCACCGCGCGCGCCGCCGCCACCACCCGCTCCGCCTGATAATCCACGATCGCATTGAGCGCCGGGTTCACCGATTGCAAACGCGCAAGCACGTCATGAGCCACTTCTTCGGCGCTGAACTCTCCCGACCGAACGCCCGCTGCGATCTCCGTGGCGCCAAGCTCCCAATAATTCATTACACGCTTTCCATCTGGCGGCCGATTCCGAGAAACCGCCCCCAATTCGTGGTAGCGCCCATTGCGCCAGCCGTTGGGTCATATTACGAAGGAATCTGCTCGCTCCAAAAGCCGTGATTGGAGAAGCTGAGTTATCGAAAGGAGAAGGCTCGCCACCCTTTCGCAGGGAATTCAGCGTACCAAAAACTCAGGACAACCTAAGAACGGGAATATGCCGGTGGCTGAGCCCAAAGCTATGCGATTACGCAGCCGACTTTCTTTTTGAGAATTGACGCTGGCGTTGATTAGGCGAGACGTCCGCTTCGGGTCGGGAGCGGTCTGTCATCAAGGACGGCTCCCGGCCAAAAGCAGCCGGCCGGAGATGCGATGCTATCGGTCGGAAATCGTGATCCCAGGTCATGATCCGCAAGTGCCGAAGTGCTTTTCACCGTTCAGTAAGGAAACTGAAGGAAGGATTGCAAGACGGGCCGCACACCCGCAATCGATAGCCCCACTCTCTGTCAGCGCGCAACTCGGGATGCCCTTCAAGCACCGAGTTGCTGAATCTCCGCGTTGAGCCAAGCGCGAAGTCACCGCCAGAACCCGGACCGCGCCCGCCTTCACCTGTGCCGAAGCAAGCTCCCAGCCTCCGTATGTCGAATCGAGATCCCCTGCCAACGTACCCAGCTCATCTGCTGGGCTACCAGCCTCGCCAACGTGCCAGGCTCTCCGCCCTCAGGCGAGGGTGAGATAGGCAGGTCTCGCCTTGCGCCCCGAGGGCATCGCGAAGCGGCAAAGTGATGCACGAACGATCAGTCCTCTAGGCAACGGCCCACAGGGGCAGCGTAGCTACTGAGTCCTGCAGTGGACCGTCGAGCAATTCGCGGTAGAGCGACTGTCGCAGCGCCGTGAAAGAGGTTTGAGTCAAACGCCACATACTAGCCAGTAGGCGAGGCGTGGGGTGAGCGAGTCCAGTCGCACCTTTGTCAAGAAGTTAACAGACAGGTCATGGACCAAACCACGAAGATCGTCTCGGACACCCCAGCTCACGGGACCAACAACCAACGGAGACGCTCTTGAGCATACACGGCAAAGCCTACATCGTCGGTGCGTACGAACACCCTCTGCGCTACGCCCCCCAACATTCCGTGGCGCAACTGCATGCCGAATGCGCGCTGGGCGCGCTGGCCGATGCCGGCCTGAGCCTGGCTGACGTGGACGGCTACTTCTGCGCCGGCGACGCAGGCGTGAGCCCAGCCATTCTTGTGGACCATATGAATCTGCGGCTGCGCCACGTCGACGGCACCGAAATCGGCGGCGGATCGTATCTGGCGCTGATCGGCCACGCCGCGCAGGCGATCGCCAGCGGGAAATGCCGCGTGGCGCTCATCACTCTCGCGGGCAAGCCGCGCAGCGCAGGCCAGGCAACCGGCACGGAAGCGCGCCAATTGGGGCCTGACCGCCCGGCGGCGGCCTGGGAAACTCCCTACCGCTGGACCGTCGCAGGCATCTACGGCAATTTCGCACGCCGCCACATGCATGAGTACGGCACCACTCCCGAACAACTGGCCTGGGTCAAGGTCGCGGCGTCGCATCACGCGCAGCACAACCCGCACGCGCTGCTGCGCAAGGTGTACAGCGTCGACGACGTGCTGGCCTCCCCAATGATTGCCGATCCGCTGCGCCGGCTGGACTGCTGCGTCATCACCGACGGCGGCGGCGCGCTGGTGCTGGCCGCGCCCGAGGTGGCGCGCAGCCTTTCCCGTCCGCGCGTCCGGGTATTGGGCTGCGGCGAGACCATACGCACCAACAACGGCGGCCACCACGCCGACATGCTCCACACGGGCGCAGCACGCTCGGGCCCGGCGGCATTTTCGGAGGCGGGAATTACGCCGCGCGACATCAAGTACGCGTCGGTGTACGACAACTTCACCATCATGGTGATCATGCAGCTCGAAGACCTGGGTTTCTGCGAAAAGGGCGCAGGCGGGCGCTTTGTCGCCGACGGCAACCTGATATCGGGTGTCGGAAAGCTGCCGTGGAACACCGACGGCGGCGGACTCTGCAACAACCACCCGGCCAATCGCGGCGGCATCACCAAGGCCATCGAAGCCGTGCGCCAGCTACGCGGCGAAGCCCATCCCGCCGTACAAGTCCCCAACTGCGATCTGGCCTTGGCCGCCGGCCCCGGCCTGGTTTTCGGCATAGGCCACTCGCATGCCACCGTCGTACTGGAGCGCGAATGAACATGGAAAGCCACGCCAAGAACCTGGAGCAGGATCCCTATGCGCAGGCCAACCCGGAAACCCTGCCGTTCTGGGAAGCCGCGGCGCAAGGCCGCTTCGTGCTGCCGCGCTGCCGCGCCTGCCGGCAATGCCATTGGTATCCGCGCGGCATCTGCCCGCTGTGCGGCTCGGCCTCGCTCGACTGGATCGACGCGCAGGGCAGCGGCACCCTGTATTCCTTCAGCATCATGCGAGCCGCAACGCAGCCGTATGCCATCGCCTATGTGCAATTGGCAGAAGGACCGCTGTTGCTCACCAATATCGTTGACTGCGATCTCGACCGCCTGCGCATCGGCTTGGACGTGCGTGCCGCATTCCGGCCCGCTCCCGAGGGACGCTGCGCCCCTGTATTCACCGTCATGCCTGACTGAAGGAGACGCTGCATGAAAATCCAATCCATCGGCCAAGACGCCGCGCACCGGCCCAACAGCACCCGCCGCGCGCTGCTGGCCGCTATCCCGGCGCTGATGCTGGGCGGCGGCGCCCTCGCCGAGAAAACCGGCTTTCCCGCGCAGCGCGTCACGCTGTTGGTGCCGTACACGGCCGGCACCGCGGCCGATGCGGTGGCGCGTTTCATCGCCGCCAAGCTGACCGGCCTGTGGGGGGTCACAGTAATAGTCGAGAACAAGGCCGGCGCCGACGGCGTCGTAGGCACCCGGGCCGTATTGCAGGCCCCCGCCGACGGCCACACCGTGCTGTTCACCGGCCCGCCGTTTCTCTACAACACCGAGATGCTGGACTCTGCGCCCTATGTGCCACTGCGCGACTTCCAACCGGTCGCGCGCTGCTCCAGCGCCATGTGGCTGTTTGCGGCCAGCAAGCATGCGCCATTCACTAACCTGCGCGAGCTGATCGAGTTGAACCGGCGCCAGGGCGGCAGCGTGGATATCGCCGTTTCCGGCTCCGCCGCCATGGCGGTCGCGACCGCGCTGAAATCAACCACCGGCGTGCGTTTCAACATCGTTCCCTACACCAGCACATCCCAGGCCATCACGGATGCCGCGGCCGGACACGTGGACGCAGTTGCCGCAGCCATCGCCGGCGTCGCTCCGATGGTGCGCGCCGACAGGCTCAACGCGCTGGGTGTCAGCGGCCCGACGCGCTCCCTGGCCGTTCCGGAAATTCCCACGCTGGCCGAAGCCGGCGCCACGGGATTCGGCTTCGTGTCCTGGAACGCCGCATTCGTGCGTAGCGGCACGCCGCAGGCGGCCATCGCCGCGCTGGCCGATGGCATGCGCGCCGTCACCAGGAGCGCCGAGTTCCGCGACTTCGCCCGGGAACAGGGCGTGGAGCCTTCCTTCATGGGACCCGACGCCTGGCCCGCCGAAGCGGCCGCCGAACAGGCGCGCTGGTCGGCGCTGCTGCGCGAGGCGGGATTCATCAAACCCAAACAAGGCTGAACCAGAATCATGGAGTACTCACGGCGCGTCACCCCTCCCGCTTCCGCCATCGACGTCCACGCCGCGTTCGGCGACATGCGGCACTGGACCACAGGCCACATCATCGCCAGGCGCGCGGCGGCCAACGGTTCCGAGATTTTCCTGCGCGACATGGCGGACGGCAGCCTCCATACCTATCTGGACCTGCACCGTCGCAGCAACGGCATCGCACAGGCGCTGCAAGCCCAGGGCATCGCCCATCGCGACCATGTCGCGGTGATGCTGGAAAACTGCGCCGCGCAGGTCTTCTGCTATGCCGCGCTAGGCAAGCTGGGCGCCGTGTCGGTACCGATCAATACCGCAGCGAAAGGCCAGCTGCTGCGCTACTACCTGGATCATGCCGACTGTTCGGCGATCGTCGTGTCGGACAGCCTGGCTGAGTCGCTTTGCGACATCATCGCCGAATTGCCGCGCCTGAAGCGCATTTTCATCGTCGGCCACGCTGGCGCGGCCGCGCAACGGCTGGCGGCCGCCGCCTCGATCCATGCCTTTGCGGCCGACGCGGCCTGCGACGAAGCGCCTGATTCGTCCGTGCGCTTCGACGACCTCGCCTACCTGCTCTACACGTCAGGCACCACCGGCCCGTCCAAGGCCATCATGATCACGCATGCCTGCGCCCACTTCTGGGGCGAACAGAACATACGCTATCGCCATTTCCGGCCCGACGACGTCGACTATGTTTTCCTGCCGCTGTTCCACGCCAATGCACTGCTGCTGGGCATGACCACCGCGCTCATGGCGGGCAGCGCCATCGCGCTGGCCCGGCGTTTCTCCGCCAGCCGCTTCTGGGATGAGGTGCGCGCAGCCGGCGCCACCCGCTTCAACGCCATCGGCGCGGTCGGCAACTTCCTGTATGCCCAACCGCCCGACGGGCGCGATCAGGAACACCAGGTCCGGGTCTGCTCGCTGGCGCCGCCGCCGCCCTTCGTGCACGATTTCGAACGCCGCTTCGGCATCAAGGTGCTCAATGGCTATGCGCTCAGCGACTACTGCGCCGCCACCTGGAGCCCCCTGGACGCGCCTGCTGAAAAGATCTTCAGCGTGGGCCTTGCGCGCGACAACGTCCGGCTGCGGGTCGTCGATGACGACGATTTCGATGTCCCCGCCGGAGCCTCCGGCGAAATCCTGTTGCGCGTCGAACAGCCCTGGGCGACTCCGCTGGGCTATTACAAGATGCCCGAGGCCACGATCGCCGCGCACCGCAATGGCTGGTTCCATACCGGCGACCGCGGCCGCATCGACGCCGACGGCTACCTGCATTTCACCGACCGCAAGAAAGACGCGATCCGGCGCCGGGGCGAGAACATCTCGGCCTACGAAGTGGAGAGCATCCTCCAGACCCACCCGGCCATACGCCAGGCGGCAGTCTATCCGGTGCGCTCCGAGTTCACCGAAGACGAGGTCGCGGCCTCCATCATCCTGCGCGACGGCCAGGCGCTGGCAGCCTATGAACTGGTCAGGTACTGCCAGGAAAACATGAGCAAATTCATGGTTCCGCGCTTTGTCGAGTTCGTCGCCGAACTGCCCCTGACGCTGACCAACAAGGTCGAAAAATACAAACTGCGCGCACGCGCCGAATCCAATCTGGAAAACCTGTGGGACAGCCAGCGGCCGCTCCCCGCCGCAATCGAGAGGTAGGAAACATGACCAGGCACAAACTGGTGATCTTCACCAACCCCGTCGAAGGACGGGAAGACGAATTCGACGACTGGTATATGAACACGCATATGCCGGACGTCATGCGCGTGCCCGGCTTCGTGTCCGGCCAGCGATACGCATGGTCGCATGCGCAGGCCAGGCAACATCCCCAGACCTGGCGTTACATGACCATCCTGGAGATCGACACCGAGGACCTGCAAGGCACGCTGGATGATCTGCTGTCGCGCGCCGGCACGCCCGCCATGCGCATGTGCGACGCGCTGGACGAGCACCGCATCGTCTACGCGTTCACGGCGGCCACGCCAGTGTTCACGGCGGGGCCTGCCGGCGGCATCGTCTACGCCCGCTAGCGCCAGCATCCCAGCCTCGCGCAGGCCATCATAGTCCGCGGCTGTAGCTGGCCAGCGCGTCCAGATCCGGAATGACGATGATGCCGCGCCGGTAATCCAGCAGGCCCAGCGCTTCCAGATGGCCGAGCTTGATGGCCACCCAGCTGCGCGAAGCATGCACCATGGCGGCCAGGTCCTGCTGGGTCAGGCCACGGATTTCGCCGCGCGGCCCCGCGCCGTCGAGCGTGGCAAGTTCGCACAGGACCTGGGCGAGCTGCAGCGGCGTCTGCTCTTCGGCGCGATAGCGGCGCTGCACGCTGGTGGCGCCAAAGCGCGCCAAGGTCATGGCGATGTTCAGCGATAGGCGCGGCATTGTTTCCATCAGGCGCAGCAGGTTGGCGCGATCAAGCTGCGCCACCACCGTCCGGTCCAGGGTTTCCAGCGACGCGAAGGCGGGTTCGTCGAGCATGGTCGATATCAGGCCCAGCATGGCGTTCCTGCCGAAAACGTTGCTGGATTCCCTGCCATCGCGGGCGACCTGGACGCTGCGCATCCGCCCGCTGACGATCACGCTGATGCATCCGGCCTTGGATCCCTGCCGCAGCAGCACCGTCCGGGGAGCCAGTTCACGTTGCGTCATGCATTCCCCGATATGCTGCCGCTGGGCTTCGGAAAGCCCATCCAACGCGGTATCCCACATCCTCGCCTCCTCCTGCTCGAGGCTCATTCTAGAGCGCGCAACACGGGTTTTTCCACGAAGGCGGGATCGGCCACATCATCGCTTTCCCGGAGAGAATCCTGCCGCGGCTCGCCTGGACCCGCTGCAGGATTCCGGATCCAGGCGGCCGGCCCGTCAAGGCACTTCGTTGCGCGGATCGTCCTGCAGCACAAGCTCCCAGGCTGCCCTGCCTATCGGCTGCGTCTTCTCCTCGACCAGATGCGCCAGCAAGCCTGCAGATCGGCCCACCAGGGCCAGGCCCCGCGCCACCATCGGATCGAGTTCCATGTCGGCGACGATCGAGGCAATCGCGCCCACCGCGTTCAAGGGCAGCTTCTTGCCCTGCTCCTGGATCAGGACCTCGCTGATCGCGTCCATCAGGCGCCAATGCACGCCGTAATAATCATTGGCGCGTGCCAGCTCGCGCAGCGTCGCCACCCGCGGGTCGCCATTTACGTGGATGGGATGGCCCACGCCGTACAAGGGCCGCCGCTCCTGCCTATAACGCAGGATCAGCGCTCTCGCCACGTCGCGCACCGCTTCGTCGCCAGCGTCCGGACCCAACTCTCGCCCCGCCTCGATCAGCATCTCGGCGGCGTTCTGCATGGTGCCCAGGAACACGCTGCCCGCGCCCAGCAAACCCGCCGCGACGGCGGCCTGCATGGCCTCGGGCGCGCCCGCGTAGGTCAGGCGCGCCGCCAGCGAACTGGGCGTGATGCCATGGTCCGCCGTGGTGACCAGGATGGCAGTCACCATGGTCTTTTCGCGCGCGCTGGGCATGCGCGCAAAGGTCGTGTGGTAGATCATGTCGATGAAATCGAACTTGCCGATGATCTCTTTGGACAGGTCGCGTCCGCGCACCACGATGGCATCCACCGTGGTGTAGCCTATATCCGTCTTCACCATGTCTTCTTCTCCGTTGCGTCAAAACTCAGCACTGCATCCAGCGCCATCACGCCCTGCCCGCGAGGCCTCACGGCCAGGGGGTTGATCTCCAGTTCCTCGATCCTGTCGGCATGCCCGGCGACGAAATCGCTCAGTTTCACCAAGGCCTCGACCAGCGCATCCACGTCATACGGTTCCTGGCCGCGATATCCATTCAGCAGCTGGCTGCAGCGGGTTTCGGCGATCATGGCCTGCGCAGCCTGGGGCGTCAGCGGCAGCAGCCGCCGGCTGACGTCCTTGAACAGCTCGATGCTGACGCCGCCCAAGCCGAACGTGCAGACATGGCCGAATACCGGATCCCGATGGATGCCCACCACGACCTCGATGAACCGCCCCGGCAGCATGGCTTCGACCAGCACGCCTTGATTGGCATGATCAGGGTGCGCCTGGGTCACCTGTTCGCAGATCCGCGTATGCGCGGCGCGCGCCGCATCCGGCGACCGCACGCCCAGCTGCACGCCGCCGACGTCGGTCTTGTGCGTGATGGTCGAGCTGATCACCTTCATGGCCACGCCGTCGCACTGCAACGCCTCGAACGCGCGCGCGGCCTCGTCAGGCGTGCGGGCGACTTCTCCGCGCGGCACCGGCAGGCCGGCCCGCCCCAGCAGGGCCTTGGCGTCCACCTCGCTCAACGTGGCCGTCGCGGCCGCCGGACGGGGCCGGCCCAGCGGATTCCAAGCGGCATCGAACGCAGCCCTCCAATTTCCATAGTCGATGTAGCGCCGCATGGCCTTGACGGCGTTGCGCACCGAACGCATCGGCATCAAGCCGCCTTCTATCATGTGCCTATGCCCTTCGCCGGTCCTGTCGCTCATCCAGATCGGCACGATCGGCGTCTTCACTTCCCGCTGCACCCGAGCCATGCTCTCGCCCAGCAGCGTCGTGGTCTGCCCGTACTCCACGGGAATGGGCACGACGACCAGATCGGTATTGGGATCCTCCGCTGTCGCCTTCAACGCCGAGTAGGTGAGCGTTGGATCGACCAGCACCTCCGCGGTCACGTCGACCGGATTGTCGATGGCGGCGTAGTCCGGCAGCATGGTGCGCAGCGTCCGCAGCGTCTGCGGCGCGAATTCCGACATAACCAGACCGCCCAGGCCTATCTGGTCCGAAGCCAGCGCCGCCGTTCCGCCCGAAAAGCAATACACGGCAATGCGTTCGCGGCCGGTGGGCTTACCGCGCACCAGCATGGAGGCCGTATCGATCAACTGGTCGACGTCATCGACCTCAATGACGCCGACCTCCTTGAAGACGGCGCTGTTGATCTCCGCCGAGCCCGATATTGCCGCGGTGTGAGACTGCGTCGCCTTGATGCCGTAGTCAGACTTTCCGACCTTTAGCGCAACAATGGGTTTGCCGCGCCGGGCGGCGTGCAAGGCCGCAGCCATGAAGCGCGGCCCGTCCCGCACGCCCTCCAGAACACTGACGATGACCTCGATGTCGGGCGCTTCCGCCATGTAGTGGATGTAGTCGCTGACCTCCAGGTCGGCCTCGTTGCCCCCGGAAAACCACAGGCCTGTACCCACGCCCCGGTCCATCGCCTGGATGAACGAGCGTCCCAGGCCGCCTCCCTGCGAAGCCACGCCTATCGGACCGGGCCGCTGGTCGGTACGAAATGCGGGCGAGAAGCTCATGCCCAGGCGTCCATTGACGTTGGTCAGGCCCGGACTGTTCGGTCCGTAGATGCGCATGCCCGTATCGGCAACAATTTTCCGCATCTCGGCTTCCAGCGCGCGGCCCTCCTCGCCCGTTTCGCCAAAGCCCGAGCTGAAGACAATCGCATAGCGCGTCCCGCACGCGCCGCATTGGCGCAGCGTGTCCAGCACCAGTTCCGCGCGCACAGCCAGGATCGCCACGTCATGCGGCTGGTCCAGATCGCGCACCGAAGGCACGCAAGGCCGTCCCGCGATGCTCTGGCGGGCAGGGTTCACCAGGGAAAGCCGGCCCTGCCAGCCGGAATGAACCATGAGGTTCTCCAGGGTGCGTTGGCCGATGCTGCCCGGCTTTTCGGACGCGCCCACCAGCACGATGGACTGCGGCAGCACCAGCCGCGACAAGTCCGGAAATCGGATGTCGGGCCCGCTCATGCCTGCTGCTCCGACGGCCGGCGCTTGAGCAGGCAAACGGCGTCCATCTCGCAGACGGTTTCACCGCGCTGGTTGACGCCTTTGCGCAGGAAGCTGATCAGGCCGCGATCGGGACGGCTGGTCGGCTTTTGCTCCATCACCTCGATCTCGACGTGCAGCGTGTCGCCTATCAAGGTCGGCTTGGGATACTTGAGGCGGTTCTCCAGCACGCCGAGCACCGCAGCCTCGGTCAACTGATACGGGATCGAACGCGAGGTCAGCCCCGCCATGTAGGAAGCCACCAGCATGCCGTGCGCGATGCGTTGCCCGAACAAGGTCCCTTTGGCGTACTCGGCGTCGACGTGCAGACGGTTGGAATCGCCGGTCAGCGCCGCGAAGGCCACCACGTCGGCCTCGGTAATGGTGCGCGAAGACGTCCGGTAGCGGGTGCCGACCGGCAGGTCTTCCCAATAGATTGCCGTCTGCGCGATATCTTGCAGGGGGTTGGAATCATTCATGCGCGTTCTCCATTTTTCAATGCCGAAATGCCAAGAATCTCCCGCCCGATGATGAGCGTCTGGATCTCGGTGGTACCTTCCGGGATCATTCCCCCGCGCGTATCGCGGAAAATCCGTTCTATCGGATAGTCGGTGGCATAGCCGATGCCGCCATGCACCTGCAGGGCATGATTGGCGACCTGATGGGCGGCCTCGGTCGCGTACAACTTGGCCACCGATCCCTCGACGCGCGCCGGCAGGCCCGCCTGCATGGCGCGCGCCGCGCGGTAGCCCAAGGCTCGCGCCGCCTGCGTCTTCATCGTCATCTCGACGATATGGCGCTGCACCAGTTGATAAGCCCCAATGGGCTGCCCGAACTGCTTGCGGGTGCGCGCGTAGTCGATGGACAGGTCCAGCGCGCATTGCGCCGCGCCCACCGCCCCCATCGCCACATTGAGACGCCCGAAATTGAGCCCGATGAGAATCTGCCGCAGCCCTTCTCCTTCCTGGCCAAGCAGGTTGGCCGCGGGCACTTGGGCGTTGTCGAAGGTGTAGGCCGCGGTCCCGGTGCTGCGCACGAACATGGTGTCCACCGGACGCGCATCGAAACGCGTATGGACCTTCTCCACCAGGAACAGCGACAGGCCGCCCTGGCAGGTATCGCTGAACGTGCGCGCCACGACGATGCCGAAGTCAGCGAACATGCCATTGGTCACCCACAGCTTGCTGCCGTTCAGCACATAATGGTCGCCCTGCTTGTCGGCGCGCGTCCTGACTTCAGCCACGTTCGATCCCACGTCTGGCTCGGAGATCGAGACGTAGGTGCGTCGTTCATTGCGCAACAGCGGCTGAAGAAACCGCTCCTTCTGCTCCTCGGTGCCATAGGCGTCGAGAATGCCACCCACGATGTTCAGGCCATTTATCAGCGCCCGCAGCGAAAGCCAGCAGTAGCCTGCCTCCTCCATCATGATGGCCCAGGTCAGGTAATCGATGCCCAGTCCGCCCGAGGATTCAGGCAGATAGCCGCCAAGGTAGCCAAAGTCGCGCAGTTCTCCCAGCACTTCGAAGGGAAAGGTCTTGGCCGCTTCGTGCTGGTTGATGATGGGGTTGACGCGCGTTTTCAGGAATCGGCGGATGTTGTCGCGCAACAGGCCGTGCTCGCTCGAAAGGCCGTCCGGATCCAGCTCAACCATAGCGACCTCCCGTCACGAAGAGCGTGGTGCCAGTGATATAGCGAGCATGTTCCGATGCCATGAACGCCACGGCGCCCGCGATATCCGAGGGCTGGCCCGCGAATGGAACCTGGTTCTTGGCCTGCACGTTCTCCAGGATCGTGCTGTAGTTGGGCAGGCTCTTGATGTAGTCGGTCTCGATGAAACCCGGTGCGATGGCGTTCACCGTCACGCCCTTGCGCGCCTGCTCCAGCGACAAGGCCCGCGTCATGCCTATGATGCCAGCCTTGGCGCTGGAATAGTTGGTCTGGCCGGGGTTGCCGAACAGCGCGCGCGAGGCGATGTTGATGATGCGTCCCCACCCGTTCTCGTGCATGCGCGGGAGCGCCGCGCGGCAGCAATGGAACGCGCCTTTGAGCGTGACGTCGATCACCAGGTCCCAGTCGGCCTCGTCCATCTTGAGCAGCGTGCGGTCTTTCACCAGGCCCGCGTTGTTGACCAATACGTCGATGCGGCCGAAAGCCTCGTAGCCAGCCGCCACCATGGCTTGCACCTGCTCCTGCTCGCGCACGTCGCAACGTACCCCTATCGCCCTGCCGCCTTCGGATTCGATGGCCCCGGCCATCGCTTGCGCGGCGTCCAGGTCCAGATCGCTGATCACGACGGCCATGCCTTCCGTGGCGAGAAAGCGGGCGGTCTCCGCCCCGATCCCACGCGCCGAACCCGTGACGATTGCCACGCGGTCTTTCAGTTTCAGATCCATACAGTCTCCAGCTTCAATGGAAAAAGAGGTGGCCCAAGAGCCATCAACGATCGCGCCGCGTGCGTCGCGCCGCGCGGATATGAGCCGGAGCGCAGGCCATTTTCAGTCCCTTGAAGCCGTTGTGGACAGGGCATTAAAAAAAGCCAAAACTCCGCCTGCTCGTAGTACTATACGAAATGCCGGAGTACATTCCAACCGTTTTTTCAAGAGACTGGAGGAGACACCCATGCAAAACCACAATCCCGGCCATCAACTTCCCCACCCAGTCCGGCGCTTTGCGCTGGCACTTTCGGTGGGGCTGACGATGGCGTCGGCGTCCGCGTTTGCGGACACGTATCCCGCCCGCGCGATGACCATCGTTTCCGCCGGACCCGCCGGCGGCATCACCGACCAGGTAAGCCGCCTGATAGCCAGCAAGGTATCGAAAGGATTGGGCCAACCCGTGGTGGTCGAGAACCGGCCGGGCGCAGGCGGCAACCCTGCTGCCGAGCACGTCGCCCGGGCCAAGCCCGACGGCTACACCCTGTTGATGGGCACGCAGGGCACGCAGGCCACCAATCAGTACTTGTACCAATCCATCAGCTTCAATCCAGAAAAGGACTTTGTCGCCGTGCATGGCGTCATCGCGCTGCCCAACGTGCTGGTGGTCAATGCCGGCCGTCCCTATCGCACGGTCAAGGAACTGGTGGCCTATGCAAACGAACACCCCGGCACCATCACGATGGCCAATGCCGGCAACGGCACCGCCACCCACCTGGAGGCCGAACTGTTCCAGACCGTGGCCGGAATCAAATACGTCAACGTGCCCTATCGCGGCAGCCCGCCAGCCATCAATGATTTGCTTGGGGGACAGGTCGATGCCTCGTTCGACTATCCCGCCACCACGCTGGGACACATCCAGAGCGGAAAGCTGCGCGCCCTGGCCGTCACCAGCGCCACCCGGCTGAGCCTTCTGCCCGACGTTCCAACCATCGCCGAGGCCGGCTATCCGAAGGCAGAGTCGATGTCCTGGATCGGCCTGTTCTTCCCGGCCGGGACGCCTAAGCCCACGATCGACCGCTGGCAGGAGGAGGTGGCGCGCGCGCTGCAGGATCCAGCGGTGATCACCTCGCTTTCCACCATGGGCGGCACGCCGCTGAACCTGGGGGGAGAGAAGTTCGACGAATTGGTGCGCAGCGAGCGGATCAAGTGGAAAGCCATCATCGAGCGCACCGGCGCCAGGGCCAGCTGAACGCGTCATGTCGGCTCTGCGTTCAAACCAAAGGAGAACATCTTGCTCGACAGGAATCTTATCGGCCAGTCGCTGGGCACGCGCAGCATCCTGGTGGAGCGCGGCCGCCTGCGCTTCTTCGCCAAGGCGATAGGCGAGACCAATCCGGTCTACCTGCATGAAGAGGCGGCGTGGGCAGCCGGACATCCGCGCCTGCCGGTTCCACCCACCTTCCTTTTCTGCCTGGAGATCGACGCGTTCGATTCGATAGGCACGGCCCGTCTCACCCGCCTGGACGAAAGCCGGATCCTGCATGGCGAACAGCAATTCAGCTACCACGCCATGGCGTACGCCGGAGATACCCTGACCTTCGACCTGACGATCGCCGACGTCTACCAGAAGAAAGGCGGCGCGCTCGATTTCCTGGTCAAGGATACGCGCGTGACCAATCAGCACGGCCAACACATTGCCGACCTGCGCGCCATCGTCGTCCAGCGCAACGACTGAAGGAGAACCCATGGACCTTCCCGCCTACGCCTCGATCTCCGTCGGAGATAGCCTGCCCGCGCTGAGAATCGCGCCGATCTCGCGCAAGACTCTGGCGCTCTATGCAGGCGCCTCGGCCGACCACCATCCGATGCACATCGACCTGGACTACGCCCGCAGCGCCGGCGCGACTGACGTCTTCGCGCACGGCATGCTGTCGGCGGCCTATGTCGGCCGCATGCTGACCGACTGGGTGCCGCAGCAGCGCATCCGCCGCCTGACGATGCGCTTCACCGGCATCATGCAGCTGGGGGCAGAACCGTTGTGCAGCGCGCAGGTCGCCGCGAAGATGGTGGAGGACGGCGAACAGCGCGTGCGCGTCACGCTGAGCTGCGCCGATCAGCACGGCGTCAACAAGATCGTCGGCGAAGCCGTCATCAACCTGGACTGAACGGACAAAACCAACATGCAAGAAACCAATGTCGTATCAAGCAAGGATGGCGTACTGCGCGGCGTGCGGGTGGTCGAACTCGCGGGCATCGGACCCGGCCCGTTCTGCGCCATGCACCTCGCCGACCTGGGCGCGGACGTCATCTCGGTCCAGCGGCCGGACGGACGGGCGGGCAGCATCGGCTACGAAAACTGCATCCAGCGCGGCAAGCGGGCGATCGCGCTCGACGTCAAGACGCCCGGCGGCCGCGACACCTTATTGAGCCTGATCGAGCACGCCGACGTGTTCATCGAGGGCATGCGCCCCGGCGTCGCCGAGCGCCTGGGACTGGGACCGGACATCTGCCGGGCGCGCAATCCGCGGCTGGTTTACGGCCGCATGACCGGCTGGGGCCAGCACGGCCCCATGGCGCATCTCGCCGGGCATGACGCCAACTATATCGCCCTGTCCGGCGCGTTGTGGCACGCGGGAACCTCCGCGGCTGCGCCCGCCACGCCATTCTCCGTGGTGGGCGATATCGCCGGCGGCGCGTTGTACCTGGCCGTCGGGCTGCTGGGCGGCGTGCTGCAGGCGCGCCGCACCGGCCAGGGCTGTGTCGTCGACGCCGCGGTCAGCGACGGATCGGCGCATTCGATGCAACTCTTGCTGGCGGCGCGGAGCAAGGGCATCGTGAACGACGACCACGGCCAGAGCCTGCCCAATGCCGCGCCCTTTTATGCGTCCTATGGCTGCGCCGACGGCGGCTACATCACGGTCGCCTGCATCGAACCGCAATTCTATGATCTGCTGCTCGAACGGCTGGGACTGGTTGGCGATGCCGGGTTTGTGCCGCAATGGGACAAAGCCCGCTGGCCGGAACGCAAGCAACGCCTGCAGGCGCTGTTCACCGGCCGCTCCCGCGCCGAGTGGCAGGCAGTCTTCGAAGGCAGCGACGCATGCGTGATACCCGTGCTGAGCCCGGACGAGGCAGCCCGTGATCCCCATAACCTGGCGCGCGCCACCTACTTCGAGCGCGACGGCTGCCTGCAAGCGGCGCCTGCGCCTCGTTTCGACGGTGCATGCGCGCAGCCGGGCGCGGTCCCCCGGGCCGGCCAGCATACCCAAGCCATCCTCGAGCTGCTGGCCGGCAAAGGGCCTGCGGCCGTATGGCTCGCATCCGAGGCGGCTTGACGCGCTGCGGCGCTGGGGCGAGCCAGGCAGCGTGGTTAAAAAAAGGGAGTGGCGGCGCCGCCACTCCCTTTTCTATCGGACTTGGTCCGCTACTGCGGCGACAGGTTCTCGCGCTTGACCAGGTCAGCCCAACGATCGAGTTCCGCTTTCACGAAGTTTCCGAACTCGGCCGGGCCCATGGGCTGCATCTGCAACCCCATATCCCCCAGGCGCTTGGCCACATCGGGTTGCGCCACGACTTCCGTGAGGTCGGCCTGCACCTTCTCGATGATGGATGCAGGCGTGCCGGCGGGCGCCATGACGCCGAACCAGAACCCCACTTTCTCCACCGAGGGGTAGCCCTGCTCGGCCATGGTGGGCACATCCGGCAAAGCCGCCAGGCGCTTGGGAAAGACCACCGCCAGGGCCTTGGCGCGGTGCTGCTGTATGACGGGCAGCGCCGAAGTGACCGACGCGAACAGCAACTGGATATGCCCCGCCATCAGGTCGCTGACGGCCGGACCGCCGCCCTTGTACGGAACCGGCGTCATCTGGACATCGGCCGCCGTCTCCAGCATGCGCGCGGCCATATGGATCTGGCTTCCCGATCCCAAGGTGCCATAGTTGACCGTGTTCGGCTGGGCTTTGGCCAACCGCACCACGTCCGCGACGTTGTTGGCTGCAAACTCCGGGTGGGCCATCAACACCATGGGCGCGGTGCCCAGAAAGGCGATGGGAGCAAAGTCCTTCATGGTGTCGTACGGCAGCGATTTCACCAGGAAGTTGTTGCTGACGTGCGAATCCAGCGCAATCAGCAGGGTGTAGCCGTCGGGCGCCGCGCGCGCCGCGGCGGTGGTGCCGATGACACCGTTGGCGCCAGCGCGGTTTTCCACGACCACCGGCTGCCCCCACTTCTGCGCCAACGCGGCGCCGACCACCCGCGTCAGCACATCGGAAAATCCGCCGGCCGCGAAAGGCACGATCAGCCGTACCGGCTTATCGGGATAAGCCGGCGCGGCCTGCGCCACTCCAGCAGCGAACAGCCAACCGGCAAACAGAGAGCATAGGACGGTAGACGCGGCGCGGCGCCGGCCTCGATTCATGGACATATCATTTCCTTGGGAAGACAGCGAAAAACGCTTAGCGAAGCGCGGAGATGCCGAGGGCGCTTTGCGCGATCAGCAATCCAATGATCTGGTTGGTTCCTTCGCCGATGCTCAGATGCCTGGCATCGCGGTAATGTCTCTCCACGGGAAACAGGGAGGTGTAGCCAGCCCCGCCGTGGACTTGCAGTGCGAGCTCCGCCACGCGCAGCGCCGCATCGCTGGCATGGCGCTTGGCCATCGCGCACAGGACGGCGTTGTCGGCCAGGCCGCGGTCCAGCGCGTCAGCCGACCGGTAGGCCAGCAGTCGCGAGGTTTCTACCTGCGTCATCATGTCGGCGACCATTTGCTGCACCAACTGGAACCCGCCTATGGGCCGCCCGAACTGCTCTCGTTCGCGCGCAAAGCGCAGGGCTGCCTGCAGCGAAGACTCGGCGATCCCGAGTGCGCCGAACGCCACCACAGAGCGTCCGATGTTGAGATACTTCTTCGCGATCGAAAATGCCTGGCCCGGCTCTCCGATCAGGTTCTCTGCCGGCACCTCGACATCCTCGAACAGCAGTTCGCCGAGTGGGCAGCAATGCATGCCCATTTTCCCTATCGGGCTGCAGGAGAATCCCGGCATGCCGCTTTCGAAGACCAGGCACGAAACGCCGCCGGCGCCCTCGCCGGTCACGTTGCGCGCAAAGACGATGCCCAGGTCGCAGATCGGCCCGTTGGTAATGTAGATCTTGCGGCCGTTGATCCGCCAACCGCCGGACGGCATGCGCTCGACCCGCGTTTGCACGTTGGCGGCATCTGAGCCGATCCCGGGTTCGCTCAACGCAAAACTGCAGATCGCCCGTCCATCCAGGATGGCGGGCAGGTATTTCTCCCGCAAGCCCGCGCTGCCCGCGCCCGCCAGCACCGACGCCGCCAGATTGCTGACGCTGAGCATGCCGCGTAACGACGGCCAGGTGCGGGCCACTTCGGCGATCAGCGTGCCATAGGTGGTCATGAGCAGGCCGAAGCCCCCGTCCGCTTCGGGCAGCAGCCCGCCGATCAGCCCATAGTCGCGCATGGCACGCACGACGGAACGAGGCACGACTTCCTTGGCCGCTTCGTATCGTTCGACCAGCGGCGCGACCTCGGCCTCCAGATATCGTGCGAGCGAGTCCTTCAAGGCCTGCTGCGTGGAATCCAGCAAAAAGTCCATGGCATCGATCTCCTATTTGGCGGACTCGAAATCAGGGGCCGTCACGACCTTGGTCCACTTGGCCACTTCGGCTTCCATGAAGGCGGACACCGCCTCGCTGCCGCCATGCAGCGCCGTGATTTGAAGCCGCCCAAGGAACGCCAGGGTCTCCGGTTCCCGCGATATCTCTTCGACGCTGGACGCCAGCCTGGCGATCACCTCGGGCGGCGTCTTCGCCGGCGCCATGAGGAAGAAGGTGCCCGTGGTTTCAAAGCCCTTCAGCCCCGCCTCATCGATGGTGGGAACGTCCGGCAGGCTGGCGTTGCGCGTCGCGCTGCTGACGGCGATGGGACGGAACTTTCCCGCCTCGATAAAGGCCATGGCGCCCGCCATGTTGTCGAACAGCACGTCGACGTCACCCGCCAGCAAAGCCTGTTCCGCGGGCGGCGCGGCACGATACGGCACATGCGTCATCCGCACCTTGGCCATCTGCTTGAACAATTCCCCCGTCATGTGCATCGACGAGGTGATGCCCGGCGAACCGAAAGTCACGTGGCGGCGCCCTGCCTCGGCGATCAGATCCTGCACGCTGTGTATGGAGGACTTTTGCGACACCACCAGCACATTGCTGGCATATCCCAGCATCGCGACCGGCGCCAGATCGCGCTGCCAGGAGTAGCTGGCCTTGCCCAGCGCGGTGTCCACCGCGATGCCGGTGGTGCCCATCAACAGGGTGTAGCCGTCGGCAGGGGCCTTGACGGCCGCATTGATCGCCAGCGCCCCTCCCGCCCCGGTCTTGTTCTCGACCACAAAGGGTTGGCCCAGCTTGTCGGCCAGGGACTTGGCGTAGTAACGGGCCAGCAGGTCGGTCCCGCCTCCGGCGCCGAACCCGACCAGCAGGGCCACCGGCTTGGCGGGATAGGTGGATGGACTTTGCGCGTGCGTGGCCACACTGCCCAGGCACAGCAAGACGGATACGGCGGCAGCAAATCGCTTCATGGCGGGTCTCCCTCCTCATCAGTACGAATTATCGTAATTTTCCTCGATAGGCTGTAGAATTAATTACGACTGATCGTACACTACCACGAAATTACGGAGTAAATATGCATGCGTCGCATTGTGGATTTCCCGATCTATCCAGGCTGGTGCGACCGCGCAACGCGGTCGTGGTGCTCGGATCGCAGAGGCCAAACAGCGAAGGCGCCCGGCTGCTGGAGAACCTCTCCTTGCACTCGCGCATGGAGGGCGAACTTTTCGTCGTGAACCCGCCCATGCGCGGCGACGGGCCGTTCCGCTGCTGGCCATCGATTGCCGACCTGCCGGAAGCCGACATCGACGTGGCGCTGATCATCCTGCGCGCCGCCTATGTGATGGATGCGCTGCGCGATTGCGCCGCACGCGGAATTCCCTATGCCATCGTCATGTCCTCCGGCTTCGGCGAGGCCGGCCCTGAAGGACGGGCGCTGGAGCAACAAATCGCGGCGTTGTGCGAGTCGACCGGGTTGCGCGTCTACGGACCGAATTGCCCGGGCCTGTCGAACTTCCGCGACCGCATGGGCATGACGATCTCCCCTGCCTTCAAGACCGACAAGAACGTGGGGACCATCGGCATCGTCACTCAAGGCGGCGGGGCCGGACGCAATATCGTCCAGGGATTGTCGTACGGTCCGGGCGCCGCCTTGTGGCTGTCCGCGGGCAACGAAGTCGACCTGGGCGCGCCGGATTTCATCGCTCACTTGGCCCGCGACCCCGAGATCGGCGTCATCGCCGTACTGCTCGAGGGCATCAAGGACGGCAAGCGCCTGGCCGCCGCTCTCGATCTGGCGCGCTCGCACGGCAAGCCCGTCATCATTCTCAAGATCGGCCGCTCCGAGTATGGCGTGCGCGCCGCGCAGTCCCATACCGGCTCGATTGCCGGCACGGCTGAGGTCAATAGCGCCATGTTCGCGCAGTTCGGCGCGATCGAGGCCCACGACATGGACGAGCTGGTCGCGCTGGCGCGCCTTGCCGCAAGCGGCAGCGTTCCGACTTCCGACGAACTGGCCGTGGTGACCTTCTCGGGCGGCGCGGCCGCCATGGCCGCCGACCAGATCGGACTCCAGGGATTGCGCCTGGCGCAATTTGCGCCTGAAACAACCGAACATCTGCGCGCGAGCCT
This sequence comes from Achromobacter sp., assembly GCF_049647645.1. Taxonomy (GTDB): domain Bacteria; phylum Pseudomonadota; class Gammaproteobacteria; order Burkholderiales; family Burkholderiaceae_B; genus Achromobacter. Next base: position 36,116 of record NZ_JBARYB010000056.1, read on the forward strand.
GCCCGGTTATGCGGCCATCGCCAATCCGGTGGACGTGACCGCCGAAGCGCTCAACAGCATCGAAGGGTTGTCGTCGTGCTTGCGCACGGTGGCTCAGGACCCCAATGTGGGCGCGGTCATCGTGCCGATTCCGGCCGACTATGGGGAACTCACCGACGGCATCGCGCAGGCCATCATCGATGCCGCCGCCGGCGCGTCCCGGCCCATCATTGCGGTGTGGATGAGCCGTCGCCTGGGCAGCGGCTTTCTGCGGCTTGAAGAACACGGGCTGGCGCCATTCCTTTCGCTAGGTTCGGCATTGGCGGCGGTACGAAAAGTGACGCCACGCCGCATGCTGCCTGGCGCGATGGTCGCTGCGCCCGCCATGTCCGCGGCCTCGGGAGAGGAATCAGGCGCGGCCGTGGCCTGCACCGAGGCAGCCGCCAAAGCCATGCTGCGCGAAGCAGGCATTGCTGTGCCACAAGGCAGCCTGTGCCGCTCCCCGGAAGAAACTACCGCCGCCGCGCAGGCGTTGGGATTTCCGGTGGCGCTGAAGATCGTCAGCGCCCAGATCCTGCACAAGACCGAAGTGGGCGGCGTATGGCTGGACGTGCGCACGCCAGGACAAGCGGCCGAGGCCCACACGCGGATGGTGAATCAGGTTCAGGCACGGCGTCCCGACGCTCGCATCGACGGCGTGCTGGTCGAGAAGATGCTGCACGACACCGGGCGCGAAATGCTGATCGCGGTGCGCACCGATCCCATGTACGGCCGAGTCCTCACCATCGGGCTGGGCGGCATATTCGTGGAGCTGCTCAAGGACGTCGCACACCGCGTCTTGCCGATACAGCCAGCCGACGTGCATGACATGCTGGCGGACCTGCGGCATGGCGCCTACCTGGGCCAATTCCGCAATCTCCCGCCGATGGACACCGATGCATTGGTGCGCCTGGTCATCCAGCTTGCCGATTTCGTGTCGGGCCGCCCCGACATCCTGGAAGCCGAATTCAACCCCGTCTGGGTCGGCCCCGCCGGCGAAGGCGCCTGGGTGCTTGACGCCCTGCTCTTGACCTCCCCTACCCCTGAACGACTCTAGCCCTACAAGGACCAACCATCATGTACGAAGGCCTGCTATATGAAATCGAGGACGGCGTGGGCACCATCACGCTGAACCGGCCGGAATCCAAGAACGCCATCGACATTGCCATGCGCACCTCGCTGCGCAGGCTGATGCACGAACTGCGCCATGACCGCGATCTGAAGGTCCTGATCCTGACCGGCGCGGGCGGCAACTTCTGCTCCGGCGGCGACCTCAAGGCCCTGCGCAGCAGCGCCGCCGACGGTGAAGCGACCGCGCAAGGCCGCCGCCAGAGGCTGGTCGACCTGCACGATCTGGTCTCGGCGCTGCTGGATTTCGACCGGCCCGTGATTTCCGCGGTGCAGGGCGTGGCCTATGGCGCGGGCCTGGGCCTGGCGCTGACTGGCGACCTGGTGCTGGCGGCCGACGACGCTCGCTTCTGCATGGCGTTCGGACGCCTCGGCGCCGTAGCCGACTTCGGCACCTTCTATACCTTGCCGCGGCTGGTCGGGGTGCAGCGCGCAAAAGAGCTGCTGTTTTCGGCGCGCGAGTTCGGCGCCGCGGAAGCCAGGGAGCTGGGACTGGTGCTGGAAACGATGCCAGCCGAGGCCCTGCCCGAGCGTGCGCGCGCCATCGCGCGCTGCCTTGCCCAGGCTTCGCCGGTCGCCCTGAGCATCACCAAGCGCGCGTTGAACGTATCCCTGCGCAGCGACCTGCAAACCATGCTCATGCTTGAAAGCGACGGCCAGGGGGTGGCGATGAGCGCCGACTTCCATGCCATGGCCCTGCAACGCTTCTTCGACAAGAAGGGCCCGCCCTTCCAGTGGCCCGTGCAGCAATGAATACGCCTTCAGCCCGACAGGGTGTCGCGTATCTCGAACAGCGCCTGCAGGTAGGCCTTGCGGTGCTTATGGACGCGGTCGGAGGGGCCTGCCAGCGACAGCCCCACCGGCAGTTCGCCCAGGACGCCCGCGACGGCCAGGGCCGTCACGCCCTCGACCCCCTCTCCCTCGGAGGCATACCAGCCCTGCTTGCGCCCCTGCGCTACCTCGGTCATCAACTTCTTCGCGCTGGTGATCGTATGCGGCGTCACGGCCTCCAGCTTGAGCTGCTTGACCTGGGCCTGCAATTCGTCCGTGTCGAGTTGGCCCAGCAGCGCCTTGCCTATGGCCGAGGCGTGCAGCGCGGCGCGGTCGCCGACTTCCATGATGTAGCGCAACGGCCGCCGGCAGGGCAGCACCGCCACCACCTTGACGGCGGAGCGGTCCAGCATGCCGACAAAAGCGCTTTCGTTGGTTTTCTCCACCAACTGCTGCACGGCTTCCTTGGCCGACTTGGCCAAGGGATCGTTTTCCGCGATCTGGCGCGCGATTTCATACAGTCGCGCAGTGGGATAGAAGCGGCGCGTGCGGGGCGTGCGCATCAGATAGCCCAGCGCGTGCATCGTTCCCAGCAAATCCGAGCAACTGCTGTCGGGCAAGGAAAGCAGGCGTGCCATCTCCGAGTTGGACAACTCGCGCCGTTCGCGCGCAAATATCTCGAAAGCGGCCAACGTACGGCTCGTTGCCGGAATCAGGGTAGCCATTTGAAGTTTCCTAAACCTGCCTGCGGGGAAGTCGCGGGCGCCTCATATCATAATGCGCAACCAATCAGGATCATTCCCGATGGACCAATTCTCCCAATTGCAGCTGCATATCCAGGACCACATTGCGACGCTGTCCCTGGACAATCCTCCGGTCAACGCGCTCAGCCGCAAGCTCAATGACGAGCTGACCACGGCCATGGACCAGCTCTCGGACCTCGACGAGGTGCATGTCGTGGTGCTGACCGGCGCGGGCAAGATCTTCTGCGCGGGCGCCGACCTCAAGCAGCGCGCCGAGAACACGGCCGGCCTGGGCGGCCTGACCATGCATTCGCGGCGCACGCGCGAGTGCTTCCACTCCATACGGGAATGCGCCAAGCCGGTCATCGCCGCGATCAACGGCCCCGCACTGGGCGCCGGCCTGGCCATCGCCGCATCGTGCGACATCCTGGTCGCCTCGGAAAAGGCGCTCCTGGGCCTGCCCGAGATCGACGTCGGCGCCATGGGCGGCGGACGGCACGCGATGCGGCTGTTCGGGCATTCGCGCACGCGGCGCATGATGCTTACCGGCGAGCGCATCCCGGGCGCCGAGTTGCACCGCCTGGGCATCGTGGAAGCCTGCGTGGCGGCCGAAGACCTGCTGCCCGCGGCGCGCGCGCTGGCAGCCAGCATCGCCTCGAAGCGTCCGGCCGCGACGCGGCTGGCCAAGCACACGCTCAACACGATAGAGGACATGAGCCTGCGCGACGGCTATCGCTACGAACAGGACATGACGGCCATCCTGGCCAAAGGCGGCGATGCCCGCACGCAGTGAACGCGAGGCCGGGCGGCGCGGGGAAAGGCTCCCCGCCGCCGCGGCGCCATCAACGACCGGGACCAGGATGCGCCGGGATTCCGGCGGTTACAGTGCGCCGGCCAGTTCAGGCACAACCTGGAACAGATCGCCCACCAGGCCATAATCGGCCACGCCGAAGATCGGCGCTTCCGGATCCTTGTTGATGGCCACGATGACCTTCGAATCCTTCATGCCGGCCAAGTGCTGGATGGCACCCGAGATACCAACCGCCACGTACAACTGCGGCGCCACGATCTTGCCGGTCTGACCGACTTGCCAGTCGTTAGGCGCGTAGCCCGCGTCCACCGCGGCGCGCGAAGCGCCGAGCGCTGCGCCCAGCTTGTCGGCCAGCGGATCCAGGATCTTGAAGTTCTCGGCGCTGCCCAGGCCGCGGCCGCCGGAGACGACGACGCGCGCGCCGGCCAGTTCCGGACGGTCGCTCTTGGCGACTTCGCGGCCCACGAAGGTGGACAAGCCCGAATCGGCGACGGCGGCGATGTCTTCCACCGCGGCGGAACCGCCCTGCGCGGCCACGGCGTCAAAGCCGGTGGTGCGCACGGTGATGACCTTGACCGCATCGGCCGACTGCACCGTGGCAATCGCGTTGCCGGCATAGATCGGGCGCAGGAAGGTGTCGGCGGATTCCACGCCGATGATGTCGGAGATCTGCGCCACGTCCAGCTTGGCGGCCACGCGCGGGGCCACGTTCTTGCCCGAGGCGGTCGCCGGGAACAGGATGTGGCTGTAGCCCGAGGCCACCGCCAGCACCTGGGCGGCAACGTTCTCGGCCAGGCCATCGGCCAGTTGCGGCGCGTCGGCCAGCAGGACCTTGGCCACGCCCGCGGCGGCGGCGGCCTGGTCGGCCACGGCGCGCGCATTGGCGCCGGCGACCAGCACGTGCACGTCGCCTCCGATCTTGGCGGCGGCGGCGACGGCGTTCAGGGTTGCGCCCTTGAGCTGGGCGTTATCGTGTTCGGCAATAACCAGCGTCGTCATGTTCAGACCACCTTCGCTTCGTTCTTGAGTTTGTCCACCAGGGCCGCGACATCGGCCACCTTGATGCCGGCCTTGCGCGCGGGCGGCTCGCTGACCTTCAGCGTCTTCAGGCGCGGCGCGGCGTCCACGCCCAACTCTTCAGGCGTGACGGTGTCCAGTTGCTTCTTCTTGGCCTTCATGATGTTGGGCAGCGTGACGTAGCGCGGCTCGTTCAGGCGCAGGTCGGTGGTGACGATGGCCGGCAGCTTGAGCGTCAGCGTTTCCAGCCCGCCGTCGACTTCGCGCGTGACCGTAACCTTGCCGTCAGCCAGCTCGACCTTGCTGGCGAACGTGGCTTGCGGCCAGTCCAGCAGCGCGGCCAGCATCTGGCCGGTCTGGTTGGCGTCGTCGTCGATGGCTTGCTTGCCCAGGATCACCAGCTGCGGCTGTTCCTTGTCGACCAGCGCCTTCAACAGCTTGGCCACGGCCAGCGGCTGAAGCTCGGCATCGGTCTGCACCAGCACGCCGCGGTCGGCGCCAATGGCCATGGCCGTGCGCAGCGTTTCCTGGCATTGCGCAACGCCGCAAGAAACCGCCACGACTTCAGCAACCGC
>NZ_JBARYB010000057.1:0-29134 GCF_049647645.1 Achromobacter sp.
CGCCAGGCCCAGGATGCAGAGCCAGGCCACCAGCGCAAACACCGCGAAAGCGCCCAGGAAGCCGCCCGCCACCACCGCGCCCAACTTGGCGTCGCCGGCGAACCACCAGATCAGCAGGGCAAAACCCGTCGCGCCCAGAACATAGCCCAGGGCGCTGCGTGCGCTGAGCGTGTCGGCGTCGCGCCGCAGCACCCGGGCCGGCGGCACGTGGCGCAGCTGGGCCAGCGCTGGCAAGGCGAAGCCCAGCAACAGCAGCAGGCCGGTCAGCAGCCCCTGCAAGGCCGGTATGGCCGATGGCGCGGGCAAGGTGGTATCGATGAGCGAGCCCAGCAGCATCACCAGCACCTGGTGCACCGCGTAGCCCAGCAGGCAGCCGGCGGCCGACGAGAACAAGCCGACCAGGGTGAACTCCAGCGTCAGCATGCGCGACACCTGCGACTGTACCGCCCCCAGGCAGCGCATGACCGCAATGCCGTCGCGGTGGCGCGTCATGTAGCGGCCGGCCGCCAGGGCCACGGCCACCGCCGAAATCAGCACCGCCAGCAGCGCCACCAGCGACAGGAAGCGCTGCGCCCGGTCCAGCGTGCGGCGCACTTCCGGACGGCCGGACTCCAGCGTGGCGACCTTCTGGCCGCGCTTCAGGTTCTGCTTGAGCCAGGACGAGTAGCCGGCCACGGCGTCGGGCTGGCCCGCGACCAGCATGGCATAGCCGATGCGGCTGCCCGGCGCGATCAGGCCGGTGGCGGGCAGATCGCTGGCGCGCAGCAGCACCCTCGGCGCCACGTTGACGAACTGCATGCCGCGGTCCGGCTCATAGGTGATTACGCGGTCCACGCGCAGGTGGGCGTCACCCACGTTCAGCCTGTCGCCCACCTTCAGGTTCAGCAGGGACAGCAATTGCGCGTCCACCCAGACCGCGCCCTCGGGCGGGACGTCGCGGGTCGCGGCGTCCGGCTCGAACGGCGCGCCGGCCACGCGCAAGGCGCCGCGCAGCGGATAGCCGGGCTCGACGGCCTTCAGCGCGGCCAGTTGGGCGCCGTTGCCAGCGCCCACCATGGAGGGGAACTGCCAGGTGCTGGATACGGCCAGGCCGCGCTCCCGGGCCTGGTCCATGAAGGCCGCGGGCACCGGCTCGTCGGCATCCAGCACCAGGTCGGCGCCCAGCATCTGCCCCGCGTCGCGCTCCAGCGCCCGGCCAACCCGGTCCGCCAGGAAGCCGACGCTGGTCACCGCGGCCACCGCCACGACCAGCGCCAACACCAGCAGCCGCAGCTCTCCAGCACGGGCGTCACGCATCATCATCCTGGCGCCCTGGCGCAGGGTGGACCAAAAACCTGGGCGCCTGGCCCGTGACGTATCAGGGAAATCCATCATTCCACAATGTTAACCAACGGCCTAGATCGGGGCCGAATCCCGATATCATCCCGGGGCGGGAGGCAAAGCCACCCATAAGATACCCAAAACCTGGAGAAGACTATGCGCAAATCCTGGCTAGCCGCCACGATTCTGGCCGCCTGCGCGGCCACAACCTCGCTGCCCGCCGCGGCGCAGAACACCCTGAAAATGGCCTATGCCCTGTCCACGTCGTCGCACTACGGCGCGGGCGCCGACGCGCTGGCCAAGTCCATCGAAGCCTCCACCGGCGGTAAATACAAGGTACAGCAATTCGCCAACAGCGCGCTGGGCGGCGAACGCGAAGTGATCGAAGGTCTGCAGATCGGCACCATCGACCTGGCCATCGTGTCCACCGGCGCGACCCTGAACTTCGTGCCCGAAACCGGCGTTTTTGACATTCCCTTCCTGCTGCGCGACCTGCCGCACGCCCGCAACGTGCTGGACAGCAAGATCGGACAAGATATGCTGGCAAAGTTCCCCAGCCGCGGCATCATCGCCCTGGCCTGGGGCGAACAGGGCTTCCGCCACCTGACCAACAACGTCCGCCCGGTCAAGACCCCGGCCGACGCCAAGGGCCTGAAGATCCGCACCACGGAAAACCCGATCCACATCACGGCCTTCCGCCAGATCGGCATCCTGCCCACGCCCATGGCCTGGCCTGAAGTCGCCACCGCCCTGCAGCAAGGCACCATCGACGGCCAGGAAAACCCGCTGTCGGTGATCACCTCGGCCAAGCTGTCGCAAATGCAGAAGTACCTGTCGCTGACCGGCCACGTCTATGGCCCGGCCCTGGTGCTGATGTCGGCCAACGTGTACGACGGCCTGTCGGCCGCGGACAAGGCCAACTTCGACAAGGCCGGCAAGGAATCCGCCCTGGCCATGCGCGCCTACGTGGACAACATCGAGAAGACCGGCGTCGAGCAGCTGAAGAAGGAAGGCATGCAGGTGTCCGAAGTGGACCGCGCCGCCTTCGCCGCCGCCGTCGAGCCGGCCTACCCCGAGTACTACAAGAAGTTCGACAAGAAGCTGATCGACTCGATCCGCGACACCAAGTAAGCAGGGCCCGCCCCGACCCGGGGCGCATCGCCCTTGGCGGCGGGATCCCGGTCCCGCCGCTTTTGTTCCCATCCTTTGCGTACCACGCCAACAGGATTCATCATGCGTTTGCTCTGCGCCTTCGACCGGGGCCTGTTCAAAGTCGTCTCGGTCTTCGCCCAATTGCTGCTGGTGGCCGCCGCGGCCGCCGCCTTCTACCAAGTCATCGCGCGTTTCGTGCTGCATTCCCCCGCCGACTGGAGCGAGGTGCTGACCCGCGCCCTCCTGATCTGGACCGTGCTGTTGGGCGTGGCGCTGGCCTTCCGCCACGGCGCCATGATCAGCGTGGAGCTGCTGCGCAATCTGTTGGGCGGCACCCGCCGCCGCGTGCTTGAAGCCGTCATTGGCCTGATATGCGCCGGCTTCCTTGGCTTCCTGGCCTGGATCGGCGGCAACATGACCTATCGCGTGCGCTTCCAGACCGTGCCCAGCCTGGATATTTCGATTTCCTGGATCTACCTGGCCATCCCCGTGGGCGCCACCCTGGCCGCCATCGCCGTGCTGGCCCGCTGGTGCGCCGGCGAAGAAGACGACGTGCCCGTGCGCAACGACGCGCAAGGCTGAGCCGCCCCCATCGAACATACGCAGCAGATATCGCCATGTCCCAATTAATGATTGTCTCGATGCTGATTTTCTTCGGGCTGTCCGTGCCGGTCGCCGTGTCGATCGGCCTGGCCAGCCTGGCGGGAGTCGGCGCCGCCGGCCTGCCCTGGGTGGTGGTAGCCCAGCAGCTGTTCGCCGCGCTGGACAAGTACCCGCTGGTCGCCATCCCCTTTTTCATCCTGGCCGGCAACCTGATGGAAGCCGGCGGTATCTCCGAACGCATGGTGGAGTTCGCCAAGAGCGTGGTGGGCGGCATCCAGGGCGGCCTGGCCTGCACCTGCGTGCTGACCTGCATGATCTTCGCCGCCGTGGCCGGCTCCAGCGTGGCCACCACCTTCGCGGTGGGCGCGATCCTGATTCCCGCCATGATCCGGCACGGCTACCCCGCACCCTTCGCCGCCTCATTGCAGGCCAGCGCGGCGGAACTGGGCGTGATCATCCCGCCGTCCATCCCGATGATCCTGTTCGCGGTGTCCACCGACACGTCGACCGGCGAACTGTTCATCGCCGGCGTCATGCCTGGCATCCTGATCGGCGTGGCGCTGATGTTCTACGTCTGGTTCTACGCCAAGCGCAACAACCTGGGCAAGCGCGACGGCGAAGGCCGCCTGCCGCTGTGGCCGGCGTTCAAGAACGCCTGGCTGGCGCTGCTGATGCCGGTCATCATCCTGGGCGGGATCTACGGCGGGGTGTTCACGCCGACCGAAGCCTCGGTGGTGGCCGTGATGTACGCGGTGGTGGTGGGCAAGTTCATCTATCGCCGCCTGAGCTTCAAGCAGCTGTCCGCCACGCTGCACAAATCGGTGGTGTCGACGGCCGTGATCATGTTCGTGATCGCCAACGCCGGCATCTTCAGCTTCCTGCTCAACCGCGCGGGCATCCCGGACGCGCTGGGCGTGTGGCTGGCGCAGATCTTCGACACCAAGCTCACCTTCCTGATGGGCGTGAACGCGGCGCTGTTCCTGATCGGCATGTTCATCGAGACCTCTGCGTCGATCGTGGTGCTGGCTCCCTTGCTGCTGCCGGTGGCGCTGAAGTTCGGCGTGGAACCGGTGCACTTCGGCATCATCATGGTTGTGAACCTGGCCCTCGGGATGATTACGCCGCCGTTCGGGGTGAACCTTTTCGCGGCCTGCGCGGTGGCTAAGTTGCCGTTGGAGAGGTTGATCAAGCCGTTGATTCCGTTTGTTGGGGTGGTGATTGTTTGCCTGATGATCATTACTTATTGGCCGGGGTTGTCGCTTGGTTTGCGGGATCTGGTCTACGCGAAGTAGCGTCTGTTTGCAGGTTCTGTAGTCGTGGCGAGTGGCTTGGCTTCTTCGTAGGCCGCTCGCCGGCGCGGGCGCCCGAGGGGCGAGCGCCCACGATTGCGGTCCGGAGCGTTCGCTCCGGACTTGCCTCGGCGGCCCCCCCCATCCTCATCCTCGTCCTCGCCTTCGGCGACTCCTTCGGATTCCGTCGGGCGCATCGAGGTTGCTCGCCCCTCGGGCGCCCGCGCCGGCGAGCTACCGAATTCTTGGCCTGTTGCGCTGCTAGATCTGTGGTTGGTGGCGATTCTTGCGTCGCCCGCTGCTTGCGGCCGCGCGGGCGGCCGCAAGCAGCATACGTGTTGGTGGTCGTCGTGCCGTGTGCGCTTGCGCGAATGCGGAGAGTTGCTTGCTAGTGACTCCGGCATCTGGGGGTGTGGGCGGTGATGGGTGGCGCGCGGCGGGCAGCCGCTTGCGCATCCAGATCTGTTCGCGCGCGCCACCCATCCAGCGGTGGAGTTGAAATGACGATGTTGGCGCGAGTGTCTATTGGTATTTGAAATCAGCCACCAACAGCGCGCAGCGCCCTCACAAATCGCAAGACACCGCGTAAGCCCCACGAGGCCGCCCGGGCGGCCGGCATGGGGCGGGCCCCGCAAGACCCGCCCTCCCACCACTGATCGTGGAAAAAATGCCAAGAACTCTGTCCGCCCCCGCTGACTTCAAGTTTCAAACGCTGGAGCCAGCCGCGCCGTGGGCCTGGGGCGAGCGGGGCGTCGATAAGCCCGAGGGAATCTGAAGGGAAGGCCGAAGGCCTGGACGAAGATGACGACGGGGCAGTCCGGAGCGAACGCTCCGGACCGCAATCGTTGCCCCGCTCGCCCCAGGCCCACGGCGCGGCTGGCGTCTTAAGAACCAACGCCGCCCAGCCATAGCTTCAAGCAGCCTGAACCACATCCCAAGTCACTGCATGACACCGCAACTGACGTCCGCCAACACTGGCAACCACCGGAGCCTCCACCCTGCACTGTTCCCGAGCCATCGAACACCGAGGATGAAACGTGCACCCCGACGGCGGCACAATAGGATTAGGCACCTCGCCCCCCATCGGCTCCCGATCCCGCCGCGGATCATCCAGGTCCGGAATCGTATCCAGCAGCATCCGCGTATACGGATGAGCAGGCGCTTCGAACAACTGATCCGCGGGCGCCTGCTCCACAATGCGCCCCAGGTACATCACCGCCACGCTATCCGACACGTGCCTCACCACCGACAGGTTGTGGCTGATGAAGACGTACGTCAGCCCGAACTCCTTCTGCAGGTCTCCCATCAGATTCAGGATCTGCGCCTGCACCGACACGTCCAGCGCCGAAGTCGGCTCGTCGCACACCAGGAACTCCGCCTCCGTCGCCAGCGCCCGCGCGATCGAGATGCGCTGGCGCTGGCCGCCGGAGAACTCGTGCGGAAAGCGGCCGGCGTCGCTGGCGGACAGGCCTACCAGTTCCAACAGCTCGTCCACCCGTCGCCGCGTCTCGGCCGGCGTGGCGCGCAGGCCCAGCGTAGTGATCGGCTCGGCCACGATATTGCCCACCCGCCAGCGCGGATTCAGGCTGGCGTAGGGGTCCTGGAAAATCATCTGCGGATGCAGCGCCCCGCCCTTGCGATTCTGCCCATACCGCAGCGTCCCGCGCGTCGGCGCCACCAGCCCCACCAGCAGCTTGGCCAGCGTCGACTTGCCGCAGCCCGATTCGCCCACGATGCTCAGCGTCGTGCCGCGCGGCACCGACAGCGATACCCCGTCCACCGCCTTCAACGTCTGTTCGGGCTGGCGCGACAGCGTGCGCTCCAGCCAGGGCGGCGACACATCGAACCAACAGGCCAGGTCTTCGGCCCGCAACAGCACATCATCGTTACGCGGCATGGGCGACTCCTCCTTGATGCAGCCAGCAGGCGCTGACGGTGGCGCCGGCCGGCGATGGGGCCAGCGGCGGGCGCTGCTGGCCGCAGCGCGGTCCGGCCATTGCGCAGCGCGGGTGGAACGCGCAGCCGTCCGGCATGGCGTGCAGCCGCGGCATGGCGCCGTCGATCTGGTTCAACCGGGCCGCGCGCTGGCGCAGGCCGGGAATCGCGTTCATCAGGCCCTGCGTGTAGGGATGGCCAGGCCGGCGCAACACGTCCAGCACCGGTCCGATCTCGACGATGCGGCCCGCGTACATCACCGCCACGCGGTCGGCGGTTTCAGCGATTACGCCCATGTCGTGCGTCACCAGCAGCACTGAGGTGCCTTGTTCGCGGCACAGGCGGCGCAGCAGCGCCGTGATCTGCGCCTGCACCGACACGTCCAGCGCCGTGGTCGGCTCGTCGGCGATGATGAGCGCCGGCCGGGCCGCCAGGGCCAGTGCGATCACCACGCGCTGGCGCATGCCGCCCGAGAACTGGTGCGGATAGTGGTCGATGCGCTTGTCCGCCGCCGGGATGCCCACGGCCAGCAACAGCTCCAGCGCCCGCTGGCGCGCCGCCTGCGCCGTCACCTTGTCATGGTGGCGGATCGTCTCGACCAGTTGGTCGCCCACGCTGAACAGTGGATGCAGGCTGGTCAGCGGATCCTGGAAGATCGCGCCGATCTCCTTGCCGCGCAGGCGCTGGCGCGCCTTGGGCGGCAGGTTGTCGATACGCCGGCCCGCCAGATGGATCTCGCCGCCGCCCAGCCGGCCGGGCGGTTCCAGCAAGCCGATCACCGCCATGCCGGTCAGCGACTTGCCGGCGCCGGATTCACCCACCATGCCCAGGATCTCGCCTGGGTGGATATCGAAACTGATGTCGCGCGTGGCGACCAGGACGCCGTGGCGCGTCGGAAATTCCACCGACAGGCCGCGCACGGACAGGGTCGGCGCGGTGCTGGCCGCGGCCGGCGGCCGTGCGGTATTGGGAACGATGGCCATCATGACGGGCTCCTTGCGGGACGCGGATAGCTGGAGGAGAAAATCTGCTCGGCCGGCGGATGGCCCCAGGTGCGGTCGGGGTAACGAGCCACCAGCCCGTCGAACTGCGTCTGCGCCTGCTCCTGTGCCAGGCGCGCGTCGAAGCCGGGAATCCGGCCGTCCACCATGACGAAGCGGCCGTCGATCACGACCTGCGACACGTCGCGGCCACTGCCGCTCACCATCAAGGTCTGTATCGGATCGATCAACTGGCCGTTGCGGTCGTGCGAAAAATCGAACACCACGATGTCGGCCTTGGCGCCCACGGCCAGCCGGCCCAGGTCCGGCCGTCCCAGCGCGTCCGCGCCGCCGAGCGTGGCGGCGTCGTAGTAGTCCTCGGAGCGGACCGCTTCGGTCGAGCCGTCTGCCACGCGGCACAGCATCATCCCCACCTGCATGTTCAACACCATGTCGGGCGGCCAGGTGTCCGTGCCCATGCCGATGTTCACGCCCAGCTTGCGATAGCGCGCGAACGATTCCAGCGTGGCGCCGTGGCGGCCCGACACCAGCGGGCAATGCACGATGCTGGCGCCGGCGTCACGGATGATCTCCAGGTCGCGCCCGGGCCGCTCGATATGGCGCGAGCCCGACACGTATGTGCCATGCGGCAGCAAGGCGCGCTCCGACAGGAAGTCCAGGCTTTGCAGCCATTCCGGCGGGCTCATGCCGTGCTGCTCCAGCACCAGCTCGTACTCCAGGCGCGACTGGCAGCAATGCAGCCGGATCGGCATGTGCCGCTCGCGAGCCGCGGCGGCGGAAGCGCGCAGCAAAGCCGGCGTGCAGGTCTCGATGCGGTCGGGCGACAGCATGGCGCGCACGCGGCCGTTGTGGCGGCCTTCGATCTCGTCGCAGAAAGCCAGCGCGTCGGCCAGGCCCGCCATGCCGCGCGCCTCGTCGTAGTGGCAGCGGATCTTGCCGCCCGCGTCCACATAGGTATGGCCGCTGCGATAGGCCGGCCCCAGGTAGACGCGCAGGCCCAGCTCGCCGGCCGCGTTGGCGGCCGACAGGAACTCGTCGCGGGTCTCGCCCCATACCCGGTAGAACAGCGATGCGATCGGCAGCGCGGTCGTGATGCCGTTGCGTATCAGCTGGGCAAAGGCATAGCGCTTCTGGAACGCCAGTTCGGCCGCCGTGTACATCTCGTACGGCCCCTGCTTCATATAGGTATCGGGCCAGATGCGGCCCTTCTTCCAGGCGGGCGAGTTGTCGAATCCCAGGATGGTCGTGTCCAGGTCGGACAACGCGTCCAGGTCGACGAAGCCCGGGCCGATCAGGGCCCGGCCGTAGTCGCGGCGCTGCGCCACCGGCCCCGGATAGCGGTGGCCGACGTAGACGATGCGATCGCCCTCGAACACCACCTCGCCGTTCTCGTACAGGCAATGGCGGCCATTCTCATGGCCCACCACCCAGCGGGCGGTCAGCAGGATGGGACCTTGCGGCGCGCTCATCACGGCGCCTCCGCCAGCGCACGGCCGTCGCGCGCAACCACTCGCCCGCCCTTGACGACCAGCTTGCGCAACGGGCGCGAGACAATGGCTTCGGCCACCGTCTCCGCGTCCACCAGCACGAAGTCTGCGCGGCAACCCGGCGCAAGACCGTAGTCGGACAGGCCCATGACGCGCGCATTGCCATAGGTGGCCACGTGCAGCGCCAGATCCAGCTCGTCGTCGCGGCGGAAGTTGTTGCGCAACCCCACCAACATGGTCCGCTCCAACATGTCGGGCTTGCCGTAGGGGCCCCAGGTATCGCGCATGCCGTCGTTGCCCGTGCAGACGGTGACGCCGGCCGCGTGCAGCTTCGCCACGCTAGGCACCGGCCGCGAGGCCGAACCCGTGGTCATGATGTGCACGCCCGCCTTCAGCAAGCCTTCCGTCAAGGCCTGCACCGCCTGCGCGTCAGGCATGCCCAGACAGAAGGAATGCGACAGCGTGACCTTGCCCTGCATGCCCAGCGCCAGCACCCGGTCTATGGTCATCTGCATCGAGAACGCACCCAATTCGCCGGCCTCGTGCAGATGGATGTCGATGGGCTTGCCGTGCTTCTCGGCCAGGCCGAAGATCGCATCCAGATGGCCCTTGGGGTCGCGGTCCATGCCGGCCGGGTCCAGCCCGCCCACCACTTCCGCGCCCATGCGCAAGGCCTCGTCCATCAGTTCCAGCGTGCCGGGCCGGATCAACAGCCCGCTCTGCGGAAACGCGACGATCTCCACGTCGATCTGGTCGCGGTACTGTTCGCGCGCGCGCATCACGCCTTCAATCGCCCCCAGTCCGATGTCCGTGTCCACGTCCACATGGCTGCGGATGTGGCTGGTACCATCGCCGATCGACATCACCAACTGGCGGGCCGACTGGCGGTACGGATCGATGCCCAGGCGCTTCTTCTCGGCGCGCTCGTTCTCGATCTTGTCGATCAACCGCGGGCCAACCTCGTTGCGGTACCAGGGCATGCCGTACATGGTCTTGTCCAGGTGCGCATGGGCATCGATCAGGCCCGGCAGCATCAACGCGCCGCCTCCGTCCACCACCTCCACGCCGGAGGGTGCCTGTCCGCCCAGCGCCTGGATGCGGCCGTCGCGCACCAGCACCGAGGTCATCTCGCCGCCCGCCGGGCGGACTTGGGTATACAGCGTTGCGTTTTCCATGGTTCTACTCTTGTCGGTTTGCGTTCAGCGCAAGCGAGGGTTCAGGGCATCGCGCAGCCAGTCGCCCAGCAGGTTCACCACCAGCACGATCAGGCTCAGGTACAGCGCCGGAAACACCACCACCCACCACTGCCCGGAAAACAGGAACTGGTTGCCCAGCCGGATCAGCGTGCCCAGCGACGGCTCGGTGGGCGGCATGCCCACGCCCAGGAAGCTGAGCGTGGCCTCGATCAGGATCGCCAGGCCCAGGTTCAGGGTGGCCGTCACCATGACCGGCGTCAGCGTGTTGGGCAGGATGTGCGTCAGCATGATGCGCAGCGAACTCACCCGGATCAGGCGGGCCGCCTGCACGTATTCCTTGCCGCGCTCCACCAGCGCCGAGGCCCGCACGGTCCGGGCGTACTGCACCCAGTTGGTCATGGAGATGGCCAGAATCAGGATTACCGCCGACAGGGTTTCGCGCATGCCAGGCGGCAGCAGCTGGCGGAACACCGCCGTCACCAGGATCGCGACCAGGATGGTCGGGATGCTCAGCAGCGTGTCGCCCAGGCGCATCAGCGCATTGTCGACCCAGCCGCCGAAATAGCCCGCTGCCAGCCCCACCAGCAGGCCGATGGCCAGCGACAGCACCACCGTGGCCAGCCCGATCACCAGCGACATGCGCGAACCGTAAAGGATGGCGGACCAGACATCGCGGCCCTGCGTGTCCGTGCCCAACAGGAACTGCGGATCCGAGCCGGCCTCCCAGACCGGCGGCAGCTCCGCGTTCAGCAGGTCCAGCTGCGCCAGGTCGTAGGGATTCTGCGGCGCGATCCAGGGCGCGAACACCGCCAGCAGCACCACCGCCAGCAGCACGATGCCCGCGCCCATGGCCACGTAGTCCTGCCGCAGGCTCCACCACAGATCGCTGCGCAGGAAGCGGGCAAACCAGCCCTGCTCCTGCCCCGTTGCGGAAAATGGCTTAATGAGCATTGGCGCCTCCCTTGACGTGCTGGCTGCGCAGGCGCGGATCCACCACGCCGTACATCATGTCCACCAGCGTGTTCAGCGCCACGAAGATGAAGGACACGATCACCAGATAGGCGGCCATGACGGGGATATCCACGAACATGACCGATTGAATGAACAGCAAGCCCATGCCGGGCCACTGGAAGACCGTTTCGGTGATCAGCGCGAAGGCGATCAGGTTGCCGATCTGCATGCCGGTCACGGTGATCACCGGCATCAGACAGTTGCGCAGGGCCAGCCGGAAATGCACCACGCGGTCGGGCAGGCCGCGCGCGCGGGCGAACTTGATGAACTCGGTGCGCAGCGTCTCCAGCATTTCGGCCCGCACCAGGCGCATGATCAGCGTGATCTGGAACAGCGCCAGCGTGATGGACGGCAGCACCAGCGCGGCGCGCCCCGAGGGCGTGAGCAGGCCGGTGGTCCACCAGCCGATCTTCACCGTGTCGCCGCGCCCGAAGCCCGGCAGCCAGCCCAGCTGCACCGAGAAGATCAGGATCAGCATGATCCCCACCACGAAGCTGGGCAGCGAGATGCCCAGAATGGAAACGAACTGCAGCGCCTGCGCCAGACGCGACTTGCGATAGATGGCGGTCAGCACGCCCAACGGCACGCCGATGACGAGCGACAGCAAAGTCGCCATCAGGACCAGCTCGAACGTGGCCGGAAAGCGTTCGGCCACCAGCGCGAACACGTCCTGCTGGTTGCGGTAGGAAATGCCGAACTCGCCCTGCGCCGCGTTGGTGACGAAGTGCACGAACTGCATGCCCACCGAGGCGTTCAGGCCCAGGCGTTCACGCAATTCGTCGCGTTGCGTCTGCGAGGCCTGCTCGTTGAGCATCATGTCGACGGGGTCGCCGACGAACCGGAAAATCACGAAGGCCAGCAGCGCCACCGCCAGCATCACGCCGACCGCGTTGAAGACCCTTCTTACTATGAACGCCAGCATATGCAGCTCCCCTTCAGACCGTTGTCATTCGCAGGACCGCCGGCGGGCGGCGGTCCGCGGCGTCACTGCATGCGCACGGTCCACAGGCGCGCCTTGTTGTCCGGCATCTGCAGCACCTCGCCCACGTTCTTGCCCACGGCCCACGCCATCGGCTGCTGATGCAGCGGCAGGAAGCGCACGTCGTCATGCAGCGTCTGCAGCACGTCGGCCATCATCTGCACCCGCTTGGGGCGGTCCATTTCAGCGGCAGCCGCGTCGATTCTCGCGTCCAGCGCCGCGTCGCCCCACTGGCCCCAATTGAAGACGCCGGCCGGGCCGCTGCGGCTATGCATCACCTGCAGCAGGATGGACAACGCGTCGATCTGGGGCTCGTTGGCCCAACCGTGGATGGTGATGTCGAACTCGCCGCGCGAGCGCTTGGGGTTCTGCAAGGAGCGCGGGCCGCTGGCCAGCGAGGCCTTCACGCCGATGCGCGCCCACATCGAGGCGGCGGCCTGACAGATCTCCTCCTCGTTGACGAACATGTCGTTCGAGCACAGCAGCGACAGCGTGAATCCGTCCGGATAGCCGGCCTCCGCCAACAGTTTCTTGGCGCGCGCGGCGTCGAACGGCAGGCGTTCCTCCTGCTTGGGCTCGTAGCCCGGGATGGACGGCGCCACCAGCGCGCCGGTGGTGCGCGACAGGCCGCGCATCACGCGCTTCTGGATCAAATCCGGCGACAGCGCCATGTACAGCGCCTGGCGCACTTTCAGATCCTTCAGCGGATTCTTGTCGGTGACATTGGAGCCGACCAGCTTGTCGCCCAGGTTGAAGCCGAAGTACAGGGTGCGCAGCTCGGTCGAGGCCAACACCTTGACGTTGGACGCCGCGCGCAAGCGGTCCAGATCCTGCAGCGGCGCGTTCTCGGTGAAGTTGATGTCACCCGACAGCAGCGCCGCCACCCGGGTGGGCGCGGAAGCGATCGGCGTGAATTCGATGCGATCCAGATTGTGGCGCGGCTTATCCCACCAGCCGGGGTTGACCACCAGCACGGTGCGCGTGTCCGGGCGGTACGACTCCACCTTGAAGGGACCCGTGCCGTTGGCGTTGTGGGTGGCGTAGCCTTCGATCTTCTTGGCGGCGTCGGTGGGCTTCTGACTGTTGTTGTCCACCAGCCACTGGCGGTTGAAGATGAAGATATTGGTCAGGTCGTTGAGCATCAGCGGATACGGATGCGTCATTTCGATCTCAACCGTGTAGTCGTCCACCTTGCGCACCGCCTTGAAGGCCGGCAGATTGCCCTTCAAGGGCGAGGCCTCGTCCGAAACGCGGGTCATCGACGCCACCACGTCATCCGCCGAGAACGGCGCCCCGTTGTGGAACTTCACGCCTTTACGCAAATGGAAGCGCAGCACCGTGGGTGATGGGGTCTCCCACGATTCCGCCAGAGCGGGCGTGATGTTGAACTTGTCGTCATAGCGGATCAGCGCTTCGTACACATGGTTCAGGAACGCCAGGTTGAAGGTGCTGCCGTAGGAATACGGATCCAGCGAATCCAGGTCCCTCGCCGCGCCCCACTTCAGCGTGTTGGCGGCGCTGGCCCCCGTCATGGCCGACAGCGCGATCACGGCGCCCGCGGTCCACTTGAGCAAAGTCTTCATGGCTGCAACTCTCCCTTGTGTATCGGTCTGAACTCGCCGGGGTCGTGCCCGGCGCGGTGGGTAAGGCAAAGAGACTAGGAATGCGCGCCCGGGCGAATGAGCGACAGCCGCTGCGCGCGTTCCAGGGACGCCAGCGCCAGCGCCTGGGCCAGCGCGGCGCGGTACGAATCGATGATGGGCACGGCCGGCAGGCGCGGCAGGCTGGGCAGGTAGCCCGCCAGCGCGGCGCCGGCCACGATCACGACGTCCGCGCCCTGCGCCACGGCCGCGTCCAGCGCCCGGCTGACATGCAACGCCGACTCGGTGGAACGCGAGACGTAGTCCAGGGCATTGCCCGGCAGCGCCAGGATGGCCGCGCAGCGGGACTCCAGCCCCAGCTGGCGGATCTGTTCACGCAGCATGCCGGGCCAGCGCTGCCCCACCGTCACGATGGCGTAGCGGTCGCCGCGCTGCATGGCGCTCATGATGGAGGCCTCGGCCATGCCCACCACGGGTACGTCCAGGCGTTCGCGCACCGCGCCTATGCCGGGTTCGCCGAAACAGGCCAGCAGGCAGGCGTCGAATCCGCCGTCAGGCTCCTGCCCCGCCGCCCGCTCCACGATGTCCAGCACGGCATGCGCGGCGATGGCCGCTTCCGCGCGGCTGGCGATATAGGCGGGGCCGAAAGCCGCGGTGACGGCATGGATGCGGACCGTGTCCCCGTAAAAGGCCTCGGCCTGGCTGGCCAGGCTGGTCGTCAGCGCTGACGTGGTGTTGCCGTTGACCACCAGCAGGCGATAAGGCGAGGGATGGGACAGCACGGTTGCGGCGGCCTGGGGTACAGCGGACATGGATCAGCCTTTGTTTATTTGTATACAAACAAAAAGGTTGTTTTCGGACAATCCAGATTGTTTTGTATAAAAATTTGTATACGATTTATGTCGCCAATGTACTCCGCACAATCTGGCCAGCAAGCTATCGCTAACCCTTAGCCTGGGGTGTAGTATGCTTTCCAGCACTGAGAAAAACGCGCGCCGGCAGCGCCTGCCGGACCATTCCAACACCTTGAAAGCGCGCAGGCATAGGAGCCAATAAGAAGATGAAGTCCCTCGCGCCGCCGGCCAACGAGCCCGCCAAGAAAGACATCAGTCGCAATGAAATCGTATACAAAAACTTGCGCAGAGCCATCATCGAGCAGGCTCTGCTGCCCGGCGACAAGCTGCCCGAGGACATCATCGGCGAGCGTTTCGGCGTCAGCCGGACCATCGTCCGCAGCGTCCTGACGCGCCTGTTCAGCGAAGGGCTGGTGGATTTGCGGCCGAACCGCGGCGCGGCGGTGGCCCGCCCCAGCCTGGAAGAGGCGCACGATATCTTCGAGGCGCGCCGCTGCCTGGAGCGCGACGTGACGCGCCGGCTGCTGCAGCACATCACCGAGGCGGGGCTGACGCGGCTGGAGCAGCACGTGGCGCAGGAAGAAGAAGCCCGCAAGCGCAACAGCACCAACGAGTCGATCCGGCTGTCAGGCGAATTCCATATCCTGATGGCCGAGCTGTCGGGCAATGCGGTGTACGCGCGCTACGTGAATGAAATCGTGTCGCGCTGCTCGCTGATCCTGGCGCTTTATGGCCGGCCGCATTCGAGCGAATGCGCGGTCAGCGAACACATGGAGATCGTGGCGGGCCTGCGCGCGCGCGACGAAAAGCACGTGCTGCACCTGCTGGAGCACCACCTGGAATCGGTAACCGCGCGCGCCCTCCTGACCGCGGACGGCCAGGGCGTGCGCGATATCCGCAAGATCCTGGATCGATACGGCACGTAGGAGCGTGCCCGCCCGATGGGCGTGCGACGTCCCCCCAATGAAAAAGCGCCCGGTCCGGGCGCTTTTTTGGTTTGGGCGGCTAGATTTCGCGCTCTTCCGTCTTGAGGTTGTTGTCGCGAGCGAAATCCACCACGAACTTGTACGCCAGCGGTTCCAGATCGCGCAAACGCAAATCGACCACGATCCCGCGCACGCCGTCTATCACGACGGGCAGCACATAGGGCGAATAGGTGAGGTGGTTACCGGCACAGCCGGCGGGCCGGAATTGTGCCATTACGCCGGCGAGCCGTTCCGCCCAATCGCTGGGGCGAAAGCGGCTACCGCTTTCGGTAACGCCATGAATTACGAATTGTCTGACGCGAGTTGCCATGAGTTCTTCACTACAGCGCGCCCATCACGAAAGCCGGATCTTCGGCGTGATCAAACATGCGCCCTGCGCCGCGAATTGTATATGATTGATCCTTTGCCCTCTTTCAAAAAGCGATTCGCCTGGGAAAACGGCCCGGGAAATCAGCTGCTTGGCCGGCGGGTTCCCACAGGAACTCCGGCAAAGCCCTGGCGCAATCCGCTACATCCCCAGGAGGATCCGCAATGACCTCGCCTCTGGCCAACATCTACGCCCGGCTGCCGGTATCGTTCACGCACGGCCAAGGCGTCTGGCTGTGGGATGACCAGGGCCGCAAGTACCTGGACGCGCTGGCCGGCATAGGGGTGTCCTGCCTGGGCCACGCCCATCCGAAACTGGTGGCCGCCATCAGCGAGCAGGCCGCCCGCGTCATCCATACCTCGAACATCTACGAAGTGCCGCAGCAGACCGAGCTGGCGGCGCGCCTGACGCAGCTGTCCGGCATGCAGGAAGTCGCGTTCAACAACAGCGGCTCCGAGGCCAATGAAGCTGCGATCAAGCTGGCCCGCTACTACGCCTACCAGCGCGGCAACAAGCACGCCCACATCGTCACCATGGACTCCTCCTGGCATGGCCGCACGCTGGCCACGCTGGCGGCCACCGGCAGCGAAAAGGCCCGCAAGGGCTTCGAGCCCCTGCCCTCGGGCTTCATCCAGGTGCCCTACAACAGCGTGGACGCGGTGCGCGCCGCCGGCGACGCCGAACCGCGCGTGGCCGCGGTGCTGCTGGAGGTGCTGCAAGGCGAAGGCGGCATCCGTCCCTCCGACATTGCCTACCTGCAGGAAGTGCGCCGACTGTGCACCGAGCGCGGCTGGCTGCTGATGATCGACGAAGTCCAATCCGGCATTGGCCGCACCGGCAAATGGTTCGCCCACCAATGGGCCGGCATCGTGCCCGACGTCATGACCCTGGCCAAGGGCCTGGCCGGCGGCGTGCCCATCGGCGCCATGCTGGCCGCCGGCCCCGCCGCAGGCGTGCTCACGCCCGGCAGCCACGGCACCACCTTCGGCGGCGGACCGCTGGTCTGCGCGGCGGGGCTGGCCGTGCTGGACGCGCTGGAAGCCGAAAAGCTGCTGGACAATGCCCACAACGTCGGCAACCACCTGAAAACCGCCCTGGCCGACGCGCTGGCCGGCACCCAGGGCGTCACTGAAATCCGCGGCCGCGGCCTGATGCTGGGCATCGAGCTTGCCCGTCCCTGCGGCGTGCTGGCCCTGCGCGCCATGGAGGCCGGCCTGCTCATCAACGTCACGCGCGACCGCGTCATCCGCATGTTGCCGCCGCTGATCCTGAGCCGCGACGAAGCCGACCGCATCGTCGCGATCCTGGTTCCGCTCATCCAGGAATTCCTGGCCGAAACACCATAAAATCAACGTCCCGCCCGGGCCATGAGCCTGGCCGGGCCCCATGACCTGCGACATCACCATGACTCCTCCCACGACTCAAAACGGCCCGTTGCGGCACTTCCTGCAGTTCAAGGACTTCTCGTCCGCCGAGATCGCCTACGTGCTGGACCGCGCGCGCCTGATCAAGGACAAGTTCAAACGCTACGAACCCCACATGCCGCTGCATGACCGCACGCTGGCGATGGTGTTCGAAAAGGCCAGCACGCGCACCCGCGTGTCGTTCGAGGCCGGCATGTACCAGATGGGCGGCTCGGTCATCAACCTGACCTCCAACGATTCGCAGCTGGGCCGCTCCGAGCCCATCGAAGACACCGCGCGCGTCATCTCGCGCATGGTCGACATCGTCATGATCCGCACCTTCGAGCAGACCCGCATCGAGCGCTTCGCCTCGCACTCGCGCGTGCCCGTGATCAACGGTCTGACCAACGAATTCCACCCCTGCCAGATCCTGGCGGACATCTTCACCTACATCGAGCACCGCGGCCCCATCGCCGGCAAGACGGTGGCCTGGGTAGGCGACGCCAACAACATGGCCTACACCTGGCTGCATGCCGCCGAAATGCTGGGCTTCACGCTGCACGTGTCGACCCCGGCCGGCTACGAGCTCGAAGCCTCGCGCATCGGCACGCCGCCGGCCACCGTGCTGCGCCAGTTCAAGGACCCCATGGAAGCCTGCAAGGGCGCGCACCTGGTCACCACCGACGTCTGGACCAGCATGGGCTATGAAGCCGAAAACGAAGAGCGCCGCGCCGCCTTCGCCGACTGGTGCGTCGACGCCGAAATGATGGCCGCCGCCGACGCCGAAGCCGTGTTCATGCACTGCCTGCCCGCCCACCGCGGCGAGGAAGTCACCGGCGAAGTCATCGACGGACCGCAAAGCGTGGTCTGGGACGAAGCCGAAAACCGCCTGCACGTGCAGAAGGCGCTGATGGAGTTCCTGCTGCTGGGCCAGCTCAAGTAAGACCCCCGCACGCAAGAAAGGCCTGCGCATCTTTCGATGCGCAGGCCTTTTTTTACGGCTCGGCGAGCCTACAGGATCCGCTTGAACATGGTGCGGCGCGTATTGCGGAACGACGGCCGCACGCGGCTGCTCCAGTCGCTGGCGCGCACGGCCAGCCAGGGCGGGCTGCCGAAGGTCTCGCGCGTGTGCAGGTCGTAGCACGCCAGGTAACGCGGCGACTCGTCGCGGCATTCATAGCGCATGGCGCGCACGGTGCCGGGCACGGACGCCAGACCGGGCAGGTGCTCCTGGTCGTACCAGGCGTTCAGGTCGGCCTCCGCCTCGGGCAGCACATCGGTTTCGACGATGTAGTGCCAGGGCGCGTCCTGCCCTGCCGAGGCGCCGGCCAGGTCCAGCGTCAGGTGCAGCACGCGGCTGCGGGCGCCCGGGAAGCTCTCGGCCAGGCGAGCCTGGACTTCCGGCAAGCCGCCGGCCGGTCCGCGCAGATAGACATAGGTTTCGTCCTCGTCCAGCGCCGCGTACGCAACGGCCCGCAGGCCTTCCAACCCTTGGGTCAACGTCCGGGCCAGATCGCGGGCACGCGGCTCGTCGAAGCGCTCCCCCAGCGACACCAGCAATACGGTTTCCAGCATTCTTGTCTCCTGTTCAATGCCCGATGCGCAAGGCCACCAGGAAGCGCGACACCATGTTGTAGGCGCCCACGGTCGCGGCCAGCTCGACCAGTTGTGTGTCATCGTAGCGTGCGCGCAGTGGCGCGAACACCGCGTCCGGCACCTCGATGTCGCGCGTCATGGCGTCCGTCAGCGCCAGCACCTCGGCTTCGCCCTGCTCCAGGCCCTGCAGTTGCGACGGCGCCGGGCCACTGCGCAATTCGTCGACCAGCGCCGGCGGCATGCCCGCGGCCAGTGCGTGCGGCACGTGCGCATCAAACTCGTATGGCGCATTGTTCAGCGTCGCCACGCGCAGGATGATCAACTCCCGCAGGCGCGGCGGCAGCGAAGTGTTCAGACGGATCGCGGTCAGCATGGCTTCCCAGCCCTGGACCACGGCCGGGCTGTTCAGCAGCACCTGGTACAGCGGCGAGATGCGCCCTCGCGCAGCCGATATCTGCGCCTCGATCTCAGCCATCTCCGGGTGAGCGCCGGGCGTCACGAGCCCTACTCTGCATGCGTTCATCTTCACTCCGGACGGATGTTCTTGCGCTGGATCAGCGCGGTCCATTTCTCGCGATCCGACGCGATCAGGGCGGCCAGTTCCTGCGGGCTGCCGGGCGCAGCCTGGGCGCCGAACTTCTCCAGGCGGGCGCGCACGCTCTCCGTGTTCAGCGCGGCGCGCACGGCCTGGTTGAGCTTGTCTATGGTGGCCGGCGGCGTCGCGGCCGGCGCCACGATGCCGTACCAGTTGTTGGACTCCACCCCGGCAATGCCCTGCTCGGCCAGGGTCTTGACCTCGGGCAGCAGCGGATGGCGGGTCGGCGCGGCGATGCCCAGGGGCTTGAGCTTGCCGCCCTGAATATGGCCGATCAGGCCGGGCACATCACCGAAGAAGCCCGACACCTGGTTGCCCATCACATCGTTGATGACCGGGGCCGCGCCCTTGTAAGGCACGTGCATCACGTTCGCCTTGCTGGCGTCGGCGAACATTTCCAGGGTCAGGTGCGGAATGCTGCCGATGCCCGAGGAACCGATAGCCACCGACTGCGAGGCGGCTTGCGATTTCTTTACGAAGTCCGCCGCGTCGACCGCCGGATTGGACGGATTCACCACGAACACCGTGGCGTTGTTCACCACCTTGGACACCGGCGCGAAATCGCGCACGGGGTCGTACGGCAGGTCCTTGTACAGCGCCGGGCTGATGGCGACCGCGCCCACGCTGGTCAGGAACAGCACCGAGCCGTCGGCGGGCGCCTTGGCCACATAGGCCGCGGCGATATTGCCGTTGGCGCCGGCCTTGTTCTCCACGATGACCTGCTGCTTGAGCTCCTTGCCCAGTTGCTCGGCCAGCACCCGGCCCACCAGATCGACCGGCCCACCCGGCGGGAAGGCGATGATGAGGCGCACTGGCCCGTCAGCATGGGCGGAGCCCAAAGCAGCCAGGCCCAGCAGGCCGGCGGACAGTATTTTCTTGAACATGATGTCTCCTGATTGAAGGGAATTTTCTTATCGTTCGCGCGCCGCCCTATGGCCACCGCGTTTGCCGCGCCTACTCAAATCCGTACAGCCGCGCCGGGTTGTCCACCAGGATGCGCTGGCGCAAGGCCGCATCGGGACAGGCTTCGAAAAACAGGTCGACCAGCTCGCCGTCGTCCGGCATGTCGCCCGCCACGTTCGGATGCGGCCAGTCCGTGCCCCACAGGCAACGCTCGGGCAAGGCCTCGGCCAGCGCGCGCACGAAGGGCAGGCCTTCGGCGTACGGCCGCTTGCCCGACGCAATGCGGTCGATGCCCGACACCTTGACCCAGGCTTGCGGCACATTCGCCAGGCCGAGCAGCGCCTGCATCGCCGGCGACGCCAAGCCACCGCCCGCCTTCAGCCGCCCCATGTGATCGACCACGAAAGGCAGCGGCAACGCGGCCAGGCGCGGCAGCAGTTCCGGCAGCATCGCGCCGTCCAGATGCAGGCACAGATGCCAGCCCAGCGGCGCGATCAGCGCCACCACCCGGTCAAAGACCGCCGGCTCGGGCGCGCCACCCAGATGCGGCACGAAGTTGAAGCGGGCCGCGCGCACGCCGCCCTCATGCAATTGCCTGACGCCCGCCTCGGTGGCGTCAGCTCCCAGCAGCGCCACGCCGCGATAGCGGCCGCCGCTTCGGGCCAGGGCGTCCAGCAAGGCGCGGTGGTCGGAACCATGGCAATTGGCCTGCACCACCACCGCGCGCTCCACGCCCAGGCGCTCGTGCAGCGCGACCATGGCCTGGAAAGGCGCGTCCGGCGGCGTATACGAGCGGCCCTCGGCATACGGGAACACGTCGGCCGGCCCGAACACGTGGCAATGCGCGTCGCAGGCGCCCGGCGGCAAGGCGTGGCGGGGACGGGACGACAATGCAAGCGGAGGGCGGCAATCGGGCACGGGAGGTTCCTGCGTTGAAAACGTCATGGTCCCGGATTGCTCGCCGCCCAACAATGCTATATCTTTGATTTCAGATATAGATTTTCTAAATACCTGATGGACCTGAAGCAGATCGAATACTTCCTGCGGGTGGCCGAGAGGCGCAGCTTCTCGCGCGCGGCCGAAATGCTGGACGTGGCGCAGCCCACGCTCAGCCGTCAGGTCCGCCTGCTGGAACTGGAGCTCGGCCAGCACCTGCTCTATCGCAACGGGCGCGGCGCCGAGCCCACCGAGGCCGGACTGCGTTTCCTGGAACACGCCCGCGCCCTGCTGACCCTGGCCGAACGCGCCAAGGAAGACCTGCAGACCCTGCGCGAAACGCCCACCGGCAAGGTCGTGGTGGGCCTGCCGCCCCGTATCGCGCGGGTGCTGACGCCGCCGCTGGTCCAGGCTTTCCGCCGCAGCTTTCCCGAAGCCTCCATCGCCGTGGCCGAAGGCCTCAGCGCCCAGGTGCGCGAATGGCTGCTGGCCGGCCGGGTCGATCTCGCCCTGCTCTACGACCCCGCGCCCTCGCCGCAGCTAGCCTACGAATCGCTGTTCCGCGAAGACCTGGTGCTGGTGGCCGCGGCCGGACACCGGCCCGCCCTGCCCTCGCGCATCGCCGTAGCGGAACTGGGCAACTATCCACTGGTGGTGCCCAGCCTGCCCAACGCCATCCGCACCCTGGTCGAAAGCGTATGCCGCGCCCAGGGCGTGCGCCTGACCATCGCCGTCGAGGTGGATGCGGTCCAGACCATCGTCGAACTGGCCGCCCAGGGCGACGCCTACGCCATCCTGCCCCGCTCGGCCGCGCGCGGCCCTGCCGCCGAGCACGAGCTGTCGCTCTGCGACATCGTCGATCCGACAATCACCAACGACCTGGTCCTGGCCAGCGCCCGCCACCGGCCGGCCACCCGGCTGGCCGCCGCCACCGCGCTCCTGATCCGGGGGCTGGAGCTGCCGGCGCTATTCGCGCCTCCGGCCCGTCCGCGGCAAAAGAGTTAAAATAGCGTCCGTTTCTCTTGTTTGGCGGCTAGCGGCTGTCAAAGTCTGCTGTCCAAGTCCTGTTGGCGTCTCACTTCAAACAATGACCACTATTCTCCCGAACCTTCCCACCGGCCAGAAGGTCGGCATCGCCTTCTCCGGCGGCCTCGACACCAGCGCAGCGCTCCTGTGGATGCGCAACAACGGCGCCATCCCCTACGCCTACACCGCGAACCTGGGCCAGCCCGACGAGTCCGACTACGACGAGATCCCGCGCAAGGCCATGGCCTACGGCGCCGAGAAGGCCCGCCTGATCGACTGCCGCGCGCAGATGGTGGCCGAGGGCATCGCCGCCCTGCAATCGGGCGCGTTCCACATCTCGACCGCCGGCATCACCTACTTCAACACCACCCCCATCGGCCGCGCAGTCACCGGCACGATGCTGGTGGCCGCCATGAAGGAAGACGACGTCAACATCTGGGGCGACGGCAGCACCTTCAAGGGCAACGACATCGAGCGCTTCTACCGCTACGGTCTCCTGACCAACCCGGACCTGAAGATCTACAAGCCCTGGCTGGACCAGCGCTTCATCGACGAGCTCGGCGGCCGTTCCGAAATGTCGGAATACATGCGCCAGGCCGGCTTCGACTACAAGATGTCGGCTGAAAAGGCCTACTCCACCGACTCCAACCTGCTGGGCGCCACCCACGAAGCCAAGGACCTGGAGCACCTGAACTCCGGCATCCGCATCGTCAAGCCCATCATGGGCGTCGCCTTCTGGCGCGACGACGTCGCCGTCAAGGCCGAGGAAGTCACCGTCCGCTTCGAGGAAGGCCATCCGGTCGCCCTGAACGGCGTGGAATACAGCGACCCGGTCGAACTGATGCTCGAAGCCAACCGCATCGGCGGCCGCCACGGCCTGGGCATGAGCGACCAGATCGAAAACCGCATCATCGAAGCCAAGAGCCGCGGCATCTACGAAGCCCCGGGCCTGGCCCTGCTCTTCATTGCCTACGAGCGCCTGGTCACCGGCATCCACAACGAAGACACCATCGAGCAGTACCGCGAAAGCGGCCGCAAGCTCGGCCGCCTGCTGTACCAAGGCCGCTGGTTCGACCCCCAAGCCATCATGCTGCGCGAAGCCGCCCAACGCTGGGTCGCCCGCGCCGTCACCGGCGAAGTCACCGTCGAACTGCGCCGCGGCAACGACTACTCGCTGCTGAACACCGAATCGCCCAACCTGACCTACGCGCCCGAGCGCCTGTCCATGGAAAAGGTCGAAAACGCCCCGTTCACGCCCGCGGACCGCATCGGCCAGCTCACCATGCGCAACCTCGACATCGTCGACACCCGCGGCAAGCTCTTCACCTACGTGAAGACCGGCCTGCTGGCCTCCTCCGGCAGCTCGTTGCCGCAACTGAGCGACGAAGGCAAGAAGAAGTAATTCTTCCAGCCCAAAACCAGAAAGCCCTTCGGCACGCCGAAGGGCTTTTTGTTTGGAGCACCAATCGCAAGACACCGCGCAAGCCCCCAAAGGCCGCCCGCGCGGCCGGCCGGGGGCGAGCCCCGCAAGATCCTCCGCCACACCCCGTCCATGGCGAGAACGCCAAGCACACAACTCTCCCCAACGACCAGACGGATTCAACCGTCGCAGCCTGTGGCAGGCCCCCGCCGCCACAGGCGTCCAAAGAACCCGCATCGCCTGCAACGAGCAAACAGGAGCCTAAAGCTCCACCTGCATCCCCATCTCCACCACCCGATTGGCCGGAATCTTGAAGAACTTGGTGCTGCGCGTGGAGTTCCGAGCCATGAACGAAAACACCGCCCGCCGCCAGCGCCACAACGCCGGCTTCTTCGCCGCCACCACGGTCTGCCGCGACAGGAAGTAGGAAGTCCGCATCGGCTCCAGATCGATCTCGGGATACGCCTCCGCCACCAGCCTCAGTGCCTCCGGCACATCGGGATCTTCCTTGAAGCCGTAGTTGATCGTCGCCTGCCAGCTCGACGCCGACAGCTTATGCAAGGAAAAACGTTCCTCCGGCGAGACATACGGCACGTCCGCCACCAGGATGGTCAGGAACAACACATGGTCGTGCAGCACCTTGTTGTGCTTCAGGTTATGCAGCAACGCCGGCGGCACATTGCCCGAATTCATCGTCATGAAGATCGCCGTGCCCGGCACCCGCGACGGCGGATATTCCTCCAGCTGCGCCATGAATTCCTTCAGCGGCTGACGGTCCCGCTGCTGCATCTCGGACAGCAGCCGGCGCCCGCGGCGCCACGTCATCATCAGCGTGAACACCACGATGGCCACCAGCAGCGGCAGCCAGCCGCCCTCGTGGATCTTGAACACGTTGGCCGAGAACAACAGCACGTCGAACAGCAGCAGCAGTCCCAGCGCCACCAGCCACAGCACACGCTTGATCCCGGTCGAACCACGCGGCAGCACCGCGAAAGCCAACACCGACGTCGTAAGCATCGTGCCTGTGACCGCAAAACCATAGGCCGCGGCCAGGTTGTCCGAATTGCGGAACAGCAGCACCAGGATCAGCACCGCGCACAGCAGCAGCGCATTGACCTGCGGCAGATAGATCTGCCCCTTCTCGACCGCCGAAGTATGCAGGATCTGCATGCGCGGCCAGAACCCCAGTTGCACCGCCTGGCGCGTGACCGAGTAAGCCCCGGAAATCACCGCCTGCGACGCCACGATGGTCGCGATGGTGGCTAGCGCCACCAGCGGGGCCAGCCCCCATTCCGGCGCCATCATGAAGAACGGATTGCGGATCGCCGTCGGATCGCGCAACAGCAGCGCACCCTGGCCGAAATAGCACAGCGTCAGGGCCGGCAGCACCATGCTGAACCAGGCGCGGCGGATCGCCGGACGGCCGAAGTGGCCCATGTCGGCATACAGCGCCTCGGCGCCGGTCAGGGCCAGCACCACCGCCCCCAGCAACACGAAACTGATCCAGGGGAACTCGACGATGAAGCGCAGCCCCCACATCGGGTTCAACGCCCGCAGCACTTCCGGGGTCTGCCAGATCTGCCAGCCGCCCAGCGCGGCCAGCGTGCCGAACCACAGCAGCATCACCGGACCGAACAGCTTGCCCATGGCGCCCGTACCGTGCGACTGGATCGCGAACAGGGCGATCAGCACGACCAGGGCCAGCGGCACGACCCAGGCGTCCAGCTGATGCGACACGATGCCTATCCCTTCCAGCGCCGACAGCACCGAAATCGCCGGCGTGATCATGCTGTCGCCATAGAACAGCGCGGCGCCGAAAATCCCCAGGACGATCAGGACCCAGCGCAGCTTGCCTTCACGCCCGCGCACCGCCAATTCCAGCAAGGCCAGCGTGCCGCCCTCGCCGCGGTTGTCGGCGCGCAGCACCAGGGTCACGTACTTGAACGACACCACCACCATCAGCATCCAGAACAGGATGGACAGCACGCCCAGCAGATGGGCCGGCTCCAGATCGGTGTGCACGCTCAGCCCCGTCAAACAGGCCCGCAGCGTATACAGGGGACTGGTGCCGATATCGCCGTACACCACCCCCAGCGCCCCCATGATGAGAGCGGCGCGCGACGACGGCGCGTGTCCGCCGAGCGCATGCCCATTGGACGACGAAGGAACGCTGACCGAACCTTGGCTCATGATGTAGGTTCTTGACGAGTGAGTTGGGCTCCCTTGCGGGGGCCGGGAAACACGACGGAAAGCCGCGTTCCTGAAAAGTCCGGACGGCTGGTGAGCTTCCACCAGGCGCCATGCGCGTGCGCGATCTCCCGCACGATGGCCAGGCCCAGACCGGATCCGCCCGCGGTAGCCGTGGGAGAACGGTAGAAGGCCTCGAACACGCGTTCGCGCTCATCGGGAGAAATGCCCGGCCCATCGTCCTCCACGGTCAGCGAAGGCGGATTGGCGCCGACGATCAACGTGATGCGGCCGGTCTTGTTGCCATAGCGCAGTGCGTTGTCGATGAGATTGCCCAGCAGCTCGGCCAACAACAAGGGATCGGCGTCGATCCAGATAGGCGCGTCGGGCGCCACCAGATCCAGCTCGTAGTGCGCCTCGCGCACCCGCGGAAACCACTCCGCGCCGTTCGCGCGCACCCATTCGCACAGGTCGATGCGCACGAAGCTGTCTTGCGGGCGGGCGTTGGGGTCGGCGCGCGCCAGGACCAGCAGTTGCTGCCCCAGGCGGATCATACGGTCGCTGACGGCCTTGATGCGTTCCGCCCGCGCCCGCACATCGTCGGGCAAGGGACGCGCCAGCATCAGTTCAGACTCCAGCCGCAGGCCGGACAAGGGCGTGCGGAGCTGATGCGCCGCGTGGCCGATGA
The DNA here is from genome assembly GCF_049647645.1 of Achromobacter sp. Lineage (GTDB taxonomy): Bacteria > Pseudomonadota > Gammaproteobacteria > Burkholderiales > Burkholderiaceae_B > Achromobacter. The sequence continues at coordinate 26,536 of NZ_JBARYB010000057.1, forward strand.
AGCGGCGCTGGGCCGCCAGCGAGGCGTCCAGGCGCAGCAGCAAATCATTGGTGTGCGTCACCAGCGGCTCGATTTCGACCGGCACGCCGGCCACTTCCAGCGGCTGCATGTCGTCGATGGAGCGTTGCCTGATCTCTTCGGACAGGTGATTGACCGACCGCAGCCCGGAGCGTACCCCCTGCACCACCACCCAGGTGAACAGCGCAATCAGCGCGATCTGCCCCACCACCATCAGCCAGAAGAAATCTTCCAGCATCCAGAGCGACATGTCGATCTTGTGCGTGATGACCCAGGTGGCTGCCAGGTCCAGCAGGACTAGCAGCAGGATCGGCGGCATCAGGCGGATGACCAGATGCCGCGCAAGCGAGCGGGAGGGGAGCAAGGGGCGGGAAGCCGGTGTAGCGGTAGGAGTGCGTTCCTGCATCATGACGCAATGCCCTCGCCCAGGCGTATGGATGCGCTCGGCCGGCGCGACCCGGCCGAAGCCGGCCCGTCAGGCCGTTTCCACATCCAGCATGTAGCCAAAGCCGCGTACCGTCTGAATGCTTGCGCCCGTGCCCTCCAGACGCTTACGCAGGCGGTACACATAGACTTCGACGGCGTTTTCGCTGAAATCGGCGTCCCAGGCGGAAAGCGAGTTCACGATCTGGCGCTTGGTCACGACGCGGCCGACGCGGGCCATCAGCATTTCCAGGACAGAAAGTTCGCGCACCGACAGGGACAGGCGCTGACCATTGGCGCGGACTTCGCGGCCGACGGTATCGAACACCAGCGGACCGACTTCGATCAGGGGCTGCGCCTGGCCGGCGCGGCGCCGGCCGAAAGCACGCACGCGCGCCGCCAGCTCGGGCAGTTCGAAAGGTTTGGTGACGTAATCGTCCGCCCCGGCGTCCAGGCCCGCGACGCGGTCCTCGATGCCATCGCGGGCGGTGAGGATCAGCACGGGGACCTGATTGCCGTCCTGGCGCAATTGCCGCAGGACATCCAGCCCGCTCATGCCAGGGAGGTTGAGGTCGAGCAGCATCAGGTCGTAGGGCTGGCCTGCCAAGGCGCCCAGAACCCGGTCGCCCTCGGTCAGCCAGTCGACCGCATAGCCTTGGTCGGCCAGAAATTCCTGGAGCGCGTGGCCCAGGGTGGTGTCGTCTTCGATTACCAGAACTCGCATGCGGCGATTCTAGCGCGATCCCGGCCGGAACGGGGCGCGAAATACGCCCCGGGGCCGGGAAGCGTTCAAGGTGCGGACGGAGCCGGGGCGGCTCCGGCTGCGGCGGGGGCTGCCGCGCCCGCGGCGCCGCCCGAAGGAGGCGTGGTGACGAACCCGATGCGCGTCATGCCCGAACGGCGCGCCGAAGCCATGACCTTGGCCAGCGTTTCATAGCGGGTGTTCTGGTCCGCACGGATGCGGATCTCGGGTTGCGGCTTGGTGCCGGCGATCGACTTGAAGCGGTTGGGCAGGTCATCGATATTGACCGGCTTCTCGTCCCAGAACAGCGCGCCGCTGGCATCGATGGCCAGGTCGACCGTCTTGGGCTCTTCCTCGATCTGCTCGGCGGCCACCTGGGGCATGTTGATCTTGATCGAGTGCGCCAGCAGCGGCGCGGTGATGATGAAGATCACCAGCAGCACCAGCATCACGTCGATCAGGGGCACCATGTTGATCTCGGAAACCGTGTGGCTTCCGGATCCTTTGCCCTCGAAGCTGCCAAAGGCCATTATTCGCTCCCGCGTTGAGCCGCCGCGCCGTTGCCGTTCTGGCGGCGCAGGGCGCGCACCTTGCCGTCGGACAGCGCAACTTGCTGGCCGGTGGTCAGGAACGCGAACAGATCATGCGCGAAGGCATCCAGGCGCGACAGGAACACGCGGTTGTTGCGCACGAAGGTGTTGTAGGCCAGCACCGCAGGAATGGCGACCGCCAGGCCCAGACCCGTCATGATCAGCGCTTCGCCCACCGGACCGGCGATGCGGTTGATGGTCACGCCGTCGGACAGGCCGATGCCGACCAGGGCATGGTACACACCCCAGACCGTGCCGAACAGGCCCACGAAAGGCGCCGTCGAACCGACCGAAGCCAGCACCGTCAAGCCGTTTTCCAGCTTGGCGGTTTCTTCGTCGATCACCTTGCGCATGGTGCGGGTGACGAAATCGGTATTGCTCCCGGCTTCTTCCAGCTTGGTCGCGCCGAACTTGTTGTGATGCGCCTGCGCGTGCATGGCGTGGCTGGCCAGGTGCGAGAACGGATCGCGCGCGCCGTGCGTGACGATTTCGTTTTCGACCTGCTCGAGCGAGCTGGCGTTCCAGAACTTGTTCAGGAAATCCGCCGAGCGCTTGCGCATGCTGACGTTGCTGGCGACCTTGACCAGGATCAGATACCAGGTCACCAGCGACATCAGGATCAGGATGATGAACAGGCTCTTGCCGACAAAGTCGCTCTGCGCGATGAAGTGCATGAAGCCCATGTCGGGGACCGCGGCGGGAGCCGGCACGGCAGGGAGCGCCGAGGGCAGCGCAGCGGCGGCGCCTTGCAGCGCGTCGGCCGACTGCTGAACAGCGCCGGCGGCTTGCGGAGCCACGGCACCGACGGTCGAGGCGGCTTGTTGGG
>NZ_JBARYB010000058.1:0-3230 GCF_049647645.1 Achromobacter sp.
GCTCAGCGCGGCGCACCGCGACGTGGACGTGGCGCGGCTGATCGATGGCTTCGCCGCCGCGCTGGCGTGATGGGCGCTGCCTCCATGCAAGCCGCCGCTGCCCGTCCCACCCTCCTGTTCGTGCACGGCTGGGCTTTCGACGCCACGGTCTGGACGCCCCTGCGCGCCGGACTTCGGGAATGGCCGCAAGCCGTTTTTGATGCCGGCTACTTCGGGCCTGGACATGAGCCGGACACCAACGGCCCGGTCATCGCCATCGGCCATTCCCTGGGCTTGCTGCGCCTGCTGCGCAAGCCGCCGCCAGGCTGCCTGGGCCTCGTGTCGATCAACGGCTTCGCGCGCTTCGCCGCCGGCCCCGGCTTCGAGAGCGGCGCGGCGCCGCGCGTGCTGGAGCGCATGTCCAGGCGCCTGTCCTCGGACCCCGTGGCGGTACTGCGCGACTTCCGCCAACGCTGCGGCGACGACACCGATTTCGGCGAACCACAGCTGGCGCCGCTGGCGCGCGACCTGCAGGCCCTGCGCGACGAAGACCGGCGCGCGGCCCTGGCGGCTCTTCCCGTGCCGCTGCAGGTCCTGGCCGGCGCGGACGATCCCATCGTTCCCGCGCCCATGACGCAAGCAACATTTGCCGGCCGGGCCGACGCGCAGATCCATGAACGCGCGGGCGGCGGCCACCTGTTGCCCGTGTCGGATGCCGCCTGGTGCGCGGCGCATGTCCGCGCCTTCATTTCCCGCCTGGCGGCCGCCGCATGACGCAGGGTCCGCGCAACGCCGGGATCGGCGCGCGCTTCGGCGCCGCCGCCCAGGCCTACGAGGAGCACGCGTCCATCCAGCGCATTGCGGCCGAGCGACTGGCCAGCGATATCGCCCTGCTGCCCTTGCCCGCACGTCCGCGCATCCTGGAGATCGGCTGCGGCACCGGCCTGCTGACCCAGGCGCTGGCGCGCCGCATCGGTCCGGCCGACTGGACCGTCACCGACATCGCTCCCGGCATGCTGACAGCCGCGCAACGCGGCCCGGCCCTGCCGGGCCAGGCCCGCTACCAGTTGCTGGACGGCGAGCATCCGGCCGGACTGGCGGGCGGCTACGACCTGATTTGCTCCAGCCTGGCGGTGCAGTGGTTTTCAGACCTGAACGCGGGGCTGGGCCGGCTGGCCGCGCTGCTGGCCCCGGGCGGCTGCCTGGCCGTGGCGACGCTGGCGGACGGCACGTTCCAGGAATGGCAGGCTGCGCATGCCGCGGCCGGGCTGAATGCCGCCACGCCACGCTATCCGTCCACCGCCTCCATCCATCCGGACTGGGGCAATCTGGCGGGTGGCGTGCGCGGCGAACGGCTGATACAAAATCATCCTGACGGCCTGCGTTTCCTGCGCGGCCTCAAAGGCATAGGCGCCACCACGCCCGCCCCCGGAAGCGCGCCCCTGGGCGCGGCGCAACTGCGGCGGGTGCTGGCGGCGTTTGACGAACAAGGAGCCGGGGTGACCTATCACCTGGCCTACGGTATGTGGAAAAAAACGAACCAACACCCCACCGGCGTTTTCGTGACCGGCACGGATACCGGCATTGGCAAGACCCTGGTGTCCGCGATCCTGGCGCGCGCCTGGAACGCCGACTACTGGAAACCGGTGCAGACGGGCGTGGCGGAAGAACCGGGCGACACCGAAACCGTGGCGCAACTGGCCGGGCTGCCGCCCGAACGCCTGCACCTGCCTGCCTACGTGCTGCAGGCGCCGCTGTCGCCCTGGGCGGCCGCCACGCTGGAGGACGCCATCGTCGACGCCACCAGCATCGTGCCGCCGGCCACGCAGGCGCCGCTGATCGTGGAAGGCGCGGGCGGCCTCTACGTGCCGATCGACGACAGCCACATGATGATCGACCTGATCGCACGGCTGGACATGCCGGTGGTGCTGGCCGCGCGTAGCGGGCTGGGCACCATCAACCACACCCTGCTCAGCCTGGAGGCCCTCAAGCGCCGTGGCATTCCCGTGCTGGGCGTGATCATGAGCGGACCGCTTTCGGCGGGCAACAAGGAAGCCATCGAGCGCTTCGGCGACGTGCGCGTGCTGGCCGAGATTCCGCCGCTGTCCAAGGTCGATGCGCAAACCGTCGCGGCGCTGGCCAGCGCCATTCCGCCCTTGGCGGAATGCCTGCAGGCGCTGGGCGATGCGCCGACGGTAGCCGGCTAGGCCCCTGCTCACCGCCCCGGGACCGAGGCTTTCCGGGGCCGGAGCCGTTACGCATTCGTACAAAATAAATTCGACCGGCCTACGCCCCTCCTTTGGGGGGTTGGATACGGTTGGGTCGCGTTCCGGCTCTGCGGATGGCCCCCAAAGCCTCATGCAAAGCATGAACTTCCCGAGCGAAGGCGCGCATCTTCTACATCCTTCAGCCACATCCGGATTCTCAAACCGGCGCTGCCGCGGCAGTCGCCGCCGCGCGCCTGCACGTTGTTGACTACTAACGCAACACAACGATAATTTTCGCCACATTGGCAGTTCGATTCGCAGGTAGCTGGACGTGCAGGATTTCGTTCCTGGGTTTCCTTATTTGCAGGAGAACTGGCATGGTCACCAGAAGGCTGAACATTCCTGTCCCGGCCCCAAATCCCAACCGCAATTTCTTCGACGGCACCCGCCCGGGCCGAGCCGTGCTGCGCCCGGCCGATCTGCTGGCCTTGCGGCTGGAGCTGCGCAATCTGGCGGTGACGCCGGGCCAGCCGCCGCGCCTGAAGAAGGCCGGCGACGGGGCCGCCACGCTCATCGTCCACTTCCCGCCGCAGTCGATCACCGAAGAGACCTTCTTCGAAAGACCGCCTCCCGGCACCGCCAACCAGCCCCCGCCCCGCCCCACGCCGCCCAAGCCGGAACCCGCAAGCGGCGTGGAAACGCCCACGGGCCCGCCGGTACGCGCGCGCATCGCCGGAGAGTCGCGGCTGGCCTTCGCCATTCCCGACGGCTTCGACGTGCCCTACACGCTGGAAGGCGTGCTGGCGGCGATGGAGTCCCTGCCCCTGGCCGTGGCCGCCAACGCGCGCCCGCCCGGGCCCAGCGCGCCGCGCCTGAACCTGCGCGATCTGTTCGACAAGCGCATCGACAAGCTCTCCCCGGTGCAGCGCGCGGCGCTGTCCAGCTTCGCGCTGCGCAGCGCACGCATTGCCACGCAACAGAATGCGCCCGGCGCGCTGCTGCTGCGCCAGGCGGGCGGCGCGCCCGGCCTGCGCGCCTTGCGCC
>NZ_JBARYB010000059.1:0-22109 GCF_049647645.1 Achromobacter sp.
GCCGAGATCGGCGCGCAATCCGCCGTCACCGCGGCGCTGGCCACCATTACCCGCATCGAGGCCGACATCGCCGACAGCGAGCTGCGCGCGCCGCGCGACGGCCGCGTGCAGTACCGCGTGGCGCAGCCCGGAGAAGTGCTGGGCGCGGGCGGCAAGGTGCTGAACATGGTGGACCTGGCCGACGTCTACATGACGTTCTTCCTGCCCGAGCAGGCGGCCGGCCGCGTGGCCCTGGGCCAGGACGTGCGCATCATCCTCGACGCCGCGCCGCAATACGTCATCCCGGCCAAGGTGTCGTTCGTGGCCAGCACCGCACAATTCACGCCCAAGACAGTCGAGACCGCCAGCGAACGGCAAAAGCTGATGTTCCGCGTCAAGGCCCAGATCAGTCCCGAGCTGCTGCAGCGTCACCTGAAGCAGGTCAAGACCGGCCTGCCGGGCGTAGCCTGGCTCAAGCTCGACGCCGATGCGAAATGGCCCGCCAATCTTGAAGTTCAGGTGCCCTGATGGACTCCCCGGACACCGCCCCCGTGGTGACGCTGTCCGGCGTCAGCCTGCGCTACGGCAAGACGGTGGCGCTGGACGGCATCACGCTGGACATACCCGCAGGACGCATGGTCGGGCTGATCGGCCCGGACGGCGTGGGCAAGTCCAGCCTGCTGGCCCTGATCGCAGGCTCGCGCGCCGTGCAGGAAGGCAAGGTGGATGTGCTGGATGGCGACATGGCCAGCCGCCGCCACCGCGACGCCGTTTGCCCGCGCATCGCCTACATGCCGCAGGGCCTGGGCAAGAACCTGTATCCGACCCTGTCGGTCGAAGAGAACCTGCAATTCTTCGGCCGCCTGTTCGGCCATGACGAAGCCGAGCGCCGCCGCCGCATCGACAGCCTGACTCGCAGCACCGGCATGTCGGCCTTCCTGTCGCGTCCCGCCGGCAAACTGTCCGGCGGCATGAAGCAGAAGCTGGGTCTGTGCTGCGCACTGATCCATGATCCCGACCTGCTGATCCTGGACGAACCCACCACTGGCGTGGACCCGCTGGCGCGTGCGCAGTTCTGGGACCTGATCAACCAGATCCGCCGCGAACGCAGCGGCATGAGCGTGATCGTGGCCACGGCCTACATGGACGAGGCCCAGCGTTTCGACTGGCTGATCGCCATGGACGAAGGCCGGGTGCTGGCCACCGGCACGCCCGCCGAACTGCAACAGCGCACTGGTGCGGATTCGCTGGAAGCCGCCTTCATCGCGCTGCTGCCCGAAGAAAAGCGCCGCGGCCACAAGCCAGTGGAAATCGTGCCGCTGGCCATCGACGAGGACGCCGAAGTCGCCATCGAGGCGCGCGACCTGACCATGCGCTTCGGCGATTTCGTCGCAGTGGACCACGTCAACTTCCGCATCCGCAAGGGCGAGATATTCGGCTTCCTGGGATCCAACGGCTGCGGCAAGTCCACCACCATGAAGATGCTGACGGGCCTGCTGCCCGCCAGCGAGGGAAAGGCCTGGCTGTTCGGCGCCGAGGTCGATCCCCGCAACATCGACACGCGCCGCCGCGTAGGCTACATGTCGCAGGCGTTCTCGCTGTACGGCGAACTGACCGTGAAGCAGAACCTGGTGCTGCATGCGCGCCTGTTCCACGTGCCGGAGTCCGAGATCCCGGCGCGCGTGGACGAGATGACGCAGCGCTTCGACCTGGGCGAGGCGCTGGACGCCTTGCCCGAGAACCTGCCCATGGGCGTGCGCCAACGGCTGTCGCTGGCCGTTGCCATGGTCCACAAGCCCGAACTGCTGATCCTGGACGAGCCGACCTCGGGCGTGGACCCGGTCGCGCGCGACAACTTCTGGCGGCTGCTGATCGCGCTGGCGCGCCACGACCAGGTCACCATCTTCATTTCCACCCACTTCATGAACGAGGCGCAGCGCTGCGACCGCATGTCGCTGATGCATGCGGGCAAGGTGCTGGTGAGCGCATCGCCCGATGAGATCACGCGGATGCGCGGCGCCAAGACGCTGGAAGAGGCGTTCATCGCCTACCTGATCGACGCGGGCGCCGGCACCAAGCCGGAAGATTCGCCTGTCGAAGCCGCTCCCGCCGTGGAGGCCGCGCCCGCCGAGACGCCGGAACACCGCGGCTTCAGCCTGCAGCGCATGCTGAGCTACATGTGGCGCGAATCGCTCGAACTGCGCCGCGACCCGGTGCGCGCCACGCTGGCCCTGGCCGGCTCGCTGCTGCTGATGTTCGTGATGGGCTTCGGCATCAGCATGGACGTGGAAGACCTGCGCTACGCGGTCATGGACCGCGACCAGACCGGCCTGAGCCACAACTACAGCCTGAACCTGGCGGGCTCGCGCTACTTCATCGAACACCCGCCCATCACCAGCTACGAGGAGATGGACGCGCGCATGCGCAGCGGCGAGCTGTCGCTGGCCATCGAAATCCCGCAAGGCTTCGCCCGCGACGCGGAACGCGGCAACGGCGCGCAGATCGGCGTCTGGATCGACGGCGCCATGCCGCAGCGCGCCGAAACCATCCGCGGCTATGTCCTGGGCATGCATCAGGGCTGGCTGATGCAGCAGGCGCGCGAGCGCCTGGGCGCGGGCGCCACCTTGCCCGTCAGCATAGAAACGCGCTTCCGCTACAACCCGGACGTGCGCAGCCTGCCCGCCATGGTGCCCGCCGTGATTCCGCTGCTGCTCTTGATGATGCCGGCGATGCTGACCGCGCTGGCGGTGGTGCGCGAGAAGGAACTGGGTTCCATCATCAATCTGTACGTCACGCCCGTGACGCGGCTGGAGTTCCTGCTGGGCAAGCAGGGTCCCTATGTAGCGCTGGCGATGCTGAATTTCCTCTTGATGACGCTGCTGGCCGTGACGCTGTTCGGCGTGCCCATCACGGGCAGCTTCCTGACGCTGCTGGTAGCCGCCCTGATCTACAACGTGGTGGCCACGGCCATCGGCCTGCTGGCCTCCACTTTCACGCGCAGCCAGATTGCGGCGCTGTTCTTCACCATGATAGGCACGCTGGTGCCCGCGGTGCAGTTCGCCGGCCTGCTCAACCCCGTCTCGTCGCTGGAAGGCGGCGGCCGCCTGATCGGGCAGATCTATCCCGCCACGCACATGCTGACCATCAGCCGCGGCGTCTTCAGCAAGGCCCTGGATTTTTCCAATCTGCAAGGCTCGTTCTGGCCGCTGCTGATCGCCATTCCCGTCATCCTCGGCGCCTCGGTGCTGCTGTTGAAGAAGCAGGAGAGCTGAGATGCGGCACCTGGCCAATATCTACCGCCTGGGCGTGAAGGAGCTGTGGAGCCTGGCGCGCGACCCGATGATGCTGATCCTGATCCTCGTGTCGTTCACGCTGATGATCTACACGGCGGCCACGGCCGTGCCGGAAACGCTGCACAACGCCCCTATCGCCGTGGTGGACGAAGACGTCTCGCCTTTGTCGGCACGCATTACCTCGGCCTTCTATCCGCCGCATTTCACGCCGCCGGAGGTGACGACCTCGGCCGAGGCCGATGCCGGCATGGACGCGGGGCGCTACACGTTCTCGGTCAACATCCCGCCAAACTTCCAGCGCGACGTGCTGGCCGGCAGGCCCGCGGAAATCCAGCTCAACGTGGATGCGACGCGCATGAGCCAGGCCTTCACGGGCAGCAGCTACATCCAGCAAATCATCACCGACGAGATCAACGAATTCGTCAAGCGCTACCGCGCGCCCACCGAGCTGCCGGTGGAGCTGGCCGTGCGCATGCGCTTCAACCCCAATTTGACCCAGGCCTGGTTCGGCGCGCTGATGGAGATCATCAATAACGTCACCATGCTGTCCATCATCCTGACTGGCGCGGCGCTGATCCGCGAGCGCGAGCACGGCACCATCGAGCACCTGCTGGTCATGCCGGTGACGCCGACCGAAATCATGGTCGCCAAGGTCTGGTCGATGGGGCTGGTGGTGTTGGCATCCGCTGGGCTATCGTTGACGTTCGTGGTACGCGGCTTGCTGCAAGTGCCGATCGAAGGATCGGTGGCGCTGTTCCTGGTCGGGGCGGCGCTGCACCTGTTCGCGACAACCTCTATGGGCATATTCATGGCCACGCTTGCGCGCAGCATGCCGCAGTTCGGCATGCTTTTGGTACTAGTGCTGCTGCCCCTGCAAATGCTGTCGGGCGGCACCACGCCGCGCGAGAGCATGCCGCAGTTCGTGCAGGACATCATGCTGGCCGCCCCCACCACCCACTTCGTGGAGCTCGGCCAGGCCATTCTCTACCGCGGCGCGGGCATCAGCGTCGTGTGGCAACCCTTCCTGGCGCTGGCGCTGATAGGCTCGGTCCTGTTCGCGTTCTCCCTGGCGCGCTTTCGCAAGACCCTCAGCCAGATGGCGTGAGGCCTGTGTATTCGTTACCCCTTACCACTCTCTTAAAAGGACGGATGATGAAGAAGACAACTGCCTCCATGCCTCAAGGCCTCGCCAGCGCCAATGCCGCCTACTGCCAGCGCATGGCCCAGCTTGCGCAGGAAAGCCAGCAACGCTGGATCGAACTGGGCCGCCGCCTGGCCGGCGGCAACGCCGAGCAATACCTCGCCACGCTGGCGCCGCTGCAACAGTCCGGCAACTGGCAGGAGCTCGCTCCCGCGCTGGGCGAGATCACCCGCAAGCAGTGGCAAAGCCAGCTTGAAGCCAGCCAGGCCATCACCCACGCGCTGCTGGAAGAGCAGGCCACCCTGGCCTCGGGCATCAGCGAAGCCATGACGGGTTGGCTGAAGCAGGCCAGCGGCGGCGCCATGGGCCTGGATGCCACGCCCATGGCCCAGATCTGGACCACCCTGTCGAACCAGATGGCGTCCGCGTGCTCGGCCATGCGCGACGCCAGCAAGCCGGGAGCCCACCATGACGGCTGAACGCACAGCGCTGGTCACCGGCGGGGCCGGCTGCCTGGGGCAGGCCATCGCGCAGGCCCTGCACGATGCCGGCCACAAGGTCATCATCACCTACCACTCCAGCGAAAGCGCGGCGCGGGCCTGGGTCGACGCGGAAGCGGCTCAGGGCCGCCGCTACGCCATGTACAAGGTGGACGTGGCCGACTATGACTCATGCCAGGCGCTGGCGCGGCGCCTGGAGGAAGACGGCCGCCAGATCGACATCCTGATCAACAACGCCGGCCTCACGCGCGATGCCAGCCTGCGCAAAATGAGCCATGACAATTGGACGGACGTCCTGCGCGGCAACCTGGATTCGATGTTCAACATGACGCAGCCGCTCTGCGGCGCCATGGCCGACCGCGGTTGGGGCCGCATCGTCAACATCTCTTCCGTCAACGGCAGCAAGGGTTCGTTCGGCCAGACCAACTACGCGGCCTCCAAGGCCGGCATCCACGGCTTCACCAAATCCCTGGCGCTGGAACTGGCCAGGAAAGGCGTGACGGTGAACACCGTGTCGCCCGGCTACCTGGCGACCCCCATGGTGGAGGCGGTGCCCGAGGAGGTATTGAAGGAGAAGATCCTGCCGCAGATCCCGTTGGGCCGGCTGGGCCGTCCGGAAGAGGTCGGCGCGCTGGTCGCCTTCATCTGCAGCGACGCCGCCGGCTTCATGACGGGCAGCAATGTCGCCATGAACGGCGGCCAGCACATGTACTGAGCGGCGCCGGGCCGCTGCCGGGTCATTCCTGCGGCGCGCCCAGTTCTTCCAGCAAGAAGTCGACGAAGGCGCGCACCTTGGCCACCATGTGGCGGCGCGACGGATAGACCGCGTACACGTAGGTCTCGTCCGGCTTCCAATCCTGCAGCACTGCCCGCAGCGCGCCGCTGTCCAAGTCCTGCTGCACATAGACGCGCGGCACCAGGCTGACGCCGAAGCCCGCGCGCAGCGCATCGCGCACCGCCAGGCTGGAACTCACCCTGTAGCGTCCGCGCACCGGCACGCGCTCGGTTTCGCCCGCGCGCTTGAAGGTCCATTCGTCCGCATGCCCCGACAAGGTGAACTGCACGCGCTCCATGCCGCGCAACGCCAGCGGCGAGGCTGGCACGCCGTGACGTTCGAAGTATGCCGGCGCGCCGCAAAGCACGTGGTCCAGCGTCATCAGCTTGCGCGCCACCAGGCTGGAATCCTCCAGCCTGTCGGTGCCGCGGATCGCCAGGTCGTAGCCTTCCTTGACGATGTCGATGCGGCGGTCCTCCAGGTTGAGGTCCAGCGATACCTGCGGATAGCGCTCCAGGAAACGCGGCATGGCAGCGGACAGCCGGACCAGGCTCAATGACATGGGCGCGCTGACCCGCAAGGTGCCGGACGGCGCCTGCTGCAGCGGCCCCAGCGATTGCTCGGCTTCGCTCAGGTCGTCCAGGATGCGGGCCACTTGTTCGTAGTAGCGCGCGCCGGCTTCGGTCAGGCTCATCCGGCGAGTGGTGCGGTTGAGCAGCCGCGCCGCCAGGTGGGCCTCCAGTTCGGCGATGTTCTTGCTGACCGCCGCAGGCGACAGCCCCATCTGGCGCGACGCGGCCGCGAAGCCGCCCCGCTCCACCACCTGCCTGAAAACCCTCAGCGCCGTCAGATGATCCATAGATTATTCACCATTAGTGAATGATATTGCCAATGAAATGGATATTATCGCCAACCAAGGATTCAATTAGCCTGTGGACATGGAGTCGGCGCTCATGTGGCGAACCGGCAACCCCAGCAAATCCCAAGGATCGCAGCCATGAACCACGCCCTGACCGACGCAATCGCGCAACGCAATTCCGCCAATTTCTTCGACCCCGCCCGCGGCGTGGACGACGACAACATCCACAACCTGATCTCCTGGGCCACCCGCGCCCCCACCGCCTTCAATCTGCAGAACTGGCGCTTCATCGCCGTGCGCAGCACGGACGGCAAGCGCCGCCTGCGCGAACTGGCCTGGAACCAGCCCAAGGTCAGCGAAGCGGCGGTGACTTTCATCGTGCTGGGCGTGCTGCCCCAGGCCGCCTGGATGGCCGACCGCCTGCAAGCCTCGGTGGACGCGGGCTTCATGCCGGCGGCCATGGTGCCATCGTGGGAAGCCGCGGCCAGCCGCCTCTATGCCGCCTCGCCGCAGACCCGCCGCGACGAGGCGGTGCGCAGCGCCACCTTCGGCGCCTCCACCCTGATGCTGGCGGGGCAGGCCCAGGGCCTGGCGGCCAGCCCGATGACCGGTTTCGACGCCGCCGGCGTGGCCCAGGCCTTCGGCTTGCGCCAGGAAGAAGTGCCGGTCATGCTGGTCGCCATGGGCTACGCGCAGGACGGCAATTGGCCGCAGAAGCCGCGCCGCCCCGTCCACGACGTGCTTGAGCTCGCCTGAGCCCTTGCCGGAGCATGACCATGAACCGCGGTTCCGATCTGCTGCTGACGGCCCTGGCGCCCGCCATCTGGGGCAGCACCTACGTCGTCACCACCCTGATGCTGCCGCAGGACTACCCGCTGACGGTCGCCATGCTACGCGCCCTGCCGGCCGGCCTGCTGCTGTTGCTCGCAGTGCGCCAGTTGCCCCAGGGCATCTGGTGGCTGCGAACCTTCATCCTGGGCGCGCTGAACTTCTCCGTCTTCTGGGCCCTGCTGTTCGTGGCGGCCTACCGCCTGCCGGGCGGCGTGGCCGCCACGCTAGGCGCGATCCAGCCGCTGGTGGTGATCCTGCTGGCGCGCAGCCTGTTGGGCACGCCGGTGCGCGGCCTGTCGGTGCTGGCGGCGCTGGGCGGCCTGGGCGGCGTGGCGCTACTGGTGCTGACGCCCAAGGCCGCGCTGGATCCGGTAGGCATCGCGGCCGGACTGGTCAGCGCCGCCTCGATGGCCCTGGGCACGGTGCTCAGCCGGCGCTGGCAACCGCCGGTGTCGGCGCTCACCTTCACGTCCTGGCAACTGACGGCGGGCGGCATCCTGCTGGTGCCGCTGGCATTCGCCGCGGAACCCGCCCTGCCGCCCCTCACCGCGATGAACGTGGCCGGCATCGCCTACCTGGGCCTGATCGGCGCGGCGCTGACCTATGTGCTCTGGTTCCGGGGCGTGGCGCGGCTGGAACCCGCGGTGGTGTCCTCGCTGGGCTTTCTCAGTCCCATCACGGCGGTGCTGCTGGGCTGGGGCCTCTTGGGCCAACAACTGAGCGCCGCGCAGATCGCCGGCATGGCGATCGTGGTCGCCAGCGTGTGGCTGAGCCAGCGCGCCCAGCGCCTGGCCGTCGCCGCGCCAGCGCCGCGGCCGCTGTAACACGCCGGCACGCAAAAGCAGTAGCGGCGCCGGCGTGGCACGCGCATGATCGTTGCTCCATCCCCGGAAGGAGCCGCACCATGAGCAGCAAACCCAGCATCATTCTTGTCCACGGGTTCTGGGGCGGCGCCGCCCACTGGACCCGAGTCATTCTTGAACTGGTGCGCAAGGGTTATCAAGACCTGCATGCCGTGGAAATGCCCTTGACGTCGCTGGCCGACGACGCCGAACGCACCCGCAAGATGATCGCGCAGCAAAAGGGCCCCGTGCTGCTGGTCGGCCATTCGTATGGCGGCGCGGTCATCAGCGAAGCCGGCACCCAGCCCAACGTGGCCGGCCTGGTGTACATCGCCGCCTTTGCCCCGGATGCGGGCGAAAGCCCCGGCGGGATCACGCAGGAGATGCTGCCTGCGGCCGCGCCCAATCTGGCGCCCGACAGCGACGGCTACCTGTGGCTGCGCGCCGACAAATTCCACGAGAGCTTCTGCCAGGACCTGCCCGCCGACGAAGGGCTGGTCATGGCCGTCACGCAGAAGGCGCCGCTGGCCAGCGCGTTCGGCGAAACGGTATCCGTCCCCGCATGGCGCAGCAAACCGTCCTGGTATCAGATCTCCAGCCAGGACCGGATGATCGCCCCCGAGAACCAGACGCGCATGGCCGCGCGCATGAATACGCGCAAGACCATCACCCTGGACGCGAGCCACGCGTCGCTAGCGTCCCGCGCCGGCGAGGTGGCGGGCCTGATCGACGAAGCGGCGCGCGCCTGCGCCTCGTAGCGGCCTGGCGCCGACCGGGCGGGCTGCGCCTGCAAACATGCGTATCAGGGGACGCACCCGCCTTTTCTGTGCTGCTTTTTTTGTAACTTCGGAAGCTGGAAAATATCTGCAGCACAGATGCTTTCCCTATGAAGCAGGGATGCAGATCCAATAAACCACTCAAACTGATCTGCTTTTTTCTTCTTTCTCTGAATCTGTACTGATAAAGGCTGCGGCTCTAACTTCAGGGTGTAGTTCAAACACCCGTCAGTGCACGCCGTCTTGTGGCGGTTGAGGCGCGCTGGCCTAGAAGTCAGGAATACCGCCATGGATAGCGACGCGCTATTGCTTGCCCGAATACAGTTCGGCTTCACCATCTCGTTTCACATCATCTTCCCCGCCATCACCATCGGCCTGGCCAGCTACCTCGCCGTGCTGGAAGGACTGTGGCTGCGCACGCGCAACACCGTCTACCGCGATCTCTACCATTTCTGGACCAAGATCTTCGCCGTCAACTTCGGCATGGGCGTGGTGTCCGGACTGGTGATGGCGTATCAGTTCGGCACCAACTGGAGTTTCTTCTCCGATTTCGCCGGCAGCGTGACCGGGCCCTTGCTGGCCTATGAAGTGCTGACGGCCTTCTTCCTGGAAGCCGGCTTCCTCGGCGTGATGCTGTTCGGCTGGTCGCGCGTCGGGCCGGGCCTGCATTTCTTTTCGACCGTGATGGTGGCCCTGGGCACGCTGGTGTCGGCCACCTGGATCCTGGCGTCCAACAGCTGGATGCAGACGCCGGCCGGCTACGAGATCCTGGACGGCCGCGTGGTGCCCACGGACTGGCTGGCGGTCATCTTCAACCCGTCCTTCCCCTACCGCCTGGCGCACATGGGCATCGCCGCGTTCCTGGCGACCGCGCTGATGGTGGGCGCCTCCGGCGCCTGGCATATGTTGCGCGGCGACCGCAGCCCGGCCGTGAAGAAGATGTTCGCGATGGCCATGGGCATGCTGCTGCTGGTGGCGCCGCTGCAAGCCGTGGTCGGCGACTTCCATGGCCTGAACACGCTGAAGCACCAGCCCGCCAAGATCGCCGCCATCGAAGGCCATTGGGAAAGCGAGCCCGGCGCCGGCGTGCCGTTGACGCTGTTCGGCATCCCCGACATGGAGCGCGAGGAAACCCGCTACGCGGTGAACATCCCGCGCCTGGGCAGCCTGATCCTCACGCACAGCTGGGACGGCCAGTTCCCCGGCCTGAAGTCGTATCCGCCGGAAGACCGGCCCAACGCCACGGCGGTGTTCTGGTCGTTCCGCGTGATGGCGGGCCTGGGCATGCTGATGATCGCCCTGGCAGCCTGGGCGCTGTGGTCGCGCTGGCGCGGCAAACTGTATGAATCGCGCTGGCTGCATCGCTTTGCGCTGTGGATGGGGCCGTCCGGGCTGATCGCGATCCTGGCCGGCTGGTACGTCACGGAAATCGGCCGTCAGCCCTGGGTGGTGTATGGCGTCATGCGCACCGCCGACGCGGCCACGCCGCACGGGCTGGGCGAACTGACGCTGACGCTGGCGCTGTTCGTGGTGGTGTACCTGCTGGTGTTCGGCGCCGGCGTGTCGTACATGCTGCGCCTGATCCGCATGGGCCCCAGCCCCGCCCCCGGCCACGCGCCGCTGTCGGGCGGCCCGGGCGAACCGCGCCAGCCCTCGCGGCCGCTGTCGGCCGCCTCCACCCTGGCGGGCATCGAGCCCGCGCAACGCAAGCATTCGGGAGTCTGACGCCATGGGCATCGACCTTGCACTGGTATGGGCCGTCATCATCCTGTTCGGCGTGATGATGTACGTAATCATGGATGGCTTCGATCTGGGCATCGGCATCCTCTTTCCGCTGATCCGCGACCGCGAGGAACGCGACGTCATGGTCAACACCGTGGCGCCCGTGTGGGACGGCAACGAGACCTGGCTGGTGCTGGGCGGCGCCGGCCTGATGGCGGCGTTCCCGCTGGCCTACTCGGTGATCCTGAGCGCGCTGCACCTGCCGCTGGTGTTCATGCTGCTGGGCCTGATCTTCCGCGGCGTGGCGTTCGAATTCCGCTTCAAGGCGGACGAACACCACCGTCCGCTGTGGGACCGCGCCTTCGTGCTCGGCTCCGTGTGCGCCACCTTCTTCCAGGGTGTGACGCTGGGCGCCTACATCGAAGGCATCCCGGTGGTGGACCGCGCCTACCCGGGCGGCGCCTGGGACTGGATCAGCCCGTTCTCGCTGTTCACCGGCGCGGGACTGGTGGTGGCCTACGCGCTGCTCGGCTGCACCTGGCTCATCATGAAGACCGAAGGCCGCCTGCACCGCCACATGTGCGACATCGCCCGGCCGCTGACGCTGGCGCTGCTGGCCGTGATCGCGGCGCTCAGCATCTGGACGCCGCTGGCGCAGCCGCAGATCGCGCAGCGCTGGTTCAGCCTGCCGAACATGTTCTGGTTCCTGCCGGTGCCACTGCTGGTCGCGGCGGCCGGCTTTGACCTCATCCGCCGCGTCAAGGGCATGCCCAACGCCGGTCCCTTCATGCTGTCGCTGGCGCTGCTGTTCCTGGGCTACAGCGGCCTGGGCATCAGCATCTGGCCCGCCATCATCCCGCCCGACGTGTCCATCTGGACCGCGTCCGCCCCGCCGCAAAGCCAGGGCTTCGCGCTGGTGGGAGCGCTGGCGATCATTCCGATTATTCTCATGTACACCGCCTGGTCGTACTACGTGTTCCGGGGCAAGGTGCGTCTGGGCGAGGAGTTCCACTGATGAACCGCTCTCAACCCTCCCTGCCCTCGTGGCGCAGCCGCCTGCTCTGGCTGGCGATGATCTGGGCATGCAGCGTCGCGGCGCTGGGCGTGGCCGCCTATGCGCTGCGCCTGGTGATGAGAACCATCGGCATGTCGACCTGAACCCGACCCACGCAAACGGACCCGCCCATGAAGCGCTATGAACGGCTGACAGAAGAAATCACCGCATCGATCCGATCGGGCCTGCTGCAGGCGGGCGACCGCCTGCCCTCGGTGCGGCAAACCAGCGCCAGCCGCGGGGTCAGCCCCTCGACGGTGTTCAAGGCCTACTACTTGCTGGAGGCGCGCGGCCTGATCCGCGCCCGCGACCGCTCCGGCTACTACGTGCTGCGCGCGCCGCACGCCACGCTGCCGGAACTCGACGGCCTGTCCAGCGCCAGCGCTGGACGCCATCCGGTGGACGTCAGCGACAACGTGCTGCAGGTGCTCAACGCCACCTTGCGCCGCGACATGCTGCCCTTCGGCTCGGCCTTTCCCAACCCGTCGCTGCTGCCCTATGGACGCCTGGCGAAGTTCATGGCGTCCACGGTCCAGCGCCTGGATCCCTGGGGCTCGATCGACGACCTCAGCCCGGGCGACGCCGCGCTGCGCCGCGCCATCGCGCTGCGCTACCTGGCCGACGGCATGTCCGTGCCGGTGGACGACATCATCATCACCAACGGCGCGCTGGACGCGCTGAACCTGAGCCTGGCGGCGGTCACCAGCCCCGGCGACGCGGTCATCGTCGAGTCCCCCACCTTCTACGCCGCGCTGCAATCGCTGGAACGCAATCACCTGCACGCGATCGAAGTGGCCACGCACCCGCGCGAAGGCATAGACCTGCAGGCACTGGAGCAAGCCATCCTGCGCCATCGTCCCAAGGCCTGCTGGCTCATGACCAACTTCCAGAATCCGCTGGGCAGCCTGATGCCCGACGACAAGAAGGAAGCCCTGGTGCGGCTGCTGGCCAGCCACGACGTGGCCCTGATCGAGGACGACGTCTACGGCGAGCTGTACTTCGGCGAGAGCCGACCGCGCCCGGCCAAGGCCTTCGATCGCGATGGCATCGTGATGCACTGCTCCTCGTTCTCCAAGACCCTGGCGCCGGGCTACCGCGTGGGCTGGGTCGCCGCGGGCCGCTATACGCGGCGCATCATGCGCAACAAGCTCACCACCAGCCTGGCGACCGCGGCGCCCACCCAGGCCGCCATCGCCGCCTATCTGGAAAAAGGCGGCTTCGACCGCCACCTGCGCCAATTCCGCCAGGCGCTGGCCCAGCAGCAAGGGGAGCTGCTGCAAGCCATCGCCCGTTATTTCCCCAAGGGCACGCGCGCCACGCGGCCGATGGGAGGCTACTTCGTATGGGTCGAGCTGCCGGCGCACATCGACACGCTCAAGGTGCACCGCGCCGCGCTTGATCATGGCATCAGCATCGCGCCGGGCCCGCTGTTCTCGGCGTCCGGCGCCTTCGGCAACTTCCTGCGGTTGAACGGCGGGCATCCCTGGAATCCGGAGATGGAACAAGGCATGGCGACATTGGGGAAGCTGCTGGCCGGCGGCTGATCCGCGGGCGCCACGCTCAGCGCTTTCTCGCGGCTTCCAGCTCGCTGCGCAAGGATGCCGCGTCCGGCCGCAGCGGCAGCACCAGCGCGCCCTTGCGGTCGATCGCGCCCCAATCGCCGCCGACCACCACCGAGTGCTCGCCTTCCGGCACGATGACGCAACGGCTGCAGACCGCGGCCAGGCCGCCGCTGAAAGGCTCGGCCCACGCATAGGAGGTGGCCAGCGCCAGGTTCAGCTGCCTGTCGTAGTACGCCATGCCTTCCGGCCGGCGCCCGCGCGCCAGCCCTTCCTCGAACTCGTCCGGGCCATTGTCGTACGTGATCACCGGCACCGACCGGCCATCCGGCCGCACCCAGCGCCAGGCGTCGCCGACGCCGGCGGGCGTCAAGCCATCGTCACCGAATTGCATCCGGCGCAGGATCTCGGGATTAAAGACGATGCCGCCGCTTTCCTCGCGGGCGCAATGTTCCACGATATCGAACACGCCTTCGTCGGTCTTGTCCGAATAGATGCAGGAAAGTTCGAAGGCGGCGCCGTTACCCGACGCCAGGGCCAGCGTCGTAAGCAGGGCAGTAATCAGCATGCGCCATTCTAAGATACCGCCCCCGGCATGCCACCGGCCTCAGTTCGCCGTCGCGCCCGAGTCCTTGACCGCCTTGGCCCAGGCCGCGATCTCGCTCTGGATGAAGGCGCCAAACGCCGCGGTGTTCAGGCTGGAAGCCTGCGCGCCCTCTTCCATCAGACGCTGCTTGACGGCCGGCGCGGCCAGCGCGTCGCTCAGGGCCTGGTTCAGCGTCGCAACCACCGCGTCCGGCGTGCCGGCCGGCGCGACGATGCCGTGCCACGACACGGCCTGAAAGCCTGGCAGACCCGATTCCGCCATCGTCGGAATGTCCGGCATGGCGGGCGAGCGCTGCGGCGAGGTGACAGCCAGCGCGCGCAGCGTGCCGGCCTTCACGTGCGGCAGCACGCCGGGGATGGTCGTGAACATGAAGTCGATCTGGCCGCCGATCAGGTCGGTGATGGCGGGGCTGCCGCCCTTGTAGGGGATGTGCGTGAACTGGAGTTTGGCGGCGCTCTTGAACATCTCGCCGGCCAGGTGGCCGGGCGTACCCGCGCCGGCCGAGCCCATGTTGATCTTGTCGCCCTGCGAACGGATGTAGGCGACCAGCTCCTGCACATTCGCGGCCTGCACCTGTTTGCCCACCACCAGCACATTGGGCACCGTGGCCAGCAGCGTCACGGGCGTGAAGTCCTTCACGGCGTCATAGGAGATGCGCGAGTACAAGGACGGGTTGATGCCATGCGTGCTGGCGGTGGCCAGCAGCAGCGTGTAGCCGTCCGGCGCGGAGGTGGCCACCTGCTTGGCGGCGATGGTGCCATTGGCGCCGCCCTTGTTGTCGATGACGATGGTCTGCCCAAGGGTCTTGGCGGCCTCGGCGGCGACCGTGCGCGCAAGAATGTCCGAGGTGCCGCCCGCGGAATGCGGCACCACCAGCGTAATCGGCTTCGTGGGGAAGGACTGGGCTTGCGCCGCCGGCAAGGCCGGCAGCAGACAGGCGGCCAGCGCGGCGCGCGCCAGCAAGGAAGTACGGAACATTGAAGTCTCCTGGTTTGTTATCGGTCGCGGCGCCGTCGGCGGGCGCCGTCAAATCACCGCGGCTGCGCGGCCCTTCAGTCCGAGCCCAGCTGCAGCTTGTTGGGCTGGCGTTTCTCGATGGCCCACTTCAGCAACGCGGCCGAACGGTAGATGCCGTGGGCGAACTTGCCGTAGGGCAGGGTCAGGAACAGCGCCATCACCACGCCCAGGTGGATCGCCAGCAGCAGCGCCATCGCACTACCGTCGCGGCCAGCCAACAAGGCCAGGCCGGTGGCGCTGGTCAGGAACAGCAGCGCGATGAAGCCGCGATCCATGGGTTTTTGCGCCGCGTCGCCCTGCTGCGGATGGCGCTTGAGGTTCAGCCACAGCAGCCCCGCCGGCCCGATCAGCAGGCCGATGCCGCCCGCCGTGCCCAGCAGCACCGGCGCGCTCCAGAACGGATACGGCGCCTGCAGGTCCAGCAGATAGTGGTACAGCGTCGCCACGCAGGTGGCGGCGAAGCACAGCATGAAGCCGTAGAACGTGAAGTGGTGGAACCGGCGGCGCCACAAGGTGAAGGCGTCGTCCGCGTTGTTGCAGCCCTTGCCGTGCCCCCCATCCAGATAGCGCAACCGCAGCGCGTCATGCGCCGCTTCCGCCACCGCGGCGCCCGTGGCCGCCCCCGGGCTGATGTTGCGCCAGAAGCGCGTCACGCCCACGCCCAAGGCCAGCATCGAAAAGCCGAACACCACGCCGAACATCAGCGCCAGCGTGTTGTGCGGGAACACGGCATAAAAATTGCCGGCCATCGGTTCGTGGAACAGGCCGCCCGCCATCAGCACGGCCAACGTCAGGAACAGCGCCAGGCCGGCGGCAGTTGCCAGCGACACCACCAGACCATTGCGCTTGTACAGCGCGCCCAGCGCCTCGGGCCAGGCGTAATCGGTGTAGGTCTGCATCCGGACCCGGGCCATGGCCTGCGGCACGTTCACCGCGAACTCGTGCGGCGGCGCGTACTGGCAAGCGTGCAAACAAGCGCCGCAGTTGTGGCACAGGTTGGCCAGGTAGTTCAAATCGGCCTTGCCGAATTCCAGGCGGCGGGTCATGGCGGGAAACACCGCGCAAAATCCCTCGCAATAACGGCAGGCGTTGCAGATCTGCATGACGCGCGCGACTTCGGTTTCATCGCCGGTCAGAAGCTCCGCCTGGGGCTTGGCCTGTTTGCCTAGCCAGCGTACCGGCTGCTCGGCCATGACGGGCGCCGCCTCGGCATGCGGCGTGGAAAAAGACTGAGCCTCGCGGGCCAGGGCTTCAAGCTGCTTCATGGTGTGCTTCCGCATTGTGCAGGCCGCGCGCGGCCGCTGCGGCCTGAGTGCCGGCGATACGGCCGAAGGCCGTGCCGATGGACATGCCCACCCCGGCCGTGTAGCCCTTGCCCAGCACATTGCCGGCCATCATTTCGCCCGCGACGAACAGGTTGTCGCTGGGCACGTCGTTGAACCGGACCGCGGCGGTGTCGTCCACCTTCAGGCCCAGGTAGGTGAAGGTGATGCCGGGGCGCAAGGCATAGCCATAGAACGGCGCCGTGTCGATGGGCCGCGCCCAGTGCGTCTTGGCCGGCGCCAGCCCTTCGGTATGGCAGTCGTCCAGCGCGGTGTGGTCGAACTTGCCGACGCGGCAGGCCGCGTTGTAGTCGCGCAAGGTCTGCTCGAAGACCGCCGGGTCCAGTCCCAGTTTCACGGCCAGTTCCGGCAAGGTGTCGGCCTGCACGCCGGGAAACACCGGCGGCATGAAGCGGCCCACGGCCTTCGCGTCGATGATGGAATAGGCGATCTGGCCCGGCTGCATGGCCGTCAGGCGGCCCCAGATCGCATAGCGCTTGGGCCAGAAGTCCTCGCCCTCGTCATAGAAGCGCCGCGCCTCGCGATTGACCACCACGCCCAGCGACACGCAGTCGATGCGGGTGCAGATGCCGCCGTCGTACAGCGGCGCGCGCGCATCGATCGCCACGCAATGCGACTGCGACGGATCGCCGATGCTGTCCGCGCCCGCGTCCAGCATGAACTTCAGCAACACGCCCATGTTGTAGCGGGTGCCGCGGATCAGGAAATTGTCGGCCGGCCATTCGCCGCGCTCGTTCTGGCCCCAGGCCTCGCGCAGCCACTCGCGATTGGACTCAAAGCCGCCGGCCGCCAGCACGCAGGCGCGCGCCTCGATGCGTTCATCGCCGACGCGCGCCGCCACGAAGCGGCCGCCCTCCAGCTCCAGCGAGTCGACCGGGGCGTCGTAGCGGATCTGCACGCCCAGCGCCTCGGCGCTACGGTAATAGGCGTTGACCAGGGCCTTGCCGCCGCCCATGAAGAAGGCGTTGGTGCGCGCCACGTGCAGCGCGCCAGACAGCGGCGGCTGGAAGTTCACGCCGTGGCGGCGCATCCAGTCCCTACAGGTGGAGGATTCGCGGATGACCAGGCGCGCCAGATGCTCGTTGGTCAGCCCGCCCGTCACCTTGAGCAGGTCCTGCCAGTATTCTTCCTCGGGATAGGCCTCGATCAGCACGTCCTGCGGCGCATCGTGCATGCAGCGCAGATTGCGCGTGTGCTGCGAATTGCCGCCGCGCCACTCGCGCGGCGCCGCTTCCAGCAGCAGCACGCTGGCGCCGGCCTCGCGCGCCATCAGGGCCGCGCACAGCGCCGCGTTGCCCCCTCCCACCACCAAGACATCGACCATGCCGTTGTTCCTCTTGCAAGGAACAGACTGTAGCGAGCAGAAGAGCCCGCCGATATCAGCCAGGCGTCAACAGGTCTTCATGAATCGTGAAGGGTCACCACCGGCCATTTGCCCTCGCGCGCCAGCGCGCGCGAGACGTCCGCCAGCACCAGCCGGGCGGCCAGGGCCGCGGGCGACAGTTCGTCCTCCGACAGGCTGGCCAGCAGATTGGGGCGGTACAGGTGCGCGTCGTCGATACGCGCCATGTGCAGCTGGCCCGGCGCGATCCGCGCCATGGCGGAGCTGGGCTGGATGGTGGCCACGCGGCCCAGTTGCACCACGTCCATCAGCACCGGCAGGCCGTCGACCTCCACCGCCACCAGCGGCGCGCGGCCCGACTGCTGGTACGCGTTATTGACCAGCGCCCGCAGCCCGTGGCGCCCGCTGGGCAGGACCAGCGGCAGATGCGCGATGGCTTCGATGCGGGTGGTCTCCCCCGCCGGCAGCCCCGCCATGGCCGGATGCGCCAACAGGAACAGCGGCTCGTCCAGCAAGGGCATGACGCTCCAGCGGCGCGCGGATTCGGCCTGGAACACGATGGCCACATCCAGCATGCGGCCGTTGAGCATGTCGCTCAAATGGCCCGACAGCGCCTCCACCAGATGCAGGCGAATGTCGGGATAGCGTTCATTCATGGCCTGCACGAAATGCGCGCCCAGGATGGCGGCGGTAGTGGAAGGCAGGCCCACGCTGACATGGCCGGCCAGCCTGGCCTGCTGCGCGGCCTGCACGGCGTCGTCGGCGTGGCGCAGCGCCAGCTGCGCCTGGCGGAAGAACGCCAGGCCCGCGTCGGTGGGCTCCACGCCGCTGGCGCTGCGCCGCAGCAGCCGGGTGGACAATTCGCCCTCCAGCCGGCTGATCTGCTGGCTGAGCGCGGAGGTCACCATGCCGATGGACTGCGCGGCGCGGCCGATGCTGCCCGCCTCCACGACGCGGACGAAGTAACGCAGTTGGCGCAGTTCCATGGGCGGCCCCGGCTTTCCGTAAGGGATGACAGGGCCGATTGTAGAGGCTGGGCCGCAACGCCTCAGTAGCGTGCGTCCTTCGGCTTCTTGCCCTGCGGCCAGTCCCGGTCCTTGCCGGCGAAGTCCGGGCGCGGCATGTGGGTGAAGTATTCGGCCACGTCCACCGCGTCCTGGTCGGACAGCACTCCGCCCTCGCCCCAACTGCCATGCGTGTTCACGCCCATCGGCATGCTGTTGCGGATGAAGGCCGCGGCTTTGTAGGTGCGCGCCAGGCCCGCGCCGATGTTGAAGGACTCGTCGCCCCACAAGGGCGGAAAGGCGATGTCGCCCGAATGGTCCTTCTTGCCCTCGCCGTTGGCGCCGTGGCAAGACGCGCATTGGGCCGCATACAGGCTCTTGCCGCGCACCGGATCGGGCACCAGCTTGGTGTCTATGGGCCAGGCGTTTTCGATCTGCACTTTGGCACCGTGCGGCACGTCCTGGGCCAGCCACTTCATGTAGGCGATCATGGCCTTCATCTCGGCCGAGTCCTTCTCCAGCGGCTTGCCGTTCATCGAACGCATGAAACAGCCGTTGATGCGGTCCTCCAGCGTCACCACCCGGTTGGCGCGGGGATTGAACTGCGGGAAGGTGTTGACCGTGTTGATATAGGGCGCGCCCAGCGGCTTCTTGCCTCCCTGCACGTGGCAACTGTTGCAGTTCAGGCTGGCGCCCGTGTTCTGCGGCAGCAGGCGGCGCGTCTCGGTCAAGAGGCGCTTGCCGTAGTTGATCTGGTCCGCGTTGGGCTGCGCGGCGATCTGGGTATCCGAGGGAATGGTGTAGTCCGGCAAACGCTTGCCGTCCTTGTCCAGCACCGGAAAGGTGTTGCGCGCGCCTTGCGCCGCGGCCCCGGGTTCGGCCGTGGCGACGGTCCAGCCGCCCACGGCGACCACTGCCGCCAGCAGCGCGGCGATCCTGATGTGCTTACTCATGCTTGCCTCCGCCGATGTTCGGCTTCTTGCTGGCCAGGAACTCGCGGATATGCGCGACGTCCTTCTCGCCGATCGCGGGCGCCTGGTTGGTCCATTCCGTGCGGATGAAATTGATCACGTCTGTGATATCGCGATCGCTCAGGTGCTTGAAGCCCGGCATCGCGAACGTCATGGCATCCGTGTCGTTCGACGGCATCCTGCCGCCCTCCAGGGTGATCTGGATGATGGACTGCGGGTTCTGCGCAAACACCGCCGAATTGCCGGCCAGCGCCGGGAAGATGCGCGCCATGCCCTGCCCGTCGGCGCGATGGCACACCACGCACTGCTCCACGTAGATGACCGCGCCGCGCGAGTCGTAGCGGCCGTCGCGCAGGGATGCGGTGGTGCTGTCGGCCTTGGGCGGGAAGGCGGCGAGCTTGCCGCCCGCCGCGGGCAATTGCTTCAGGTAGGCCGCGATGCTGGCGAGGTCGCCATCGGTGAAATAACGCGTGCTGTGCTCGACCACGTCGGCCATGGCGCCAAAGGCTGCGACCTTGTCGGTGCGGCCCGTCTTCAGGAACAGTTCGATGTCCTGCGCGCTCCAGGATTGCAGGCCCTGGGCCTCGCCGCGCAGGCTCTTGGCGCGCCAGCCGTCGATCACCGCGCCGGACAGGAAGGCGTCGCCGTCCGCCAGGGATAGCGCCTGCTCCTGGTAAGCCAGGCCGCGCGGCGTGTGGCAGGCGCCGCAGTGGCCCGGGCCTTCGACCAGATAGGCGCCGCGCACCAGCTTTTCATCGGCGCCGGCCGGGGCCGCGAACTCGCGCTTGCCCGCGAACAGCAGCTGCCACCAGGCCATGGGCCAGCGCATGTTCAGCGGCCAAGGTATGGTGGAATCCGCGCTGGGCTGGCTGACGGGCTCGACCTGCGACATGAAGTAGGCGTACAGCGCCTGGATGTCCGCGTCCGGCATGATGGCGTACGACGGGTACGGCATGGCCGGATACAGGGGCGTGCCGTCCTTGCGGATGCCGTATTGCACCGCGTTCTTGAAATCCGCGTAGCTGTATCCGCCGATGCCCGTCTGCTTGTCGGGCGTGATGTTCGACGAATAGATGGTGCCGACCGGCGTCTGCATCGACAGGCCGCCCGCAAAGGGCTTGCCATTGGGCACGCTGTGACAGGCCACGCAGTCGCCCGTGCGCGCGATGTAGGCGCCGGCCTCGACCAGCCGCCTGTCGTTGATGTCCACGGACGCCGTGGTGTCGGCCTTGCGATTCGCGGTCAGCAGCTGCGCGCCGCCGATAGCCAGGCCCGCTGCCGCCAGCAGGCCGACCACCGCCTTGATCCCGATCCTCTTCATTACTGCCCTCCGTAGCCGCTGGGCAGCGTGCACGTCGGGGTGTTCTACGGCCTGTCCAGCTTATGGAGGAAGCTTACGCCTTTCAGTAATAAGTTAATGACCGAAAAGCATATAACTTGCGGGCTTGTTTGATTTGCCGCAAGCCCGCTGCAGGCGGCGGGAAACCGGAAGCACGCGGCCGCTCAGGCAGCGGCCGCGCAGTCGCCCTCAGACTTGGGCGGGTATCGTCAGGCCCCGGGCCACCGCCGGGCGGGCCACGAAAGCCTCCAGCACCCGGGCAACATTCTTAAAGCGCGAAAACTCCACCAGCTCGCCCGCACCATAGAAGCCCACCAGGTTGCGCACCCAGGGCAGAATGGCGATGTCGGCAATGGTGTACTCATCGCCCATCACCCAGTCGCGCCCCTCAAGACGCTGGTCCAGCACGTTCAGCAGACGCTTGGATTCTTCCACGTAGCGGTCGCGCGGACGCTTGTCCTCGTAGTCCTTGCCGGCGAACTTGTGGAAGAAGCCCAACTGGCCGAACATCGGACCGATGCCGCCCATCTGGAACATGATCCACTGCAGCGTCTCGTAACGCCCCGCCGTATCCGCCGGCAGGAACTTGCCCACCTTGCTGGCCAGGTAGATCAGGATCGCGCCGGACTCGAACAGGGCCAGCGGCTTGCCGTCGGGGCCATTGGGGTCGAGGATGGCCGGGATCTTGTTGTTCGGGCTCAGCGACAGGAATTCGGGGGAAAACTGATCCTTGGCGTCGAAGCTGACCCGATGGACCTCGTAGGGCAGCCCGGTTTCCTCCAGCAGGATCGACACCTTCACGCCGTTGGGCGTGGGCAGCGAATACAGCTGGATGCGGTCGGGGTGCTGGGCGGGCCACTTCTTGGTGATGGGGAAGGCGCTGAGGTCGGTCATGCGGGGGGCTCCAGGGGGAGGGGCGGATTGGTCGGAGTAATCCTAGCGCAAATCCGCCTGGCGCAAATCCGGGAGCCCGCGCCGCTGCCGGGGGCCGCGCCTAGCGCAGATCCTCGGGATTCATCGATGCATCACGCACGTACTTGTCGCCCGGCACAGGCTGCAGCGTGGCTTCGATCTCCGGGGGGAACGCCGGAATCTTGCTGGTCTGCATGACCGCCCAGCGCATGATGGCGTGCAGGTAGTTGAACGGCATCATCG
>NZ_JBARYB010000060.1:0-3992 GCF_049647645.1 Achromobacter sp.
ATCCCGGGAAAGTACGCGGTTTTAGTCCAGCGAAGTTCAAGTCGGCACCAAACAAAATCGGCCTGCAAGCCGCGCCAATGCTTGATCTTCGGCTCGGCGCATATGATTTAACCGGACAGCAGTGATCCGAAATCTAAGATCGTTTTGACCCAGGCGACACAAGGCCACGGCGCTCAATGGGAGTGGAGAAGACGATCGACGTCCGGGTTTCGCCGTACCCGTTGATGGTCCCGATAAAGCGTTCCAGGTCCGTCAGGCTTGTTGCCACCACGGTCATCACATAGGAGTCGGCTCCGGCAACGTGATGGCACTCCAGCACTTCAGGCGCATGGCGAAGCCGCTCCAGCAGGGGCTTCTTTCCGGGTTGGGTTGCGGTGATCCCGACGATGGCCTTGACCGGGTACCCCACCTTGGACGCATCCAGTTCCGCCGTAAATCTCTGCGCGATGCCCGCGTCCTGCAGCCGTTTGAGCCGCTCTGCCGTCGCGGCCACAGACAACCCCGTGGCCTCTGCAAGCGCCTTCAGCGGTGCCCGCGCGTCAAGCTGCAATGCTCCCAGGAGGCGCCATGCTGCGCCGTCCAATTCGGCTGCCTTCATTATTGCCATCACACTACTTAATCAGAAAAAAAGTCATTAAAAATGACAATGACCGTAAAAAGATACTGTACCACCGAGGGCTGGCAGCAGATGATCTGCTGATGTTTAACCCAGACTTACTTCCAAGATGCTCGATATCCAGAACTACAGCAGCTTTATTACCGCCCTCCTGGTGTTTCAGGCGGTCCCAGGGGCCGGCACGATTGCCATCCTGGACGCCACGGCGCGGGACGGTCGAAGCGCGGGCATGGCCGCTGTCCTGGGGACGCTTGTGGGGGATTTTCTGTTCATGGTGGCCGCAGCGGCTGGCCTTGCCGCGATCATGCAGGCGTACCCTTTGGCCTTCCAGGGACTGCAGTGGTTTGGTGCAGCCTACCTTTGCTGGCTGGGCGTACGACTCATCCGAAGTCGGCCGAGTGCCGATGGATCGGAGCCCGCACGCTCGCAAACTTCGCGGGTCTACTTCCGCCGCGCTCTCATGGTCAGTCTGACCAACCCCAAGGTCATCCTGTTCTTTGTTGCGTTCTTTCCCTTGTTTCTCAAACCGGGAGCATCAACCACCACCCTGACAGTGATGATGCTGCACGTCACCGTGCTGAGCCTTGTTTACCAGGCTGCATTGGTGCTGATAGGACGCCTCGCGGCGGTGCGCTTCGCGGCGTTTCCCGGTGCCAGAAGAATGGCCACCCGGCTTTCCGGCTTTGTCTTGATCGGCCTGGGCACCAAGCTGGCCACAGGCATACGCTGAGAGCCTGAGTCAGCCTTGGATGCGGGAAGCCGGGCGCGGCGGTGGCCGCATCTAGCGTGACAGCCCAAAGCAAAACCGCAACGTCGACGTCTTGAATCAGGTGGCGGCGTGGCGATGCACATCACACATCCGCCAAGGCGGCCATGTGACTGGTGAAGCTGCCCGCGCTGCTGGCAGCATTCACATGGTCGAAGTAGCCATACCAGCCGCTGGCGTTGATGCCAGCCAGTAGTACATCCCGCGCTTGTACGTCGGGAAACCGCCAAATGCCCAAGTAACGATGGCCGCTGGTTTGGTCGATATCGACCTCAGTTTCGCTCAAGGCCAGGATTTCAACGCCAAGGCTGGATAAGCTACCCATCGCAGCCTGGATGCCATTGAGGAATTGTTTGCGCTGTTCGACAGGCAATGCCTGCCAACTGGCATTGGGGGAATAGAGTTCGACCAGGTACTGGGACATAGATGGCTTCTTTTCACTTTAGGTTGCGCAGCGCGCGGTTGCAGATGCGGCGGGTAGCGGCGGACGGTTCGCCTTGCTGCCACTGTCGGCAGAGTTCGCGCACCCACGCGGGTTGATCCTTGGCGGCGTCGTTGAGCCAGTTGGCCACTGAGTCCTGCACGTAGCCCGATGGGTCGGCGCGCAGCGGCGACAGAATAGGTAATACCCGCTCGGGCTGTTGCTTGAGCGGCGCAATATGGGCACACCACACACCGCGCGGGCGTAGCGCCTCGCAGGCGAAGCGGCGCAGGCGTTCGGACGGCGATGTCGTCCACGCCGCCAGATGGTCTATGGTGATCTCCAGTTCACGTGCCAGATGAGGTCGCACGGCCATCCATGCCCACTCGCGTACGCCGAAATGGGCGTCGTCGGCCAATGGCCGGATAGCGGCAAGCCGAGCCGCCACATCCAGATCCGGCTGCGCACCGACCATGAAGCAGGCCCAACCGCGTACCGTATCCGCGCCATGCGAACGACATTGCACGATGCCGGCCTCGCCCACTTCGTCCAGCAGCGCCACACCGATGCGGGTCATGCGCTTGAGAACACCCAATGCACAGGCTGCATCGACGATCTTCATTGTCGGGGCCGACAGGCCCGGAAACACCGCTCGCGTCAGCGTGGCCTGATTGAGCGCCAGGCACTCGGTCAGGGTGGCGCTCTGCATATTGCCGCGCGACAGGGCCTGAAGCACGTCGGCAGGAATATCGGCGGCGCGGGTCGCACCTTTGCGGGTAGCAGTCATGGTGCCGTACCTCTGAGTTTGACCGCTACCTTTTCCAGCAGGTTCGCCAGTTGCATACGCTCCGTCGCGGAGAGGTTGCCGTATAGGCTGGCGATCCAGTGGCCATGCTGCTCGAACGCGGTCTTGGCTACTCGTTTGCCTTTGCGCGTAAGTCGTATACACAATGCACGACGGTCGTTGGCGTCTGCATGCCGCTCAATCAGTCCTTCGCGCTCCAGGCCATCAAGTAGCCCCGTGACCGTAGCACGGGTGACGCCAGCTTGTTCGGCCAACGTGTTCGGCGCCAGTCCGTCTTGCGCGGCATCGAGCAGAAACAACAGCACGAAGCGGCCTTCAGACAAGCCGTGAGGCGCCAGCAGCGCGGCACAGTCGCGGTCGATGCCCGCAGCCAGTGAGAGCGTCTGAAAGCACAGCCAGATTCCGTCCACATCGGGCATTTTTCGTCGCTGCGCCTCTTGTATCAGCGCCAGATATTTCTGTTCAATTTTCACAATGCTGTCGCCATATTGTATGGCGGCTAATTATATCTAAATTAGAGACTTTGTCGAACACTTGGCGTGTCGGCGCATAGCGCCGCCGGGCTTTCGGGCTGCGCCCCGTGCCGCCTTTGTCGTCACGGCCATTCGGCTTCAATCCCTCACGCCTTCGCGCCTGCGGCGCTGCGCGCTTCGCTTGCCTCTAGGGGAGCGGCGCCAGGGCCATCCCCGCCGCGCGATGCTTGGCGCTCCTCGAATACCGCCGAACCGGCATTGCCGGATCGGCCTGGCCAGCGCCCCGTCGCAATGGTCAGGGAACGGCAGATGCGCCGTGGCTTG
Source organism: Achromobacter sp. (assembly GCF_049647645.1). Taxonomy (GTDB): domain Bacteria; phylum Pseudomonadota; class Gammaproteobacteria; order Burkholderiales; family Burkholderiaceae_B; genus Achromobacter. Next base: position 3,406 of record NZ_JBARYB010000060.1, read on the forward strand.
CTGCGGCAGGTTGTGTGGATGCGTGCCGTCCTCGACGCTGACGGGTCTCGCCCATCACGTTATGAAGGATGGTTCACGGACACGATATCCGGCCTCGCCATGACGCTTCCATTTCACATTTCAAGCACAGCGCCGCAATATGCGGCGAGGCGTTCTGGCCCTAGTCGGTTGGGGGTGGCCCTTGCCCGTATCAGGGGCGTACCAGTGAAGCCTTCATGCGGGAATACCGAGTCGGCCATGCTTCCTTACGGAGCGGGTCGGCCCAAGGCGTCCTTGTGTTGTTGTGAATCCTGGCGGTGGCGCGGCTGCGCCTCGGGCTGGCTGCAACCATGCGGCGAAAACAATTTCCCCTGCTTTGTCACTGCGTTCGGCGCATTCCTCGCGGGACAAATTCTTTTCGCCTTCTGGTTCTCCACTGCGTTGCGGCCGCAAGCGGTGCAGCCCGCCCGTCCCCCGCCGACCGGATCACAACAAGGACGCGATGGGCGCGAACCTTGTTTAACCGAAAGGAAATTCATCATGGCAACCATCGGCACCTTCACCGCAGACAAAGACGGCTTCACCGGCACGCTTCGCACCCTGACGCT
>NZ_JBARYB010000061.1:0-9168 GCF_049647645.1 Achromobacter sp.
GGCCACCATACCCGTTTACAAAGCGAACAGGAAAGTCAATGAAATCAACGGTCTACCCAGACCACCCCCGCGCCAGTGCTAGCTTTGCGTACCGTCACTTATTGCACTGAAAACGAGGAGACCCCGATCCTGAAGATTGCTTGCGCCTTGAACTTGGAGGAGTCGACGAGGACATTGACGGACTGGGCCGCGTCCACGAAGGCTCGATTCATCGCTGACTCCTCGGGCGTCAGCATGCCGATGCCCCCGGTCGCGGAGATCCCGTGGACGCCCAGGAAGGCCGCTCTGACCGTGATGTCCTCGAATGCACCTGTTTCGAGGCGGCCCACACTCGTCATCTTCTGAAAGTCCACGGTGCCCTGCAGGAGATGGACAGTGGCGTTTCTGCTCTTGGCCAGCTCCATGGCGACGGTCAGTCCGTTGGTGACGACATGAAGGTGGTGATGACCTCGCAGAGCTTCCGCGAGGTGCCTGCACGTGGTACCGCCGTTGATGAGGATGCAGTCGCCGTCCGACACTGATTGCGCGGCCAGCTCCGCGATGGCTCGTTTCTCGCGGTAGTTTTCCCTCTCGCGCTCCGCGTAGCTAACACTCTCGTACCGCGCCCAACCCTCTGCATACACCTCATTGCCGGGAATCGCGCCCCCTCGCGTGCGGGCCAGCACGCCACGCTCCTGCAATTCGATGAGGTCACGGCGGACAGTGATCGGCGATGTCTGAAAACGCTCCGCCAGCACGCTGACTTCGACGACGCCGCCCCCTTGCAAAAGGGCGACGATTTCTTTCTGGCGAGCTGCTTTGAGCATCTGTTTTCTTGCATTTCAGGACGGTTGACGCGCCACGCGCGCACGGGATCGATGCGGAAACTGTACCGCCCGTATTTGTCATGAGTTTGACTCATTATGTTCGTAGCATTCAGGACATGAACACTAACGATCAAATACGAACAGTCGTCTTTGATGTCGATGGAACCCTTTTCGACACCTTGCCCACCCTCGCAGCCGCGGCCAATGAGGTGCTTGTGCTCGCCGGATTGCAGGCCGTCGAGCCGCAGCATCTTCGTCCTGCCTTGAGCCAGGGCATCACCGCCCTCTTCCAGAGCGCGCTCCGGCTTCAGGCCGCGTCTGTGCCGCTCGCGTTGGGGTCGCGACTCGAAGATGCCTTCGCGCACCGCTACGCATCGCACTGGCTGCACAAAACTGTGGCATACGACGGCGCTCTCGATCTGCTGTCGATGCTTCGTTCGCAGCGCATCGCACTGGGCATTTGCACGAACCGCGATCAAGGCTCCACACGCACGCTTCTGGACAAGGCAGCGCTGACCGGCTTCTTCGACGCGATCGTGGGCCTGGGCGACACCGAGCATCCCAAGCCGGACGCCGCGCCGTTGCACCTCGCACTGACCCAGTTGGGCGGGACGCCGCGGACAGCGCTGTTCGTCGGGGACTCCGGCATTGACGCAGCGTGTGCCCAGGCGGCTGGCGTACGGCTGGCGGCCCATCTCGGCGGCTACGCCGCGGCGCCCGACGACTTGCGCCCGTGCACCGTGGCGTTTTCGGGCTACGCAGAGTTTCACAGCTGGATGGCCGCCCGGACATCGACTCAGTCAACGGCGGAGACGAACGACCATGTCTGACATCCAGATTTCCGGCCTGACCAAACGCTTCGGCAACGCTGCCGTTCTTCAGGAACTCGACCTGACAGTGCGCGACGGCGAATTCCTCACCCTGCTGGGCGCGTCCGGTTGCGGCAAGTCCACCTTGCTGAAGCTGATCGCCGGCCTGGACACGCCCGACACCGGCACGATCCGCATGGGAGACCGCGACCTGCTCGCCCTGTCACCCAGCGCACGGGACTGCGCGATGGTGTTCCAGTCCTATGCGCTGTACCCGCACATGACCGTGCGCGAGAACATCTCGATGCCGCTGGTGATGCGCGGCCTGGGGTTCTGGGGTCGCCTGCCGGGGGCACGCCTGGTATCCCCCGGGGTGCGCCGCCGGCTCGCCGACATCCATGCCAGCGCACATGAAGTGGCCCGGCGACTCGCCATCGACGGGTTACTCGATCGTAAGCCGGCGCACCTGTCGGGCGGCCAGCGCCAACGCGTCGCCCTGGCGCGCGCGATGGTTCGCCACCCCTCCGTGTTCCTGTTCGACGAGCCCCTTTCTAATCTGGACGCCAACCTTCGCCATGCGCTGCGTGCCGAGATCCGGCAGCTTCACGACCAGTTGGGCGTGACGTTCATCTACGTCACGCACGATCAGCACGAAGCCATGTCCATGTCGGACCGTGTGGCGGTCATGCGCGAAGGCCGCATCCTTCAGGTGGCGCCACCCGAAGATCTGTACATGCGGCCACAAAGCCTCGAGGTGGCTCGATTCGTCGGCGCACCGCGGATCAACGTCGTGCCGGGCGACATCCTCGCCAATGGCGAGATCCATTGCCTGGCGCAACGCATCGCAGATACCGCGGGGAACGGCGGGCCCTGCCGTGTCGCCTTCCGGCCGCAGGCTGTCACCTTGGCAAAGGCGCCGGGCCTCACCGTGCGCGGCGTGGTTGGCCATGTGGAATACGCGGGTGCCGAATTGATGGCCACGCTGACCCTGCCGAGCCAGGGGGAAGCCTGCATCGTCTGCCTCCCGGCTGGCACGGCAGCGCACGCAGGGGCCGAGTTCGAGGTCACGGTCCCGTGGGAAGCCCTGCATGTCTTCGACGCCGGCGGCCAGCGCATGTCGATCGGTCGATGCGACACCCTGAAGCGAGTGGCCTGAAAGCCGAGCATGCGCGCCCATCCTCTTTCCACCGTTTCACTTCTCGCGCCCGCGGGCCTTCTTGCGACGCTTCTGCTGTTCATACCCGTCCTTGCCGTATTTCTGATGTCGCTGACCGATTGGCAGTTCGGCGCCACCACCCTGAACTGGGTCGGCCTGCAGAACTACGCCGAACTCTGGTCGGACGCGGTGTTCCGCAAGTCTGTGGCCAACACCCTTGTCTACCTCGTCCTGGTCACCGGGGGATCGATCACGCTGGGCCTGAGCCTCGCCTTGTTGATCGAATCCGATCGATCGGGACGCGGCTTCTACCGCACAGCCTTTTTCATGCCGGCCGCATCGACGCTGATCGCAATGGCGGTCGTGTGGGAATTCCTGCTGCATCCGAGCGCCGGGCTCGTCAATCACCTGCTCCAGCAGGTCGGCGTCGCACCCCAGAACTGGCTCAACGACCGCCACCTCGCGCTGTACTCGGTCGCCGCGATCGGCATCTGGCAGATGTCGGGGCTTGCCCTGGTGTTCTTCCTGGCCGGGCTGCAAGGAATCCCCCGCGACGTGCGAGATGCGGCGGAACTCGACGGCATCGATCGCCCCTTCGATCGATTCCGCTTCGTCACCTGGCCGTTGCTGGGCCCTACCACCTTGTTCGTCATCACTGTCTGCGCCATCCGCGCCCTGCAGGTCTTCGACACCGTCCATGTGCTCACCAAGGGCGGGCCGAACAAGGCCACCGAAGTGCTGCTGCACACCATCTATGCGGAGGGGTTCAGCTTCTTCCGCATGGGTTACGCCAGCGCCATGACGGTGGTCTTCATCGCCGGCATCTTCCTCTTGACCCAGATCCAGCACGCCGCGCTGGAGCGCAGGACGCACTACGCATGAAACCTCCTTCCCCTTCCTTTCGGATTCTTCGCCACGTGGTGCTGATGGCCGTGGCCCTGGTCTTCCTGATGCCGTTCATCTGGATGGTGCTGACCTCGCTCAAGCCTGCCGACGAAATCTTCGGCAGCGAGATTCATCTTTTTCCGACGCGCTTCGCTGCAGTGGAGAACTACACCCTCGCGCTAACCAAGGTCCCCTTGCTGCGCTACCTGTGGAATGGCGTGCTCGTCTGCGCGGGCATCCTGGTGCTGCAGATCCTGGTGGCACTGCCTGCCGCCTACGCCTTTGCCAAGCTGTCGTTCCGTGGCAAGCCGTGGGCTTGGCGCTTGGTGATGCTGGCGCTCATGGTGCCATACCAAGCCACGGCCATCCCCCTCTACGTAATGCTGTATCACGCCGGTCTGCTCGACTCGATGGCCGCGCTCATCCTGCCTTTCAGCGTGTCCGCGTTCGGCATCTTCCTGATGCGGCAGTTCTTTCGCACCGTGCCCGACGACCTGATCCACGCCGCGCGGCTCGACGGCATGGGTGAGTTGGAGATCGTCTGGCGCGTGATGCTGCCCACGGCCATGCCTGCCTTGCTGGCGTTCTCGATCTTCTCGGTGGTCTGGCATTGGAACGACTACTTCTGGCCACTGCTGGTCATCAATTCACCCCATCTGGCGACGCCGCCGTTGGGAACCATGTTCTTCCGCAATGAGGAAGCAGGCAGCGCGTTCGGTCCGCTGATGGCCGGCACGGTGCTGATCACGGCGCCGCTGGTGCTGTTGTTCGTCGTCGCGCAAAAGCGCTTCATCGAAGGTGTGACGCTCACCGGCGTCAAAGGTTAAACCGCAAGGAATCAAGCAATGAAACAACTGTTTAAGAAAACCGCCGCACTGGCCGTGTTAATGACCACCGGCCTGGCACAGGCTCAGCAACCGACTGAGATCGTGATCGACTACGCGTACGCTGATCTCTTCAAAGAGGTCCATGAATCAATCGCAAAAGACTTCATGGCGAAGTTCCCCCAGTACAAGGTCACGTTCCGTGCGCCCACGTCTGACTACGAGGTCGCGGCACAACAGGTTCTGCGCCAGGCCGTCACGGGCCAGCTCCCCGATGTGTCTTATCAGGGCCTCAATCGTCAGCGCGTGTTTGCCGACCGTGGGCTCGCTGTCGACCTGACGCCCTTCATCAAGGCGGAGAAGGGCTGGGCGGGGATGGGTTACGACCAAGCGTTGCTTTCACTGGGGCAAGTCAAGGGTCAGCAGGTCGGCATCGGCTTCGCGCTGTCTACACCCGTCATCTACTACAACGCCGACCTGATGCGCAAGGCGGGCGTGGAGCCCGATCGCTTTCCCATGAACTGGGATGCCATCATGAACGCGGCCAAAAAGTCGAAGGCGGCAACGCCCGGCACCGAGAGCCTTCACGTCGAGTGGGACATCACGGGCAACTGGATGTGGCAGGCGCTGGTCTTCAGCAACGGCGGCACCATGTTGACCGCCGACGAGAAGAAGGTGGCCTTCGACGGCCCCGCAGGCAAGGCCGCCATGCTGACCCTCGAGCAGCTCGTCAAGCAGGGTGAGATGCGCAACATCTCCTATTCGGCCGCCTTGCAGGACTTCGTGAGCGGCAAGCTCGCGGTACTGGCGACAACCACTGCGCGCCTGGGCAGCATCACGAAGCAGGTGGGAGGCAAGTTCGAGATTCGTACCGCCCGCATGCCCGTTGCCAAGGACGGCCGACTGCCGGCCGGCGGCAATGCAGCGATGATGTTTTCCAAGGATCCTGCCAAGCAGGCCGCTGCTTGGGAATACATCAAGTTCGCCACCGGCCCGCTGGGCGCGACGACCATGGTCAAGGCAACCGGCTACTTCCCGGCCAACACGTTGCCAGCGACCGACCCGAACCTGCTTGCGCCCTTCTACAAGGCAAACCCCAATCATCTGACCGCCATCGCGCAGATGCCGGTACTCACCGGCTCGTACGCGTTTCCGGGTGACAACGGCTTCAAGATTACCGACGTAATCAAGGATCACCTCCAGACCGTGGTTTCGCAAGAGGTGCAACCCGCCGTTGCCCTTAGCGAGATGAGCAAGGCCGTCCAGGCATTGCTGCCGCGCTGAGTGCAAGGCACGACCATGCACAAGTTCATCCACATCACGGACATTCATCTTGTCGAGCAGGGTCGCGCCCTCTACGGCCATGACCCCGGCAAACGGTTCGAGCGCTGCATCGACAGCGTGATCGCCGAGCACGCGGACGCAGCGTCTTGCGTGATCACGGGCGACCTCGCACATGTCGGGCACCCGGACGCCTACCGCCAGCTGTCGGAGCAATGCGCGCGGTTGCCAATGCCGGTTCATCTGATTCTCGGCAACCACGACAGCCGGACCAACTTCCGCGAGCGCTTCCCACAGGTGCCGGTGGACAGCAATGGGTTCGTCCAGTACGAGCAGGCCATCGGGAGGTTCAGGGGTCTGTTTCTGGATACCAACGAACCGGGAACGCATTGCGGCGTCTTCTGCGAGCAACGGGCAAACTGGCTTTCCCAGCGCTTGGCGGAGGATGATTCACCGGTGCTCCTGTTCATGCATCATCCGGCATTCCACCTTGGCATCCCGGTCGCGGATCGAATCGGATTGGTCGACAACGAATGGTTGCTGACAGCACTGAAGGGCCACGCGCATCGCATCAAGCACCTGTTCTTCGGCCACATCCACCGGCCCATCTCGGGCACCTGGCGCGGCATCCCCTTCTCGACTTTGCGCGGTACCAACCATCAGGTGGCACTGCACCTTGGGGAATCCGAAGACATCCCGGGAAGCTTCGAGCCACCACAGTACGCCGTCGTCCTGCTCGACGACGATTCGGTGATCGTGCACCTGCATGACTTTCTCGATCGCAGCGAGAGATTCTGGCTAGGCGCGTAGGCGCGGATGCAGAGGCGGCCCTTGGTCCAGTGCCGTGAAGTCGATCCTGCCGACTCTGCAGGCGATTCAAGCCTCAATCAAGGGCCGAAGCGGGCCCTAAGAAATCGTAGTGCACCTGCCGGACGGGCACGCCCAGCGTGCGCCGCGAGCGCTGCGCACGCTGCACGAAAGGCTTCGACCCGAGGAAATAGCTGTCGGTGCCGCACCCCCGTTGGCTCACTCTCCAGTCGGCGCCAACAACTCGACCTACGAATTAAGAGTCTTCGCTACCTCGATTTCTAAAGAATCTCAAAAAGTTGGAAAAATCCAGCATCCATGCGAGTTTGCGGTTGATTGAGGCTACTGAACTGTTCTCGCAGGTTCCCCTTTTATGTGAAGTATTCGCGGCATGATTACACGGGCTTTACACGTGAGCCGCGGGCGAAACCTGCTGCTGGCCTAATGGCACTCTCCGAGCAGAATCGAAGCGCTTTACCTTGCGAAAGCGGTGCTAACGTGCTTTTGTGTTCCAGATCTGTGAGGGCCATGACTCCAAACGGCCAACTGCGGGTCTTCGAAATTTGAAACTGGTTGATTGCTACCTGGGTCAAATAAGTCTCCCTGTTGTTCCCATTTCATTGCAGCGACAAATGCGACGGCAGGGCTTGACCTGCAGATTCAGGCCACTTCGAAATGCCTGTCTGAGATTGACTGGATTGACATGACACTCTTTCGGAACGTTGCAGTTTTAGCTGGGGTTTTGGGATCGCTGCTTGGTGCCGGCAGCTTTCCGGCGCAAGCGCAAGAGCTAGCGTACGTCGCTGGAGTGCCCAGCGCCGACGGCATCGGCAAACGCTACCTGGGTCGCGAGATCGCACAGGTCATGGGGTGGCAAGGAGCGCCATGGCTCGAACGCCAGGAACGGGAGAAGGAAGAACGTACCGACCTTCTCCTGGATGCGCTGGAGTTGAAGCCAGGCATGGTGGTTGCCGACATCGGCGCTGGTACCGGCTACCTGTCCCGTCGCATGGCGCGCCTGGTCGCCCCTTCCGGCAGAGTCCTGGCGGTCGATGTGCAACCCGAGATGGTCGCGCTTTTGCGCCAGGCTGCGGAAGCCGAAGGCATGCGCAATATCACGCCTTCATTGGGTACTGAAAACGATGCCCGTCTGGCGCCGGGGTCCGTCGACCTGGCGATCATGGTCGACGTGTATCACGAGCTGTCTGCTCCGTATGAGATGCTCAGGAGTGTGGTGCAGTCGCTCGCGCCCGGCGGGCGGGTCGTTTTCGTGGAGTACAAGGCGGAAGATCCCGCAGTACAGATCAAGCAGCTGCACAAGATGACGGAAAGGCAGATCCGCCGGGAAGCGGAAATCCTGCCGTTGCAGTGGGTGCGTACAGACGCGAGGCTGCCGTGGCAGCACGTCGTCATTTTCCGAAAGAAATCCTGAACTGCAGAGCTTTGGCGAGTGCAAGCTTCTTGGCCTTGGCGGGTAATCTTCAGTTCGTCGGATCGAGCACCAAACGCGCATTTAGGTCGTCGACGAGCCAAATGACGGCGGATCCAGGCGGATCCAATGCTTGATTAAACGCCGCCATCGTCAAGACGAAACCTGCCGGCTTGATGTCATCGACGTTCAGAGAAACCTAGATGCTGCGCACAAAGGCGCTTTGCGCCATGTGCGTACGGCAGCCGCCGCTCGCCACTTGAGGATCTATGCGGTACCCCTGTCGTCATCCTGATTGCCGACTTTCAGCAGTCAGTTTATGGGGCCAAATACATCGCCGCCGTCGAGGTTTGCAAGTGCCGGCACGGTCGCCTGACCTATCAATGTCGCGGATGCATGCTTTCAGCTTTGGTACAAACGAGTAGCGCGGCGGCCTAAAACTTCTGCCATCAGTCTGAAGCTGCCTTTAAGTCGACTTGTCTGCGTCTTCGTGGGGCGGCCTGAAGCAGCGGGGCTTACCGCCGTCGACAAGGTCCACAAGGGCAAGGGCCGCACTGTCAACGCGCGCTTCTCGGTGATGTGCGCGCACTACCTGTACGACCCTGACTTCTGCAACGTCGCGGCGGGCTGGGAGAAGGGGCGCGTGGAGAAGAACGTGCAGTACAGCCGTCGGCGCATCTGGATCGAGGCGGCCCGACATCGCTTCAGTTCCTTTGTCGAACTCAATGCCTGGCTGAGTGAGCGCTGCCGCGCCCTGTGGAACGAGATCCGCCATCCCGAACACAGCCAATTCAACGTGGGCACGCGCTGGTTGGGGTCTCCTCGTTTTCAGTGCAATAAGTGACGGTACGCAAAGCTAGCACTGGCGCGGGGGTGGTCTGGGTAGACCGTTGATTTCATTGACTTTCCTGTTCGCTTTGTAAACGGGTATGGTGGCCTCCCACTTTTGAGGTTCACGATGCAGGGTTGGCACACAACGTTTTTGGGGATGCGTGGGCTCCCCCGCGATATCAGCGACTTCGAGATGAAGGCATTTTTCACCTTCGATGGTGCCGAGCGCGACGCAATCAATGCACGCCGAGGTGATTCCCACAAGCTTGGTCTGGCGCTCCATATTGGTTTCCTGCGCATGAGTGGGCGTTTGCTCGGTGCCTTTCGGGTAATTCCAGTA
>NZ_JBARYB010000062.1:0-17094 GCF_049647645.1 Achromobacter sp.
CCCCCAGCCAGGCGCCTACGCCCATCTCCAAGGCGGCCCCCGCCGCAGCGCCCGCGCCCGCCCCCAAGCAGGCCGCCACCGCGTCTTCGGCCAACGGCACGTATTACCTGCAGGCCGGCGCCTTCCGCGGCGAAAACGACGCGGAATCCCTCAAGGCTCGCATCATCCTGCTGGGCCTGCCGGTGGCGGTACACAAGGCCGAAGTGAACGGCAAGCCGATCAACCGGGTCAGGGTGGGACCGTTCGCCCGGCTGGACGACATGAACCGCGCACGCGGCCGCTTGGGCGAAAACAAGATCGAAACCGCGGTGGTGCGCCAGTGATGGACGCCGCCGCGGCCGCAAGCATTGAACTTATCCGGCCCCGAGCCTGTCTGTAACTTTTTACTCAGGAACCTCTCATCCATGCTGTCCCCCAAGATTATTCGCATCCTGGCCGCGGCCGCGCTGACCGCCACGGCATTCTTCAGCCCCGCGAGCCACGCGCAAGGCGCGCAGCAGTCCGTCGCCATCAATCCGCCGCTGCCGTCGGACACCCCGGGCAAGATCGAGGTCCTGGAATTCTTCGCCTACACCTGCCCGCACTGCGCCGCCATGGAACCCATGGTTGAAGACTGGGCCAAGACCGCGCCGCCGGACGTGGTGCTCAAGCAGGTTCCGATTGCGTTCAACGCCGGCATGAAGCCGCTGCAACAGCTTTACTACACGCTGCTGGCCCTGGACCGCCCCGACCTGCACCCCAAGGTCTTCGCCGCCATCCACGGCGAGCACAAGCGCCTGTTCGACAAGAAGGCGATGGGTGAATGGGCCGCGGCCCAAGGCGTGGACCGCGAAAAGTTCGACTCGGTCTTCGATTCGTTCAGCGTGCAGACGCAGGTGCAGCGCGCCAACCAGCTGGCCGAGGCCTACCGCATCGACGGCACCCCGTCGTTCGCCGTCGGCGGCAAGTTCATGACCTCGCCGGTCATGGCGGGCAACAGCTACGAAGGCGCCCTGAAGGAAGTGACCCGCCTGATCCCGCTGGCGCGCAACTGATACGCCGCAAGCAAGATTCAAGACGCCCCGAGCCGCAAGGCCGGGGCGTTTTTTCTTTGCAGCTCCGATCGGAGCCCGCGCTCAGCCCTGGACGGCCGCGGCCTTTGCCAGCGCCTGGGTCAGGTCGGCGATGATGTCGTCCGGCGATTCCAGGCCTATGTGCAGCCGCACCAGGGCGTTGTCGCCTTCGCCCCAATAGCGGTGCTTGGACAGGTCCTTGCCCGACACCAGCTGCACCAGGCTTTCGTAGCCGCCCCAGGAAAAGCCGATGCCGAACAGCGTCAGCGAATCGATGAACACCCGCGCCGCCGCCGGCGACAGGCGCAACTCCACGGACAACATGCCATTGGAGCCGGTGCAATCGCGCTGCCACAGCGCGTGGCCGGGATCCTGCGGCCAGGCCGGGTGGAACAAACGCACCGTCTCGGGACGGCTCTTGAAGAATTCACACACCTGCAAGGCATGGCGCGCATGCTGGGCCATGCGGATGGGCATGGTGCGCACACCGCGCAGGGCCAGCCAGGCGTCGTCCGCGCTGATGGAATAGCCCATGGCGTACTGGGTGCGGTTGAGCTTGCGGGCGATCTGTTCGTCATTGGTGACGACGGCGCCCAGCATCAGGTCGGAGTGCCCGCCCACGTACTTGGTGCCGGCGATGACGGACACCTGCGCACCCAGCGTCAGCGGGCGGTAGATGTAGCCCGAGCCCCAGGTATTGTCAGTGGCCAGCACCAGGCCATGGCTCTGCGCGAAGGCGGCCATGGCGCCCATGTCCAGCATCTCGAACAGCAGGGATCCGGGCGACTCCACGTACAGCAGCTTGGTGTTCGGACGCACCAGCTCTTCCAGGTCTTCGCCGGCGGCGAAGTACGTGATCTCGATGTTCATGCGCTTGAGCACCGCGTCGTCCAGCTCGCGCATCGGACCGTAGACGCAGTCGGAGATCAGCGCGTGGTCGCCGGCCGAGCACAGGGCCATCATGACCATGGTCATCGCCGACAGACCCGAGGACGCCAGGTAGCAATGCGTGCCGCCTTCGAGCTGGGTGAAGACCTCTTCCAGCGCCGCATGCGTGTCCATGCCCATGCGCCCGTAGGTGGACGCGCGCCCACCGGCCGCCTTGCTGCGCTGGGCCTTCTCGAGCGCGGCGAGATTCTCGAAGCGCACCGTGCTGGCGCGCATCGGCGGCAGGGGCACCGGCGCCGTGCCGGTTTCGGGGTTGAACGGGGCGGTGCCTGCGTGCTGCAGAAGCGTATCGATGTGTTTGGTGGGCATCTTCAGTGGACGGCTTGCGTAGGGACAGGGGCGGAATAAAGGCGGTCAGGGTGAACCATATCAGGCGCGGCGCGGCCTGTCCTCCCTAGCCGCCCACCCAGGTGACGGTCTCGGCCTGCGGGGCGCGGTTGGTGCGGTAGCTGTTGGCGGGGTGCGCAGCGTCGGCAAAGCCGAAGGAAATAGCGCAGACCACTCGGCGGTCCGCGGCGATGCCGAGTTCCTCGCGCAGTACTTCCGGGTACATGGCCAGGGATGCCTGGGCGACCGTGGCCACGCCGTTGGCCTGGGCTGCCAGCAGGAAATTGGCCACATAGCCGCCGCAATCCATCGCCCCATACTCGCCCAGCGCCTCGTCGGTGGTGATGATGGCCACGTGCGGCGCATCGAACAGCTGGAAATTGCGCATTTCCTGACGGCGGTAGGCCTCGCGGTCGCCGCGCGCCACGCCGACCGCGCCATAGAGCTGGAAGCCCGATTCACGCCGCCGGGCCAGGTACTCGCCCTGGTATTCGCGCGGAAACGGAAAATCCGGAGTGAAGCCAGACTGTTCCGCGCGGCGTTGCAACGCGCCGCGCAGGCGTTCCGTGCCCGCGCCTTCGGTGATCGTCACCTGCCAGGGCTGGCAGTTGCACCAGGACGCGGCGCGCTGCGCCAGGTCCAGGATGCGTTCGATGGTGCCGCGCGCCACTGGTTCGGGCAGGAATGCGCGGCAGCTGTGGCGCGCATGCAGCCACGCCTCGAGCGCGGCGTCGGGACGCGCGTCGGCGTCCTGCAAAGGTTCCGGGGATTGCGGCATGGCGGTGGCGGGCATGGCTGTTGTCTCTCCTGGTCGGCCCGGCAGGTCCCTTGAGGGACGCATGGGGCAGGCATGATGGGCACATCTTTGCCTTTATGATGCCACTTCCGGCCTCCCGGAGCCGGCCGACCCGTTCCAGGCGAACCCCATGCTGCCCATCGACACCCTGATCGCATTCTTCGGCATTGCCGTCCTGCTGGCCCTGACCCCGGGGCCGGACAATCTGTTCGTGCTGATGCAATCCGCCATCTGGGGCCGCAAGGCCGGCATGTTCGTGGTGCTGGGGCTGTGCACGGGGCTGCTGGGGCATACGGCCGCCGTGGCCGTGGGGCTGGCCGCCGTGTTCGCGGCATCGCCCATGGCCTTCACCGTGCTCAAGCTGGCGGGCGCCGCCTACCTGGCCTATCTGGCGTGGCAGATCCTGCGCGCACCGGTCGAGTCCGAAGCCGGCAAGCGTCCCGAACCCATGCGGCCCGGCGCGCTCTACCGCCGCGGCATCGTGATGAACCTGACCAACCCCAAGGTGCTGCTGTTCTTCTTCGCCTTCCTGCCGCAATTCACCTCGCCGGCGCTGGGCCCGGTCGGTTTGCAGACCATGCAGCTGGGCGCGGTCTTCATGGTCGTCACGCTGCTGGTGTTCGGCGCCATCGCCTTCTTCTCGGGCGCGTTCGGCGAGCTGCTGCAACGCTCGGTGACCGCGAAACGCTGGCTGAACCGGATCGCCGCGTTGGTGTTCATCGGGCTGGCCGTGCGGCTGGCAACGGCCACGCGTTGAACCGGAAGCGAAAGCCACGCGTATTTCGCATTTGCATATGCGGAATTTGAAGTTTGCGGACTAACACCAATGGTCCAAGATGCCGCATCGCCCCTGGAAAGACGTAGGCACGGATACTGATAGCCACCTCTTGCGGCGCAAGGAAAGTGGCCATGAATCAAAGCAAACACTTGTACTGGAAACCCGCGACCCGGGCGTTGGCCACTGCTGCCAGGCTGGCCGGCTGGGCCGCCGCCGCGCTGGCAATACTGCCCTTGTCCGCGCGCGCTCAGACCGACTATCCATCAAGGCCCTTGCATCTGGTCGTGCCTTACCAGGTCGGCGGGCAGATCGACACCATCGCACGCGCGGTTGCCGAAGGCCTGGGCAAGCGGCTCGGGCAATCCGTGCTCGTGGAGAACAAGCCTGGCGCAGGCGGCATCATCGCCACCAATTACGTCGCCAAGTCAGTCCCGGATGGCTACACCCTGCTGTTGACCCTTGCCACGCCGATCACCGCCAACCTGGCGCTCTACAAGAAGCTGCCCTACGACCCGCGTACCGAGTTGCGGCCGATCTCCGATATCGCCAAGGGTTCGGGAGTGATCGTGGTCAACAGTTCGCTACCCGTAAAGAACATCGATGAACTGATAGCGTATGCAAGGAAGGAACCTGGCGCGCTGCGAATGGGATCGTGGGGACCGGGCTCCACGCCGCACATCATTCAGCACTACATGAACAAGACTTACGGCATCGACATCCTGAACGTGCCCTACAAGGGCGAACTGCCGATCATGACGGCCTTGCTTGGCGGCCAGATCGACGTTGCCCTGGCCTCCGTGTTCACCCTAAAGCAGCCCATCGCCGCCGGCAAGATACGGGCGCTCGCAGTACTCGGCAGAAAGCGGGTCAATAGCCTGCCGGACGTCCCAAGCATGGCCGAGTCGGGCTACGACGATGAGGCGTACCGGGCGATTACGCCGACGACGCTGCTCGCCCCCGCCCAAACGCCCGCGAATATCGTCGAGCGCCTGGGGCGCGAGGTCAGCGCCACGGTGCAGAGCCCCGAGGTCCGCGAGCGGCTGCTCGCGATGGACCTGGAACCGATCGGAAACCTGCCCCACGAAGCCGAGGCCGAGTACCAGACCTATCTTCCGATCGTCCTCAAGCTGACCGCCGACACAGGCGTGACGCTGGACTGAGGCCGAGTTCAGACGGCCGAGAACCGCACGATGCCATCCGCGCCCAGCGCGCGCTTGAGCTTGCCTTCGAAATACAGCGCATGCAGGTGCGCCAGCGCCTCGCCCATGGCGAAGGTCAGCTGGTGCAGGTCGAGCTTGCGCTTGAACAGCACCGGCACGATGTCCGTGGTCGATTGCGGCTGGATGGCACAAGCTTCCAGCACTTCGGCCAGGCGGTCGCGGTGGTGTTCATGCTGTTGCGCGATGCGCTCGTGCAGGCCCTTGAAGGGGCGGCCGTGCGAAGGCAGCACCAGCGTGTCCTCGGGCAGGTCGGCGTAGCCGTCCAGCGAACGCAAGTACAGGGGCAGGGGATTGGCGTCGGGCTCGTAGTCGAACACGCTGACGTTGGTGGAAATGCGCGGCAGCACCATGTCGCCGGAGATCAGCACACCCAGGTCCGGTGAAAACAGCGAGGCATGCTCGGGCGCGTGCCCGTAGCCCACGATCACGCGCCAGTCACGCCCGCCGATGCGCACTGCGTCGCCATGCAGGATGCGCGTGTAGCGCGCAGGCACGGCCGGCACCAGGTTGGGGTAGTAGTTGGCGCGCTGGCGGATCTGCTCTTGCGCGTCCAGGTCGGTCAGGCCGTGGCGGGCGAAGTGATCCACCGCCGATTGGCCGCCGGGACCGCCGCCCGCGTCGCCGCGACGCGAGGACCACAGCGAGGCGACCACGAAGTCCGTCATCGTCATCCACAGGGGCGCATTCCAGCGTTCGCACAGCCAATGCGCCAGGCCGATGTGGTCGGGGTGCATGTGCGTAACGAGCACGCGCAGCACCGGCAGGCCTTCCAACTCATTCTCGAAGACGTCTTCCCATAGCGTCTTGACCTCGTCGCGCGCGATGCCGCAGTCGACGATGGTCCAGCCGTCGCGGCCGTCGATGTTGTCGCGCAGCAGCCAGAGGTTGATATGATCCAGCGCGAATGGCAGCGGCATCCGTATCCATTTGACCCCGTCCGCCACCACGTGCGAACGGCCGGCTTCGGGCTGGAAATCAGTCCATGGGTACTGCAATTTTTGTTCATTGGGGTTCATTGCCTCTCCTCCACGCTTGACGATTGGGTCAAGTCATCATAATTTACGTTTACGTAAACTGCCACACGCCGCATGTCCCCGTCAACCTGGACCATCTCTGAACTCTCGCGCGAGTTCGACGTCACGCCCCGCACGATACGCTTCTACGAAGACCAGGGGATCGTCAGCCCGGCGCGCGAAGGACGCAACCGCATCTTCGGGCCGCGCGACCGCACGCGCCTGAAACTGGCCCTGCGCGGCAAGCGCCTGGGCCTGCAATTGTCCGAGATCCTGACCCTGATCGACATGTATGACGGGCCGGGCGATACAGCAGTCCAATTGCGGCAGTACCTGAGCGTGCTGGCGCAACATCGCGCCACGCTGGAACAGCAGCGCCGCGACATCGAAGACACCCTGCAGGAAATCTCGCAGCAGGAACAGCAATGCCACGAACTGCTGGCGCAAAAGCCCTAGGAGCGCGATCGTGGCCCCCCTGCAAACCCTCGCGCTGTTCGTCCTGACGGCGCTGGCGGAAATCGTCGGCTGCTATCTGCCTTACCTGTGGCTGCGCAAGGGCCATTCCATCTGGCTGCTGGCGCCCGCCGCAGCCAGCCTGGCGCTGTTCGCCTGGCTGCTCACGCTGCACCCCACGGCCTCCGGCCGCGTGTATGCGGCTTACGGCGGGGTCTATATCGGCATGGCGCTGTTGTGGTTGTGGGCCGTGGACGGCGTGCGCCCGAGCCTCAGCGACTGGGCAGGCGTGGGCCTGTGCATCGCTGGCATGCTGGTGATCATGTTCGGGCCGCGCAGCGCATAGCCTGCAGCGAGTCCCCAGCAAGGGGACCATGAAGCGCCAGCTGCCCAGGGCGGCCCGGCAAAAAAAAGCGCGCGTACCCGACAGGGCCGCGCGCTTTTTTTCCGGGCGAACAGGACAGGCTTATTCGGCCTTGATATTGCTTTCCTTGATGACGCGGGCATTGTTGGCAAACTCCGCCTGCACCTGCTTGGCGAAGGTCTCGCCCGCGCCCGTGCCCGGCTGCAGGTAGGACTTGGCCAGCAGTTCCTGGAATTCGGCGCTGGCCATGGCCTTGGCCAGGGCGGCCTGCAGCGGCTGCTCGACCGTGGCCGGCAGTTTGGCCGGCGCGAAGATGCCGAAGTTCGAGTAGTACTGCGCCTGCGGCATCTTCAGTTCCGCCATGGTCGGCACGTCTGGCCAGGCGGCCAGGCGTTCTGGCGCCATCACGGCCAACGGCCTGAGGGCGCCGCTGGCGACGTGCGGCAGCACCACGTCGCTATTGACCACCAGCAGTTCGACCACGCCGCCCAGGCCATCGGTCAGCGCCTGGCTGTTGCCGCGGTAAGGCACATGCAGCATCTGGGTGCCGGTTTGCGCCGTGACGGCCGACATGCCGATGTGGGCCACAGTGCCCTGGCCCGGCGTGCCGTAGCGCACGCCGTCCGGATGCGACTTGGCGTAGTCGATCAGGCCGGCGAAATCCTTCACTGGCAGCGCCTTGGTGGCGACGATGGCGACGGGCGCCACGGCCACGCTGGCCACCGGCGTCAGGTCCTTCATCGGGTCGTAGTTGGTCTTGGCCAGATGCGGGAAGATCGTCAGCGGGCTGGTGGAGGCCAGCAGCAGGGTAGTGCCGTCCGGCTGCGCGCGCGCCACGAAGTCGGTGCCCACGGAGGCGCCCGCGCCCGGCTTGTTCTCGACGATGACGGTTACGTTGCTTTCCTTGCGCAGCACGTCACCCAGGCGGCGTCCGATCGCGTCGGCGCTGCCGCCCGCGGTGTAGGGCACCACCAGCGTGACGGGCTTGGCCGGCCAGCTCTGCGCCATTGCGCCGCTGGCCATGATTGCCATGGCCGCCCCCGCGGCCTTGATCAGCAATGTCTTCTTTTTCATATCGTCCTAGTAATGTTGCGTGGCACTGCGTCAGATAAAACGAAAGGCGTGTAGCGCATCAGGCCAGATAGCGTTGCGACAGGCGTACCCAGTACGACGCGCCGGCCGGGATCAGGGCATCATTGAAGTCATAGCTGGCGTTGTGCAGCATGCAGGGACCCAGACCGTGGCCCGCCATGCGGTGTTCGCCGTCGCCGTTGCCCAGGAACACGTAGCAGCCGGGCTTTTCCTGCAGCAGGAAGGCAAAGTCTTCCGAAGCCATGGCAGGCTCGATCACCATGGCCTTGTCCTCGCCCACGACCTCACGCATGACTTCCATGCAGAACTCGGTCTCGGCCACGGTATTCACCAGCGCCGGGTAGCGGCGTTCGAAGAACACGTCGGCCTCGCAGCCGTGCGCGGCCGCGATGTTGCCGGCGATCTCGTTCATGCGGCGTTCGATCAGGTCGACCACGTCGGTGCTGTAGGCCCGCACCGAGCCGCCCAGCCAGGCGCTGTTGGGAATCACGTTGATGACGCTGCCGCCGGCCTGCACCTGGGTGATCGACAGCACGGCAGCGTCCAGCGGACGCTTGCTGCGCGTGAGAATGGTCTGCAGCGACTGGCCGATGGCGAACAGCGCCGGCACCGGATCGCTACAGTCCTGCGGCGCTGCGGCGTGGCCGCCCTTGCCGCGCACGGTGATCTTGAAGCCGTTGGCCGCCGCCATCATCGGACCGGCACAGACGCCGATGGATCCGGCGGGCAACCCCGGCCAGTTATGCATGCCGAACACGGCTTCGCAGGGGAAGCGTTCGAACAGGCCGTCCTGGATCATGGCGCGACCGCCCGCGCCGCCTTCCTCGGCTGGCTGGAAGCACAGGTACACCGTGCCATCGAAGCCGCCCTCGGCCTGCAGATGGCGCGCGGCGGCCAGCAGCATGGCGGTGTGGCCGTCGTGGCCGCAGCCGTGCATCTTGCCGTCGTGGCGCGAGCGGTGCTCGAACTGGTTTTCCTCCTGCATGGGCAGGGCGTCCATGTCGGCACGCAGCATGATGGCGCGATCCGACGCGCCGCGCTTGATCACGCCGACCACGCCGGTCTTGGCGATGCCGGTGTGGGTCTCGATGCCCCAGCCGCGCAGCGTGTCCGCCACCACCTTGGCCGTGCGGTGCTCTTCGTAGCAAAGCTCCGGGTGCATGTGGATGTCGCGCCGCAGCGCCACAATTTCGTCCAGATTGGATAGTTCGAGCACGGCAAACTCCGTCGCAATGATTCAGGATTCAAGGATCGGCTGGAATCTTACCCAGCGCCGCTCCCCCGGTAACAGGCAATTACCTAGGGATAACCCGACTCCACTTTACGTTTACGTAAACGTAATATTTGCGGTGCATCATTGCGTAGCGATGGCCGATCGGCGCATCATGAGCCACGCGCGGCAATCCGGCGCTGGAGCCAGGCGCCCACAAAATAGTAAGTACCTACTATCACGGAGACAGCGATGAACCTTCCCGGCCTGAACTTCGACCTGGGCGAAGATCTGGACATGCTGCGCGATGCGGTGCGCAATTTTGCGCAGGCCGAGATCGCGCCGCGCGCCGCAGAAGTGGACCGCAGCGACCAGTTCCCCATGGACCTCTGGCGCAAATTCGGCGAACTTGGCGTGCTGGGCATGACGGCCGACGAGGAATACGGCGGCGCAAAAATGGGCTATCTGGCCCACATGATCGTGATGGAGGAAATCTCCCGCGCCAGCGCGTCGGTCGGCCTGTCCTACGGCGCGCACTCGAACCTGTGCGTGAACCAGATCAACCGCAACGGCACGGCGGCCCAGAAGGCCAAGTACCTGCCCAAGCTGATTTCCGGCGAACACGTGGGCGCCCTGGCCATGAGCGAGCCGGGCGCCGGTTCCGACGTGGTCAGCATGAAGCTGCGCGCCGACAAGAAGGGCGACCGCTATGTGCTGAACGGCACCAAGATGTGGATCACCAACGGCCCCGACGCCGACACGCTGGTGGTTTACGCCAAGACCGACCCCGAAGCCCATCAGCGCGGCATCACCGCCTTCCTGGTCGAAAAAGGCTTCAAGGGCTTTTCCGTGGCGCAGAAGCTGGACAAGCTGGGCATGCGCGGCAGCCACACCGGCGAACTGGTGTTCCAGGACTGCGAAATCCCCGAAGAGAACGTGCTGGGCCAGGTCAACGGCGGCGTCAAGGTGCTGATGAGCGGCCTGGACTACGAACGCGCGGTGCTGTCCGGCGGCCCGGTGGGCATCATGCAGGCCGTGATGGACGTGGTCGTCCCCTATATCCACGACCGCAAGCAGTTCGGCCAGGCCATCGGCGAATTCCAGCTGATCCAGGGCAAGGTCGCGGACCTGTACACCACCCTGCAGGCCAGCCGCGCCTTCTGCTACCAGGTCGGCAAGAACCTGGACCGCCTGGGCGCCGAGCACGTGCGCCAAGTGCGCAAGGACTGCGCCGCGCTGATCCTGTACACCGCCGAGAAAGCCACCTGGATGGCGGGCGAGGGCGTGCAGATCCTGGGCGGCAACGGCTACATCAACGAGTACCCGGTGGGCCGCCTCTGGCGCGACGCCAAGCTGTACGAGATCGGCGCCGGCACCAGCGAAATCCGCCGCATGCTGATCGGCCGCGAACTGTTCAACGAAACCGCCTGAGCGCGCCTCCATGATCCGCATGTCCGACGTCCAGCACATCGAACAGGCGCCCGCGCCGGGCCCCTCGCCGCTGGACGTCGCGCGGCTGATCCTGGCGGGCTTCGACCGCCACTACGCGCTGTTCCGCTACAGCGCCCAGCGCGCCAAGGCGCTGTTCGAATCCGGCGACTGGCACGGCATCCAGCGCCTGTCGCGCGAGCGCATCGAGTACTACGACATGCGGGTGCGCGAATGCGCCACGCAGCTCGAAGGCGTGCTGCGCGGCCGGCCGGAAGGCGCGGTGGGCGCCAACGGCAACGCGGCGCCCACCCTGAGCGACGAGCAGACCGCGTTCTGGCAGCAGATCAAGCAGGAGTTCGTCGGACTGCTGGGCGAGCACCGCCAGCCCGAATGCGCCGAGACCTTCTTCAACTCGGTATCCTGCCGCATCCTGCACCGCGACTATTTCCACAACGCCTTCCTGTTCGTCCGCCCGGCCATCGCCACCGATTACCTGGACAGCAGCATCCCCTCGTACCGGGTGTACTACCCGGCCACGGACGGGCTGGAGAAAAGCCTGATCCGCATGGTGGCGGACTTCGGCCTGGCGCTGCCCTTTGAAGACCTGCCGCGCGACACGCGGCTGCTAGCGCGCGCCGCGGTCAAGCAGCTGCGCGCGATCTTGCCGCGCCATGTCGGCCGCCGCATCGCCAGCGACTGCCAGATCCACGCACTGGGCTCGCTGTTCTTCCGCAACAAGGGCGCCTACATCGTCGGCCGCCTGATCAACCAGGGCACGGTGTACCCCTTCGCGGTGGCGCTGATGCGCAACCCGGCGGGCCAGGTGGTGCTGGATGCGCTGCTGCTGGGCGCCGACGACCTGAGCACGCTGTTCAGCTTCACGCGCGCCTACTTCCTGGTGGACATGGAAACGCCGGCCGCCGTGGTCAACTTCCTGTCCAGCCTGCTGCCGCGCAAACCCAAGGCCGAGCTCTACACCATGATCGGCCTGCAGAAGCAGGGCAAGACGCTGTTCTACCGCGACTTCCTGCATCACCTGGCGCATTCGCGCGACGCCTTCGACATCGCCCCCGGCATCAAGGGCATGGTGATGTGCGTGTTCACGCTGCCGTCCTATCCCTATGTGTTCAAGCTCATCAAGGACCGCATCGACAAGGACGGCATGGACCATGCCACCGTGCGCCGCAAGTACCAGATGGTGAAGCTGCACGACCGCGTCGGCCGCATGGCGGACACCTGGGAATATTCGCAGGTGGCGCTGCCGCGCGCGCGCTTCGCGCCGGCCCTGCTGGAAGAACTGCGCCGGCTGGTACCCAGCCTGATAGAGGAAACCGGCGACACGGTGGTCATCCGCCATGTCTACATCGAACGGCGCATGACGCCGCTGAACATCTATCTGCGCCAGGCTTCGGACGCGCTGCTGGACCCGGCCGTGCGCGAATACGGGGACGCCATCCGGCAACTAGCCGCGGCCAATATCTTCCCCGGGGACATGCTGTACAAGAACTTCGGCGTCACGCGCCTGGGCCGCGTCGTTTTCTACGATTACGACGAAATCCAACGCATGACCGAAATGAATTTCCGGCGCATCCCGCCCGCCCCCAACGAAGAGGCGGAACTGGCTTCCGAACCCTGGTACGCCATTGGTCCGAATGACGTCTTCCCCGAGGAATTCGGACGCTTCCTGCTAGGCGACCCGCGCGTGCGCGGCGCCTTCATGCGTCACCACGCCGACCTGCTGGAACCGGAGTGGTGGCAAGCCTGCCGCAACCATGTTGCGCAAGGCCGGATTGAAGAATTTTTCCCTTACGATACGGACAGACGCCTGCGTCCGGAATGCCCTCCAGGCGACCACGCGGCCTCGTAACCCCAGAGCTGTCCCGACCCTCACAGGAGCTAGCCATGTCAGATCCCATCGTCATCGTTTCCGTCGCCCGCACGCCCATGGGCGGCATGCTGGGCGCCTTGTCCGGCCTGGCCGCGCACGAGCTGGGCTCGATCGCCATCAAGGCCGCCGTCGAACGCGCCGGCATCAAGCCCGAGCAAGTCGAAGAAGTCATCATGGGCAACGTGCTGCAAGCCGGCCAGGGCCAGGCCCCGGCGCGCCAGGCCGCGCTGGGCGCCGGCCTGCCACTGGGCGTGGCTTGCACCACCATCCACAAAGTGTGCGGTTCGGGCCTGAAAGCCGCCATGTTCGGCCATGACCTGCTGGCCGCGGGCAGCGCCAACATCGTCGTCGCTGGCGGCCAGGAAAGCATGAGCAACGCTCCCTACCTGCTGCTCAAGGGCCGCCAGGGCTACCGCTACGGCCACAACACCGTGTACGACCACATGGCGCTGGACGGCCTGGAAGACGCCTACGACAAGGGCAAAGCCATGGGCGTGTTCGCCGAAGACTGCGCCTCCAAGTATTCCTTCACCCGCGAACAGCAAGACGCGTTCTCGCTGGAATCGCTGCGCCGCGCCCGCGCCGCATCGGAAGACGGCAGCTTCAAGTGGGAAATCGCTCCCGTGACCGTGGCCGGCCGCAAGGGCGACACCGTGATCGATACCGACGAGGCCCCCACCAAGGCCATGCCGGAAAAGATCCCGACCCTCAAGCCCGCGTTCAAGAAGGATGGCACCGTCACCGCCGCCAACTCGTCGTCGATCTCGGACGGCGCCGCCGCCATGGTGCTGATGCGCGCCTCCACCGCTGAAAAGCTCGGCGTGAAGCCGCTGGCCCGCATCGTCGCCCACAGCCAGCACTCGCAAGAGCCGAATTGGTTCACCACCGCCCCCGTGGGCGCGCTGAAGAACCTGTTCGCCAAGACCGGCTGGAAGGCCGAGGACGTGGACCTGTACGAAATCAACGAAGCCTTCGCGGTGGTCACCATGGCCGCCATGACCGACTTCAAGCTGCCGCACGACAAGGTCAACATCCACGGCGGCGCCACCGCCCTGGGCCATCCGATCGGCGCGTCCGGCGCCCGCCTGATGGCCACCCTGGTCGGCGCGCTGCGCAAGACCGGCGGCAAGCGCGGCGTGGCCACGCTGTGCATCGGCGGCGGCGAAGCCGTCGCAATGGCGATTGAAATGATCTGACGCAACGCCGGGAGGCCTCGGCCTCCCGGCTTTCGATGGATTCCGCTGCGCCTTTTTTGCATGGCGTCGTAGCGCGACGGGTCGGTCGCGCGCCGTGCAGGAAAGGCGCAACGAAATCCCTCTTCGATACCAATAGCCAATAAGCATGCCCGGCCCACCGGGCAGCGAGACAAACCGCTCCACGAGCGCCTTCAAATTTCCAACAAGCAGGACGGGTGGAACCCCATGCCCATCATCGAATCCCGCATCAATCCGCGGTCGCAGGACTACACCGACAATGCGCAGGCCATGCAGGCCCAGCTGGACGATCTGGACCAGCAGCTGGCCCATACCGCGCTGGGCGGCAGCGAAGCCGCGCGCGCCAAGCACGTGGCGCGCGGCAAGCTGCTGCCGCGCGACCGCGTCGAGCACCTGATCGATCCGGGCACGCCATTCCTGGAACTGTCGCCGATGGCGGCGCACGGCATGTACGGCGGCGAAGCCCCCGGCGCCGGCGTCATCACCGGCATCGGCCGCGTGGCCGGCACCGAATGCGTGATCGTCTGCAACGACGCCACGGTCAAGGGCGGCACCTACTACCCGATGACGGTCAAGAAGCACCTGCGCGCGCAAGAGATCGCCGCGCAGAACCACCTGCCCTGCGTCTACCTGGTGGATTCGGGCGGCGCCAACCTGCCGCAGCAGGACGAGGTCTTCCCCGACCGCGAACACTTCGGCCGCATCTTCTACAACCAGGCGCAGATGTCGGCGCAGGGCATTTCGCAGATCGCCGTGGTGATGGGGTCCTGCACCGCCGGCGGCGCCTACGTGCCCGCCATGAGCGACGAGTCCATCATCGTCAAGAACCAGGGCACCATCTTTCTGGGCGGCCCGCCGCTGGTGAAGGCCGCCACCGGTGAAGAGGTCAGCGCCGAGGATCTGGGCGGCGGCGACGTGCACACGCGCCTGTCCGGCGTGGTCGACCACCTGGCCGCCAACGACATGCACGCGCTGCAATTGGCGCGCAACGCAGTGGCGCGTCTGAACCGCAAGAAGCCGCAGCCGCTGGCCACCACGCCCGTGCGCGAACCGCGCTACGACCCCAGCGAACTGAACGGCATCATCCCCGCCGACACGCGCAAGCCCTATGACGTGCGCGAAGTCATCGCGCGCATCGTCGACGGCTCCGAGTTCGACGAGTTCAAGGCCCGCTTCGGTCCCACGCTGGTCACCGGCTTTGCCCACATCCACGGCATGCCCGTGGGCATCGTGGCCAACAATGGCATCCTGTTCTCGGAGTCCGCGCAGAAGGGCGCGCACTTCATCGAACTGTGCGCACAGCGCAAGATCCCGCTGGTGTTCCTACAGAACATCACCGGCTTCATGGTGGGCCGCAAGTACGAAAACGAAGGCATCGCCCGCCACGGCGCCAAGATGGTGACGGCCGTGGCCACGGCCGCCGTGCCCAAGTTCACCGTGCTGATCGGCGGCTCGTTCGGCGCCGGCAACTACGGCATGTGCGGCCGCGCCTATTCCCCGCGCATGCTGTTCATGTGGCCCAATGCCCGCATCTCGGTCATGGGCGGCGAACAGGCCGCCAGCGTGCTGGCCACCGTCAAGCGCGACGGCATCGAGGCCCGCGGCGGCCAGTGGTCCGCCGACGAGGAAACCGCCTTCAAGACACCCATTCGCGAACAGTACGAACGCGAAGGCCATCCCTACTACGCCACCGCGCGCCTGTGGGACGACGGCATCATCGCGCCGGCCGACACGCGGCGCGTGTTGGGGTTGGCGCTGTCGGCAGCCTTGAACGCGCCCATCGAAGACACCAAGTTCGGCGTCTTCCGCATGTAGGGCGGCACACCCGCCCTACATTGCAGCCCAAGAATAATTTCAGCCTGGATGACATCCATGTTCGACACTTTGCTGATTGCCAACCGCGGTGAAATCGCCTGCCGCGTGGCCGCCACCGCCCGCCGCATGGGCATCCGCACCGTGGCGGTGTATTCCGACGCCGACGCCAACGCCCGCCACGTCGCCGCCTGCGACCAGGCCGTGTACATCGGCGGCTCGGAGCCGCGCGCCAGCTACCTGCGCGCCGACGCCATCCTGCAGGCCGCGCGCGACACCGGCGCGGGCGCCATCCATCCTGGTTACGGTTTCCTCTCGGAAAACGAAGCCTTCGCCGAAGCCGCTGAAAAGGCCGGCATCGCTTTTGTCGGACCGCCGGCCTCCGCCATCGCCGCCATGGGCAGCAAGTCCGCCGCCAAATCGCTGATGGAGAAAGCCGGCGTGCCGCTGGTGCCGGGCTATCACGGCGACAACCAGGACCCGCAATTCCTCAAGACCCAGGCCGACGCCATCGGCTACCCCGTGCTGATCAAGGCCAGCGCTGGCGGCGGTGGCAAGGGCATGCGCGTGGTCGAATCGTCGGGCGCGTTCCTGGACGCGCTGGCGTCCTGCCAGCGCGAGGCCGCGTCCAGCTTCGGCGACGACCGCGTGCTGATCGAACGCTATCTGCAAAAGCCGCGCCATATCGAAATTCAGGTGTTCGCCGACACGCACGGCAATTGCGTCTACCTGTTCGAACGCGACTGCTCGGTGCAGCGCCGCCACCAGAAGGTGATCGAAGAGGCCCCCGCGCCCGGCATGACCGAAGAGCGCCGCCGCGCCATGGGCGAAGCCGCCGTGGCCGCCGCGCGCGCCGTGGGCTACGTGGGCGCGGGCACAGTGGAGTTCATTTCCGAACCCGACGGTCGCTTCTACTTCATGGAAATGAACACGCGCCTGCAGGTCGAGCACCCGGTCACCGAAATGATCACCGGCCACGACCTGGTCGAATGGCAACTGCGCGTGGCCGCCGGCCAGCCGCTGCCGGCACGCCAGGAAGACCTGCGCATCGAGGGCCACGCCATCGAGGCCCGCATCTACGCCGAGAACCCCGAGAAGGGCTTCCTGCCGTCCATCGGCACCCTGGCTTACCTGGGCCTGCCGGCGCACACTGCGTTCGCCAATGGCGACATCCGGGTCGACGGCGGCGTGCGCATGGGCGACACCATCACGCCGTTCTACGACCCCATGATCGCCAAGCTGATCGTGCACGGCGCCGACCGCGACCAGGCCCGCGCCCGCATGCTGCAAGCGTTGGCCCAGACGCAAGCGGTCGGCGTGCAGACCAACGTGGCCTTCCTGTCCCGCCTGATGCAGGACAGCGCCTTCGCCGCGGCGGACCTGGACACCGGCCTGATCGAACGCCAGCGCGCCACGCTGCTGCCCGAACCCCAAGCCGCCAGTCCTGCCACGCTGGCGCTGGCCTGCGCCGCCGTGCTGGTGCGCCAGGGCCTGGC
>NZ_JBARYB010000063.1:0-20061 GCF_049647645.1 Achromobacter sp.
GGATAGGGAGGCCAACGCCCCCAACGGCCCGCCCAGGCGGCCCGCGACGCCGCGCAGCAACCGACCTGCGGTTGCTGCGGGACGCAGCAGCGCGGGGGTTGTCAGCACACGGG
Source organism: Achromobacter sp. (assembly GCF_049647645.1). GTDB lineage: Bacteria > Pseudomonadota > Gammaproteobacteria > Burkholderiales > Burkholderiaceae_B > Achromobacter. The sequence continues at coordinate 114 of NZ_JBARYB010000063.1, forward strand.
CCAGCGCCGAGCGCAGCAAACGCTGCGTCAGCGGGCGCGCCTTGCTTTTTTCGATGTGCTCGCGGGCGCCGTCGATGATGGTGTGATACGAGACGCCGGCCGCGCAAGTTGTTTCGCACGACAGGCACGACAGGCAGCGGTCCAGATGGCGTACGGCGGTCGGACTGGGGGCATTGCCGCTGTCCAGCATCTCGCGCGCCAGTGCGATCCGGCCGCGTGGTGAATCAAGCTCTTCGCCATCGAGCACGTAGGTAGGGCAGACCGCGGTGCAGAAGCCGAAATGCACGCAACTGTCGGTGGCGGCGCGGACCGCGTCTTGGCGGTGGATGGTGATGGTCTTGGGCATGGTGCGACGGAAGCTTGCCGGCCAGGGCCGGGATGAAGCTCATTCTGCCGTCGGGAGCTGCGCGGGGCTGTGCCCAGCGCGCCAGCGGACGCCGCCCAGGGCGTCATTCAGCTGCGAGTCTGCCCTTGCTTGAGCAGATTCACGGGCAATTCGCCGTAGCGCTCGGAGAAGCGCCGCGTGAAGTGGGAGAGATTGTTGAAGCCGCAGGCAAAGGCGGCCTCGCTGACCGTGCGGGTCTTGCCGGCCGCCAGCAGCTCATGTGCGAGCGCCAGGCGGGCCTGTACCACGTAGGCCTCGAACGACAGCGCGGCATGCCGCGCGAACAGGCGGTGCAGGGTGCGGACCGATATGCGGCAGGCAGCGGCCACCGTCGCGGGCGACAGGTCCGGGTTGGCGATTGCCGTATCGATGTGGCGCTTCACGCCGACGAAGCTCAGTTCGGTGGAAGGGGGCGCCGCGGCGTCCGCCATGGATGCACACTGCAGCGCAACGATTTCGATGACGGCGTCCAGCAGGGTGTCGACGGTGCGGTCCTGCAGTTTGACCTGGGTGTCGGTCAGCAGGCGCATGGCTTCGGTGAGCACAGGCGCGAATGGCATATCGACCGGCAGGCTGGCCGGCGCGCGCAGCCGCCGCATGCCCGGGGCGCGCGCGCTCAAGGCGTGGCGCGGCAACAGGACCAGCCGGCGCGAGGTCGCTTCCGGGAACGTGATGTCGAATGCGGATCCGGTATCGAGCAGTCCGAATTCTCCGGGCCGCAGGCACAGCTGTTCGTCACCCTGGGACATCAGGGCGCTGCCCTGCAATTGCAGGCTGAGCATGAGGTGATCGCCATTGAGACGGCTGACTTGCCGCTGGGAGCGCCGGATCATGTGCGGAGAACTCGCGAAGTTCACGAGCCGGACCCCCGCGCGGTTCTGACTGAACATCGTGCCCGCGAATCCGGCGTCCGGTTCGGTGCGGAATTCAGAATCGAGCACACCGGCGCAGACCGCATCCTGCCAGAACGCCAGGGCGTGCTGGCCGTGATCGTGGGTGCTCCAGTTGTGCCATTCAGGTGCCATCTCGGCTCCGGGGTCCGTTGCGCGCTGTCGCTGCCAGCAGCATCGGCTGGCACGTTGGGTCGTGCCCAATGTAGCGAGGCGGTGGAGAATGGGCCATCCGTGCATTCCCCAGTAATGGCGCACTAGGTTCAACGAATGGAGCGTGGCATGAAACGGTTCTTATCTTTGTGGGCAGGTGCTGTGCTCGCGGTGTCGGCCTGTGGCGCCGCGGCGCAAGAGTATCCGGCGCGGCCCGTGCGCATGATCGTGGGCTTCGCGCCTGGCGGCGGCAACGACATCCTGGCCCGCCTGATGGCCGAGCAGTTGCAACGCCGCCTGGGCCAGCCCTTCATCGTGGAGAACCGGCCGGGCGCCAGTGGCGCCATCGCCATCGGCGCGGTCAAGCGGGCGGAGCCGGACGGCTACACCTTGCTGGTGGGGCCAAGCAGCGGCATGACCGTCAACCCGGCCATCTATAACAACCTGGACTACGACCCCGTCGCCGATTTCGCGCCGATCTCCCTCGTCGGGGACATTCCGATGATCCTGACGGTCAAGGCGGACAGCTCGGCGCGCTCGGTGGCCGATCTGGTCGGCCAGGGCAAGAAGAGCGGCAAGCCTCTGTTCGCGGGCTCGGGCGCCAACTCCTTCCAGCTCGCTACCGGACTCTTCGCCCAGCGTGTCGGCCTGGAAACGGAGGTGGTCAACTACAAAGGGAATTCCGCCGTGGTTGCGGCGTTGTTGGCCAACGAGATCGACTTTGCGCTGATCGACACCGCGGCCGTATTGCCTCAGATCCGCAGCGGCCGACTGAAGGCGCTGGCGGTCACGGGCGCGAAGCGCTTCACCTTGCTGCCAGACGTGCCTACCGTCGCGGAGTCCGGCGCGCCGGGCTTCGCCATGTCATTCTGGTCGTCCCTGTACGCCCCGGCGGGTACGCCGCAAGCCGTCATCGAGAAGCTACAGACCACCGTATCCGCCGCCGTGCGCGAGCCCGCCGTGGCCAATCGCTTGCTGGAACTGGGCATCGATCCCGTAGGCAGCGCGCCGCAGGTCCTGGCCGACACCATGGCCCGGGAGATTCCGATGTATGCCGCGGCCGCCAAGGCGGCGAACCTGTCGCCAGTGCAGTAGGTGGGTGGAAGGGGGGGCGAAGCCGGTCTGCCGCGCATCAATCTCCGTCCAGAAACCCCTTGAGGCTGTCGAGTTCACGCCGCAACAGGCGCGCGGTTTCAGCCTGGCGCGCGATGGGCATGCGATCCGTGATGGCGCTCACGCTCATGGCCAGTACCGGCGCGCCGTCGGCGCGGGTCAGCGCGCAGCCTACCCCCAGGGCGCCGCTTACCGCGTAATTCTGCATGACCGAGTAGCCGCGCTGGCGCGTATTGACGCGTAGGCGGTCGATCATTTCGGCGCTTATGCCGCCGTACTCCTCGAGCCGCGACGAATTGGCTTTCACAACCCTGCGGGCTTCGGCATCTGGAAGAGTGGCCAGCAGCGCCATGCCCGCAGAGCCCACGCCCAGCGGATGCCGCTTGCCCGCGTGGCTGGCAAGGATCTGCATCGGGTAGTCGCCGATCTCGCGGTGTATGCCGACGGAGTCGGTGCCATCCCGGCCGATGAGGAATACCGCATCGCCCAGTTGGCGGGCCAGCCTGCGCATCCCTTCGACCGCCGCAACGATGAGCTCCTGGCTTACGTCGGGCGGGGTCCACAGGCTTGCCCGCAGGCGGTCGGCGTCCTCGCCGGCGAAGAAGCGTTTGCCGGCCTGGTTCCGGCGCACCCAGCCGCTGGCCTCCAGCGCCAGAAACAGACGTTGCACATTGACCCGGTCCAGGCCCGTGCGGGCCGCGACTTCGGTCGCCCCGAGCCCGGCGGGCGCAACGCTCTGCAACAGGCTGAGCACGTTCAATCCCTTGAGCAAGCTGCGCGGGCCGGAGGGTGGGGAGTCTGTCTGCATGTTCCTGAACAAGCTCATGTGTGCTGTATGTGTACACATTCTATATAGGAATTGTGCATTTTACGTACTATCCGATTCCACCAAATCAAACCAAGGAGACAACGATGCAGAAATCACGGAGGCACTTGCTGCGGCGGCCGGTGATGTACAGCGGTCTGGCCATGGCGCTGAGCGTTTGCGGATTCGTGGGCCAGGCCCGGGCGGCCTATCCAGAGCGCGCGATCACGCTGCAAGTGGGTTTCGCCGCGGGCGGCCCGACCGATGCCATGGCGCGCACGATCGCGTCGGAGATCGGCGCAGAGCTGAAGCAGACGGTCGTGGTGGAGAACAAGCCGGGGGCCGGCAGCAATATCGCCGCCGCACAGGTGGCCCGCGCCAAGCCGGATGGCTACACGCTGCTGATGGTGGCCGTCACCAGCGCCATCAACCAGACGCTTTACGACAAGCCCGGCTTCAATCTCGTCACGGATTTCGAGCCAGTGGGGCTGGTAGGAAAGATACCGAGCGTGCTGGTGGTGAATCCGAAGCTGCCGGTGCACAGCGTGCAGGAGCTGGTGACCTATGCGAAAGCCCATCCCGATACGCTGACTTTCGGCTCCTCGGGCAACGGCACCTCGATCCATATCGCGGGCGAAATGTTCAAGCGCGCCGCCGGTATTGAAGTCACCCACGTTCCGTATCGCGGCAGCGCCCCCGCGGGCGTGGCGGTCATGGCCGGGCAGGTTTCCTACATGTTCGACAACGTGCCGACCGTGTGGCCCTTCGTGTCGACCGACCGCATGCGCGCGTTGGCGGTGACGACCAAGGAGCGCATCGCCTCGGCGCCCCAGTTGCCGACCATGGCCGAATCCGGCTTTCCGGATTTCGACGTGTCGTCCTGGTATGGGCTGATCGCCCCTGCGCACACGCCGCCAGAAGCGATACGCGTGCTGGACCAGGCCCTGCAGAAGGTATTGGCCCGCGCTGACTTCCAGGAACGCATGAAAGGGCTGGGTGTCATCCTGCAGCCGGGCACGCCGGAATCATTTGGCACGTTCATGAAGGCGGAAGTCGAGCGTTGGGCGCCTATCGTCAAGGCTTCAGGCGCCAGCAACGAATGAACCGCGAGGTCGTGAACAATATGTCTTGCACAATCGGCAAGTCGGCCCTGAACGGGGTCGTGGTCCTGGATGTGTCGCGCGTGCTGGCCGGCCCCTTTGCCGCGCAGATGCTGGGCGATCACGGGGCCGACGTCATCAAGCTGGAATCGTATGACGGCGATGACACGCGGGGTTATGGACCGCCGTTCGTCGACGGCGACGCGCCTTACTACGTGGGCCTGAACCGCAACAAGCAGGACCTGGCGGTGGACCTGTCCACTCCGGCCGGCCGCGAAGTCCTGTTCAAGCTGTTGGAGCAGGTGGATGTGCTGGTGGAAAACTTCAAGCTCAGCACCTGGCGCAAGTGGGGCATAGACGATCCGGCGTCCCTGGCGCGCCGTTTTCCCCGGCTGATTCATTGCCGCATATCCGGATTCGGGGAAACGGGAGAACTGGGTGGCCTGCCGGGCTACGACGCCGCGGTGCAGGCGCTGTCGGGCCTGATGTCCATCAACGGCGATCCGGCGCTGGATCCCGTGCGCATCGGCATCCCGCTGGTCGATACTTCCACCGGCATGAACGCGGTCATTGGGGTGCTGCTGGCCCTGTACGAGCGCGAGAAATCCGGGCTGGGGCAGTCGATAGAGGTGACGCTGTTCGACACCGCGCTCGGCATGTTGCATCCGCATACCACCAATGCGCTCAACGGCGGCAGGTCGGCGCGCACCGGCAACGGCCATCCCAACATCGTGCCCTATGACCTGTATCCGACGCGCGGCGGAAAGCTGTTCGTGGCCGTCGGCAACGACCGGCAGTTCGCGCGCCTGTGCGAAGCGATAGGCCGGCCGGAACTGGCAACCGACGCGCGCTTTCGCAGGAACAGCGACCGCGTGGTCAACCGGGACGCGTTGCGCGCAGCCTTGTCCGAACTGCTTGCCGGTTTCGACAGCCAGCAGCTATTCCATCAATTGATGGACCTGGGCGTGCCTTGCGCGCCCATGCTGAGCGTGGAGCAGGCGCTGGCCATGGAGCATACCGCCACCCGGCAGATGTCCGCTTCGCTTGGCCAATACCGCGTCACGGGCATCCCGATCAAGCTGGAGCGCACGCCTGGCGCATTGCGCCTGCCGCCGCCAGGCATCGGCGAACACAGCGAGGAAATCATGCGGCGTTTCGGCTTCGGCGACGCGCAGATCCGCGCCGCGCAGGAGACCGGCGCGGTGCGCCAGGCGCAAGTACAACAACCCAGGGAACCACAATGATCAAGATCGAAGAATCGGACCGCCTGGCGGTGATCACCTACGACCGCGGCGAGCGCCGCAATGCGCTGTCGCTGCAGGCCATGAATGCACTCATCGACGTGGCGCATCGCTACCAGTCGCGCGTCGACATTACGGCCATCGTGCTGGCGGGAAGCGCGCAGGGATTTTCGGCGGGCGTGGATCTGAAGGATCCGCAGCGCTGGGCCATCGAGGAGAAGTCGCTGGACGAGCGCCGCTACCTGGCTTCGACCGGCGCCCGCATGTGCAAGGCATGGGAGAGCCTGCCGCAGCTCACCATTGCCGCCATCGAAGGATTCAATGTCGGCGGCGGCATTGCGCTGACCCTGGCGTGCGATTGGCGCGTCATGGCGGACAACGCTTTTCTCTTCGTGCCGGAAGTCCAGATCGGCATTCCGCTGGTATGGCATACCGTGCCTCGGCTGGTAAGCATGGTGGGCGCGTCGCGCGCCAAGCAGATCATGATGCTGGGCGACCGCATGCCCGCCGCCACGGCGCTGGAATGGGGCTTGGCGGATTGGCTGGCGCCGGCGGGCGCGACGGTGGAGCGCGCCACCGCGTTGGCCCGCCAGGTGGCGAAATCGCCGTCGCACGTGATCAAGATGAGCAAGGAAAGCGTCAATGCCCATGCCCATGCCCTGAACTTCGTCAGCACCTATATGGACGTGGACCAGGCGCTGGTATGCGGCCAGAGCGCCGAAGCGCGTCTTGCGCGCGAGAAGTTCATGTAACGCGGGAGACGATCATGTACAAGAAAAGACTGTTGATGCTGCTGCCTGTCATGGCGCTCTGCGCGGCCGGCGCGGCGCGCGCGCAATGGCCGGAACGGCCCCTCACCTGGATCGTGCCATTTTCCGCGGGCGGCCCGATGGATATCGTTTCCCGGCCCGTCGCCAAGAAAATGGGCGATATCCTGGGGCAGCCCGTCGTCGTCGAGAACCGCACGGGCGCGGGGGGAGCCCTGGGCGCGGACTATATCGCGCGCGCCAAGCCGGACGGCTACGTCATCGGTATCGGCAGCGTAGGCACCCAGACCATCGTGCCCAACGTCGCCAAGTCGGCCAAGTACGACCCCGTGAACTCCTTCTCCAATATCGGGTTGCTGGGGCGCTATACCAATGTGCTGCTGGTCAGCGCCCAGGCGCCGGTGACTTCGGTGGCGGACTTGGTCGCGCAGGCGCGGCAGCCCGGCGCCAACGTCACCTTTGGTTCGGCCGGCTACGGTTCGTCCAACCATCTTTCCGGCGAACTGTTGCGCGCGCTGACCGGCGCGGCCATGACGCATATCCCCTACCGCGGCAGCGCGCCCGCCCTGACGGACTTGCTGGCGGGCAATACCACCTTCATGTTCGACACGTTCAACACGGCGATGTCGCGTATCCAGGCGGGAAACTTGCGTCCTTTGGCCGTCACCAGCCCGAAACGCTCGCCGTTTCTGCCTGATGTGCCGACCATGGACGAGGCCGGCGTCGGCGGCTATTCGGCGGCAGGCGGCGAGCTGTGGTGGGGAGTGGTCGGGCCGGCTGGGATCCCCGCGCCGATCATGGACCGCTTGAACGCCGCGCTGCGAGAGGCGCTGGCGTCTCCGGACGTGCAGAAGCAGTTGAAAGACCAGTACGTCGAGATCTGGAGCAGTACGCCCGAGGAATTCACTGCGGTGGTGCGCGCCAGCTACCAGAACTGGAGCAAGTTGGTGAAGGAAGCAAAGATCGAGGCGGAATAGGCTGCGGAGGGGCTGTCCTGTCCGCCCGGAGGGCGGGCGGCAGGCGCTCCACTACTGGCTGAACTCAAAAACATAGCTGTTCGCCGACCCCGCCGCGCGGTTGTACAGCGGGCACCAGCCGTTCACCGGCGCGACTTCGCAGTAGCGGTTGCGGCCAAATACCTGGGAGATCTTCCAATCCTGAGTCTTGTCGGCGCGTTCCAGCTGGTACTGCATGCGCACGCCGCGTTCCTTGCGGTCGCGTTCATCGTTATCCACCGGGAAGCCGGGGGTCGAGGGCGTGGTGTTGCGGATCTGGGCGATGACGAAGGCGCGCGTGTCGGATTGGACGTCGACGTTGACGACGCTGCGCTCGTAGGTTTCGAGGCTGCATTTTTCGTCGCCGTTCTGGCGCGCCTGGAGTTGAGCCGTGGACAGGGAGTCTTCGGCCGCGCTGAACGGACGGTACAGCTCGGCCATTTCCTTGCAGGCGGTGGCGGTGTAGCGGTCGTGCGCGTCGCGGACCTGCCACCAGGATTTCACCGCCGCTTCCGGCGTATTGGCGGCCAGTTGCAGTTGCGGCGCGGCGGCTTGCAGCCGTTCCCAGGGTGTTTCTTCCTGCTTGGAGCAGCCCGTCAAGGCGATTGCCAGGACGAGCAGTAGGGCGGGCTTGATCACGGTACTGAATCGGGTAAATAAATCGGGGGCACCATGATAGCGCTTTCGCCGTGGCGATCGTCCGTCAACCGGGACGCAGCGCGCGTTTGTACGCCTCCAGGGTGCTGAACATCTTGCCCGCCAAGCGGAAGTTTGCCTCCGCATAGGCGCGGGCATTGCCGACCATGGTCTCGGTCTGTCCGGGATTGCGGTGGATCTGCATGATGCGCTCCGCGTAGCTGGCGACGTTTCCCGCCGGAGCCAGCCAGCCGGTCTGGCCCGCTACGATGATCTCCGGCAGACCGCCGACATCGCTGGCGACCACGGGCCGCCGCGCCGCATAGGACTCGGGCACGACGCGCGACCAGGCTTCGGTGGCCGAAGGCACCAGCACCACGTCGGCGGCGCGGATCATTTCCGCAACATTGTTGCGGTGACCGGCGAACACCACGTGCTCGGATATGCCCAGGTCCACGGTCAGTTGATGCAGCGCATAGGCATAGGGCTTGGTGCTGGCCGTGGGCATGCCGACTACCAGCGCGATGGCGGGCAGGCCCTGGCTGCGCAGCCGCTGCACCACGCGCAACAGGTCGGCCTGGCCTTTCTCGGGGCGCAGCATGCCTATGGTGGCGATGACCCAGGCGCTGTCGGGGGCGCGGATGCCCAACGCCTGCCGGGTGTGTAGGCGTGCCTGCGGGGTGTCGCCAGACAGGAAGAACTCGTCGGCGGCCCATTCTCCGACCACGCTGATCTGCTCCGCGGCGGCCAGGCGCGCCGCCAGGATTTCCTGCTTGCCCAGCAAGCTGGTCGCGATGACGTGGTCGCAGCCGAATTTCCATTCCAGCCGGCGCCGCGGCGAGCTGCGCATGGGCTTGGCGAAATGGCGCGTCCTGACGACCGCGCACAGGTCGCGGCACAGCGCGGCGGTCTTGCCGTCCGCCCGGCTGTGGCTGTCGATGACGTCGATGCGCAGCGCCTTGACGGCGCGGCGCAGCTTGAGGACCGTGGCGGGCGAGTAGGCGGAATCGAAGTCGATGTCGACCGCGCGCAGGCCGCGCTGACGCGCTTCGCGTCCGATCTCGCTGCCTGCCGGCGCCGCGATCGCCACTTCGTATCCATGGCGGTGCAGCCATGCCGATTGTTCCAGGACGCGGAATTCCAGTCCGCCCAGGCTGCGCTCAGCCAGCGTATGCAGGATGCGCATGATGCTCCAGGACCTTGCGGCAGGCGGCCAGCACGTCGTCGGGCGTGATGGAGTTGATGCCGTCGCGGGGATGGCGGGGAACCACGGCGGCGGAGTAGGGCCGGTCCCAGAACCACTCGGGATTGGACTCGTTGAAGACGCCGACATAGGGCACGCAGGCGCCTTGCGCGATATGCGAGGGGCCGCAATCGTTGGCCACCACCAGGCGCGCGCGCAGCATGATGGCGCTGAGCTCGGGCACGGAACGGCAGTAGGCGATCGAGAATTCCGGACGCCGCAGGGTTTCGAGCCTGTCGCGTTCGGCGGTTTCCTGCGCTCCCAGCACGAACAGGAAGCGGGTGTCCTGGCCCAGCAGCAGTTTGAGCCTCTCGGCCAGGCGCAGGTAGTTCAGCAGGCTCCAGCGCTTGAAGGCGCCTGAACCGCCGCCGGGTATCAGCACCACGTCGGCGCTCGGCGCTTCATGGATATGCGGGCGCGCCAGCGCCTGGAAACAGCGCCGCGCCGCGAGCTCGGCGTCGAACCCGCGGTACGACGCCAGCAGGCGCAGATTGGCCAGGCCGATGTATTCGGCGATGTTCTTGCGGTGGCAATGGGTCCAGACCAGATCGCTCATGCGCTCGTTGCGAAAGCCGAAGCGCAAGGCGGGCCGGCGCAGCAGGTTGAGCAGGCCGAAGCGTTCGCTGCTGTGATGCAGGCTGACGCAGACAGGGGTGTTCTTCCTCAAAGTGCGCAGGTAGTCGCCGAAGGTGGCGGCGCGCACGAACTCGTCGACCCAGGGCACGCCCTGGTAGAAGCCGGCCAGGTCGTCGCGGGCGACCACCCGGATCCGCCTGGATGCCCACCAGGTTTTCAATTGGTAGAGCGCCGGCAGGGCGACGATCTGGTCGCCCAGCCGAGGCTGGCTTCTGACATAGACAACGACTTCCGGCATGAATGGCCTCGTTAGCGCGGCAGCGATTTTTCGGGGGTCCGGGGACCACTGCCGCGCAATGTATCGATCGAGTCGAACGAATCTTTCCGAGGTCTTTTAAAGAGTGTGAAAAACATGCCGGCGCTACTGCACAAAACTAAACAACCCTGCCGTTTGGCGGCCGCCGGGGGGCGTTGCGCAAGCGCCGTACCCATTGCGGCTCCCCCGGCGGACCGGTGCGCGCATCGGAAAAATGTACCGACCGCTGCCATCGGCGTGCAGTTCAAGGCAGCAAAGTCAGCGCAGCCGTAGCGTTGGTGCACGCAGCAAGGCGCGGCCCGGAGATATCGGGCGCAGGCGGCGCCGGACGGGCACGCTGCTTGCTGGAGTGGTCATCTCGGATCGGCGCACAGGGTGCCGCCGCAACCGGAGTTCAACGTGGGGATAGGCCCCGCACAGGAGAAACGCATGGAGCATCAAACCAATATTGTTGGCGGACCCAAGGGCTCGGCAACCGGGCCTGGTCCGGAAGTCATGGCTGCAGACACCCTGGAGGGCAACGATGTCGTCAACGCTACAGGCGAGGGACTGGGATCCATCAAGGACATCATGATCGACGTGCCGCGCGGGCGAGTCGCCTATGCGGTGCTGTCGCGGGGCGGAATCCTGGGAATGGGCGACAAGCTCTTTGCCATACCATGGGCGGCCTTGACCCTGGACACCGACCGCAAGTGCTTCATCCTGAATGTGGACAAGGAGGTGCTGAAAAACGCGCCGGGCTTCGACAAGGACGATTGGCCCAGGATGGCGGACGAAAGCTGGGCGCTGAGCGTGCACAAGTACTACAACCAGGACCCCTACTGGTAAACCGGAAGTGATGAAGAGGGCGGCTGGCAGCCGCCCTTTTTTGCGGCAGCCGCGGCCACACGGCGTGAACGGCCCAGGCCGCAGGCACACCGCTTGCTGATGCAGCGGACTGCTGCATCCCCTTACCTTCAGGAGTAGCGTCATGGAAAATTTCGAGCGTGACACGACGGCGCCTTGCGCCGAGATTTTGAGCGAGGGCGAACTGAGGGCGCGGCGCACGCTTGAAGCCGCGCGCCGTCTGCTCGATCCCCACGCACAGCCAGCGGTGGAAGTCTCGTCGGTCGAGGCGGAACTCATGCGCTACGTCAAGGAAGCGTATCGCCGGCGCTCGCACACATACGGTTGAGCGCTACGGCTGCTGTTCGTCCCAGACGGACATGTGCCGGTACTGTTCGGCGCGGGCCAGCGTGCGGTAGAAATCCGCGCCGACCCGGATCAGCCTTTCCAGTTCCTCGGGCCGCAGCCTCGGCTGCAGCGCTACCAGGCATTCGGCATAGTTGGCCAATACCTCGGGCCAGTCATTGAAGTCCCGGTTGATCGCTGGCGTGGCGATCATTTGTGCCAATAGTTCCTCGCGATCCATATGCATGTTCCGCAGCAAGCGTACTGGTTGCAGATGCGCCTGCAGGTCTGCGCATCTGTTCCTTCGGGGGATGCAAATCCGGTTCGGGGTGTCTCCTACTTTTTGACCGCATCCATGCGCTGTTGCATGCTGGTGGCCATTTCCAGGTGTTGTTGCAGAACGGGCAGGGTCTCGATGGCGAATTGCTTGACGTCGGGATCCTTCACGTCGTTCGAGGCCTTTTCGAAAAGCTTCACTGCGTCCTGGTGCGCGGAGACGCCGATCTCGTCCACATACGCCTTGTCGAAGGGGGCGTGGCGGGCGCTGTCTGCGCCTGTGAGGCATGGGCGGCAGCCGAGGTCATCGAGGCTAGAAGGGTGGCAGTCAGGTAACGGGTTTTCATGGAAACCTCCAAGATCAGGCGCGGGGCGCCGTGGTTAGCGGGGTGTCTGGCATTTGCCAGCAATTGCTGTTCCCGCTCATCGCACCTGGATGGTCCGGCAGACTGTGCCGATGGTTTGACGAGGCCATTATTCCGGGCATGGCGCGCCCGATCCGGCCTCCCGCCGCCTTGCGGGCATGATGGATCTCCGTAGGGCTGCACGGGGCGGTGCGAGGCATGCGCAGCAAGCGGCATGCCTGGCCTTACGTTCCTCCCAACGGGCCGCGCTTACTTACCATCCGGCCGCGTACGCCGGCCGGCGCGGGTCCGCGCCGCCCCATCGCACGCCGCTCTCCAGGTCATGTCTGACCATGCAGACGGCGCCGGCCCGCCAGCTGTGGCCCTGCCACCATTTGACGGTATGCCCCATTGCGGCAAGCTTTTCGCCCGCGCCGTGCGCGATCAGGTCTTCGATCATCAACCGGCCCGGCATGGCGTTGTGCGGTTCAAACGACGAGGGGAAGCTGAAGCTTGCAAAGCGCGGAGCCTCGACCGCCTGTTGCACGTCCATGCCGAACAGCTCCATGTTCAGGAAGGTCTGCAGCATGGCCTGGCACTGTACGTCGCCCCCGGGCGTGCCGAAAGGCATGACGTATTGGCCGGGCCGGATGGCCAGCGAGGGGTTGGGCGTGAGCCGCGGGCGGCGGCCCGGCCCGATTGCGCAGGGATGGCCGGCCTCGGCCCAGGATTGGCTGCCGCGCCCGGATGCGCAGATGCCGGTTCCTGGAATGATGGGGACGTTGTAGGAACCGTCGCTGGGTGTGGCCGAAAAGGCGTTGCCTTCCCTGTCCACCACCGCCACATAAGAGGTATCCAGGCGCGGATCCGTGCGCGCCATGTCTTCGGGGCCGGCCGCGCGCAGGTCGATATCGCGCGCCTCGGGCAGCGCGCCCGCGCGCGGCATGTCCGGGCCGGCGCGATCCCGGGCGATCATGGCCAGCCGCGCGCGCGCGTATTCCTTGGACAGCAAGGTTGCTTGCGGCACCTGGGCGTGGCGCGGGTCGGCGTAGTGCACTTCGCGGTCGGCGAAAGCCAGTTTGATCGCTTCGGTCAGCAGATGCACATAAGGGGCGGAGTTGTGGCCCAGGGCGCGCAAATCGCAGGGCTCAAGAATGTTCAGCATTTGCAGCAGCGAGGGGCCCTGGCACCAGAAGCCGCAGCTGTGCACCTGCGTGCCGTGGAAGTCCGTGGACAGCGCCGGATCGACTTCGACGGAAAAGCCGCGCAGGTCCTCGTGGGTGATCAGCCCGCCTGCTTCCTTGTGATACTTGACTATGGCCGCGGCGATGTCGCCTTCGTAGAACGCGCGGCGGGCGGCGGCCAGGCCGGCCTGCCGGCCGTCGCCGCGATGGGTGCGCTCTTCGTCGGCCATGTACTGGATGCTGCGCGCCAGGTCGGCCTGGCGGAAGATCGATCCCGCCGCAGGCGGCTTGCCGCCGGGCAGGTAGATCGCGGCGCTGGAAGCCCAGCGGGCGTAGTTCTTTTCGTTTTCGGCCAGCACTTCGGCCATCAGCGGGTACATGACGAAGCCTTCGCGCGCCAGCCGGATGGCGCCGGCCGCGACCTCGCCGAAGCCCATGGTGCCGAATCGCTCCAGCGCGGTGATCCAGGCGTCGGGCGCGGCCGGAATGACGGTACGCAGCACGCCCGCCGGGATCGTGCCGGCGTGTTTTTCCAGGAAGGTCTCCAGGCGCGCGGCCTTGGGCCAATAGCCCAGCCCGGAAATGCTCCACACCTTGCGGGTCTTGGCCTGGTAGACCAGGATGGGCGCGACCCCGCCGAAGTTGACGATGTCGCTCTGAACCACGCCCAATGCGATGCCCGCCGCAACGCCGGCATCGACGGCGTTGCCGCCCGCCTGGAGTATGTCCATGCCGGCCTGCGTGGCCAGGTAGTGGCCGGCCGAGATCATGTGGTTCAGGCCGGCCAGCGCGGGGCGCATGGAAGAGGGGGCGCTGCCGGCGGTCAGGTCGGGGGCGTGGGAGGAATTGGACATCGAAGTCTCCGGTCGGAAGAGGTTCCTGCTGGCCTGTGCGGGTTCAAAAGGTCATTGCGGCTTGATGCCCAGCTTTTGCGTCACGTCCTGCCAGCGCTTGAACTCGGCTTGCAGGTAGCTGCGGAATTCGTCGGGGGAGCTGCCTTCCACCATCACGTCACGCGCTTCCATGGCGGCGCGCACGTCGGCGCTGGACAAGGCTGTCTTGGTAGCCTTGTACAGGCCGTCGACGATCCCGGGCGGCGTGCCCTTGGGCAATAGCAGGCCGTACCAGGAACCGCCGACCAGGTTCGGATAGCCGCTTTCCTTGGCGGTGGGAATTTGGGGCGCCCGGTCCAGGCGCTGGTCGCTGAAGATGGCCAGCGCCTTCAGCTTGCCGTTGCGGATGAAGGGCAGCGTGGTGCCGGGCGTGTCCAGCGTGTATTGCACCTGGCCGGCCATGACGTCGTTGAGCAGCGCCGCGCTGCCCCGGTAGGGCACGTTCGTGGTCTTGATCCCCGCGTCCATGTTCAGCTGCTCGGAAAAAAAGAAGTTGGCGGTCATGATGCCCGGCGAGGCATAGTTGACCTCTCCGGGACGGCTGCGCGCGTACTCCACCAGTTCAGGCAGCGTGTTGGGCGGGAACCCCGGGTTGGCGACCAGGATGAAGGGGCCGCCGCCGATGCGGGTGACGGGGATCAGGTCGTTCATGGGATCGTAGGGCAGGTCCTTGACCGTGAGCGGCGCTCCGGTCAGGGGCGACGCCGTGGCGAATAGCACGGTGTAGCCGTCGGGCTCGGCCCGCACGACCTGCTGGGTCGCGATGGTGCCGCTGGCACCCGCGCGGTTCTCAACCACAACGGGCTGCTTGAGCTCCTGGCCCAGCTGTTGCGCCAGCATGCGCGCCACCGTGTCCGTGCCGCCGCCCGGCGGGTATCCGACGATCAGGCGTATCGGCTTGGCGGGCCATGCCTCGGCCAGCGCCGCGACCGGGTGTGCGGCGGCCAGCAGGCCGGCCAGGCTGCACAAGGCAGCGAGCGCGCGGCGGCGCGTACGCAGAATGGCGGGTGCTCGAACAATCATGGATATCTCCTGGACTCTTCTTGCTGGCCGAGGCCCTGGCGGACGCCCAGCGGTTGTCGGATCGTGCGCGGCCGCAAACCGAAGCGGCCCGGCTGCGGCGGCGCAGCCGGGCCGTGGCGCCTCACTTGGTGGCGGCCAGCCCCAGCTTGCGGACGATCTCCGCTTCCAAGGCGTATTGCCGGGCGGCATAGGCGGCATAGTCCTTGCCGTCCATGTAGACCAGTTCCTGGCCGTACTGGGTCAGTATTTGTTTGAAGGCATCGGATTCGGCCACCTGCTTGAAGACGGCATGCAACCTGGAAACGACGGCGGGCGGCATGCCCTGGGGGCCGGCGATGCCGAATGGCGCGTTGGCCGGCGGCGTGCCGTCCACTTCGTGCAGGGTGGGCGTGTCGGGATACTGGGCGCTGCGCTGTTCGCCCCAGGTGACCAGCATGCGCATCTTGCCGGACTGCACCATGGGCTGCACGGTGGTCGAGCCGGCGTACGCCGTGATCTGGCCCCCGATCACCGCGGTCAACACCTCGGATTCGCCCTTGTAGGGGATATGGCGCCACGTCACGCCGTTGCGGCCGGCGATGTCTTCCATCATCACGTTGGAGGCGCTGCCGACGCTGGCCGTGCCATAGGTGACTTCATTCGGGTGCTGTTTGGCGTAGCTGATGAAGTCGGCCCAGGTCTTGTACGGCGAGGCGGCAGGCACCGCCACGCCCAGCGTGTAGCCGCTGAGCATCATGACGTAGGTGAAGTCGCGTGTGGGGTCGTAGCCCATCTCCTGGATGTGCGGCATGCGATAGACCGGGCTGGGCAGGACGGCCAGCGTGTAGCCATCGGGACGCGCGCTCTTGATGGCGCGCGCGCCCATGGTCGCGCCGGCTCCGCCGCGGTTCTCGATGACGATGGCCTGGCCCAGTTCGGGCGCGGCGAGTTCGGCGAACTTGCGGATCACGATGTCGGTGGAGCCGCCCGCCTGGTAGGGCACGATGATGTGGACAGGCTGGGCGGGATAGGGGGCGGCAGCGGCAGCGGCAGCGGGCGCGGTGATGGCGGCGCCCGCAAGCGGCAAGGCGCGGGCCGCGCAAGCCAGCGCGGCGGTGAAGTAGCGGTGCAGGCGCAGGGTCATGGTGGTCTCCATTCGATTCAGGCGGCAGCCCATGCTTGCGCGAATGCGCGCTGGAAGTTTCCGCCCAGCACGCCCAGGATCTGGCTGTCGGTCAGCCCGGCCTGGTGCAGCGCGTGGGTGAAAGCGGGGAATTGCGCCGGCGTCGGGGTTTCGACGGGATAGCGTGCTTCCATGACGTCGCCAAAGGCGTCGGAGAAGTCGCCGCCCGATTTGGCGTACTTGGTGCGCGACATCACCATTACGTGACGCACGGCCTCGTAGGTGTCGACAGACGGGAAGTCGGTGCCGATGCCCACGTGCTCGTAGCCGACCAATTCGCCGATGTACTTCACATTTGCGACGAAGTCCGACAGCAAGGGTTGCTGGCGCGGATCGCCGCGCCAGCTCAGATAGGCGTGGATGCTGCAGCCCACCACGCCGCCGGTCGCGGCGACCGCCTTGATGACCTCATCCGACTTGTTGCGCGGACGCGTGATGACGGCGTTGGCGTTCGCATGGGTCAGCAGCACCGGCTTGCGGCTGTGATGGGCGGCATCCAGGCAGGTCTGCGGCGCGCAGTGGCTGAGGTCGATGGCGATACCGACCCGGTTCATCTCTTGGACCATCTTCACGCCCAGGTCGCTGAGTCCGGCGTTGCGTTTTTCCAGGCAGCCGTCGCCCAGCAGATTGGCTTCGTTGTAGGTCAACTGGATGACGCGCATGCCCAATTCATGGAACAGGGCGACGCGGTCGATCTGGTCGCCCAGCGGCTTGCCGTTCTGCCAGCCCATGATGAGCCCCAGCTTGCCGGCTTGCTTGGCGCGGGCGATGTCATCGGCCTTTTCCACCAATAGCCAGGGCGAGTCCGGCGCAGCGCAGCGCTGGCGCCAGGCCATGCAGTCGCGCAGCGCCTGCTCGAAGTCCGCGGCCATCTCGCTGATCGTGACGTTGATGGCGCTGACACCGCCGGCCAGCATGTCGCGGGTGCTGCCGTCGCTGAAGAAGACCAGGCCGTCGACGACGGTGGCGCGGCGATGCAGGTCGACGCTGTGGCTATCCATGAAAGAATTCCCCTGTGGTTGTATGAGTGATCGGAGGCTTGCGGCCGTCATGTGCCGTAGCGGCCGTAGCGGAACGGGTGCAGATCGATGGCCGGCGTCTGGCCCTGGATCAGCTGCGCCATGGCTTCGCCAGCGGCCGGGCCGATGCCGAATCCGTGGCCCGAGAAGCCGGAAGCCAGGTAGAGCCCGGGCAGCCCGGGCACCGCGTCCATGACGGGCATCGCGTCCGGCGTGACGTCGATGTAGCCGGCCCAGGACTGCGCGATGCGCGCTGCACTGAACGCGGGAAAAGCCTGGACCAGTCTGCGCCAGGCCTGCTCCACGCCGCGCCTGGACGGCGACGGATCCAGCACGCGATGCCGCTCGAAGGGCGATACGCGATCGGCCGGAAAATGGCGCGGAATCTGCAGTTCCTCGAAGAAGCGCTTGCCGAAGCGCAGCCGCACGAAGCTGCTGTTGGCGCGCCACGCGCTGAAGAAATGAGGCATCAGGCGGAAGGTGTCGGGCACCACATCGGCCATCGATGCGCCGAACTGCGATACCGAGTATCCGCCGTCGGCGCGCTTGCGGCAGGTGAAGTCCTTGCCATTGATGGCAGCCAGCGGGCCCGTGTCCAGCGGGGTCGTGCGCAGCACGGATCCGCGGACCTTCAATTGCGGAAAGTCGGCGCCCAGATTGCCGCAGAACAGCCGTGACCAGGCGCCGGCCGCGACCAGGACCGCCTGGGCGGCGACGCGGCCGCGCTCGGTAAGCAGCGCGGATACGCGGCCCGCGCTGCGTTCCACGCCGCGCACGGCGCAGCCTTCCAGGATGTGCGCGCCCGCCGCGCGGGCCAGTGAGGCTATGCCGCGCGTTGCCAACTGCGGTTCGGCGACGCCGTCCGTGGGGCTGTACATGGCGCCCGTCCAGTCGCGTCCGGTCGACGGCAGCATTTTCCGCAGCACGCGGTTATCCAGCAGGCGGGCATCCACACCATGCGCGCGCGCGCCGTCGATCCAGGCCTGGTGGCCCGCCGCGTCCGCATCGTTTTCCTGCAGGTAGAACATGCCGCTGCGGCGGAAGCCCACATCCACCGTGGCCTGGATCTCCTGCCACAGCTGGTTCGCGCGCTGGGCCAGTGGCACTTCAGGCAGGTCTCGTCCCAGCGTGCGCACCCAGCCCCAGTTGCGCGACGATTGCTCGCAGGCCAGCGTGCCTTTTTCGAACACGGCGACCCGGAGTCCGGCGCGCGCGAGGGCGTAGGCAGTGCTGATGCCGATGATGCCGCCGCCGACGATGGCGACGTCGACGGCGGCAGGCAGCGCCATGTCCGAGGCGGGGGCGCCTGAGCTGTCGTTTGCGGCTTGCGGCATGGCGGTGGCGTGCGCCGGGTCTTGGGAGGGATACGCTTGCATGAAACCCCTATTTGTTTAATTATCGCTATTCGATAACAATATACGTATATCGATAAATCTCGGTGTTTTTATACTGCGCGCGGGGCCGGGCGACAACGTAAGGGTTTCCCTAGGCCATCTCGCTTTCCGGCTTTTTGCAGACAAAATTGCCTCCCCGCTACACACACGGAATCTGAATGTCTGAACCTTCCGCCTTGATGATCCAGTCGCTGGAAAAAGGGCTGGCCGTGCTGGAGTCCTTCCGCGGCCACGCCTCCTTGAGCTTGCAGGAGATGGCCCGCGAGAACGGCATCACCATCGGCTCGGCGCAGCGCGTGGCGTACACGCTGGAGAAAACCGGCTACCTGTCCAAGGATCCGCGCAGCAAGCGCTACAGCATGACGGTCAAGGCCGTGGGGCTGGGCTACAGCTATCTCTACCGGCAGCCCTTGTTCCAGCATGCGCATGCGGTGCTGCACCAGGTCAACCAGGAGTGCGGAGAGATCGTCAACCTTGCCGTGCCGGACGGCGACAACATGGTGTTCGTGATGCGGGTGGCGCCGGCCAGGCACATTCCCGAGTACCTGCCGGTAGGCACGCAGATACCGTGCGTGGCGACCGCCTCCGGGCGTGCGCTATGGGCCTTGTTGCCGCCGGAAGAACTCGATCTGAAGTTGCGCGGCATCACGTGCGTCAAGCACACGCCGCGCACCACCACCGATATCGGCGAGCTGCGCGCATTGATCGAAGAGGCCAGGCGCGACCAGTACGCCTATGCCGACGAAGAGTTCTACGCCGGAGACCTGAATGTGGCCGCGGTTATCCATGACGACAAGGGCAATCCCCTGGGCGCGCTCAACATATCCGTGCCCAAGCCGCGCTGGTCGCTGGAACGCGCGCGCGAGGAGTTGGGGCCGCTGGTGATCAGGGCGGCAAGAGCGATCAGCAAGCGCAGTTGATGCGGCCGCGCCGCGCAAGCCCTGGCGAGGCCGCCGCAAGGGTCACGCCTGAGCCGCCTTCCAGCGGCTGGCCGAGAACTTTTCAGCCATCATCAAGCCGCCGCCGCGTCCTGTCGCCATTTCGGCGATCACCTCGCCCACCGCCGGCGCGATCTGGAAGCCTCCGCCCGAGAATCCGAAGGCATGCAGCAGGCGCGGCACCCGGGGGCTGACGTCGATGACCGGGTTCTTGTCGGCGAAGTAGCCTTCGATGCCGGACCAGCAACGGATCACGCTGGCGCAAGCCAGGGCGGGCAGTACCGACGGAGCGGCGCGCCCAAGCTCGGCGAGCGCGGCGCGGCCG
>NZ_JBARYB010000064.1:0-16729 GCF_049647645.1 Achromobacter sp.
GACTGCTGCGCCATTCCGAGCGCAGCAGTCCCATCATGCCGGTGTCCCAGCGTTCCGCGCCCGCCTGCGTCGACGAGCGCCTGACGCCTTCGAGAGTGAAGCCCAGCGCTTCGTAAGTGCGGATGGCGCGTTCATTGAACATATAGACATTGAGCTCCAGGCGCTCGATGCCGGGCGTCTGAAACGCCTCGTCTATCAGCAGAGCGACCATGGGACGGGCCAGGCCCAGGCCGCGCTCGGCCGGTGCAATGGCGACGCGGCCCAGGCGGGCGTTGCCGTCGCGCCAGTCGTAGGCCAGCTGTGCATGGCCGACGGGCGAGCCGTCGCGGCAGGCCATCCAGCAGCGGCGGTTGGGCGGCGTGCTGAGCCCTTCCGCCAGCATGGCGGCCGCGTCGGCCTGCGCCAGCGGAAACGACAGGTGCGAGCCGCCCCATTGCACCACCTCGGGCAGGCTGGAAAACCAGCTGGCCAAGAGCGGAAAATCCGTCAGGGCAAAGGGGCGCAAGGCGAGCATGGCGAGCGTTCCCGGCCGTTATTGGCTGGCGGCCTGGTTGCTGAAACGCAGACGCAGGATGCCGAGGTCGCCGTAGGCGAGCTCCAGGTCGCGGTTGGCGGGCACGTCCAGGAAGCCGGCATAGGAGCCGGTGATGACGTGCTGGCCGGCGCGCAATCCCAGGCCTTGTTCGCGCAGAAAGTTGGCCAGCCAGTACAGCCCGGCCTTGGGGCGTTCGTTCGGGTGGATGCCCGCATGCTGTTCGGTTTCGACCCCGTCCACGGCCAGCGTGATGCTCATGCTGTCGGGCGCATCGTGCGGCGCCGCGATGCGCGGACCCAGTACCAGTCCCTGATTGAACATGTGGTCGGCCAGCAGTTCCGGCAGGCTGGCGTGTTCCGGAGCGGCATAGCGGCAACCCAGCACTTCCAGGGCCAGGCGCGCGCCGCCGATGGCCGCATCCACTTCGGCTTCGGTGTACGGCTGGGGGCGGGTGGGCAGATCCCGGGCGATTTCGAACGCGATTTCGGGTTCGATGCGCACGGTTCCGGTCCGGGCCGCGACAGGGCCGGCTTCGGCATAGGCGACGGTCGAGGCGTAGATCGGCGCGACCACGCTTTTTTCGGGCGTGGGCAACGCGCTCTTCCAGGCGCCGATGTCGTCCTGATGCTTTTCAAGCAGCAGTTGCGCGGTGCGCTGCTGCACGGCGAAGGCCTGGTTCAGCGATTGCGGCCGGCAGTCGGCAGGCAGGCGCGGGCCAGCGACGCCGGATTCGCGCGCGGCGATCAGGTAGCGCGCCGCATCGAGGCTGCCGGGATAGTCTTCGATTTTGATCTGCATGCGCTCAAGCTCCTAAAAACAGCATGATCCAGAGGACGATCATGGCGATCAGGCCGAGCCAGCAGGAGCCCCAGAATCCGACGATGGGCCACTTCAGGGCCAGCGGGGTCTTCTTCGGGTCAACGTGCGGGAGCAGATCGTTGGCGTTGCCGATCAGCCAGAAACGCGTGTCGGGAAACATCAGGCGGAAGAAATAATCCAGCATGATGGATGCCTGGATCGCGAGCGGATACTGATTGAACGGGCGGTGCTGCAGATACGGGTGCTTCAGCTTGGCGTTGATCTGCTTGCGCTTGAAGAACAGCACGATGCCGCAAAGCGTGCAGGTGATGAAGCACAGCAGGAAGAGGCTGAAGGCCATGGCCATGGCGGGGGTATGCATGGGAATCTCTGGAATGCGCGGTGCGCCGCGTTCGGATTTAGGAAAGCCTGCCGGTAATTGCTGGCCGTATTGTAGAAGGCTGGCCGCGGCCCCGTGTTCAGGGCCGCGTCAGCCTCCGCGCCGCGGCAGCCGCGGCGCGGACAGGGTCAGCCGCGTACCTGGCCTTCGCCGCTCAGTACCCATTTCAGCGTGGTCAGGCCTTCCAGGCCGACCGGACCGCGCGCATGCAGGCGGTTGGTCGAGATGCCGATCTCGGCGCCCAGGCCGTACTCGAAGCCGTCTGCAAAGCAGGTGGGCAGGTTGACGTAGACCGAGCTGGAGTCAACCTCGCGCTGGAAGCGCTGCGCGGCGGACAGGTCTTCGGTGACGATGGCGTCGGTATGCCCGGAGCCCCAGCGCGCGATGTGCTCGATGGCATCGTCCAGTGTGTCGACGATGCGTACCGCCAGGATGGGACCGAGGTATTCCGTGGCCCAATCCTCTTCGGTGGCGGGCTTGGCGTGCGGCAGCAGGGCCAGCGTGCGCGGGCAGCCGCGCAATTCGACGCCGTGCTCGGTGAGGGCCGCGGCCAGGCTGGGCAGGATGGACACGGCGGCCACCGCGTCGACCAGCAGGGTTTCCATGGCGCCGCAGATGCCGTAGCGGTAGGTCTTGGCGTTGAAGGCGATGGCATGCGCCTTGTCCGGGTCCGCGGCCGCGTCGATATAGACGTGGCAGTTGCCGTCCAGGTGCTTGATGAGCGGCACGCGCGCTTCCTGCGACAGGCGGGCGATCAGGCCCTTGCCGCCACGCGGCACGATGACGTCGATGTGCTCGGTCATGGTGATGAGCTTGCCGACGGCGGCGCGGTCGGCCGTGGCGACAACCTGCACCGCGTCCTGCGGCAGGCCCGCGGCGGCCAGGCCGGTCTGCACCACGCGGCCCAGCGCGATATTGGAATGCAGGGCCTCGCTGCCGCCGCGCAGGATGGCGGCGTTGCCGGACTTCAGGCACAGTGCGGCGGCGTCTATGGTCACGTTGGGACGGGATTCGTAGATGATGCCGATCACGCCCAGCGGAACGCGCATCTGCGCCACGCGCATGCCGTTGGGGCGCACGCTGGTGGCGGTGATGCTGCCGATGGGGTCGGGCAGGGCGGCGATCTGGCGCAGGCCCTCGGCCATGTGCGCCAAGGTCTTGTCCGAGAGGGTCAGGCGGTCCAGCAGGGCCGGTTCCAGGCCGTTGCTGCGCGCCGCCGCCAGATCTTTTTCGTTGGCGGCCTTGAGTTCTTCGTGGCTGGCGGCCAGGGCGTCGGCCATGGCCAGCAGCGCCTGGTTCTTGGCGGCGCCGTTGGCGCGCATCATGGCGCGCGAGGCGCGGCGGGCGTTTTCGCCCAGGGTGAGCATGGCGTGTTCGATGGAGGACGTGGACATGGCAGCGTCGATCATGAAAGTGGGGCGGCACGGGCGCCGCCTGGAGATTCAGTTTAATCCGGCCGCTAGGCCGGGCGAACTCCCTCAGGAAGGCCGGAGGGAGAGGCGAAGGCGGCGGCTATGCCGCCTTCACGGTCGTCCGCCGGCGGCGGCGACCCGCAGCGCAAGCCGCGTCATTTCTTCCCAGGGATCGGACAGCCGTCCCGGCACGGACAGGCCCTTGATCAGGCGGTCGACCTCATGGGCGTGCTGCACGGCAGCCGGCCACACGTTCGGCTGCACCCGGCCTAGCGCCTGCAACGCCAGCCGCTCGTGCGCGCCGAAGATGCGCAGGCGGCGCATCAGGCCGTTGACGTCCTGGCCCAGGGCGCGGGCTTCCGCGACGCGGGCCAGCAGGCGGATTTCCTCGCCGACCGCCCACAGTACCAGCGGCAGGGCTTCGCCTTCGGCGCGCAGGCCGTCGATCATGCGGATGGTGCGGCCGATATCGCCGGCGAGCATGGCGTCACGCAGGCCGAAGACGTCGTAGCGCGCCACGTTCAGCACCGCACGCTCCACGTCCTCCGCGGCCAATTGGCCCTCGGGGTAGAGCAGGCCCAGTTTCTGGATTTCCTGGTGGGCGGCCAGCAGATTGCCTTCCACCTTGTCGGCCATCCATTGCAGCGTGGCGCTGTCGGCGCGCTGGTTCTGGCGCGCCAGGCGCATGCCGACCCAGGCGGGCAGGCGGCCGCGTTCGATGTTGGCGATGTCGACCATCATGCCGCCGCGGTTCAGCGCTTGCACCCAGCGGCTTTCGCGGGTGGCCTTGTCCAGGCGGGGCAGGGCGATCAGGACGAGCGTGTCCGGATCCGCCTGCTTTTCGGCCTGTTCGGCCAGCTTGGCCAGGGTGTCGGCGCCGGACTTGCCGGGTTTGCCGGTCGGGATCTTGATTTCAAGAATGCGGCGGTCGCCGAACAGCGATACGCTCTGGGTGGCGGCGGTGACCGAACTCCAGTCGCTGCGCGCGTCCATCACCATGGACAGGCGCTCGGAGTAACCCGCGTTGCGGGCCGCGGCGCGCAGGGCGTCTACGGCCTCGGTCACGAGCAGGGGTTCGTCGCCGGATACCGTATAGAGCGGCGCCAGGCGGTTGCCTGGCCGCTGCAAATGCTCGGCCAGGCGATCCGCGTCCAGGGGCTGTGCCATTTAACGCAGGATGGCCGGGTCTGTGGTGGACGGCGTCTGCCACGGCGCGGGCATGCGCTTCTGATCCGGCGCGGTCGGATCGTACAGCGGGGTCTGGCCGTCTTCGGCGCGCTCTTCGGCTTCATCGAACGCCTTGCGCACTTCCGGAGCGGTCATGCGGCGCAGCAGGCGCGATACGAGGTCGCGTTGCATGGCTCGGTAGAGGGTTTCAATCTGGCCCTGCTTGGCCTGCACGACCTGATCGTCATAGGGCATTTCGCGGTAGATCGACAGCGTTGTGTCAGGGATCAACGCGCGGCCTTTGGCGTCGATGAGGCGGAACGTGTAGTTGATGCCAAGTTCGTATTCCTCGACGCGGCCCTGGGCGTTCAGCGAGACTTCCCGCAAAGTGCGGGTGTCGGCAACTTGCTGCAGGATGGCCTGCGCCTCCTTGGGAGTATCCACGAGCTTCGTATTCGGCGATGCCGCGCGTAGCGCGCGGCGCACGTCGGCGCCGAACTGGGTGGTGTCGGAAATGCCGAGGTACAGCGTGTCGAATGGCATCGGAGTGACACCCCGCAAAGCGAAGCCGCAAGCGGAGAGCAGCATGAACAGCGCCAGGCAGGCGCCGCGCAGGAGCCAGGACTGGCGGGGGGAATGCGTTTGTTGCCCGGCGAAGTGCATGCTTGA
This sequence comes from Achromobacter sp., assembly GCF_049647645.1. GTDB lineage: Bacteria > Pseudomonadota > Gammaproteobacteria > Burkholderiales > Burkholderiaceae_B > Achromobacter. Next base: position 4,982 of record NZ_JBARYB010000064.1, read on the forward strand.
CCTCATCAGCCTACGACGTTGACCAGTTTGCCCGGAACCACGATGACGCGCTTGGGCGGACGGCCTTCCAGGAAGCGGGCGACCTCTTCCTGGGATGCCGCGAGCTTTTCGATGTCTTCCTTGGCGGCCTTGGCGGCCACGCGGATGGAGCCGCGCAGCTTGCCATTGACCTGGAGCATCAGCTCGATCTCGTCGGCGACCAGCGCCGCTTCGTCCACGTGCGGCCAGGGCGCGTCGAGCAGGTCGCCCAGCTCGTGCGAGTAGCCCAGGTCGCGCCACAGGTGCCAGGTGATGTGCGGCACCACGGGGTACAGCACGCGCAGCAGCACGCCCAGCGTTTCGGCGTAGGCGGCGTCCGCGGCCGCCCCTTCGGGCAGCTTGGCGTCGTCGATGGCGTTGAGCATCTTCATGCACGCGGACACGACGGTGTTGTACTGGATGCGCTGGTAGTCGTAGTCGGCTTGCTTGAGCAGGCCGTAGACTTCGCGGCGCAGATCCTTGACCGGGGCCGGCGCCTGCGACCAATCGGCGCCATGGGCCAGGCCGCGCGCGATGGCTTCGCGCTGGCCGTAGCTGATGGACCAGAGGCGGCGCAGGAAACGGTTCGAGCCTTCGACGCCGGAGTCGGACCATTCGAGGGTCTGTTCCGGCGGGCTGGCGAACATGACGAACAGGCGGGCCGTGTCCGCGCCCAGCGTGTCGATCAGCGATTGCGGGTCGACGCCGTTGTTCTTGGACTTGGACATCGTGCCCACGCCGCCGTAGGTGATGGCGGAGCCGTCCGACTTCAGCTTGGCGCCGACGATGGCGCCGCGGTCGTCGTAGACGTTTTCGACGTCTTCCGGCCAGAAATACTCGATGCCGCCCTGGGGCGTCTTGCGCGAGTAGATATGGTTCAGCACCATGCCTTGGCACAGCAGCTTGGTGAAGGGCTCGTCGAACTTGAGCAAGCCCATGTCGCGCATGACCTTGGTCCAGAAGCGGGCGTACAGCAGGTGGAGCACCGCGTGTTCGATGCCGCCGATGTACTGGTCCATCGGCATCCAGTAGTCATTGCGCGCGTCGACCATGGCGTTATCGTTGCCCGGCGAGGTATAGCGCATGAAATACCAGGACGAGTCCACGAAGGTGTCCATCGTGTCCGTTTCGCGGCGCGCCGGCTTGCCGCACTTGGGGCAGGCGCAGGACAGGAAGGCCTCGTTCTTGGTCAGCGGGTTGCCGCTGCCGTCCGGGATGAGATCGTCAGGCAGGACCACCGGCAGGTCTTTTTCCGGAACCGGGACCGGACCGCAATCCGCGCAATGGATGATGGGTATCGGGGTGCCCCAATAGCGCTGGCGCGAGATGCCCCAGTCGCGCAGGCGCCAGGTGGTCTGCTTTTCGCCCAGGCCTTGCGCGCCCAGGTCGACCGCGATGGCGTCGACCGCTTCCTTGTGCGAGAGGCCGTCGTACTTGCCAGAATTGATGGTGCGGCCGGCCTGCTTGTCGCCGTACCACTCCTGCCAGGCAGCGGTGGAGTACTCCTTGCCGGCCACGTCCACGACCTGGACGATGGACAGGTCGTACTTCCTGGCGAAGGCGAAATCGCGTTCGTCATGCGCCGGCACGCCCATGACGGCGCCGTCGCCGTAGCTCATGAGCACGTAGTTGCCGACCCAGACCTCGACTTCGGCGCCCGTGACCGGGTGCGTGACGAAGAGGCCCGTGGGCATGCCTTCCTTTTCGCGCGTGGCCATTTCGGCCTCGGTCGTGCCGCCCAGCTTGCATTGCTCGATGAACGAGGCCAGCTGCGGATTGGACAAGGCGGCTTGCGTGGCCAGGGGGTGTTCCGGCGCCACGGCGCAGAAGGTCACGCCCATGATGGTGTCGGCGCGGGTGGTGAAGACGTACAGCTTGCCGTCCTGGATCAACTGGCCATCCTGGCCGGCGATCTGGTGCGGGAAGGCGAAGCGCAGGCCCTCGGACTTGCCGATCCAGTTCTCTTGCATCAGGCGCACGCGCTCGGGCCAGCCGGGCAGGTCGTTCTGGACCGCGCCCAGCAGCTCGTCGGCGTAATCGGTGATGCGCAGGTAGTAGCCGGGAATCTCGCGCTTCTCGACCAGCGCGCCCGAGCGCCAGCCACGGCCGTCGATGACCTGTTCATTGGCCAGCACGGTCTGGTCCACCGGATCCCAGTTGACGACCTGGGTCTTGCGGTAGGCCACGCCCTTTTCCAGCATCTTGAGGAACAGCCACTGGTTCCACTTGTAATACTGGGGATCGCAGGCGCACATTTCGCGCGACCAGTCGATCGCCAGACCCATCGCCTTCATTTGCTTCTTCATGTAGGCGATGTTGTCGTACGTCCACTTCGCCGGCGGCACCTTGGACTTGATGGCGGCGTTTTCCGCCGGCATGCCGAAGGCGTCCCAGCCCATGGGCATCAGGACGTTGTAGCCACGCATGCGCAGCTGGCGGGCCATCATGTCGTTGATGGTGTAGTTGCGCACGTGGCCCATGTGCAGCTTGCCGCTGGGGTAGGGCAGCATGGAGCAGGCATAGAACTTCGGCTTTTCGGAGCCGTCGGCGTTCTTGGCCTGTTCATGGACCAGATAGACGTCGCGGGCCTGCCAGTCTTGGTGGGCGGCTGCTTCGACGGTAGTGGGGAGGTAACGTTCCTGCATGGGCTCGTGCACGGTGGCAAAAAGGGTGAGCCGCCTCGCCGCGCGGGCGCGGAGGCGGTCAAAACCCCTGATTATAGGAGGTGCTAGGCGCGGGCAGGGGACGGAGCCGTTTCCGGGATGCGCGCACTGGGCGCGAAGGCGCCGTAAGCCAGCGTAATCACCCCAAGGACGGCGCCCGCCGTGACCACGCCGGGCCAGCCAAAATGGGCGTACAGCCAGGACGATACCAGCGAACCGGATGCGCCGCCGATGAAGTAGCTGGTCATGTAGCCCGCGGTCAGCCGGCTGCGCGCCTCGGGGCGCAGCCGGTAGAGAGAGCTGGTGTTGGTGACGTGCACGCCCTGGATCGCCAGATCCTGTATCAGGATGCCGGCCAGCAGGGCCAGCACCGACACCTGGCCGAACGCCATCAGTCCCCAGGAGCCCAGCAGCAACAGCAGCCCGACGCGGGTAGCCAGGTTGCCCATGCCCCGGTCTGCCAGGCGACCAAAGCGGTTGGCGGCATAGGCGCCGGCGGCGCCTGCCAGGCCGAACAGGCCTATGGTGGTGTTGCTGTATTGGTAGGGCGGACTGGCCAGCAGGAAGGTCAGGGGCGTCCACAGCATGCTGAAGGCCGCGAACAGCAGCCCGCCCAGCAGCGACCGGGCGCGGAACAGCGGCTCCTCGATGAACATGCGCAGGATCGAGCCCAGCAGGCGCGGGTAGCTCAGCCCGGCGGGGCTCTGGTGGCGCGGCAGCAGGCGCCACAGGGCGGCGGACATGCCCAGCGTCAGGATGGCGGCGACCCAGTACACCGTGCGCCAGCTACCCACGTCGGCGAGCGCGCCCGCGACCGTGCGGGCCAGCAGGATGCCCAGCAGCAGCCCGCTCATGACCGTGCCCACGGCCTTGCCCCGTTCGTGGGGCGCGGCCAGCGTCGCGGCGAAGGGCACCAGGATCTGCGCCACCACGGACAGCATGCCGGTCAGCGCGGTGCCCAGGATCAGCACGGTGATATTGGGGGCGAAGGCGGAAATCAGCAGGCCGATCGAAGACAGCAGGCTCATCAGCACGACCAGGCCGCGGCGCTCGAACATGTCGCCCAGCGGCACCAATAGCATCAAGCCCACGGCGTAGCTCAGTTGCGCGGTGGTGACGATAGTGCCCGCGCTGGCGGTGGACAGCGAGAATTGCTCGCTGATGGTGTGTAGCAGCGGTTGCGCGTAGTAATTGCTGGCGACCGCGAGGCCGGTGGCCACCGACATCAGCAGGATGATGGGCGCGGTCAGCGCGGGCGTCTCGCAGGACTGGGAAGCGGAAGTCATGGATCTGGATCGGGAAAGGGGAGCTGCGGGGGGACTTCGGGGCGACAGGCTCAGGAGCCGATGCCCCCGGGCGTTTCCTGGTCTTGCTTGATCAGCAGCTTCTTGAGCAGGCCGGCCAATTGCTTGCGCTCGCTGGCGGACAGGGGATCGAGCAGTTCGTTGAGGTCTTTCAGATAGTCCTTCAATACCAGCTTGATGACGCGCAGGCCCTCGGCCGTGAGCGAGACGATGACGCCGCGCCGGTCTTCCGGGTTGGGGCTGCGCGTGAGCAAGCCGGCCTGTTCCAGACGATCGAGCCGGTTGGTCATCGCGCCGGAGGTCAGCAGCAGGGCCTCCACCAGCTTCTGCGGATTCAGCGCATAGGGCGCGCCGCTGCGGTACAGCGTGGCCAGCACGTCGAATTCGCCCTGATGCAGGTCGTAATTGCGGAAGCTGCGGTTCACGTTGCGCGCGGCCAGCGCGTTCAGGCGGAACACGCGGGTGACGACGGACATGGCGGCGAAGTCCTGGGCAGGGCATTCGCGGGTCCATTGCGAGATCACCAGATCGACAAGGTCATTCATGGATAGACGGCGTTTATTTTTACGTGAAGTATCTTAACATGAAGATAAATTGGGATGAGGATGCCATGCGTGCGGCAAGCGCCGCGGCAAAAAAGAAGGGCCCGCCTCTTGCGAGGCGGGCCCTTCCGGCTTGACCGGAACTACGCGCGAATTACTGCGCGGCGTCCTTCAGCTTCTTGAGCGGGCGAACCTTCACCTTGACCGAAGCCGGCTTGGCGGGGAACCAGCGCTCTTCACCGGTGAACGGATCCTTGCCGAAGCGCTTGGCCTTGGCGGGAACCTTCTGCACGGCAACCTTGAACAGGCCGGGCAGCGTGAATTCGCCGACGCCCTTCTTGTCCACGGAGCTCAGCACCGAGGTTTCCAGGCTGGCCAGGACGGCCTTGACCGACTTGGCTTCAACGCCGGATTGCTCAACGATGTAGGCGATCAGCTGGGTCTTGTTCAGAGCAGCCTTGATGGCCTTGGGGGCAGCAGCGACCTTCTTGGCGGCGACGACCTTCTTGACGGCCGGCTTGGCAGCGGGCTTCACAGCGGTTTTTGCGGCGGTTGCCTTCTTTGCGGGCGCCTTGACGGCGGGCTTGGTGACTTTCTTGGCAGGAGCTTTTGCTTTCGTGGCCATGGTCAAAATCCGTATGTTGAGGACATGGAGCAGCGCGCGCGCCGGATATCGGCGTTTAACGCTACGCGGCCGATGATAGCGGAAGAGTGACGGTTAATGCGGTTTTCTAGCGGGTTTTTGGCCCTTGTTTGTTGTTTTCGACACAGAAAGTGCTTTGTAGAAGGGTCCTCGCAAGATGTCGTGACATTCATCGCGCAATTTTTCAGATGTCTGCGGCACTGAACCAACTGCGCCGCGCGTGTTCCAATTGCGTGCCCTGCGCGAGACCCGTGCGGGAAAACCCAAGCATGGAAGTGAAGCAAGCCATATGTTGATGAAGAAGTTGGCGGCGAGCCTGATCGTTGCGGCCGCATGCATGTCGGGAGCCATGGCGCAGACGGTGCCCGCGCCGGCCTTGTCGGCCAAGGCCTGGCTCCTGCTGGACGAGACCAGCGGACAGGTGATCGCGTCGCACGCGGCGACCGCCCGGATCGAGCCCGCGTCTCTGACCAAGATCATGACGGCCTACGTGGTGTTCGAGGCTCTCAGCAAGAAAGAACTCTCGGCGACGCAACTGGTCACGGTGTCGACCCGCGCCTGGAAGGTGCCGGCGGGCAGCTCGAAGATGTTCCTGGAGCCTGGCTCGAAGGTGTCGGTGGACGATCTGCTGCGCGGCCTGATGATCCAGTCGGGCAACGACGCGGCCATCGCGCTGGCCGAGGCGGTGTCGGGCAGCGTCGAGGCCTTCGTGGCGCGGATGAACGATACCGCCGCGAGATTGGGCCTGCACGCCACGCATTTCGCCAGCCCGCACGGCCTGCCGGATCCGGGGACCTACTCCACCGCCAGCGATCTCTCCATCCTGGCCACGCGCTTCATCCGTGATTATCCGCAGCTCTACAAGACCTACGATTCGGCCAAGCAGTTCACCTTCAACAAGATCACGCAGCCCAACCGCAACCGCCTGCTCTGGCTGGATCCCAGCGTGGACGGCCTGAAGACCGGGCACACGGAATCGGCGGGCTACTGCATCGTCGCCACCGCGCAGCGGCCCAATGGCGCCGATCAACGCCGTCTGATCACGGTGGTGGTGGGTACGGCCTCGGACAAGCTGCGCACGCAGGAAAGCCGCGAGTTGCTGGAGTGGGGCTTTCAGGGGTTCAATACCATCAAGCTGTACGCGCGCGGCCAGGCCGTCGCAACGCCCGAGGTATGGAAGGGCGAGCACGACAGCCTGAAGGCCGGTTTCGCTCGCGACGCGTACGTGACGGTGCCTGCGGGCGCCAAGGTCGAGCCGGTCTGGACGCCGCAGGATCCGCTGATCGCGCCGATCGCGGCCCAGTCCCCAGTGGGCGCTGTGCGCGTGCTGGTGGACGGCAAGCCCGCCATGCAGTTTCCCGTGGTGGCGCTGGAGCCGGTGGCCGAGGCGGGATTCGCGGGGCGCGCGTGGGATTCCATCCGCTTGTGGTGGCGCGGCCACGCCGGATAACGGAGGTGTGCAATGGCAGTGAGTTTTCCTGGAGGTCCGGCCGCGGCGCCGGGGGCCGATGATCCGCTGGCTTTGCTGTCGGCCTGCCACGGTCGTATTTCGCGCCAGTGCGCCACGCTGGGGCGCCTGGCCGGACACCTGCCGGTGCACGGCAGCGACGCGGCGGCCCAGACTGCGGCGGCCAGCGTCCTGCGCTATTTCGATACCGCGGCCGCGCATCACCACGAGGACGAGGAAGAGGACCTGTTCCCGGCCCTGATCGAGTCCATGGCCGGCTCCGACGCCGTCTGCCTGCATGCGCTGGTGGACGGCCTGGTTGCCGAGCATCGGCAGCTGGCGCTGCGCTGGGAACCCTTGCGTCAGGCGCTTGCCGAAATCGCGGCGGGCCGCCAGGCCGATCTGCCCGCGAGCCAGATCCAGGATTTCACCGACGCCTACGCCGCGCATATCCAGCGCGAAGAGAGCGAGCTGCTGCCGATGGCGGCGCGGCTGATTCCGGACGACGCGCTGGCCGCCATCGGGCAGGCCATGAAGGCGCGGCGCGGCGGCGAGGCGGGCTGACGTCCCGGCGCTGCCGGGATTGGCGCTACGATGGCCGCAGCCGGCGCACGGCGCGCCGGGTTTCCACCTACGCTCCCGCCATGAACAGAAACGCCCGTTTCCGCCAGAAATTGCAGGATCCCGCCTTGATGCATGCCATGTCGGCGCACAACCCGCTGTCCGCCAGGCTGGCGGCCGAGGCCGGGTTCGACGCCATCTGGGGCAGCGGCTTCGAGTTGTCGGCCAGCCACGCGGTGCCCGACGCCAATATTCTTTCGCCTTCGCAGCACCTGGAGATGATGCGCGCGATCGCCGCCGCGGTGGACGTGCCCGTCATCGCCGATATCGATACCGGATTCGGCAATGCGATCAACGTCTCCTACATGGTGCCGCAGTACGAAGTGGCCGGCGTGTCGGCGGTGGTGATGGAGGACAAGACCTTTCCCAAGGACACCAGCCTGCGCGCTTCCGGCAGGCAGGAGCTGGTGCGGGTCGAGGAGTTCCAGGGCAAGATCGAAGCCGCCTGTGGCGCCCGCCGCGATGCAGGCTTTTGCGTGATCGCCCGGACCGAGGCCCTGATCGCTGGCGCCGGCGAGCAGGAGGCGCTGGCCCGCGCCCGCGCCTATGAAGCCGCGGGCGCGGACGCCATCCTGATCCATTCCAAGCAGAGCGCGCCCGACGAGGTCCTGTCGTTCGTGGCCGCATGGCAAGGCCGCGTGCCGCTGGTGCTGGTGCCCACCGCCTATCCGCAGTTGCGCGAATCCGATATCCAGGCGCTGGGCAAAGTGGGCCTGGTGATCTATGGAAACCACGCCATCCGCGCCGCCGTGGGCGCGATGCGGGATGTGTTCGCCCAAATCCGCCGCGATGGCGGCATCCACCAGGTGGACACTGGCCTGCCGACGGTCAAGGAGATCATCGCGCTGCAGGGCGATGCCCACATGCGGGAGCTCGAACGCCGCTACCTGAAGTAAGCGGGACGCGTTGCGCGCTAGGGGCGCTAGCGTTTACGCTAGATGACCCGCCGCAGGCTCTGTGCACCGCAGGCGGGCCAATCAGAAAGCAGATGCCAAGGGACAAGAAAGAATGATGCAGGGGGGAATGGGCGTCGCGCGCCGGTTGTTCGGCTCGTGGGTGGACGAGGTCAATGCGCGAACCTTGCGCGCGGATGCGACGGCGGGCCTGCTGGGCGCGCTGCTGGTGCTGCCGCAGGGCGTCGCGTTCGCCATGCTGGCGGGCCTGCCGCCCGAGTACGGCCTGTATTCCGCCATCGTTCCCTGTATCGTCGCGGCGCTGTTCGGATCCAGCCGCCACGTCATGTCCGGCCCCACCAACGCCAACTCGCTGGCGCTTTATGCGGTGCTGACGCCGCTGGCGGTCGCGGGCAGCCAGGGCTACATCCAGCTGGCGCTGGCCGTGACGGTGCTGGTCGGGCTGATGCAATGGCTGGTCGGCACGCTGAGACTGGGATCGTTGGCGCATTTCATCTCGCCTTCGGCGCTGTTCGGCTTCACCAGCGGCGCGGCCCTGCTGATCGCCGTGCATGCGCTGAAGGACGCTTTGGGCATGCCGGCGCCGGACGTGCACGGCGCGGGCGCCTTGCTGGCAAGCCTGGCCACGAATATCGCGCAGGTGCACTGGGGCGCCTTGCTGGTGACGCTCACGACGCTGGCGGTGGCGCTGCTGCTGCGGCGGCTGGACAAGCGCAAGCCCTATATGTTGGCGGGACTGGCAGCAGGGGCGTTGGCGGCCGCCGGGTTCAACGCGATGACCGAGGGTGCGCCGGTGTCTGTGCTTGGCGCGTTGGCGCAACCCTGGCCGCCTTTCCATATTCCCAGCGTGGACTGGCGCGCGCTGCCCGAATTGCTGAGCGTGGCCTTCGCGCTGACCATCGTGGCGCTGGCGCAGTCCATTTCCATCGCCAAGGCAGTGGCGACGCGTTCAGGCCAGCGCATCGACGCCAACCGCGAGTTCGTGGGGCAGGGGCTGTCCAATATCGTGGGCGGCTTTTTCTCTTGCTATCTGTCCTGCGGATCGCTCAACCGTTCCATTCCCAATTACGAGGCCGGCGCCAAGACGCCGCTGGCGTCCGTGTTTTCGGCTTTGCTGCTGGTGGCGCTGGTGGCCTTGTCGGCGCCGCTGCTGGCCATGATTCCGCATGCCGCGATCTCGGGGCTGCTGTTGCTGGTGGCCTGGACCCTGTTCGACATCCCGCGCTGGCGCCAGCTTATCCGCACCCAGCGCGGCGAAGCCATCATCGCCGCCGCCACCCTGGCCGCCACCATCACCATACGCATGGAGGTGGCAATCCTGCTGGGCACGGTGCTGTCGCTGATGGTCTATCTGCATCGCACCTCGCGCCCCGCGATGCGCACCATGGGTTTCGATTCGCGCGGCCTGGAGCGGCGCTTCGTGGTGCTGGAGCATCAGCCGGACGCGTTGCCGGAATGCCCACAGCTGAAGCTGCTGCGCATGGAAGGCTCGGTCTATTTCGGCGCCGCCACGCACGTGGCGCAGCGCCTGCACGAGTTGCGCGCGGCGCCCGGCGCGCCGCGCCATCTGCTGGTCATGGCCAAGAGCATGAACTTCATCGACATGGCCGGCGCGCAGGTCTGGGAAGACGAGCTGGCCGCCAGGCGGGCAATGGGCGGCGACCTGTATTTCCACCGCCCCCGGCCGGAAGTGCTGGACATGTGGCGCCGCACCGGATTCCTGGGGCGTCTGGGCGAGGACCACATCTTTCCTGACAAGGCGACCGCGCTGCACACGATCTACGCCAGGCTGGACCGGGGCATCTGCGAGGGATGCCAGGCCAAGATATTTTGGGAATGCCAGCCCAATGGGCTGAGGAACGACTGAGGCTGCGGGCCGCGGTTCAGGCCGGCTGCGGCGTTTCCGTGCCCAGGTAGGCGGCGCGGACCCGTTCGTCGGCCGCAATCTGCGCGGGTTCACCCTCGGCCAGCAGGCTGCCGCGCACCAGCACCGCGATGCGGTCGGCGTGCTTGAAGACCACGTCCAGGCTGTGCTCGGTGAATAGGACCGCGATGCGCTGCGTGTCGGCCAGCGTGCGCGTCAACCGCATCAACGCATGGCGTTCATTGGTGGCCATGCCCGCGGTGGGCTCGTCCATCAGCAAGAGGCGCGGCTGGTGCGCCAGCGCCATCGCCAGCTCGACCCGCTTGACGTCGCCATAGGCCAGCGTGCCGCAATGCTCCTCCGACTTGTCCGCCATCTGCACCTGCGACAGCAGCGACATGGCTTCCTCGGCCGCATGGCGGGTGGCCCGGCGCCAGGGGTTCAGCAGCAAGCGGTCGCGCGACAGCAGCGCTGTCTGCACGTTTTCGCGCACCGTCATGGAGCGGAAAGTGGCGGCGGTCTGGAAGGTACGGCCCACGCCCAGCCGGCAGATCTTGCCGGCCGACAGGCCCACCAGTTCGCGGCCGTCCAGCAGGACCGAGCCGGAGTCGGGCCGCAATTGGCCGCCCAGCGCATTGAAACAGGTGGATTTGCCGGCGCCGTTGGGGCCGATCAGGGCCAGCATCCGGCCCGCTTCCAGCGTAAAGGACACGCCGGCCAGCGCGTCGATGCCGCCGAACGATTTGCGCAACTCGCGGACTTGCAGCAAGGGGGCGGTAGTCATGCGCGCCCCCTGTTCCACCTGGCGGCAAGGCGCAAGGCGGCGCCGGCCAGCCCTTCGGGAAAGGCCATGACCAGGGCCAGGATGGCCAGCCCCAGCACCGCGTGCCAGTATTCGGTGCTGCGCGCGGCCACGTCCTGCAGCCAGGTGTAGGATGCCGCGCCCACCAGCGGGCCGGCCAGCGTCTGCAAACCGCCCAGCAGCACCATGACCAGCCCGTCCACGGACCGGCTCACGGCCAGCGTGTCGGGCGCGATGCTGCCCTTGGAGAACGCGTAGAGAGAGCCCGCCAGGCCCGCGGCGAAAGATGCGGCCACGAAGCCCGCCCATTGCACGCGCCGCGCGTCCATGCCCAGCGCTTCGGCGCGCAAGGACGAGTCGCGCACGCCGCGCAGGGCGTAGCCCAGCGGCGAGAACGCCAGGCGGCGCAGCCAGGCGATGCCGGCGACGCAGAGCGCCAGCGTGACGTAGTAGAACCAGGGGCCCTGGGTGAGCCAGGCCGACGGCCACAAGCCGATCAGGCCATTGCTGCCGCCGGTCACGTCGTCCCACTGGTAAGCAAGCGCCCAGAGGATCTGCGCCACGGCCAGGGTCAACATGGCCAGGTACACGCCGGACAAGCGGACGCAGATCCAGCCGAACAGCAGGGCGCCGAGCGCGGCGGCGAAGGGGCCCAGCAGCAGCGCCGCTTCCATCGGCACGGCGGCCAGTTTCAGCAGCAGCGCAGCGCCGTAGGCGCCCAGGCCGAACCAGGCTGCATGGCCGAACGAGGTCATGCCGGCCAGTCCGGTCAGGAAATGCAGGCTGGCGGCAAACAGCGCGGCGATCAGGATTTCGGTCAGCAGGATGCCCAGATAGGGGTTGTACGCGGCTGCCACGGGCGCCAGCGCCAGCAGCGCCAGCAGCAGGCCGTAGGCCAGCCGCAGGCGGCGGCCGGCCGGGGCGATGGGG
>NZ_JBARYB010000065.1:0-21417 GCF_049647645.1 Achromobacter sp.
ACCACAGCCTGGCCGGCCAGCGCACCGCCTTCGGCGGGCACAGGCGGGAACGGCCAACGCGCGGGTCCGGAGCCGGGCCGAGCCCGACGACGCGGTTCGACATCGGCCGCGGGCGTATTCCAGGGGATCGCCATGCCAGCCACTTTGGCGCACCAGGCGCGGGCGCGGTGCGTGCCGCGGCGCAGCGGGTTCAGCGTGACGACGAGGTCGTCCGACAAGACGGAAATATCAGCGGTGCTCATGGGAACTCCTAGCAAAGACGGTCCAGCGCCAGGGCGTAGCCCCCCGGCAGGCATGCGCGGCGGCAGCCGGCGGTCAATCGAACAATGACAACTGGCCTGCAGCCATGGCTTGCAACTGGCGCGCAGCGCGCCCGTGCGCGCCGCTGGCTGCGGGCGATACGGCGGAAAAAGGGACCCCTGAAGACGCTTGCGCGCCAACCGGGGATAGGAAATCGGCCACCTTCGCGGCAGGCGCGGCGGGAGGCAGGAAACGGTCGCAGTCCAGCGCCAGGCGATGGCGGTTCAAGCCCAGCTTGCGCGTGGCGAGGGTGAAGCGCTGGCGCAACAGATCAGCCCAGACGCCGGTTCCGCGCATGCGCGATCCGAAATTCGGGTCGTTGCGGCGGCCATTGCGCAGGTCTTCGATGCGATGCAGCACGCGCTGGGCCCGATCCGGAAAGTGGACGTTGAGCCAATCTTCGAACAGGGTCTTGACCTCCCAGGGCAGGCGCAAGACGGTATAGCTGGCATAGTGCGCGCCAGCCGCCTTGGACTCCTGGAGGATGTGTTCCATGGACTCGTCGTTGATGAACGGGATGATGGGCGCCACCAACACGCCCACCGGCACGCCGGCGTCGGTCAGGCTGCGCACGGCTTCCAGCCGGCGCCAGGGCGCGGCGGCGCGCGGCTCCAGCGTGCGGGCCATGCCGGCGTCCAGCGTGGTGATGCTCATGTACACCACCACCAGCTTTTGCTCGGCCAGCGCGGCCAGCAGATCCAGGTCGCGGGCGACCAGCGCGTTCTTGGTGACGATAGTGAGCGGATGGCGGGTTTCCAGCATCAGCTCCAGGAGGCCGCGGGTCAGGCGCCATTCGCGTTCGATGGGCTGGTAGGCGTCCGTGGCGGAACCGATGTTGATGGGAGAGGGCTTGTAGCCGGGCCGGGCGAGTTCGGCGCGCAGGGCCTGCACCGCATTGGCCTTGGCCACCAGCCGGGTTTCGAAATCCAGCCCCGGGGACAGGCCCAGATAGGAATGGGTGGGTCGGGCATAGCAATAAACGCAGCCATGCTCGCAGCCTCGGTACGGATTGATCGCCACGTCGAAGGGGATGTCCGGCGAATCGTTGCGCGACAACATCTTGCGCGCCTCTTCGGCGGTGACCGTGGTTTTGGGAGCGGCGGGCTCGATACGTGTGTCCGGCACGATGGGAATGACCCGTGCGTCAGCTTGTTGGCTGGAGGCCGTATCGGGAAAATTATCGGGGACGGATTCTACGAAGTCGGCCGGCAGACCGGAGGAGGCCCAGCCGTCGTCGACCTGCACGCGGTCATCGCGCTGAAAGCGATGCCGAACATTAGTAACCGCACCCCGACCGCGCAAGGCGGCGGGGGCGGCAGCCGGGGACCCAGAACCGGCGGGAAAAGAATGATCGGTGCGTGCCATGAAAACTACTGTACAAAAACACAGTGGTTTTGACAAGCACCAAAAGCCTTTTCGTAAGACAACCCCACTTTACCGCAAGACGCCGACGCCGTCCGGACAAATCGTTTTCACCAGACGAGATCGCGCGGAAAGCCGCGCCAACATTGAATCTAGCGGAAAAACAACAGGTTCTGGGCGGCCGGAAATCCGTTGTTTTCCGGCCTCTTGCCGTTTATCGCAACATGCCCGCCGCCGCAGTCTGGTGCGTGGCCTCGTCGATGAGGATGAAGGCGCCCGTCGCGGGCACATCGGCGTACCGATCGACCGCCAGCGACTCGCGCGTGGTGAGCGTCACGCGTCCGATATCGTTCATGCGCAGCGTGCCTTCGGTGTTCTCCACTTCCTGCAATTCGTGGATGTCTCGATGCGACAGCACCGCGCGTATCTTCGCCGAGGTCAGGCGCGTGCCTGACTTCAGCAGATACTTGCGCGCCGGATTCAAGGCCTGCGCATCGAGCCAGCACAACTCCGCTTCGAACTCGCGCGCGACCTGCGCCGGCGCCGACGCATGCACGATCACGTCGCCGCGCGACACATCCACGTCGCGGTCCAGCACCAGTGTGATCGAATCGCCCGCCACCGCTTCATCCAGCGCGCGATCGAAGGCGCGCACCTCGCGCACGACAGCAGTCACACCCGAAGGCTGCACCGCGATCTCATCGCCCGGACGCAGCACGCCGCTCGCGGCGCGGCCGGCATAGCCGCGGAAGTCGTCCTTGCGGTTGCCGTCATGGCGCGCCACCCACTGCACTGGAAAGCGCAGCGGCAAGGCACGGCCGTCGCTGGCAAGATCCAGCGATTCCAGCAACGCCAGCAAGGGCTGTCCGTCGTACCACGGCGTCCGCGGCGACAGCGTGACGACGTTGTCGCCGTTCAGCGCCGACAGCGGCAGCGCATCGAAGTGCTCGATGCCCAGCTTGCCCGCCAGGTCGGCATAGGCGTCGCGGATGCGCTCGAACACGGCGCGGTCCCACTCCACCAGGTCCATCTTGTTGACCGCCACCACGATGTGGCGGATGCCCAAGAGGCGCGCGATGGTGCTGTGCCGCTTGGTCTGCGGCAGCAGCACGCCGTCGGCTGCTCGGGTGGCGTCGATCAGGATGACGGCCACGTCCGCGGTCGACGCGCCTGTGACCATGTTGCGCGTGTACTGCTCATGCCCCGGGGCATCGGCGATGATGAACTTGCGCGCCGGCGTCGAAAAATAGCGGTAGGCCACGTCGATGGTGATGCCCTGCTCGCGCTCGGCCTCCAGGCCGTCGGTCAGCAGCGAGAAATCGATGCCGTCACCCGCCACGCGCTTGTGCTTGGCGCGCGAGATCGCATCCAGCTGGTCGGCAAACACGCCCTTGCTGTCATACAGCAGGCGGCCGATCAGCGTGGACTTGCCGTCGTCCACCGAACCTGCGGTGATCAGGCGCAGCACGCCCGTGTCGGCGCCTGAAAGAAAAGAATCGTTTAGTGCGTTCATGTGCGTCCCTGGTCGCCGGCGCATGCCGGCGTGTCATGCGATCAGAAATAGCCTTCCTTCTTGCGGCGCTCCATCGAGGCCTCGGAAGTCTGGTCGTCCATGCGCGTGGCGCCGCGCTCGGTAATGTCGGTCACCGCGGTCTCGGCGATGATGGCCATGGTGTCGGCGGCATCGGACGCCACCGGGCAGGTGCAGGAGATATCGCCCACCGTGCGAAAGCGCACCTGCAGGCGCTCGACCTGTTCGCTCTCCTGCGGCGGCGTCAGCCGCGTGACCGGCACCAGCAGGCCCTTGCGGCGCACGACCTCGCGCTCATGGCTGTAGTAGATCGACGGCAGCGCCAGCTGCTCGCGCTGGATGTACTGCCAGACGTCCAGCTCGGTCCAGTTCGAGATCGGGAAGACGCGCATGTTCTCGCCGCGATGCACGCGGGTGTTGAACAGGCTCCAGAGTTCCGGGCGCTGGGCCTTCGGATCCCATTTTCCGAATTCGTCGCGGAACGAAAAGATGCGTTCCTTGGCGCGGGCCTTTTCCTCGTCGCGGCGCGCGCCGCCGATGCAGGCGTCAAAGCCGAACTCCTCGATCGCCTCCAGCAGCGTGACCGCCTGGGCGGCATTGCGCGAATCGGTTTCGCGGCGCAACACCACGCTGCCGCGCGCGATCGAATCCTCGACGCTGCGCACGATCAGGGTCTCGCCCAGTTCAGATGCGCGCGCGTCGCGGAAGGCAATCACTTCGTCGAAGTTGTGGCCGGTATCGATATGCATCAGCGGGAACGGAAAGCGTCCCGGCCGGAAGGCCTTCTCGGCCAGGCGCAGCAGCACCACGGAGTCCTTGCCGCCCGAGAACAGCAACACGGGCTTTTCGCTTTCGGCGGCCACCTCGCGCAGGATGAAAATGGCTTCCGATTCCAGCCAATCCAGGTGGCTGCGTTGGATCACAGCAGACATATGCACTTCCCCTAAAACAGATTTCGAATTCGTGGGTCGCATCAATCGGCGCGCGCCGCGATGCTGATGACCCGGTTGCCCGCGTGCAGGCCGCATTCCTTGGAGTCCGACGACTCCCACCACCAGCGCCCTGCCCTGAGGTCCTCGCCCGGGCGGATGGCACGCGTACAGGGTTCGCAGCCTATGGATGGGTAGCCCTGGTCATGCAGCGGGTTGTAGGGAATTCCCAGGGTGCGGATGGCGGACCAGACCTCGTCCTCGCTCCACTCCGCCAGCGGATTGAACTTGTAGAGGCCGAACGTGTTGTCGGCCTCTTCCAGCGGCAATTCGCCGCGGGTGGTGGATTGCTCCCGGCGCTGCCCGGTGATCCAGGCGCCGCGTCCCGCGAGCGCGCGCTTGAGCGGCTCGACCTTGCGGATCTGACAACAGGCCTTGCGCAGTTCCACGCTTTCGTAGAAGGCATAGGCGCCGTGCTCCGCGACGTGCTGCTCGACCGCGGTAGCCACCGGCCGGTACACGGTGACCTCGCGGCCATAGCGCTCGCGCACGCTGTCCAGCACGCCCAGTGTCTCGGCATGCAACCGGCCGGTGTCCAGCGTAAAGACCTCCAGGTTCAGCCCCGCGCTGTAGATGGCGTGCGTCAGCAGCATGTCCTCGGCCGCCAACGAGGACGCCAGCGCGGCGTCCGGGTAGCGCCGCTGCACGTCGGCCAGCCGCAAGCCCAGGTCGCGCCAGCGCGCCGCGAGGCCTGCCTCCAATTCAAGGGAAAGATCGGTAGCGCTCATGATTGCGTCGCGAAAATGCGCGCCCGCCGCGGACGCGCCAACAGGATTTCGCCATCGCGCAGGCCCAACTCCCGGTATAGGGATTCGGGCACCTCGGCCTCGATGATGGCGTCGGAATCCTCGCTGGTCAGTTCCAGATAGGCGCTGGGGCCGGCGAGGTAGGCATGCGCCAGGCGCACCGGAATGCCGTCGACGCCGGCGCGGTAGCGCTCGACGTCGAGCTCATGCGGCCGCACGTAGGCAGTGGCGCGTTGGGCTTCGGCCTGCGCCAGTTCCGGCGCCGGCAAGGACAGGCCGGCGCCGTTCCAGATGCCCCGCGTGGCGAAGCCCTGCAACTGGTTCACGTCGCCCAGGAAACCGTAGACGAACGGCGTGGCCGGCTCTTCCCAGACCTCGCGCGGCGTGCCGACCTGCTCGACGCGGCCCGAGTTCATCAGCACCACGCGGTCGGACACTTCCAGCGCTTCTTCCTGGTCATGGGTGACGAACACGCTAGCCACGTGCAGTTCGTCGTGCAGGCGGCGCAGCCAGCGCCGCAATTCCTTGCGCACCTTGGCGTCCAGCGCGCCGAAGGGCTCGTCCAGCAGCAGCACCCGCGGCTCCACGGCCAGCGCACGCGCCAGAGCGATGCGCTGGCGCTGGCCGCCGGAGAGCTGCGCCGGATAGCGGTCCGCCAGCCAGTCCAGCTGCACCAATCCCAGCAAGTCATGCACCTTGCGCTGGATTATGTCTTCCGAGGGGCGCTGCGAACGGTGCTTGACGCGCAGGCCGAAGGCCACGTTCTCGAACACCGTCATGTGCTTGAACAGCGCATAGTGCTGGAACACGAAACCGACCTGGCGCTGTCGCACGTCCACCGCAGTGGCGTCTTCGCCCGCGAACAGCACGCTGCCGGAATCGGCCGACTCCAACCCCGCGATGATCCGCAGCAACGTCGTCTTGCCGCAGCCAGATGGCCCCAGCAGCGCAACCAGTTCGCCCGTTTCGATATGCAGCGAAACGTCGTTCAGCGCCCGGAACTGGCCGAAGCGCTTGGATAGATTACGGACTTCGATACTCATGCTTGGTCTCCTTCGGGCCGCCGCGTCACGCCAGGGCCGGCTTGATGGCGGCCACCTGGCCGGGGTACTCGACCGGCTGGTCGGCGGCTTGCAGAAAGCGCGCATTGCGCCACTCGACGATGTTCTTGGCCAACAGCGTCACCAGCGCCAGCAGGGCCAGCAAGGACGCCACCGCGAACGCCGCGGAATACTGGTATTCGTTGTAGAGAATCTCGACGTGCAGGGTCATGGTGTTGGTCAGGCCACGGATCTGCCCGGACACCACCGATACCGCGCCGAACTCGCCCATGGCCCGCGCGTTGCACAGGATGGCGCCGTACAGCAGGCCCCACTTGATGTTCGGCAGCGTCACGCGCCAGAAGATCTGCCAGCCGCTCGCGCCCAGGGTCAGCGCCGCCTGCTCTTCCTCGCTGCCCTGCGCCTGCATCAACGGAATCAGCTCGCGCGCCACGAACGGAAAGGTCACGAAGAGCGAGGCCAGCACGATGCCTGGCACGGCATAGACGATCTTGATGTCGTGCTCCTGCAGCCAGCCGCCGAACCAGCCCTGGGTGCCGAACAGCAGCACGAACACCAGCCCGGCCACCACCGGCGACACCGAGAACGGCAGGTCGATCAGGGTGATCAGGAATTGCTTGCCGCGGAACTGGAACTTGGTGATGGCCCAGGCCGCAGCCACGCCGAACACCAGGTTCAGCGGCAGCGCAATCGCCGCAACCAGCAGCGTCAGGCGGATGGCGGCCAGCGCGTCGGGTTCGACAATGGCGTCCAGGTACAGCTGCCAGCCCTTCTTGAAGGCCTCGGCGAAAACCGCCGCCAACGGCACCAGCAGGAACAGCGTCAGGAATCCCAGCGCGATGAACAGCAACACGCCGCGCACCCAGCGCGGCTCGGTCAGATGGGCGGGACGGTCCGCGGCGCTCATGCCAGCCTCCCGAGGTTGCGGCGGGCCTGCCAGCCCTGCAGCAGATTGATGACGAGCAGCAGCGCAAAGGACAACACCAGCATCACCGTGGCGATGGCGGCAGCGCCGGCATAGTCGAATTCCTCGAGCTTGGCGATGATCAGCAGCGGCGTGATCTCGGACACCATGGGCATGTTGCCGGCGATGAAGACCACCGAGCCGTACTCCCCCACCGCACGCGCAAAGGCCAGCGCAAAGCCGGTCATCAAGGCCGGCATGATGATGGGCAGCAGCACCCGGCGTATGGTCTGCCAGCGGTTGGCGCCCAGGCTGGCCGCGGCCTCCTCGATCTCGCGCTCCACGTCTTCCAGCACGGGCTGCACGGTGCGCACCACGAACGGCACGCCGATGAAGATCAGCGCAATGACGATGCCCAGCGGCGTGAACGCCACCTTCCAGCCGAACCATTCGGCCAGGGGCCCGCCCAGCCAGCCCTTCTGGGAATACAGCGAGGTCAGCGCGATGCCCGCCACCGCCGTGGGCAGCGCGAACGGCAGGTCCACCAGCGCGTCCAGGATCTTCTTGCCCGGAAAGCGGTAGCGCACCAGCACCCAGGCCACCACCGTGCCGAACACCAGGTTCACCAGCGCCGCGATCAACGACGCGCCGAAGGTCAGCTGGTACGAGGCCACGACGCGCGGCGCGGTCACGGTGTCCCAGAAGCCCTGCCAGCCCAGCCCCGCGCTCTTGATCGGCAAGGCCGCCAGCGGGATGAGCACGAGCACGCTCAGGTACAGCACCGCGTAGCCCATCGAGATGCCGAATCCGGGCAGCACGCCCGGGCTGTTGCGCCGAAAGGCAAAAGGCGCTTGCGCGCCGCTTGCCGCCGGGTTCGAGGCTGTAGTCATGGCCATCGTCCGATCGTTATGTGCTTATTTCTTTTGCGGCAGATAGATCTGATCGAAGGTGCCGCCGTCGCTGAAGTGATCCTTCTGCGCCTTGCGCCAGCCGCCGAAGATCTTGTCGTCGATGGTCACGAGCTTGACCTTGGGGAACTTGCTTTCGTATTTGGCGGCCACGGTCTTGTCGATGGGCCGGTAGTAGTTCCTGGCGATGATCTCCTGCGCGGCGGGCGTGTAGAGGAATTCCAGGTAGGCCTGCGCCGCGGCGCGGGTGCCCTTCTTGTCCACGACTTTGTCGACCACGGCCACCGGCGGTTCCGCCAGGATGGACAGCGACGGCACTACGATGTCGAACTTGTCCGGGCCCAGTTCTTCAAGCGCCAGGAAAGCCTCGTTCTCCCAGGCCAGCAACACGTCGCCCACCCCGCGCTCCACGAAGGTGGTGGTGGCGCCGCGCGCGCCGGTGTCCAGCACCGGCACGTGCTTGAGCAGGTCGCCGACGAAGGCGCGCGCCTTGTCCTCGCTGCCGCCGTTCTTCTCCAGCGCGTAAGCCCAGGCGGCCAGGTAGTTCCAGCGCGCCCCGCCCGAGGTCTTGGGGTTGGGCGTGATGACCTGCACCCCGTCCTTGACCAGGTCGTCCCAGTCCCTGATCTGCTTGGGGTTGCCCTTGCGCACCAGGAACACGATGGTGGAGGTATAGGGCGAGCTGTTCTGCGGCAGGCGGGCCTGCCAGTCGGCGGGCAGCAGCCCACGGTCGGCGACGGCGTCGATGTCGTAGGCCAGGGCCAGGGTCACCACGTCGGCTTCCAGGCCGTCGATGACCGAGCGCGCCTGGCGGCCGGAACCGCCGTGCGATTGGCGGATGGTCAGGTCGACGTTGGCCTTTTCCTTGTATTGCTTGATGAACGCGTCGTCGATGGCGCGATACAGTTCGCGGGTCGGGTCATACGAGACATTCAAGAGCGTCTGTTTCTGCTGCGCCTGTGCCGGCGCGATCGCGGCAAACGACACCGTCACTGCGGCCATGGCGGCCAACCAACCGGCTTTCCTGAAAGACATCCCTTGCTCCCTGTGTTCGGCAATGTGGAAGCAAGTGTGCTGGCTGGGCGTTCTGAACGGAACGAATCATTATTTGGTTGCTCATCGCTCGCAGGCATATAGGACCGCTGTCCCAGCAATGGGAATTTGCCCCGGCCCTGCACGCGCTCCAATGAAAAACCGCCGTCTCCCCATGGGGAAGACGGCGGCTGCCTGCGGGGACCAGCCCCGCGGTTTCCGAATTTACTTATTCGGCTGCGGTGTGATGCGCAGATAGGGGCGCACGGCCTTGTAGCCCTTGGGGAACTTCTGCTTGATCACGGCCTCGTCCTGCAGCGACGGAACGATGATCACGTCGTCGCCGTCTTCCCAGTTCACCGGCGTGGCCACGCTGTGGCTGTCGGTCAGCTGCAGCGAATCGATGACCCGCAGGATCTCGTTGAAGTTGCGGCCGGTGCTGGCCGGATACGTGATGGTCAGGCGCACCTTCTTGTTGGGGTCGATGATGAACACCGAGCGCACGGTCAGCGTGGCGTTGGCGTTCGGGTGAATCATGTCGTAAAGCTCGGACACCTTGCGGTCCTTGTCGGCCAAGATCGGAAAGTTGACCTTGGTGGACTGCGTGTCGTTGATGTCCTCGATCCACTTGGTGTGCGAATCGGTGCCGTCGACCGACAGGGCCAGCACCTTCACGTTGCGCTTGGCGAACTCATCGGCCAGCTTGGCGGTGTAGCCCAGCTCGGTGGTGCAGACGGGCGTGAAATCGGCCGGGTGCGAAAAAAGGACACCCCAGCTGTTACCCAGGTATTCATGGAAGCGGATCGGGCCTGCCGAGGATTCCTGTTCGAAATCAGGGGCGGTGTCGCCCAGGCGTAGATGACTCATGGTCTCTCCTGTGTGCGGATGCAGGTTGGGGACTGGCCGCCCGCCGCAGCGGGCAGCGCAGGAACAGCGTTTCATGACGCAGCTTAGCGTCTACGAAACGATTCTTCCATCAAACCTTTAGCCGAGGAAATACGCAAGTCATATAACCTTATGCAATATTCAACCCTGTGCCGCAAGCGTCCGCGACGACGCCTGCGCGCACCGCGGCCGACAGGGCCAGCGCGCGCGGCAGGATGTGGGCTGCGTAGAACAATCCGGTCGCCAACTTGGCCGCGTGGAACGGATCGGTGGACCCCGCGGCCAGGTGGCGCCGGCAGGCCAGCACGGCCCGCGCCATCTGCCAGCCGCCATGCACCACGCCAGCCAGCATCAGATACGGCACGCTGCTGGAATAGACCGCCCTGATGTTGGTCGGCGATTGTTCCAGGATGAACGCCACCCCGGCCTCGTAGGCCTGGATGGCGCTGTCCAGGTTGTCGCGCAACAGGCGCAGTCCGTCGCGCTCGCCGGCAGACGCCCGCGTCGCCTCGGCCTCGACGGCGCGCAGCGTTTCCCGCATCGCCGCGATCGCCGCATGCGCGGTGGCGCCGCCGTCGCGCTGCGTCTTGCGGCTGACCAGGTCATTGGCCTGGATCGCGGTCGTGCCTTCGTAAATGGGCAGGATGCGCGCATCGCGGTAATACTGCGCCGCCCCGGTCTCCTCGATGTAGCCCATGCCGCCATGCACCTGCAGGCCCAAGGATGCGACCTCTACCGCGGTCTCGGTCGAGAACCCTTTGACGATAGGCACCATGTACTCGTAGAAAGCCCGGTTGCGCGAGCGCTGCTCCGGATCCGGATGATGCGTGCCCTTGTCGTGCGCCGCCGCGGTCACGTAGGACACGGCGCGCGCCGCCTCGGTCAGCGCCTTCATGGTCATCAGCATGCGCTGCACGTCCGGATGGCGCACGATGGCCACGGGGCCGACCGACCCTTCGATGGCGCGGCCCTGCACGCGGTCGCGCGCGTAGGCCAGCGCGTGCTGGTAGGCCCGTTCCGATACGCCTATGCCCTGCTGCCCGACCGAATAGCGGGCGGCATTCATCATGATGAACATGTATTCCAGGCCGCGGTTCTGCTCGCCAACCAGATAGCCGATGGCGCCCTCTCCCACTTCGCCCTTGTCCGAGCCATACAGCAGCACGGCGGTCGGGCTGCCGTGGATACCCAGCTTGTGCTCGAGGGACGCGCACCAGACGTCATTGCGCTTGCCGAGGCTGCCGTCCGGCTGCACCAGGAACTTGGGCACGATGAAAAGCGAAATGCCCTTCACCCCGGCGGGCGCGTCCGGCGTGCGCGCCAGCACCAGATGGATGATGTTCTCGGCCAGATCGTGGTCACCATAAGTGATGAAGATCTTCTGGCCGCTCAGCCGGTAGCTGCCGTCATCCTGCTTTACCGCGCGGGTCGCCACCTGCGCCAGGTCCGAGCCGGCCTGCGGCTCGGTCAGGTTCATGGTGCCGGTCCACTTGCCGCCGATCAGTTGCGGCACGTACTGCTTGCGCTGCGCTTCCGATCCGACGGTGAGCAAGGCCTCGATCACGCCGTCCGTCAGCATGGGGCACAAGGAAAACGCCAGGCTGGCCGCCTGGATGTTCTCGCCCGGCGCCGCCGCCACCAGCTTGGGCAGCCCCTGCCCGCCCCAGGCCACGGGATGCTGCAAGCCCTGCCAGCCGCCCGCCGCGTAGTCCTTGAAACCCTGCGCATAGCCCGGCGTGGTGGTGACGCTGCCGTCTTTCCATACCGGCGGCTGCGTGTCGCCCGGCACGTTCAGCGGCGCCACGGCCTGTTCGACGAAGCGGCCGTTCTCTTCCAGGATGGCATCCACCAGATCCGGCGTGACCTCTTCGAAGCCGGGGAGCTTCAAAACTTCGCCGAGTCCGGCCAGCTCGTTCAAAGCGAAGCGGAAGTCCTGCAGCGGGGTTACGTAGGGCATGGGGTCTCCATCAATTGGCAGTCTCTAGGCTTTCTTTGGCCAATCTTAAACCCTTGCCTCCTTCCTTGCGGGCATAGTCCCCGAACGCGGCCAGGGACGCGGACGGCGTCACTTCTTCATAGCCGGCGGCCATGCCCTGCTGCACGTCGGGCAGAGCCAGCACCTCACTGCTGGCCTTGAACAGCGTGTTCAGCACTTCCGGCGGCGTACCCTTGGGGGCAAAGATGCCCCACCAGTTGGAAACGTCATAGCCAGGCACGGTCTGCGAAATGGGAGGATAGGGCAGCAGCCGGGAAGGCTGGCCGGACGTGACCGCCAGCGCCACCACCTTGCCGGTGTCGATCACCGACTTGGCCGATGGCGCCGTGGCGAACGAGACATCGGTATCGCCCGCAGCCACGGACTGCGCCGCGGCGGCCCCTCCCTTGAAGGGAATATGCATCAGCTTAACGCCGGAGAGCGTCATGAACTCGACCGCCGCCAAGTGCGTGATGACGCCGTTGCCGGATGACGCGACGTTGATGGACCCCGGCTTGCTCTTGGCGCGGTCGATCAGGTCCTGCACGTCTTTCAGCCCCAGCTTGGCGTTCGCGATCAGCACCATGGGACCGGTGGTGAGCTGCGCCACGGGCACGAAACTGTCCGGCGTGTAATCCACCTTGTACAGCGCGCTGTCGCTGCCCATGACGCTGGAATTGCCGAGGTACAGCGTGTAGCCGTCGGCGGCGGCGCGCGCGGCAAGGCTGGCACCGATGGTCGACCCTGCGCCAGGGCGGTTTTCGACGACGACCGGCTGCTTCAACTGTCTGGCAAGCGCGTTCGCATAGACGCGGCCCACCTGATCCGCCCCGCCGCCGGGTGGAAATCCGATCACCAGCGTCAGGGGCTTGGAGGGGTAAGGAGCGGCGGCATGCGCGCCCCCGGACATCGTGGACAAGGTGGCAACAGCGGCAAGCACGGCGCCGCAGGCGGCAATAGCGGGTTTCATCGGTGTCTCCTTTGATGGAATCGGAGCCGCTTGTGGCGCGGCTCTCTGCTCATGCGCCGGCTGCGTCAGCAGCCGGTGAAATTCGGCCCGCGCTTCTCCTTCCAGGCCGTCGCGCCTTCGGCCAGGTCACGGGACCGCTCGGAACGCAATACCGCCTGCTCGATTCCGGCCAGATCGAGTTCGCCCCGCGCGATGCGGTTCAGATGCGCCTTCACGCCGAACAGCGGAATCGGGGCCATCGCCGCAATCTGCGCGCTCAGGGCGTCCAGACGGGCCGTCAGCGTCTCCTCCGGCACCAGTTCGGTCAGGAATCCGATGCGCAGCATTTCTTCGGCCTGGAGCTTTTCCGCGGTCAGGAACAGCCGCTTGGCCTGGTCCAGGCCGAGCCGCGTCACATAGCGCGACATGCCGCCGGCGTAGAAGTGCAGGCCCAGCCTCGTGGCCGGCATGAACATATCCGCCTGCGGCGTGCCGATGCGGAAATCACAAGCCAGGCACAGGTCGGTGCCGCCGCCATAGGCTCCGCCCTGGACCGCCGCGATCGTCACCGGCCGCGCCGCCTCGATCAGGTCCATGGTCTGGCCAAAGTAGAGGGAACTGGGCGCCTGGTCCGATGCCAGGGACGAAATGTCATAGCCGCTGCAGAAATACTTGCCCTCGGACTGGAAGCGCAGCACCCTTACCGCGTCGTCCGCATTGATCCGGTCCAGGTGCTCCCTGAGGACAGCCAGGTCCTGGGGACCGAGCCGGTTGGCATGGCCAGGCCTCTGCAGGCGGATGGTGGCCACGAGTCCATTGATGGACAAGCTGGGCGTATCGGAAGGCGCCGTCATGCGTAGACCTCCGCCTGATGCGCCACCCCGTCCGCCAACAGGCGATCGATCTCGGCATCCACGATCCCGTAGCGCGCGAACACTTCACGCGTGTGCTGGCCGAAGACGGGCGGGGCGCGGCGGCTTGCCGTACCCGCGGCGCTCAGGCCCAGAGGCAGATCCACCTGCCGCAGCTCGCCCAGCAGCGGGTGGTCCAGGGTGCGTACCAGTCCGCAGGCCTGCACCTGTGCATCGGCGAACACGTCCTCCAGGGTATTGATGGGTCCGGCGGGAATGCCGCCCTCGATCATCAGCGCGGTCCACTCCATGCGCGTCTTGCGCTTGAGGCCAGCCTCCAGCTCCTGCTTCAATGCATAGCGGTGCTGCATGCGCTCCGCGTTCGTGAGGAAGCGCTCGTCGGACACCAGATGGGAGAGCCCGAGTATGCCGCAGAGCTTGACCCACATCGCCTGGGTCGCCGGCGCCAGATTGAGCGGACCGTCCGCGGTCTCGAAGGTGCCGTACGGCGCGATGACCGGATGCACGTTGCCGCAGGGTTCGGGGATTTCCCCCTTGCTGAGATAGCGCTGGCCCTGGACGCTCAGCAGCGCCATGAGTCCAGCCAGCAGCGACGTTTCCACGTGCTGCCCGCGTCCGGTCGACGAACGCTGCGCGACGGCGGACAGGATCCCTATCGCCAGCCACATGCCCGCGGTCAGGTCGCCGACGGCCACGCCCACTCGCATCGGCCCCGACTCCGGCGAGCCGGTCAGGCTCATGAAGCCGGAATAGCCTTGCGCGACCTGGTCAAAGCCGGCCCAGTCCCGCGCCGGCCCCTTGCTGCCGAAACCGGAGATCGATGCCATGATCAGCTCCGGCCGTTCTTGCGCCAGCGCCTCGTAGCCCAGGCCCATGGCGTCCATGGTTCCGACCTTGAAGTTCTCGACCACGATGTCGGACTCCAGGGCCATTCTGCGCAGCAGCGCCAACCCTTCCGGCTTGCGGAAGTCCACGCCTATGCCTTGCTTGCTGCGATTGGCGCTAAGATAATAAACACTTATATCTTCTTCGAAGGGTCCCCATTGCCGCGCCATTTCGCCCGCCGGCATGGGCTCCACCTTGACGACTTCGGCGCCCAGGTCTCCGAGAATCATTGTGCAGAACGGCCCGGAAAGCGCTCGGGTCAGATCCAGCACCTTCAACCCTGCCAACGGCAGACTCATATTCGTTCTCCCTTGATGCGAGGCCCATTCTAGGCAGCGCCTCAAGAGCACCGAAAATACTATTTTCCGATCCATCCATAAGATTCTCTTATCAATGAATCTGCGCCAACTCAAATACTTCGTTCGTGTCGTTGAAATGCGCAACATGACCCGCGCGGCCGCAAGCCTGCACGTGGCGCAACCGGCGCTGAGCCAACAGATGGCGCTGCTGGAGCAAAGCCTGGGAGTCTCGCTGCTGGTGCGGGGCGTCAAGGGCGCGCAGCCCACCGCGGAAGGCTTGCTGCTGTACCGGCATGCGCAAACCATTCTGCGCCAGGTCGACAGCACCCGCAGCCTGCTCTCCAAGACCACGGATCAGGTCACCGGCACGGTATCGATCGGACTGGCCTCCAGCACCGCCCGCATGCTGGCCCTGCCGCTGATGCGCCGCGCCAAGGCGGAACTGCCCTCGGTGGTGCTGGAAATCGTCGACGTGCCCAGCGCGGACCTGACCAAGCTGGTCCTGCAGGGACGCATCGATTTTTCCCTGTCGCCGGACCAGCAACCCATCCAGGGCCTGCTGCACACGCCGCTTCTGCGCGAAAGCCTGTTCCTGCTGGCCCATGCCAGCGTACCCCTGCCGCACCGCACCCTGGCCATTGCGGACTTCGCCGCCTTGCCGCTGGTCCTGCCCAGCCTGCCCAATACGCTGCGCGCGCGCCTGGACCATGCTTTTCTGACGGCAGGCCTGACCTGCAATCTGTTCGCCGAAGCGAGCACTTCGGCGATCCTCGTTCCCGCGGTGCGCAGCGGGATGGCCGCCACGATACTGCCCTCCTCGGCTGCCCAACCTGAAATCGCGGAAGGATCGATCGTGGCGCACGCGCTAGACGAAACCCTGTCGCGTGAACTGGTGCTCTGCGCCAGCGAGAGCCTGCCTCCCACGCCAGCGGTAAGCCGGGTCATCGATCTGTGCAAGGACGAAATAAAGCGTCTGATCGACGATCAGACCTGGCAGGGATGCGCGCTGCTGCGGCAGAGCCCCCGTTAGGCCAGATGATGCGCCAGCGACACAATGATCGGCCCCAGCACCGGCAGCAGCACGTTGGCGATGGCGTATGTCACCGTGTAGCCCAATAACGGTACGGAACTGCCGCTGGATGTCAGGATGGCGCTGATGGCCGGGGTGCTGACATGCTGGCCCGCGATGGCGCCAACCAGCAGGGGGCCTTCGATCTTCAGGATCTTGTGGCCCACCCAGAGCGACAGGCATGCCGGCCCCAACGAAACCAGCAAGCCGATGAGCGGCAGCACCGCGCCATGTTCGCGGATCAGCGCAATGGCCTCGGGGCCGGCCGACAAACCGACACAAGCCACGAACACCGCCAACCCCAGGTCCTTCAACAATTGCACGGCATGGTCCGGCATATGGCCGATCGCGGGCCGCTTGGCGTTGATCCAGCCGCAGACCAGGCCGCTGACCAGCGCCCCGCCGCCGCTGCCCAGCGACACGGGGATGCCCCAGAGGCGCGCGCTCAGGCTGCCGATCATCAGGCCCGCGAGGATGCCGAAAGCCAGGAACACCAGATCGGTCACGCCGCTGCGCCGCAGTTCGTTGCCCAGGGCCGCGCCGGCTTCGGACAATTCAGGCTCGGCGCCGACCAGCGTGACCAGGTCGCCATACTGCACCACGGTGGACAGCGTGATCGGCAATGAATGGCCCGAACGCACGATGGATTGCAGGAAGACGCCGCGCGCACGGCGGGCGTTCGGCCGCTTCGCCAATTCCCCGACGGTATGGCCGTTGACGGCTTTCTTGTTGACGATGACGGCCAGCTCGCTGAGCTGCAGGTCGTCGGCATGCGCTTCCGGCAACTGGATCTCGGGCCCGACTACCGTGCCCGCGCGCAGCGCGAAGCCCCGCAAGCCCAGCACCACCACGATGTCGCCAGTGGCTAGCAGATCGTCCGGCGTGGCATCCACCGCCTCGCCATTGCGCAGGATGCGGCTGATGACCGTGCGCCCGCCAAGCGCGGCCTCCACTTCGGCCACGCTTTTGCCATCCGCGTCCTTGACAACGTGCGAACGTCCCACGAGCCGCGGCAGCGTCGACATGGTCGCTTCCTCGCCGTCGCCGGTCGACACGCCCAGCTTTTCCTCGAGCGCCTTGGAAGCTTCGCGCAGATTCATGCGCAACAGCGCCGGCGCGATCTGGCTGGTGAAAAACACAATGCTGATGAGACCCACCAGGTAGGTCAGCGTGTAGGCCGTGGCGATGTTGGCTTCCATGCGCTGGACCTCGGCATCCGCCAGGCCCAAATGCTTGAGCGCCTCGGCGGCGGTGCCGACCACCGCCGACTCGGTCGCCGCGCCGGCTGCCAGGCCCGCCGCGGTGCCTGCATCCAGGCCGAATAGCGGCACCGCGGTCAGCACGATCGTCAGCACCAGCAAGGCTTCGATGAGAGGCAGCGCGATGTACCGCAGGCTGGAGCGGTTCAGGTTGGCAAAGAACTGCGGCCCGCCCGAATACCCCATTGCGAAGATGAACAGGGCGAACGCGACTTCCTTCAGGTCGCCGCGCATCTGGCAACCCGTCTGGCCGATCAGCAGGGCGACGATGAGCGTTCCGCACACGCCGCCCAGCTGAATCGGCCCGACTTTCAACTTGCCGATCAGGTATCCCAGCCCCACCGTCACGAACAGCACTGCGATGGGAACGCTATTGAAAAAGCCGACCGTGCAAGTCATGTCGTCATGTCGCCCTGGAGGTTGCTGCCCTGCCTGCCTACTTGCGCACCGCGGCCTTCTTGGCCGACTTCGCCGCCGTGCCGGCCTTCTTCACAGCCTTCTTCACTGCCTTCTGGGCGGTCGCGGTCTTACCCGCTGCCTTGCGTTTGGCCGCAGGCGCCTTCACCGTCTGGCCCTTACCGGCCTTCGGACCCGAACGCACCAGTTCGCCGGCCTTCCACGCCTCGACGTACTCGGTCGCGGCTTCGACCATGTGCTTGCCGATCTTGGCGTAATCGCCATCGTCCAGGTTCGCCAACGACACACGGATCGACCAGGGCGGACCGCCGAAGCCGCCGCCGTCCATCAGCACCACGCCGGACTTCTCCGCCAGCCGGAACAGGAAATCGACCGGCTCGTAGTTGGACGTCATGTACTTGCAGAACGCTTCGCCGTACGTGATCTTGGCCCAGACCATGAAATCGAGCTCGACGTAGTACCAGGCGCGCATCGGATCTTCGGGCGGCATGGGGATGCCCAGGCCGCGCCACAGCGCATCGCGCCGCGCCCGCACGATCTTCATCGTCAGGTGCTTGTAGGAGTCCTTCAGGTCCATCAGGTGCGACAGCGCGAAAAAGCCCATCTGCACTTGCTGGGGCAAGGACAGGCCCGCGGTATGGTTCAGCGCGACATTGCGGCTGTCGGCCACCAGCCGGTCGATGAACTTGAGCTTTTCGGGCTCCATCGTCATGGCGCCGTAACGCTTGTTCAAGCGCTGTTTCCACGAGGCGGGCAGTTCGGCGATGCGGCGGTCCATGGTGTTCTTTTCATGGGTCGCGATCACGCCCAGGCGCCATCCCGTGCAGCCGAAGTTCTTGGAGAACGAATACACGCAGATCGTGTTGTGCGGCACCTCGGCCATCAGCGAGCGGAAGTTCGGCACGAAGGTGCCGTACACGTCGTCGGTCACCAGCACCAGGTCCGGGTTCTTGCGGATCAGGCGCACGATCTGCTTCATCTCGACCGGATTGAACGCCACCGATGGCGGATTGCTGGGATTGACCGTGACCGCCAGCTTGATCTTGGGATTTTCCAGCTTGGCGATTTCGGACACCGGATAGTGCCAGTCATGGGTGCCGTCGGCCCGCAAGCTGCTGGCGTTGATCGGCACGATCTTGAACTGGAAGCGCTCCAGATGCGCGATCTCGATGTAGGGCGTGAAAGTCGGCAGGAACAGCGCGATGGTGTCGCCCTGCTTCAGCAAGCCGTTCTGCATCAGCGAATCGAAGATGTAGCACATGGCGGCCGTGCCGCCTTCGACCGGGAACAGGTCGAACTTGCCCTTGGGCGGGCGACCATCGCACATTTCCTTGATCAGGTAATCGTGCACGATCTGTTCAAGATGGACCAGCGCGCGCGGCGGCACGGGATAGTTGTCGCCGATGATGCTGTCCGTCAGTTCATGGATCCAAGCGTCGGGGTCGAACCCTTTGACCGTGACGCCGTATTCCAGCACGCCGACCAGGAAGTCGTAGCCGTCCATGCCCTTATGCTTGGACAGGAACTTGCGCATCCGATCGGCGCAGCCCTTCTTGGCCGGCATCCCCGCCAGGATGGATTCGTCGCGCACGCGGCGCGCCTCCTTCATCGCGAACTGGCCCATCAGGAAGAAGGCGTCGCGCGGTTCGGTGGCGATCCAGTTCGGGTTGCCGCGGCCGGCGTTCAACATGGTGAGCGCGGCGGTTTGCTGGTTGTCCTTGGCCAGCGTGATCAGATAGTCCTTCAGTTCAAACGGAGAAAGCTGTTCGAGGTCGCGTTGGCGCGAACGGGTGGTTTTCAAGGCCGAGGCCAGGCTGACGGTGAGAGGCGCGGTGGAAGCCATTGTTCAGTACTCCTGGTTTGCGTGGTGACAGGCGCTGAGCGTCGCCGGCCGGGCCGGCGCGCTTGCAAAACGCCCCACAAGCGCGGGGCTTGCGGGGCGTTCTGCTAGGACATGAGCATGACGATGACAATCCCCCAGATAATGAGCAGGGTATTGCCGATGGCGTAGGGAACCGTGTAGCCCAGGGCGGGCACCTGGCTCTTCGCCGTTTCGGTGATCTGGCCGATGGCCGCGGTGGTGGTCCGGGCTCCGGCGCAGACTCCCAACGCAATGGCGGGATGGAACTTGAATACGTACCGCGCAATGTACACGCCCACGATCATCGGAACGCTGGTGGCGATGATGCCCGCGATGAAGAGCTTGGCGCCCAATTGCTGGAAGCCCAGCACGAATCCCGGCCCTGAAGATATGCCCACGACCGCAACGAACGTCGTCAGCCCCACCGATGTCAGGAACCAGTGCACCGGTTCCGGCACCCGGCCGAAGGTCGGATGCACCGAGCGCAGATAGCCGAAGATCAGGCCGGAAATCAGCGCGCCGCCGGAGGTCGATAAGGTGACGGGAACGCCGCCCACGGTCAGCACCAGCGAGCCGAACAGGCCGCCGAGCAGGATGCCGAAACCGACGAAGACCATGTCGGTCTGGCTGGTGGCGCGGTCCACGTAGCCCAGCCGGCCGACCACGCGCTCAACGTCGCGCTTGGCGCCCAGTACGAACAAACGATCGCCGCGGTCCAGCTTCAGGCCCCAGTTGACCGGCATGTCGTGGCCGCCGCGCACGACCTTGCGCAGGAACACGCCGCGTCCCAGTTCGCGGCCTGCTTCGCTGTCCGCGATTTCCTTGATGGTCTTGCCGGCGATGTTCTTGTTGGTCAGCACGACCTCGACGACCTCGGCGGGCATGCTGATCAGGTCGCGGTCCTCGACCTCGGTGCCGATGATGCCAGCGGCCTGGGTGACCAGCGCGTCATGCCTACCGGTCACGCCCAGTATGTCGCCCTGCTGCAGCACCGTCTTGGCATCGCTGTCGATGATCTGGTCGCCGCGCCGGATGCGTTCCACGAACACTCGAGCCTCGACGAAGCGGGACTCCAGATCTCCCACCGTCTTGCCGACAAATTCCTCGCGGTCCAGCTTGTAGGCGCGCGCAATGAACTTGCGGTAGCCCGACAGTTCCATCGAGTCGGCGCCGCCGGACATCTTGGCTTCGTATTCCTGGCACTCCTTCACGATGTCCACGCGCATCAGCTTCGGGCCCAGGGATGCCAGGATCCAGGCGCTTCCGACCGTGCCGAAGATGTAGCAGACCGCGTAGGCGACAGGAATGCTGTCGATCCATTTCTTTTTGGTAGCTGCGTCTATGCCCAAGCCGTTGATGGTGTCCGTCGCCACGCCCATGACCGCGGAAATGGTTTGGGCCCCTGACAACAGGCCCGCGCCGGTGCCGGCATCGAAGCCGAAGCCTACGGCTGTCGCCCATGTCACCAACAGGCAGATCACGCAAATAATGACGGCAAAGATGACCTGGGGAAGGCCATCGCTTTTCATCCCTCGGAAGAACTGCGGTCCGACGCCGTAACCCAGACCGAAGAGGAAGAGCAGGAAGAAAACCTGCTTGAGGACGGGAGCGATCGTGATATTGAGCTGTCCCACCAGCACACCCACCAGCAGCGTGCCAGTCACGGCTCCCAGATTGAATCCGAAAATTTTCTTGGCGCCTATCCAGTACCCGAGACCCAGGGTAAGGAATATCGCGAGTTCCGGATATTTTCGCAGAGTGTCAAAGAACCATTCCATCCCGAATCTCCTTCGTTCTGTACAGGTCAAGCACTTGCGCGTATCTAGCTGCGCGCGAAACACATTATCAGAATCCTTCGAGAAATCAAAAGATTTGAGATATTGAAATCAAAACATGTGTGATCCTGACGTCAAACAAAAAGGCCCGCCAGCGCAAAGCTGGCGGGCCTTCAGTACGGCAGCGCGTTCTGCTTTACAGCGCGCCGGTCAGTTCAGGCACGACCTGGAACAGATCGCCCACCAGGCCATAATCGGCCACGCCGAAGATCGGCGCTTCCGGATCCTTGTTGATGGCCACGATGACCTTCGAATCCTTCATGCCGGCCAAGTGCTGG
>NZ_JBARYB010000066.1:0-37159 GCF_049647645.1 Achromobacter sp.
GCGCCGCAGCGCGCCAGGATGCCGCACCAACCGCCCGCGCCGCCGCCATCGCGCCGCCCGATGCGCCCACCGTGCTGTATTCCATCTACCAGATCGACGGCAAGGGCGCCGACTCCTACGAAGTCGCCAACGGCAGCATCGCCACCTTCTGGTTCGGCCACGCCTTCGAGCTGGGCGGCACGGGTTACTACACCGGCTTCGTCTGGGACACGCGCGAACGCTATGGCAAACCCGGCGAAGACGAAGTCGGCCCCGGCACCCAGGTCAACCTGGCCGAAGCCACCTTCACCCTGACCGGCTCCACGGCCGAACGCCCCTGGAAATTCCGCGGCATGGAGCACACCATCGGCATGTTCGGCGCCTACGAAAAGCCGGAAGACGTGGACACCCGCCGCAAGCCGGTGGAATACCGCACGCCCGGCGGCAAGCTGCTGCTGGCCGTGCCCACCGAAGGCTTCGACAACGGGATCAGCTTCAGCGGCTATGCGCTGCTGGTCTTCCATCCGGGCCCGCCCGACGACGACGCGGGCTGGACCTATGTAGGCAGCATCAACACCGGCGAAGACAACAGCGCGGCCTGCGCCGAAGGCGACGTCATGCCTTGCGTGGCCAGCTCGGGCGAACTGGTCTTCTCCGCGCATGGCGGCAGCGACATGCCGCGCGTGACCGTCAAGCGCAGCGGCACGGAAATCTCCGGACCGGACAAGACCCGCCAGCTGGGCGCGGGCGATACGGTCATCTACGCCTACGATGCGGCGGGCAAGAAGTACGTGCAGAAGTAAGGCTGCGCCGACGCCTGCGGGATAGGCCCGACGACTGCGGGGTTGGGGGCCGCGACACCGTGGCCGGCCACGCGGTCCCTGCCGCTACGTGAGATTCAATCCACCATCGGACAGCAGGACCTCGCCGGTCAGATAGTCCGACGCGACCAGCATTGAGACAGCCTGCGCAATATCCTCGGGACTAGCCGCCCGGCGCATCGGCGCCTTGTCGCGCCACAATGCCTGGGCCTGCGTCCAATCGGCCGTCAGCGGCGTGTCCACCAGCCCTGGCGCAACCGCATTCACCCGGATATCCGGAGCGAGTGAAAGCGCGAGCAAACGCGTCACATGATTGAGCGCCGCCTTGGTCGCCGCATACGGAATGGAAGCGCCCTTGGGTCGGACGCCGGCGTGCGAGCTCACGTTGACCACGCAAGCGGAACGGCCTTGCGCCGCCGCCTCTTTCAACGCGGCCTGCGCCTCGGCCACCAGGCGAAACGGCGCCACCACATTGACCTCATGCAACTCATGCCAGATGTCCGGCGTGGCGGCGGCCAGATCCGCATGGGGAATGACGCGGCTGATGCCGGCGTTGTTGACCAGCACATCCAGCCGCCCCCATGCCGCGACCGCTTCCCGGACCAGCCGGACCCGGTCGGCATCGTTCGCCAAGTCCGCTTGCACATAGACCGCCTCACCCAATTCACGCGCCAAGGCATGGCCGGCTTCGGCCGAGCGCCGTGAATGCACGACCACCGCATAGCCATCCCGCGACAGGCGGCGCGCAATGGCCGCGCCTATGCCGGAGGTCGAACCCGTGACTAGCGCGACAGGGCGCGCACTTGAAAGATTGGACATCGATGAATCTCTTGTGCGGGAATGCGCCGCATGCGGCGGTGAGGCTACAAATTAACATCGCCATGCAAACCGCGGCCTGACTGCGGGGCAGCCGCCTAAGCCGCCGCGCCAGCATCCTCTTGCTGTGCGCCCAACTCAGCAGACACCCACTCGCAGAACGCCCGCGTCAAGGGATCACCCTGGCTGTCCCGATGCACCAGCCAGGCCCACTTCGGTCCTCGCACCGTTTGCTCCGTCAACGCCGCCAGCGAACCGTCGTCGCGTGAACGTTGCGCCAGCAAGCCGCTGACCAACGCCATGCCCAGGCCCTCGCGGGCCGCATCCAGCAACTGGCCCGGGTCGGAGAAGTTCATGCCTTGGCCGCGCTGGCCCAGGTCGGCGCCGCCCTGCGTTTCCCAATGGCTCCAGTCCATCTCGCGCTCGCCATGCAACGTGGCGCGCGTATCCGCCGCCAACAGGCGCGGGTGGCAGGCCGGATACAGGCAGTCCTCGACCAATACGCGGAACGCGCAATCCGCCTGCGGCCCCAGGTCGTCGCGCAGCGCGACGTCTATGGTCTGCTTGGCCATGTCCGGCGCGGCATCGCTGGTGTACAGCCACAGATCCGCCTCGGGATGCAGGGCGCGGAAGGCCTCCAGCCTGGGCAGCAGCCAGTGCCGCGAAAACGCCGGGCTGGTGTTCACGATCAACTGGTTCGGCTTGCGGTACTGGTCCAGCCTGCGGATGCCGGCCGCCAACTGCTGCAGCATGGCCTGCGTCGTGCCCAACAGATCCCAGCCCGCGTCCGTCAGCGACACCGCGCGTCCCTGGCGGAAAAACAGCGGCTGGCCCAGATAGTCCTCCAGGCTGCGCACCTGCTGGCTGATCGCCGACTGCGTCAAGTGCAGTTCATCGGCCGCCTTGTGGAAACTGCCCAGCCGGGCGGCCGCCTCGAAGCCGCGCAACACATTCAGGGGAGGCCATTGCTTGAGCATATTGATAAGTCCTGCTAATCATAATTCCGCTAAATATATCGCTTGTCCAGGCGATTTGGCGGGCAATACACTGCAATTCATCAGGTGCGCACCTTTGACTCCGACATAACTATTTTTTATCGATCATCCAGAATTCCAGGAGCCCGACGTGCCCACCCGCCGCCAACTCATCCAACACACCGCCACGCTCATGGGCGTCCATGCCGCCGCCTCGCTGGGCTTGGGTCTGCTCGCATCCGGCGCGCGGGCCGCATCCGCGTCACGGGGGCACATGCCCGATGAAGGCGCGCCCCAGGCCCGTGCCTTCATCGCCTTCGGCGCCCAGGATGCCATCTGGGAAGACTTCACCGCCGACGTCCAGGCCGCCCTGGGCCGCATCGCCCGCGCCATCGCCGCGCACCAGCCCGTCACCGTGTTCTGCCGCAGCCGCGAACGCCGCCTGGCCGAACGCCACTGCGGCACGGACAACATCAGCTTTGTCGAAACCCGCCTGGACGACATCTGGATGCGCGACATCGGCGCCAACTTCCTGCTCGACGGCCAAGGCTCGGTCACCGGCGTGGACTTCAACTTCAACGGCTGGGGCAACAAGCAGCGCCACGCTGCCGACGCCAAGATCGCCGCCGAAACCACCGAAGTGGTTGACGCCGAATACCTGCAAAGCGAACTGGTCGGCGAGGGCGGCGGCATCGAAGTCGACGGCCGCGGCACCGGCATCATGACCGAAAGCAGCTGGATCAATGGCAACCGCAACCCCGGCTGGAGCAAGGCGGAAGTCGAGGAAGAACTGAAGCGCTGCCTGGGCCTGCGCAAGATCATCTGGCTGCCCGGCATCAAGGGCCGCGACATCACCGACGCCCACGTCGACTTCTACGCCCGCTTCGCGCGCCCCGGCGTCGTCGTCGCCAACCTCGACATGGACCCCGAGTCCTACGATTACGCGCTGACCCGCAAGCACCTGGAGATCCTGCGCCGCGCGACGGATGCGGACGGCAAGCCGCTGGAAATCCACACCATGAGTCCGCCGCTCAATCCGCGTCGCAGCAAGTTCATGGACGACAACCCCGACTTCGCGGCGGGCTATATCAACTACTTCGTCATCAACGGCGCGGTCATCGCACCGGAATTCGGCGATGCGGAAGCGGACACAAAGGCGCGTGATCTGCTGGCGCGTTTGTATCCGGGCCGCAAGGTTGTGCAGTTGGACATTGATGCCATCGCCTCTGGCGGTGGGGGCATTCATTGCGTGACGAATCAGTTGCCGGCGGCGTAGTTCACAGTGTTCCGCGACGGGTCTCGCGGGACCGCTTTCCAGACATCGTTGCGCCATGGCGGCCGTGGTAGAGTCGTGCGTCCTTATTGTCGCACTCCATCACGTCGCCACGCATCACGACCGGCCTGGCCCATCCGAGAGCAGGCCGGAACCCGCAAGGCGCGCGTGGCAAACCTCTTGCGGAGCGGAGCATGAACATCCAGACCCGAGCCATCACCCCGGCGCGTACCGCCTTGCTGGTCATGCACTACCAGACCGACATCATGGAACTGTTCCCGTCGGTCGCCCCCGCCTTGCTCAACAACACCCGCCAGCTGTGCGACGCCGCGCGGCATGCTGGCGTCAGCGTCTATTTCGCCAAGATCCACTTCAGCCCCGGCTACCCGGAAGTCAGCCCCTTGAACAAGAACGGGCAGGGCATCAAACAGCTGGGCCGCTTCGTCCACGACCGCGTCTCGCCCGAACTCGGCCGCCGCGAAGACGAGCCCATCATCATCGCCCACCGCGCCAGCGTGTTCTTCGGCACGGATCTGCAAGTGCGGCTCTCCGCGCAGGGCATCGATACGCTGATCATGGCCGGCGTCGCGTCCACTGGCGTGATGCTGTCATCGATTGCGCATGCCAGCGACGCGGACTATCGCTTGCTGACGGTCAAGGACTGCTGCTACGACCCGGACCCCGTCGTGCACGAGCATTTGTTCGACACGGCATTTGAATCGCGTACCACCGTGCTGTCGTTGGACCAGGCCTTGTCCTTGCTGGCGTAGCGGACGGCTGGAAGAATACCTGCCCTCATGACCTCGAAGGGTTCACCCCCGCTGCCCATCATGCCTTTCCGAACCATACCCGCAGAACCTTACGCACCGCGCCGCATGGCGTTTATCGAGCAATGGCGCGAAGACGGCCTGGCCATCAAGGCTTACGCGATACAACGCAATCCCGATCCGGCCGTTGCGCTGCTGCCCGCTGAAGTGGCCGCAGCCGCCCGCAAGACCGCGATGGCCGCGTTGCAAGACACCGCCCGAGACCCGCGCGCCACGGGCCTGGGTTTCTGCATCGTGCACGTCGGCGAGGAGGCCGTCTGGCTGCTGGTGGACTGGTGGATTTCCGGCGGCATCCTGTGCCAACAGATGTACTCCGCGCCGCTGGATCAGCCCGAGCAGTTTCAGCCCGTGCAGGGGCCGTTCATTGCATGCGTATGGGAGCTGGAAGTAACCACGCATGAGCGCGGCGCGTGGATGCGGCATGCGCTGCGAGAGACGCCGGATATCAACGCATATGTGGCGGACGTGCTGCCTGCGGGCAGCTATTGAGATTGCCTCAAACAGCGCTGCGCCTATTTCCTGAGATAGGACTTCTTGCCGCTATCGGTGTAGCAGTACGTTCCGCCCCGTGGCCCGGTGCAGTATTGGCCATCGCGGCAGCTACACGCGCCATTCGAGCCAGACGCCGAGGGCTTGGAAACAAGGGGCTGTGCGTTGGAATCCGGACTTGAACACACGCGCTTGGATGCGCTGATCGAACCGTCGCGGCACAGAAACTGTTCCCCGACGCAACGCTCCACGCCGCCCTTCTTTCCGGAGCAAGGATAGTTCGCCGCATGGGCCGTCGTGGCAAACACCACGGCCGCCAACAACAGTCCAAGACGCATCGTCATCCCCTTAGAAGAGCGGCGGGAGCCGAAGGCGATCAGCTATCGCAACGGCCTTCGGCCGCCAGGTTCACTTCGGACTTGGAGATCACCCGCTGGCCTTCCTCCTCCGTCACCTGCTCCACGCCGGCGCCACCCACGAATACGCCCACCTTGATGAATTGGCGCACGAAGTAGTTCTTGCCCGCCTCCATCATCACCATCAGATCGTTCGGCGAGAACTCCGACTCAGTGGAGACTTTGTGCTGTTCGTTGCCCGCGACCTGAGTGTAGAAAAACACACGGTCCGCCGTCTCGCCCAGGCACTTGCCGTTGACGTACACGTCCTTCTTCAGCGCCTTGCCCACAAAGCTG
This sequence comes from Achromobacter sp., assembly GCF_049647645.1. Taxonomy (GTDB): domain Bacteria; phylum Pseudomonadota; class Gammaproteobacteria; order Burkholderiales; family Burkholderiaceae_B; genus Achromobacter. Next base: position 5,872 of record NZ_JBARYB010000066.1, read on the forward strand.
TCGCGGTAGACATACAGGCCGGACTTTCCTTCGTCCGGCGCCGGGAACGATTTGGCCTGCTTGTTTTGTTCAGCTGGCGCCATCGGCACATTGGCGCAACCCGCGATCGTCATCACGCAAGCGGCAGCGGCCGCCAACTTCAACATCTTTTTATTCATGTGATTCATCTTCTTCAGCTTAGTTATCTGCCGCTTCCTGCCCTCCGCAGGGGAACGGGTAAATGTATCCAAGATATTCTAATAATGTCACATGAATACCAAATAAGCTATCTCGCAGTAGGAAATACTGCTGTTCCGGGATTAGAAATGGCAGACTACGACTCCCCGGCGACATCGCAGCCTGACATCTCCCTCGCCCATGAAGAAAACCGAAGGCGCAACCTTCCTGATGGCCTACGACAAGGGCAGCTCGCACTTCAGCGATCTGCACTTCCACGACTGCACCTTCGACAACTGCGCCCTGTCCATGGTGAAGACGCCTCAGCGCATGTCGCGCGTGCAGAACGTGCGCCTATCCAAGTGCCGCGCCGTCAACTCGATGATCCAGCCCTGCATGTTTGAAGACGTGCTGATCGAGGACTTGTCCACCAACCCCATCCTGCTGGTGTGGGCCTCGTTCTTTCGCCGGGTCAAGCTGGTGGGCAAGATCGGCAAGCTCAACCTCAACCTGACGCCCACTGCGTTCTGCAAGGACGGCCGCCTACTCGATCAGTTCGAAAGCGCGCGCGCCGCCTTCTACGCAGAGACGGATTGGGCATTGGACATCAGCGAAGCCAAGCTGCTGGGCCTGCGCTGCGAAGGCGTGCCGCTGCACCTGGTCCGGCGCGATCCGCAAACGCAGGTCATCGTGGATAAGCAGGGGCGCTATCCGGGGTATGAGGCGCTGGGAGCGGATTTCGTCCAGGCGTTCCCGGGCATGGCCAGCGTGCTGCATGGCTTTAACGAATCGCCCAATCCATCCATGCTGCTGACCGCCTCGCTGGCCGCGCCCAAAGCGCGCCGGGACGAGGAGAAGGGCGCGATCAGCGAACTCAGGACTTTGGGATTTGTGGAAGAGAGTTCGGCCTAATCCTGCGCGCAAGCCCGCTGCTCAGCGGGGCTACCGAAAGTACGGCGCAAGCCAGAACCACGCCGCAACGCTTATCCCCAACCATAGCGCCACGATCATCACCGCACCCGCCAGACTGCGCGGCTTCGCGCCGCCCTGCGCCTGCATCCAGACGTCCGCCTGGCCTCGGCATTCCTGCAGCACATCGGGCGGCAACAGTTTGATGGCCAGCCAGATCAGGCCAGGCAATAGCAGCACGTCATCGACGTAACCCAACACGGGGATGAAGTCGGGAATCAAGTCGATCGGACTGAGCGCATACGCCACCACGAACAGGCCCAGCGCCTTGGCGTACCAGGGCGTGCGGGCGTGCTTGCCGGCAAACCATAGCGTCAGGCCGTCGCGCTTGATGCGCTTGGCCCAGGCTTTCAGATGGTCGCTGAAGTTCATGCGGGAGAGCAGGGTCTCGTGCCGAAAAAAACAAATTTTCAGCTGTGTGAAACCATAGTCTGCCACACCCGTTCGGCTCCGATCACAGGACAAGTCAGGGCTTACGGTCAATGACAATCCGATTGCCTTCCCAGCTGCACGTCAACGTATCCTGATACACCGCGCACAGATTGTCTGCCAACGCCGTCCAGCACGCGCCTCGCACGGGCCGAGAAATCACTATTGTCTCGACTCCGCCTCTTAGCAGAATGTTAGCGCCGGAGTTGTGGCGCAGGCCTTCGGCGACCGAACCCAATGTGCGAGGAGCCCCTCTGAATGCTTCCGCATCAGCGGAAAATCGGCTGTTCAAATGCCAATAAAGCCCTCCAACCATCGTGATGGAGAGGAGTATCAGAAACACGCCGACAGGCCCTTTCAAGCCATATTTGTCGACACTCGCTTCCACTTCAGGTTTGGTGGTTATGGGCGGGGTTGAGACAGGCCTGGGTCGAAGCAACAAATACACCCCAAGCACAAACAAGACCAAGGCCACCACTAGGGACAGGCAAAGCATGACCCAGTCCAATCCGGGCAGTTCTCGCATGCAGGTCAAATCCATGGCCGATCACCGTTTCGCATCGGAAAAGAACAGCACCAGCAATTGCGACACTTGCTTGTAATCCATCAGCACATAGCCCCGCCCGATCTCGAACTGAAAGTCATCCGTCCACTTCACCGAAATGGGCGGCCTTTTGCCTTGGAACACTTCCGATATGACGCTACTGTATTTCTTGGAGAAAACGACAATCTCGTTATCGATCTGCTTGATGGGAATTTCCGCGTTGACGGCGGCCTCTCGAAACAGGCTGGCTCGCGCCAGGACCGGCAGCGCGGTTTCAATAAAGCCGCTCTCGCTCAAGGCGGAAGTGTCTCCTGACTGCGCAAACGTCAGATAGCGGGGGAATATCTGCGCCGCTATTTGCAGCTGCGTGTTGTATGCATCCTGCCCCAGTATTGCGGCGATTACCGCAGGGTTGGCCCCGATACCCGAGAGGCCGTATTCGCATACACGTCCGCGGTACAGCTGGACGGTACATATCCCGTTGACGCTATAGGTCTGGTATTGCCCCGATGAGAAACTACACTCGCAATATTTCGCCCGCTCCGGCTGGCTTGCGGCCGGAGCGGTCTGGCCGGTTCCCTGTGCTAGGGCGGCGGCGCCCAACGTCATCAACAAGGCTCCGGTCAAGGCCAGAGCATGCAGGGCGAATCGAGAGTGCGGCATGGGTACACCTCGCTTATTTTTAGACAGTGAAGCTTGCCGCACATTTAATAACGAACCCGCACGATCTGAGCCGGTATTAATCCATCAGGATTCATCCAAAAAGCGCAAGCCGCAGCTGGGTATGGGCCACAACTTCCTTGAAAAAATCGTAGTCCTTCACCTTTATTGCAGTGCCTTCATAGGCTGGCAACCGCCCACGCCTACGATGCCTGGAACCGCCCGCGCAACGTTGGAATCACATTGCGCGGCGCGCCGCAGTCGTTGCGGTGTTCGGCATACGCGGAATACTCGCAATACGCCTTGTCGAACAAGTTTTTCGCGTTCAGCGCCCGCGCCTCAAAACGGCTTCACCACAACCAACACGATGATGAGCACGAGCGCAATCGCCACCAGCGGCAACAGGTTCGCGCGCGCCGCTCCCTCGCCGCCACCCGCAGCCTCAACCGTCCGCCGCAGCCGGCCAGCCTGCATCCCATGGACCGCAGCCAGCCCCAGCACCAACGCCAGCTTCACCGACAGCCAGCCGCTGCCAAACCACCCCGCGCTCGCCGCCAGATACACGCCCGTTGCCAGCGCCCCCACCATCGCCGGCGTGGTCAGCGTGCGCTCCCAGCTGCGCAACAAGCGCAATCGCGCCAGCTCTTGCGGCAACGCCGGCCCAGGCAGTTTCGCGGCTGCCGCCAGCACGAACGCCTGTACCACCATCCCCGAAACCCAGAACAGCATCAATGCGATGTGCAGCGACTTGATCAGCAAATATCCCATCGCTCACACCCTTCTGGCGGGTGCCACGGCGCGGTCCAACTTGCGCGCGATCACATAGCCGCCAAACGGCACCAGCGTCGCCAGCAAGGTCAGCAGCAGCCGCTTGCGCGGCCAGTCCTGCGCCGACGCCACATTGCACGCCAGCGCGATGTAGACCATGAACGCCACGCCATGCACCGGCCCGATCCACGACACCGGCGCCGGCACCCCGGCCAGATGCTTCAACGGCACCGCGACGCCGACCAGCGCCAGCAGCGTTGTCCCCTCCAGGACCGCCGCCCACTTGAATAGGGAGTATGTCGAACCGCCGGAATCTTTCATGGACATCGCCACCGCAACGCAAAGGGAACCGGCATTGTCCGGGCTGGCGCAATCGCCTGCCATTGGCCAAAATGCCAATCTTCGAAAGAAATCCGCCAACCGTGCGACCGGGCCGATCTGGTCCGCCGCAACCGCCGGAACCCCAGGCATGCCCAAGAAAGCCCCCCATCGCATCGCCGTGCTCGCCTTCGACGGCCTGGTCGCGGGCGACCTCGCCGCGCCCTGCGAGATCTTCCAGCTCGCCGAAACCCTCGATGGCCGCCGCCCCTACGAACTGCAGGTCTGCGCCAGCAAACCCCGCGTCAAGACCCACGCCTATGACCTGCACATCCGCGCCCGCCTTGACGTGGCGCGCCACGCGCACACCGTCATCGTGCCCGGCCTGGCCGACCCGAGCCGCGATGTCCCCCGCGACATCCTGGACCTGATCCGCCACGCCCACGCCGCAGGCGCCCGCATCGCCTCCATCTGCACCGGCGCCTTCGTCCTGGCCGCCAGCGGCATCCTCGACGGCCTGAAGGCCACCACCCACTGGAAAGCCGCCGACCAACTGGCGCGCCGCTACCCCGCCATCGACGTCAATCCGAACGTGCTGTTCGTCGACAACGGCCAGATCCTCACCTCCGCCGGCGCCGCCGCCGGCATGGACCTGTGCCTGCACTTGATCAAGCGCGACCACGGCGCCGCAGTCGCCGCCAACAGCGCCCGGCTGGCCGTGGTGCCGCTGGAACGCGCTGGCGGCCAGGCGCAATTCATCGTCCGGCCCACGCCGGCCTCGCACACCGACCTGACGCCACTGCTGCACTGGATCGAGAGCAGACTGGCGCACAACCTGACTGTCGGCGCGTTGGCCGCGCAGGCGGCAGTGAGCGTGCGCACCTTGAACCGGCGGTTTCAGGAACTGTTAGGCGTCAGTCCATTGCAATGGGTGATCCAGGCCCGTGTGAACCGCGCGCGCGGGATGCTGGAGACGACGGACCTGCCGGTGGAGCGGGTCGCGATGGAGGTGGGATTTGGGTCAGCGGTATCGCTGCGGGAGCATTTCACGGGGATCGTGGGGACGAGCCCGATGGGGTATCGAAGGGCGTTCCGGCGCGTGGCGTGATGAGGCCAGCGTGACGCGTCGCATGGCATGCCGTTGCCATAAATCAGAACCGGCTGCGGAGACAAGTCAGACTACACTTCCCGGGGCAAATCCACAGCCTGACTCCTTATCTCAGACGCTTCGCCTGCCCGGGCTTTATCCGCGGGACGCGCCGCATCTGACTTGAAGAACACGACACCCGCGAGGCGACACATGCGTGCTTTGAAACTGGTTTTCCTACTGGCGATACTGCAGCTCGGTATCCCTGGCCTGGCACAGGCCGAGCAAGGCTGCCCGGACGGCTTCATGCCCAACGCCGCCGGCACGCCGGGCCAGCAGTGCGTGCCCATCCCTGGCCTGTCGCGGCCCCAAGGCGGCACGGGCGCACAAACCACGCCTGACGAACCGCGCTGGACCACCCGCTGGGGCGCGATCGCCTACGACCCGCCCTCGGGTTCCGTTGGCATCGCCGCCGACAAGACCAGCAAGGCCAAGGCCGAACAGGCCGCGCTGGAACATTGCGCATCCAAAGGCGGCAAGGGTTGCGAGACCAACATCACCTACTACAACCAATGCGTGGCGGTGGTGTATGGCCCATCGCCCAAGGGCGAGGGCGTCTTGATGAATTCCGCCAGCGCCGAGACCAAGGAACAGGCAGAAGCGCTGGGCATGGAAACCTGCAAGAAAGACACGCAGGCCACCTGCAAAACCTTCTATGCGGGCTGCAGCTACCCGGTGCGGTTTCAATAACGCGCCGGCTTCGAGTCCTGCGTCAGGACTTGGCACAGGATGACAGCCAGTGCAGATGACGGCATTCGCAATACCGGAATACGCCGCACAGAGTAGACTGGCCGCCTGTCCATCCGTATCGAGTCCCTCTCCATGCTAGTCAAAGCCCTGCGTGTCGGCCTGGGTCAAATCATCGTGCTGGGCGACGCCCTCACACGCCCACGCCCACAACAACGCTCCGCGCAAGGCCAGGCCACGGTCAACGCCGAAGCGGCCAAGCTGTCGCTCTACCAATTCCACGCCTGCCCGTTCTGCGTCAAGACGCGACGCGCCATCCACAAACTGAACGCGCCCATCGCGCTGCGCGACGCCAAGGGCGATCCCGAAGCACGCGCGCAATTGCAGGCAGGCGGCGGCAAAGTGAAAGTGCCATGCCTGCGCATTGACGAGGCGGAAGGCACGCGCTGGATGTATGAGTCCAGCGACATCATCGCCTACCTCGAACAACGCTTCGCCAACGTGGCCTGACGGGAGTTCACAGGCATGACGCGCGTGGCTCGCCTGCTCCTCATCACCTTGGGCGCCGCGAGCGCGCTGGCCGGCTGCGATTCCTCGTCCTTGAAACCCGCGCCGCCCGGGTCAAAACTCAACGCCGAAGCCATCGCCACGCGCGACACGCCGCCGGAGCTGCAGTTCAAGGGCGTGCTGGCCGGGCAGCCCATGCATTTGCTGGTGCATGAATGCAGGGTGTACAAGGTCGAGCCGGCCGAAGGCGAGAACGTGAAGTGGACGCTGGTGCTTGAAGGCGACTTCTCTCTGCTGCCGACTATCTGCGTCCAGCAGCGGCTGACCGAGAGCAAGGGGGTGGTGACTGCGTTCCTGGGGCGGCAGGCGTTTGCCGCGGGCGGGTGTTGCACGGGGACGCCGGAGTATCGGTCCAAGGATGGGGTGAATTGGAAGCCGCGTTGAGTGCGGGCTTTGTGTTCGCCGGCGCTGACTACGCCGTACCTCAAAGGAAAGCCGCAAATGGCAAATGACGACCGCAGCCTGATCATTCCCAGAAGAACGCCCGAATCGGCGGCCATGACGGCCAACGTCAAACGCGCGATGACTATCACCGCCGCCCTCAACCGCCTGACCTTCAACGACGCCGCCGAAGTCCGCGCCTTGTTCAGCGAACTGATCGGCAAGACGGTCGATGAGAGCTTTCTGTTGATTCCGCCGTTCTATACGACCGGCGGCCCCGACATCAGCGTCGGGCGCAACGTCTTCGTCAATCAGAACTGCACCTTCTATGACTTGGGCGGGTTGAGTATTGCCGGTGATGTGATGATCGGGCCGAACGTCAGCCTCATCACGTCTGGTCATCCCATCGAACCTTCGCGGCGTCGTGATTTCGTCACTGCGAAGCCCATTGTGATCGAGAGGAATGTCTGGATTGCGGCGGGTGCGACCGTAATTGGTGGCGTGACTGTGGGCGAGAACTCGGTGGTCGCGGCGGGTTCGGTGGTCACCAAGGATGTGCCGGCGAATACGCTGGTGGGTGGGAATCCGGCCAGGGTGATTCGGTCGATTGCTGAATAAGGCGGGCGCGCTAGCGCCGCGCCTCTGGCTGCTGAGTTTGGCTACTGGATCGACGACGGCGCGTCGTGCGTGACGTCGCCGAGATCTGCATCCACCTCCCAAGAACGCGCCTCGGCCAGCATGGCATCGGTCAAGGTGCCCAGGTGATCGCACAAGCCTTCCACTCCGCCCATCAATGCCGCCACCGTCCACGCGTCCAACGGCTGCCCGCCTGTTGCGTCGGGTTCGGATGCGCTATTGCCGACCATGCGGGCGATGGCCTCGATGGCGTGGCGGGCTCGGTCGATGTGGTGGAGATGGGCCAGGGGAATGGAACCGAACTCGGGGTCGGTGTCCACGGACCAGGGGTTTTGGGTTAGGGGGTGGGATTGCATGACAGCCTCCAAACGCCAAAGACACTATCCGGCTTCCAAACCGAGCCACCGCTGGGCGATGGCGAAGCGAGTATATGCGACATGGCCAGTAAATCTCCGCCGACGATGACAATTTCGCCACGCTAAATCGCCGTTTAACGCGAGACGCTCTGCTGCCGATTAGCAGTCATAGCTAAAGATCGCGACCTGCAAACCGGGCTCAATACGAAGCCGAAATCCGTTTGACGCAGGACGACCAATGTCGTATCGACCGGCGTACGGAATTGCTACGGTGAACTCGATGTATTTCCCAAGTTTGTAGTTCATGACCTGTAGGCATGGACAGATCAGAAGCCGTTAAATGAAGGAGCCAGACTACAATCTGGCAGCACGCGGCTGATGGAATGATAGTCTGACACGTCTACTTGTGTTTTCAACCTGACTGCTGAAATGACGGTCTCTACAGGGAAAAAATGTCGAGCTTGATATTGCAAATTCAATCAGAGGCCATGGACGGATCTAGCTCTGTAGCCAATCTCCTGCGGAAAGCCCGTGCTGCGGCGGTGAAACTAGATCTTGCAGACGAACTGCAATGGATAAATTGGGAGCTAGATGGCTACGCAGGCATCGAGGAAGATGACCTGCCTCCCTATCGAAAATTGGTCGGAGAAATGAAGGTCAAGAATCCCTATCACGGGCTTCAACCTCTTTACTTTGCCAATCCAAAGATCGCCGAAATTGTCTGCGCGGCTCCATGCCGTCAATCAATTGCAGAATTGGAAGCCCTGTTAGCGGCGGGAGCTGGCAGTCTACATGTCGAGTTGTCTCAAGAGCACATAAACCTGCTCCTAGAGATGATGCCCGTGAAGTTGGAACCGATCCTGAAGCTCGAACGGACGGCAGTCATCCGCGTACTCGACGCGGTACGTAATCTTATCTTGAATTGGAGTCTTGAAATGGAGAAAGCCGGCGTTCTTGGCGAGGGAATGATGTTTAACACGCAGGAAAAAGAAAAGGCACAGCCTGCGGGACAGCAGTTCATTATTCAAAACGTTGGTGTGCTGGGTGACATATCCGGCCAAGCAACGGTCACCAATTACCAGAACGCCTCAGCTGCATTGGATCTCAATCAAGTGCGAGACGTGGTAGCGCAACTCAACAATCTCGTGGCTTCACTTCCCGCCGCTATTACGGGGAGTCTTACACCCATTCTCAATGAACTGAGCTCTCAATTGAATGGCCCGGCACCCGCCCCAGGGCATATCAGAAAATTGCTGCAATCCGCAAAGACCATCTGTGAAGGTGCAATGGGCAACATTGTCGCAAGTGGGGCGATCGCGTTAATCACCCCATTAATAGGAATATGATTTCGATGAACGAGTCATATTGCGATTTAACAAACGTGAGAAATACAACTGTCATAGCAAAGGTGTCAGGCTGCAGTTTCGCGGCATGTGGTCGCCAAGATAGTCCATGATTTACGTGGTGCCTCCCAGCGAGGGAAAAGGTGCCTGGCCGTTGCTGCCTCGATCAACGCACGTGGACACCCTGATGTTGAAGCTCTGCCACAGGTTTTGGTCAACCAATCTTGGCGGCACGTGTCATAGGAGGCTCGCAGTTATAGCCGTCACGTACTCCAATTCTGACAAAACGGATACTATCCTGCCACCGAGGCCTTCTTTAGAAACTAGCGGCAGGCGATCTTGAAAATCGCGATGAAGTTCTTGCAGAAGGAACTCTCTCATTGTGGTAGCGCCGTAGTACTTTCTCGACGGGGAGAATTTTGGCTTCCAATCATGAATATGCCGTCATTGGCCATAGCCGTGCGACGGTGGGACGCTTCCTCGGCGTCGGCGCCGGGCTGGCAAGCTCGGGTATTGCCCTAGTAATCGCCAGTGCGATCACATACGCAGAGCGTTGGGGCTTCCTACAAGCGCGTGCCTTTTGGACTCTGCCTCTCACAGCCACCATTTTCTATACACTTGGACATCTCGCCTTCGACAAATGGGCGTGGCGCACTTGGCTGGTGCATTTCGTCCTCGACATTCCGGATCTGCGTGGGAAGTGGGATTGCATCGGCGAGACTATCGATCCCCTCACTGGTGAAGTCCAATACAACTGGACCGCTGAAGTGACCATTTCTCAGGGATGGGAAAAAATCCGAATCTACTCTGAAACAGAGCTATCGCGCTCGCGCAGCGTGGCTGCCTCTGTTCTAGTCGAGGAAGACGTGGGCTATATCTTGATGTACAGCTATCGCAATGAGCCTCGGCCCGGCGAGCCTGAACTGAAGGCACATCACGGTTATGCCGAATGGCACATTTCCTCCGACAGGTCCACAGCCGAAGCAACCTATTTCAATGGTGGTGGCCGCTACACCGGCGGCCGCATGAAACTAACCAGGAAAACACGTGGCAACTGACTTTTCCAGCCGTATCGGCCGGGTTAATGCGCGACGCAACGGTACGAGCCTCACTGCGCTCAATAAGAGCTTCCCTCTCGGCGAAGACAGTTCGCTTCTGGACTCGGTGGCTCGGGGCTACCAGAACAAAACCAAGTCTAGGAGCTTCCAATATGCGTTGATATCCATGCAAGAAGTCGATGCAAAGTACACTGCCATTAGTTATCGAGAGGCCGAACGAGTCGCAAAACAGCTTGATTCCGGGCTTTTGAAGAACGGAAATGCTGTAACGGTTGAATTGCAAGGATCGCTACCGTTGAACGTGCATCTACGACGCGTGAGCGATGTGGACATGCTCGTGTGGCCATGGGCCTTCTTTGTGTATGACAGTTATGGAGTGGCCGCGTCCAGTTATACGGCCAGTGCGAACAACGCAGTCTCCCAAATTATTACCTTACGTTCTAATTCTTGCATAGTCCTTCACTCCGCTTTTCCTGCCGCCAAGGTGGATGATTCTGGAGCGAAATGTATCAGGATGTCCGAAGGTTCGCTGCTACGTGATATTGATATAGTGCCGTCCGTTTTGTACAGGACCGCGAACTATCAGCGAACGGGTAATGACGATGACAGGGGTGTGCAGATTTACGACAAGGAGAAGTACACGTTAGTTACCAACTTCCCCTTTAAGGTACGAGCATTAATCAATGAAAAAGACGCCCGAACGGGGGGTGGTTGTAAAAAGGCGATTCGCCTGCTCAAAAACATGAAGGAGGATGCCGATTCGACCGTCGCGCTGTCCAGCTTCGACATCATGTCACTGGTCTATGCCATGCCAGATTCCGACCTCGTGCATCACTCCTACTACGAGGGAAGAATCGTCGCATCATTGCAGAACTGGTTCTTTACCCTGGCACATAACGAGAAGTATTTGCAAATGCTCGATGTCGTGGACGGCAGCCGGAAGATCGTACAGTCGGCAACCGAGATCGCGGCGGTAAGGCAAATGGCGGAGGAGCTGAACATGCTAGTCCTGCGTATCGCGCAGGAATTGCAGCCCGACATCCCGACCAGCTTTCCGGCGTGGCGGGCTAAGGTTGAGAGCGAATTTCTGATCTAACCCTGTGCTGTCGGACGCGAAATGATGGTGTCGGGCTACTATTTTCCCAGCGGAATTGCAGTCTGACACCATTTTTTAAATCCGTAAGGAGCAGGACGACTAATGTCGCATCGACCAGTGATCAGATTCGCTACGATAAGCTCGATGTATTTCTCAAGCTTATCGTATCGTTCATGGCCGGTACGCATGGATGCATCAGAAGGCGTTAAATAAAGGCGCCAGACTACACTTGGACAGCATGCGGCTGGCGAAATTTTAGTCTGGCACGTTTTTTCCCGGCTTTGGGGGGGAGGTAATTTTATTTTATTTTTAGCGATTTTTCATCATGCGTAAATTTTGGCCCAGAAATATAATTATTGTTATCTAACTCCGGACATACACTCATGGTGGTCATGATAATCTGATGGACGACACTTGACTCTCCAGAAAGCTTGGCGATTATTTTTTGAAAATTGTAACTTCGCTCAACTTCCATGCCCCCGTCTTCGATTCCGTCCAGAATTAATAGGCGAGGATAGCGAAAGTACACCTGCTCAAGAGAGGCGAATAGCAGTGCCAGATGAAATGCATGGCGCAAAAATACCATCGAACTCGCTGAGAATTGCTTGAGGCCATCAATTGTTATTTGATTCGCCGCAAAATCGATGTCAATTTCCGAAGCCTCGGCGAACGCCGCTTCTCGGAACAGGTCTTCCTTAAGAATCGCTTTTAACTTATCCGCGATGGCTAGATAGGCCTTATTCCTTCGCCCCGACTGCTCTCGCATTACTGCATCGATGCGCCCTCGGGTCCACTCCAACTGGTTTTCTGCTTCGCCGAGCTTATGCGTTAATCTTTCGAGAAGGTCCGCGAGCTTCTTTAGCTCTAGCGCATTCTTTATTTCTTGCTCTTTTCTACCAATTTCCTTGGAAAGTGATTCGATCAAGATTTGAGCTGGCGATCTCCAATGGGACTGATTCCGTTTGAACTTGGTCTCCAATGATCTCAATCGCACTTCTATCGACGGCAAGTCGAGCAGAATCGAATCGAGCTCCGCTAACTGTTGAGTGCGTATTACACCTGACTCCTTCAATTGCAATGCAAGTTCGTTTCTCATTCTTGCGAGTTGCGAGCGTGCTGAGTCTTCTGCTACTGCAGATTTACATAGGGAACAAGTGGACTCGCGCCCTTCCAAAGGTTCAAGTTTTGTTAGGCAACTAGGGCAGAAAGAAAATACCGCCGTACCCAGATATGATTCTGCGACGGCTGATTCCTCTAGGCTAAATAGACGTTCCTCCAGTTCCTTCAAGAACAACTCAGAATCAGCGATCTCTACTTGCAGTTCAAGCCGCCTTTCCTTAAGGCTAGATAATTTGGTATGCGCCTCGCTTAATTGCTTCCTCAGCGCATCGTCTTCCTTGGACGACGAACTTTGCTTACTAGCGTCGGCACTTGCATTATCCAGTCTTTCCTGGAGAGTCGAAATTTCGCTCGCAAGCACTTGGACCTGATTATCGATAAACTCAAGCGATATATTTGTCCCCGAATTTCCAAAGGTGCTGTAAATTGTCTTTATGCTTGTACGAAACGCTACCGCCTCTTTATCAGCGGCGGACTCTTTTAGCTTCAGCTCGTAAAGCTCAGTGGAATCGATGCCAAGAAGATAATCACCTACGGCTGCCCGCGTTATCGCGCGATCAAAACGGTCATAGCGGAATATTTCTGACGACGGCGTTTCCTGATCTGAATAAATCAAACGCATCAACTGATGCATTGTGATATTAGATCCCCCCTCTCCACGTAACTCAGGCATTTCCAAAATTCGAAACAATATCTGAGAAAAACTCTCTTTAGATTCACTCCGCTTGAATGGATACTGTTGCCAGAGCGACGGCCCCGCATCAACGGCTGTTTCTATGTCACCCCAAAATATGGAAACCGGCTGCATAACTTGCGTGCTGATAGAGCGCCGCAGAGTTACCACCGCCTCGTTGGCGCTTATCTCCAGATAGACATCGTCACAGAGCAATGCAAACTGATTAAAGTGAATATTTTCGGAACCAAGCGCATACGCGATGAACCGAATAGCCGTGGTTTTTCCAGAACTATTTTCTCCGGCAATTACATTCAGACCAGCATGAAACGACATGTCCATAACGCATTTAGCGTCTTTTTTGACAATCAGTCGATCTACTAAAATAGTCGGTTTAAGCAAGGTCATAACGATACTCTATGAGTCCGGAGCGGTGTTTTAGTCCATTTTCACCATTAGCAGGCAATCCAAGTAACTCGGAAAGTACAAAGTTCCCAACTTCGGTCTGGCGATCGCGAAAGCGGGAGACCGCAGCGGCTAAGGGATCCGGAATGGAAGAGCTAGGAATAATGGAGAGAATGCCACGCTTCAATGCTTCAACATCAATCAACTTTGCGCCTACCAGCCCACTCAACGCAGCAAAAAAAATTGGTCTCATTCTCTCGAATGCGGCGCGACTCCCGTAGGTATTCCGATAGGGATTTTCCGTCGCCTTCACCGCAGTACGCAAAGTTCGATATTCGTTCGGGAATTTAAAACCTAGCAGCTTATGGGGGTAGACAAGGAAATAGTCAGCAATTCTAGCTGCGTCCACGGTTAACTCTGTCTTTCGCTGCGTAGCCGCGATAGCTATGGCTAGTATTCGTACTGCACTATGGTAAGGATCCAGGGCCGGATCATAAATTAACATGCATCCCACCTGACGTAACAGTTTCCTGCCAAGAAATAGACTAATCCTTGAATATCCATTTTATCTAGCATGAGTGGGTTGCTTTCGAGCATTCTCAGCGATGGCGATATTACGTTATCGAGCATCGCAGCATCTACTACTCCACGCTCGGCTCCAGCCTGAATCAGCGGCAAAACCGATTGCTCAAAATTGACAACAATCTCCGCCATCAGAAAAGTGTATATCGTCTGCGCCGACTTTGAGCCTTGCTGACGCATAATTGCTTTATAAGCCGACTGCTTTCTCATTCGTGCGACCGTTAGCAGATCGTCTCGTCCTGAAGCTAGCAATTTCTCCTCAAGCCCTCGAATGTCAGGACTAGTTTCGTTGGTGAGAAAGTGTTCAAGCTTCTCGGTCCATGCAGAAAGCGTCTGGTCCGCACGCGTCTCCGCGAGATATTGCTCGACGAGCTTAGCCATAGCGGTCGGTTCACGCGCACCAACGTATGTCTTATGTATGTCTCTACCCGCGACGTCGCCCTCGACCGTGTTATCGCGGACTGTAGTTACCAGGCTCGCCATGTGAGCCACTACTTCTTGATGACATCGCGTCCAGCAATGTCGCCATGGGTTTTATTGTTATATATGGTTGTGACATTCTTGGATCTATCTACGATTATTTTTAAGACCCAACCGGAGAACAATCCACCCAAAAAACTCAGTATTTCAGAAAGGTACTGCATGCTTGCCTCGTTTCTGTTGATCTGATGACTGCAGGCCGGTATCTCGGTGCTGCTCGCGAAGCGTCACAACACTATGTCGTGCTGGCATCGTAACAGCGAATCAGGAATTATGCCTTTTTATTATTCCGCATATAAATAATGGTGTCAGACTCTGAGGGTTCCCCACGAATTCCCAGGGAAATTCATTCTGAATCAATGGCTTGTTGCACAGGACGGGGCAAGCTTTCGGCTTGTAGGTGATCAGGGCGTGCATGACACCAGTCTTATGCCCTTCATCAGGCGGCCAAACCGTTTGAAGGAAGACAGAAATAATGGTGTCTGACTACAATTTCCCGCCGGCTCGCTGAATACTTCGCGCATCGGCGGAGCGATACGCGCATAGCACTCGCTTGCCCGCATACAACGTGCTCCGCCCCGGCTACAGCCGTTGGGACGCCGTGGTGGCGTATCGGACCGGCCTCACCTCGGATAACAACCACGTCGGAATGCCGCAATCATCTCTGTTGGCGGCAAAGTACTCGTTTTGGCGTTGATGCGTGAGTGACACAATCGTCGCAATCGATTTCCTCGGGCGGACGCATTGGCAATCAGCTCGAAATCAGACCAAATCAG
Source organism: Achromobacter sp. (assembly GCF_049647645.1). Classification (GTDB taxonomy): domain Bacteria; phylum Pseudomonadota; class Gammaproteobacteria; order Burkholderiales; family Burkholderiaceae_B; genus Achromobacter. Next base: position 21,022 of record NZ_JBARYB010000066.1, read on the forward strand.
CTCACTTCTTGAGCTGATTACTGCTAAATTGAGCTGATTCAACATCTTCAGCTCTTGCCATGACCGTCCGCGAAGACATTCTTCAGTTTCTGCGCGCCCAGCGGCGCGAGAACTTGCCCTGGGTAAGTTCCAGCGAACTGGCCTACCGAACCGGCGTCAGTTGGTCCACGGTTAAGCGCCAATTGGAAAACCTGCGCAAAGCCGGCGCGATACTGCGCGAGGGGCACGGCCGGGCCACTCGCTATCGGATTGCGGACGAAACACCCGCATCGATGCTCCCAACGACCATTGCCACGCGGCTGGCGGAGCCGGCGTCCGAGGCCATCGGGATGATCTGGTCTGAGCGTGGTCAAGCCCTGCTGGCCCGGCTTCGGCAGCCGTTGGCGGCGCGAGCGCCTGTGGGATACGAACGCACCTTCGTAGACAGCTATGTGCCGAACCAAAGCTCCCTGCTGCCGTCTTCGCTAGCTCAAGACTTGGCCGACGAAGGCCGCATGCCAGGTCAGTCGCCAGCCGGGACTTACGCGCGTCGCGTACTGGAGCCGCTGCTGCTCGACCTGTCCTGGTCATCCTCTCGACTGGAAGGCAACCGGTATTCCTTGTTGGCCACGCAGGAACTCTTCAAGCACGGAAGGGCCGGGGAAGATCTGGATGCAGTGATGCTGCTCAACCATAAGAGGGCCATCGAGTTCCTGGTCGATGCGGTGCCCGCACATGGCCTGACGTCCGCCGTGATCGGCAACCTTCACGCGATCCTGCTGGAGGAACTATTGGCCAATACCGACGGCCTGGGCCGCATCCGCCAGATCGTGGTCAACATCGGGGACACGACTTACGTGCCGCTCCAGGCGCCCTTGTTGCTGCAGGAAATGTTCGACCAGATTGTGGATAAAGCGCGGCTTATCAAAAACCCGGTGGAAGCGGCATTCTTTCTGTGGGTGAACCTGGCCTATCTTCAGCCGTTCGAAGACGGCAACAAGCGCACCAGCCGCCTGTCGGCCAACATTCCGCTGATGCTTTACAACTGCGCGCCGCTGTCCTTCCTGGACGTAGAGGTACAGGACTACGTCTACGCCATGTTGGGGGTCTATGAATACGGCGACGTGACGCTGGCGACGGAGCTGTTCGCCTGGGCCTATCGGCGCTCGATCCGCAAGTACGCCGTGCAACTCAACGCTGCGGGCGTGCCGGATCCGGTGCGATTCCGATTCCGGGAAAAGCTGAACGAGGCGATTGGCCGGGTGCTGCATGAGCAGCAAACGGCGGAGGCCGCGACGGCGACGCTGGGCATGTCCGAAGACGATGTCCAGTTGTTCCGCCCGATACTGGCGCAGGAACTGCGCATACTGGATGTGTACAACTGCGCACGCTATCGGTTGTCGATGGACCTGGTTCAGCGATGGGTCGAGGCCGGACGGCCGCACTGATGCACGCCAGCGGAACACGAGCCGCAAACACTGCGGCTCCTTATTCCCGACACCGATAGACGCGAATCAGGGCTTAGACTCCACCGCAGACCATTCAGGTGTTGTCTTTCACCACGGTACTGGGCCCGTTAGCTTTCACAGACGCAATCCCGCTCTCCCGAGCCGTGGTCCCCGAGTACATTTCACTGCGCCCAATGGATTGCCCATTTGCCGCGCTCAACGTGAAATAGGGTGATCCATCAGTTGCCGTCTTGCGCTGATACCGCTCATCCAGCGGCGAATTCTGACGAACGGATGCAATGCCGTCCTGAGCGCTGGTTTTAGTGGTGTAGCGCTCGCTCGTCAGAATGACTTCATGATTTCCGGCTTTCAGATTGAACATGTACTGATCGCCGCTGCGCTTCAACTCGTAGTAACCGCTCATGGAAACCTCCAATATCTGGCTAGTTCAACAGTGGGTCGATACTGTGATGCACACACATGAATGCCGGTTGATGTTAGCCCACGTCCTGCGTTCAGGAAATCTCCACCTACTTGTTCTTCGGGCGAACAGGAGTGGAAGAAACGCCCGCCTTGATCTTCGAGGAGACGTCACCCGGCAATGTGCTTCCAGTTGCCGCCCGTGATGACTCCACCAACTGATAGCTCCGCAGCTCACGGCGAAATACCTTGACCATAGTCAGCCGCTGGAGCCGCAGCCTCAAGCGTCGGGTCCGATAGATATTGGTATCGTCGAGGTCAAAGGCGCAGTCTGGTTCGGACTCGCTGGAAACGAATACTTCCAGCCATGTGCTGGTCACTGTGACGCCACGACCGCGAAAACCCACGAATCTGACCTTGGACCAAGGTACCGCGCCAGTCTGGGGTGACCAGAGGCCTTCGTTCCTGATCTCCAGCAGCACCTTGCGTTGGGCGCGCAGGGCCGGCATCAGGCCGTACACAGACAACGGCACCCCTGCAAACAACAGCAAACAAAGCAGCAGAAGCCAGCCATTCCATTGGTCATGAACCATCTCGAACAAGAGATAGATGGACAACAGTATTGCGAATGGTGCCGCTACAAAAACGTAGAACCAGAAGAACAGGCGCCAGGCCCGTATGACGATGGGCCGCTTCAACACTGTGGGGGCTGGGGCTATCTGAGGGTTTGGCGTTCTACGTTTGCTTTGCTTCATTTCAGATTCTTGGGTGCCGTGCGGTTACGGGTGCCCTACATGCCGTGCAAAGCACGTCGATCCGTCAAGGCAATGACGCTTCAATCGTCGATGTCTCGGATATCCAATCGGTCAATTTCGAATTGAGCATACCCATCACACGGCACGCTTCCAAATTCAATGACGAAGCCGTTGACCGCCACCAATCCGGCATCCTGATCGATCACACGGCCCGTTCCTCGGTATTTGAAATGGCCAATCCGTTCCAGGCTTTCCACTGACAGGGCATCCTGCTCGTCCTGGGGCCAGTCGGAACCGGATGCCGCACGAATCTCGCCGTCCAGGATCGACAGCCGGTTCGTGGTGGCGTCTCCAACCTTGACTGTGCAAGGCCAGCAGAATGCAGTGACGACCGCGCCTTCCTGGCTGCGCAAGGTCACGGAGGCGCTTTCGTCGCCGGGTGTGAACGGCTCCACCGATATGACTGTGATTGTTTTCATGGGCATGACGAGAATGGCCTCTTCGATCGCTGGATGGGTACGCGGGCGTTCAAAAGACAAGGGCCGCTGTACGCGGCCCTTGCTACTGGCTATCGGACTACCCGATTACGCCTTACGCACCTGAGCAATCAACCCATCCAACTGCGCCAGCATCGTATCGATCTCTTCCGCCGTCACATTCAAGGCCGGCATGAAGCGCAGCAGGTTTCCGCGCGGCGCATTCAGCAGCAGGCCGTTAGGCGCCAGATTGCGCGCGGCTTCGACGATGGCGGGGCCGTCGTCGCGGTCCATGACCAGTGCGCGCAGCAGGCCCATGCCACGCTCACCCTTCATGCCCCACTTGGCCGACAGGGCCAGCAGGCCTTCGGACAGTTGCTTGGCGCGGGCGTTGACGGATTCCATGAAGCCCGGCGCAGCCAGGGCGTCGAACACGGCGACGCCAACGGCGGCCATGAGCGGGTTGCCGTTGTAGGTGCCGCCCTGGTCACCGTGCGAGAACACGCAGACTTCCTGACGGGCCAGCAGCGCCGCCAGCGGCACGCCGCCGCCAATACCCTTGGCGAGCGTCATGATATCCGGCACGACATCCGATTGCTGGTACGCAAACATGGTGCCCGTACGACCCATACCCGTCTGCACTTCATCAACGATGAACAGCAGCTTGTGTTCGTCGGCCAGCTTGCGCAGGCCTTGCATGAATTCCTTGCTGGCGGGGACGACGCCGGCTTCGCCTTGCACGGGTTCGAGCATGATGGCGACGGTCTGGTCGTCGATCAGCTTGCGCACGGATTCCAGGTCGTTGATTTCGGCCTTGGGGAAGCCCTCGACCTGCGGGGCGAACATCTTGTCCCAGCCCGGCTTGCCGGACGCGGACATGGTGGCCAGCGTGCGGCCGTGGAAGCCGTGGTTCATGGTGATGATCTTGTAGGCGCCGTTCTTATTGACCTGGCCCCATTTGCGCGCCAGCTTGATGGCGCCTTCGTTGGCTTCGCCGCCGCTGTTGGCGAAGAAGACGCGGTCGAAGACCGAGGCGCCGGTCAGGCGCTCGGCCAGCTCGATGGAGGGCAGGTTGTAGAACGCCGGCGAGGGGTTCATCAGCAGCTTGGACTGGTCCAGCAGGGCCTTCTGCATTTCCGGGGCGCTGTGGCCCAGGGTGTTGACGGCCCAGCCCTGGACGAAGTCCAGGTATCGCTTGCCCGCGTGATCCTCCAGCCAGGATCCCTGGCCGCGCACGAACACGAGGTCCGGGCGGGAGGTGATCTCCATGAGGGCGTTGGTCTTGAACTGGCTGAATTCCATGGCGGTTCCTGCGGAATGAGAGAACAGGGATTAAAAGTAATTGGACGATGCCAATAGGCGAATTTAGCACCGACGGGGGGATGCTATTGTGACGTACCCCCTGCCGATCCGCCCGGGGCCGCCTCAAAAGGGCCGCCAGCGCGGGAGCTACATTTTATGCAACAGGCGCGCCCCTGCGCGCAGCCCTTTGTCGCTTTTTACTGACCAATCATGAAACGTATTCTTTCCAGTCTTGCCGCCGGCCTGGCGCTGGCGACGGCCGCGGCCACCGCGCATGCCGATTTTCCCGAGCGCCCCATCCGCCTGATCGTGCCGTTCCCGCCCGGGCAGGCGACCGATATCTTTGCGCGCGCGCTGGCCGAAAAGCTGGGCGCGGCCGTCAAGCAGCCCATCGTGGTCGAGAACCGCGCGGGCGCGGGCAGCAATATCGGGATGGAGCAGGCGGCGCGCGCGACGCCGGACGGCTACACGCTGGTGATCGCGGGCTCTGCCGCGGCGGTGAACCAGACGCTGTACAAGACCATCAATTACAGCCTGACCAAGGACTTCGCGCCGGTGTCGGGGGTGTTCTCGGTGCCGCTGATGTTCCTGGCGACGCCGGCTTCGGGCATTACCTCGCTCAAGCAGCTGGTAACGCAGGCCCGCGCCAATCCGGGCGAGCTGGCCTATGCCAGCGCGGGCATCGGCGGCACGCAGCATTTGTCGGCCGAGATGTTCAAGGCGGCGGCGAAGATCGACATCCGCCACATCCCGTACAAGGGCAGCGGCCCGGCGCAGGCGGATTTCCTGGGGCATCAGGTGCCGTTGATGGTGGACTCGGTGACTGCCGGCCTGCCGCATGTGCAGAGCAAGAAGGCGGTGGCGTTGGCGGTGACGACGGCCAAGCGCCTGCCGCAGCTGCCGGACGTGCCGACGGTGGCGGAATCGGGTTATCCGGGTTTCGAGGCCATAGGCTGGGCGGCGGTGCTGGCGCCGCGCGATACGCCGGCCGAGGTGACGAACTATCTGAGCAAGCAGATCGGCCAGGTGCTGAATTCGCCGGACATGCAGAAGTTCTTCCGCGACCGCGGTGCAGAGCCGATGCCGCTGACGCCTGATGCGACGGGGGCTTTCATCGCGGGCGAAGTGACGAAGTGGGGTGAAGCGGTGAAGCAGTCGGGCGCGCAGGTCGACTGACAAGAACGCAAGACGCCATGCCCGCAACAAACCGCCCCGCAACGCCGGGGCGGTTTTCATGATGGGTTGAGGTAAAGCTATGGGTGGGCCGGCTTAAGCCGGATCACCCGGCTGGCCCGGCCGTCCGGGCTCGCCGGGTTGCCGGGGCTTTTCTGCTGGCTGCCCCGGATTGCCGGGCACTTCCGGCGGCATGCGGCCCGGATCGACCTCATCGGGACCGGGTTGGCCCGGCACTTGGCCGGGCGCCTGCTTCTCCGGCGCGCCGCCGGGTTCTTGGCCGGGACGTTGGGACGGGTCGATGCCGGGTTGGTTGGAGGGATCGCCGGGCTTCTGGTTCGTGTTCATGGATATCTCCTGAAGATTCACGCAAAGCGTTTCACGCGAAGCAGCACGCGTATCGGTGCAGGACCACGATAGAAGCCTGGTCCGCGCACGCCCAGATCACGCGGGACGACTTTATCTAGTACTTTCTTCCTATCTTGCGGCCGCACGCCAGCGGCCCGGTTTTGCACACCGAGGAGTCAGGATGAAGAAGACCGCCACGGCGTTCACGACGGAACGCCGCCATCTGCTGGAAATCATTGACGGCCTGATCGAGGGCATCATCCTGCTGGATCAGGACCGGCGCATCGTCTGGGCCAATGACACGGCGCTGGCCATGCACGGCGTGACGGATCTGGCCGCGTTGGGCGGCACCGCCGCCGGCTACCGCAAGGCGTTTGCGCTGCGCTACCGCAACCATCGCGCGCTGCGCGCGGCGCAGTATCCGCTGGATCGCGCGCTGGCGGGCGAGGCCTACAAGGACGTGGTGGTGGAAGTGACCAGCCGGCGCGATCCGGCGTTCAGCCGCATGCATCAGGTGCGCAATCTGGAGCTGCGCGATGCGCAGGGCTCGGCCGAAGGCATGGTGCTGGTGCTGCTGGACGTGACCGAGCGCTTCAGCGCGGAAGAGCGCTTCGAAAGAACCTTCAACGCCAATCCCGCGCCGGCCGTGATCTGCTCGCTGGCGGACCTGCGCTATCTGAAAGTCAATGACGGCTTTCTGGCGATGACCGGCTACACACGCGAGGAAGTGCTGGGCAAGTCCCTGCGCAAGTTGGACGTGCTGGGCGATACGCCGCAACGCGAGGACGCACTGCAGCGACTGGAGGAAGGCAGGACCATTCCGCAAATGGAATCCTGCATCGCGGTGCAGGGCGGCGGCACCAAGCTGGTGGTGGTGGCGGGCCAGCCCATCGAAGTCGCGGAGCAGCCCTGCATGCTGTTCACCTTCAACGACCTGGAACCGCGCCGCAAGGCCGAGTCGGCGCTGCGCCACAGCGAGCAGCGCTTCGCCACGGCGTTCCGGCTGGCGCCGGTGCCCATGACGCTGAGCAGCACAGCGGGCGAGCTGCTGGAGGTCAACGATGCCTTCGTCGCCACGACAGGCTATGACGCCAAGACGCTGGCGCGCGACGAGGATGCGCTGGCGCAGCTGTGGACCGATCCGCAGGCCTACGACCGCGCCATGGCATCGCTGGAACAAGGCGCCAGCGTGCGCAGCCAGGAGATGGCGCTGCGCACGCGCGACGGCGCGCTGCTGGACTGCCTGGTGTCGGCCGCGCCGGTGTCGATCCAGGACCAGCCCTGCGTGCTGGCGGCGATCCAGGACATCACCGAGCGCAAGCGCAGCGAGGTCGAGCTGATGGAGGCGATCGAGACGGTCATGCAGGACACCTCGTGGTTCAGCCGCACCGTCATCGAGAAGCTGGCGCAGATCCGCGCGCCTCAGGGCGCGCCGCAGGGGCAAGGCGAACTGGCCGACCTGACGCCGCGCGAGCGCGAGATCCTGGGCTTGATGTGCCAGGGCCACACGGATGCGGAGATCGCGGCCAGCCTGCATTTGTCGCGCAATACGGTGCGCAATCACGTGGCGGCGCTGTACAGCAAGCTGGACGTGCATCGGCGCAGCGCGGCCATCATCTGGGCGCGGCAGCGCGGCATCGTGGGCTATGAAAAGCCGGCGCGCAAGCAGGCGCAGAAATAGGCGCGGACGCGAGTGCAGACCAACATGCAGACGCCGCCGCCCCAGGTTCAGACCCAAAAGCAGCCACGCAAAAGGCAGTAGGGAAGTACCAGCTGATCTGGTGCACGCGCTTCTTACGCGCGCGCCATGCGCTTCCTATAGTGGGTTCGTCCGCAGCCGGAACCCAGCCCCCACGGGGCCCTCCGGGGCGGTTTCACGCAACCTGGAATTAGGAGCGACACCATGGATAACGACCGCATCAAAGGCGCTGCCAAGGAAGTCAAAGGCACGATCAAGGAAACCGCCGGCAAGCTGACCGGCAACCGCGAAACCGAGCTTGAAGGCAAGGCGGAGAAAACCGTGGGCAAGGTGCAACGCAATGTAGGCGAAGCCAAGGATCAGGCACGCGACTTGCTGAACAAAAAATAGCGCGGCTGCCCTTCGGCATGACCCGCTACGCTCATGAACGCCGAAAGGAGAAAAAAATGACGCATCGAATCTGGCTTGTGCTGATGCTTGCAATAACCGCCATCACGGCCGGCTGCAACACCATGGAAGGCGCCGGCAAAGACATCGAACGCGGCGGGGAAAAGATCCAGCAAAAGGCCCAGTAGGCCTGCGGGAACCCGTGCTCGGCTGGCGCGCTTGATGGCGCGCCGGCCATTTTGCGTTCGGGCGTCCTGATTCAGCGCGAGAAGCCGCGGGCGGAAATCTCCCAGATGTCCTGCACCACGCCGTCCTTGAACACCACCAGGCCATCGTGCAGATTGAAGGTCGGGTCCACGTGCGCGGGCACCAGGCGCAGCACGCTGCCCAGCGCGGGAGCGGTGGCGCCGGGTTCGACGTGCACCACGCTGTGCTCGTCGTTGATGGCGACGCAGGTCAGGCCAGACTCGCCATGGACGGCGGGCGGGCCGCATTCGGCGGAGGCCGATTTGAGGCCGGCGTCCAGCACCACGCGGTCGGGCGTGGGCGTGCTCATCACCGTGGACAGCAGGAACAGGCTGTTCTGGAAATTGAGCGGGCCGCCCCATTCATTGGCGCCGTAGTCGCCGTCCATGAAGGCGTAAGAGCCGGCCTGCAATTCGGTGTAGACGCCGCTGGCCGCGTCGAACTCCACGCTGCCGGTGCCGCCGCCGGTAATGGTGTCGCAGGCGATGCCGCTTTCGCGCAGCAGTTGCGCATAGGACGCGGCGATGCGCGCGGCCTGGCGGGAGACGGTGGCGCGTTCCTCGCGCGTGCGGTAGTGCTGCACCGAGCCGTGATAGGCCTGCAGGCCCGCGAAGTTCAGGCCCGGCAAGTCACGCGCCTGCTGCGCCAGCGCCAGCACAGTCGCGTCGTCGGACACGCCGCAGCGGCCCTGGCCCACGTCCACTTCCACCAGCACGTCGATCTCGGCGCCGGCCTGGACCATGGCGGCGGAGAGTTGCGCTAGGTTCTCGGCGTTATCTACGCACACGCTGATCTTGGCCGCGCGCGCCAGCTGGCCCAGCAGCACCATCTTGGCCGCGCCGACGACTTCGTTGCTGATATGGATGTCACGGATGCCAGCGGCCACGAAGGGCAGGGCTTCGCTGACCTTCTGGCAGCAGATGCCGCGCGCGCCCAGCGCCAGCTGCCGCAACGCGATCTGCGGGCATTTGTGGGCCTTGGCGTGCGGCCGCAGGGCCACTTCGTGGCGGTCGGCCCAGGCCTGCATGGCGCGCAGGTTGGCTTCGAAAGCGGTCAGGTCCAGCGCCAGGCTGGGCGTGTCGACGCGGGCAAGGGGATCGCCCGGCTGGGCGGCGGGGGGCAGCGCTATGCCGCGTATGACTTCCTGGGACATCTTGGCAACTCCGTTATCAGCACTGCAGGGATGTAACCGACACCATAACCAAAGCGGGACCATCCATAACCTTGGGCGATGCGACCCCCTGGTAAACGATAGCCCTGTAATCATTGGCTACAGGGGGTGGGCATGACAGAATTTCATCATAAAGAATGCCCCCGAGGGGAGGCGCGTTTTTGCCGGGGGAATTCGCCCATCGGCAGAAATCACATCACTGATACCCGTCAGCAAGAATTCGGAGAAGCTCGCATGAAACTCAAGACCTGGATCACCGCCCTGACCATCGCGGCAGCCGCCGTCGGCGCCGCCGGTTCGGCGCAGGCCCAACAGTTCTTCCGCATCGGCACCGGCGGCACCGCCGGCACCTACTATCCCGTGGGCGGCATCATCGGCAACGCCGTGTCGCAGCCGGGCAAGCTCATCGCCACCGCAGTGGCTTCCAACGGCTCGGTCGCCAATATCAATGGCGTCATGGGCGGCTCGTTCGAAGCCGGCTTCACGCAGTCCGACGTGGCCTTCTGGGCCTATAGCGGCACCGGCACCTTCGAAGGCAAGCCCAAGGCCCAGGACCTGCGCCTGATCGCCACGCTGTACCCGGAAAGCATCCATCTGGTGACGCGCAAGGGCTCGGGCATCAAGGGCGTGGCGGACCTGAAGGGCAAGCGCGTGTCCATGGACGAGCCGGGTTCCGGCACCCTGGTGGACGTGCGCCTGATCCTGGGCGCCTACGGCCTGACCGATAAGGACATCAAGGCCGAATACCTCAAGCCCAACCAGGCCGGCGACAAGCTCAAGGACGGCGGCCTGGACGCGTTCTTCTTCGTGGGCGGCGCCCCCGCCGGCGCGATCGCCGAACTGGCCTCCACGGGCAATATCGAACTGGTGTCGCTGGTCGGCCCGGAAATCGATGCGCTGCGCGGCAAGCAGGAATTCTTCACGCCTGACGTGATCACCGCCAACACGTACCAGAACATCCCCGAAGTGAAGACCATTTCGGTCAACGCGCAGATGGTCACGTCGGCCAAGATCCCCGAGCAGACCGTGTACGAAGTGACCAAGGCGCTGTACAGCGACGCCACGCGCAAGACGCTGGACGCCGGCCACGCCAAGGGCAAGCTCATCACCAAGGAAAACGCCGTCAAGGGCGCGGGCATCCCGTTCCACCCGGGCGCGGAGAAGTTCTACAAAGAAGTCGGTCTGCTGAAATAAATGGGCCCCACCCCCGAAGCGCCTGCGGCGCTTCCCCCTCAAGGGGGCGCCGCGCGTGGACCGGCAAAGCCGGCTCCACGGCGGCCCTGATCGGGCCGCATCGTGCCACTGGACATCTGAATTTTGCAGGGCCGCCACGAGCGGCCCTGCTTGCTGTATCACCAGAGACTCACCGCGATGGAAATTGACCACGAGAAAACCCAGCAGCTGGCGGAAAAGTACGATTCGGAAATCCGCTTCCGGCCGCTGGACAAGACGGCCACCTGGATCGTGTCGGGCCTGCTCGTCACCTTGTCCCTGTTTCACTACTACACGGCCGGCTTCGGTCTGCTGCGCGAGGCGACGCACCGGGGCGTGCACCTGGCCTTCGTGCTGAGCCTGATCTTCCTGGTATTCGGCTTTTCCAAGTCGCACTACCAGCGCCAGCCCAAGTCCACCTGGTTGTCGCCTGGCGGCATTCCGCTATACGACTGGATCATCGCCATCGCGTTGGCGCTGTCGGTGCTGTACATCCCCTATATCTTCGAGGACCTGGCGTTCCGCGTGGGCAATCCCATGCCCATGGACGTGCTGATGGGGTCCATCCTGCTGATCGGCCTCTTGGAGGCCACGCGCCGCGCCATGGGCTGGCCGCTGCCCATCATCGCGCTGGTATTCATGGCCTACGCCATGTTCGGGCCGTATTTCCCGGGCCTGCTCAAGCATGCCGGCAATACCTGGTCGCAGGTCGTCAACCACATGTACCTGACCAGCCAGGGCGTGTACGGCGTGGCGGTCGGCGTGGTCGCCACTTATGTCTTCCACTTCGTGCTGTTCGGCGTACTGGCCACCCGCATCGGCCTGGGCCAGCTGTTCCTGGACGTGGCCTCGACGATCGCCGGACGCTACGCGGGCGGGCCGGCCAAGGTGTCGGTGTTCGGTTCGGCCATGTTCGGCATGCTGTCGGGCTCGTCGGTGGCCAATGCGGTCACGGTCGGCTCGCTAACCATTCCGGCCATGATCCGCATCGGCTATCCGCGGCACTTTGCCGCAGGCGTGGAAGCGGCCAGCAGCACGGGCGGGCAGATCACGCCGCCCATCATGGGCGCGGCGGCGTTCCTGATGATCGAATTCCTGGGCATTCCGTATCAGCAGATCGCCATCGCGGGCATCTTCCCGGCCTTCCTGTACTTCTTCGGCATGTTCATGCAGGTGCACTTCGAGGCCAAGCGCGAAGGCCTGCGCGGCCTGACCGAAGAGGAAATGCCCAAGCTCAAGCAGTCGTTCAAGATGCGCTGGCCGACGCTGATCCCGCTGGTCCTGCTGATTGGCGTGCTGGCCAGCGGCCGCACGCCGTACCTGGCTGCCTTCGCCGGCATTACCGGCTGCATCCTGGTGGGCCTGCTGAATCCGTTCCAGCGGCTGCGCTGGCGCGACCTGTACGAAGCCTTCGAGACTGGCGCCAAATACGCGCTGGCGGTGGGCGCAGCGGCGGGCACGGTGGGCATCGTGATCGGGGTGGTGACGCTGACGGGCGTGGGCTTCAAGATCTCGTACATCGTGATCTCGGCCTCGCAGGTGCTGGCGGGCGGCGCGGCCATGATCATCCCAGACGCGCTGGCCAACATGCAGACGCTGACGCTGATCGCCGCGCTCATCATGACCGGCATCGTCTGCATCCTGATGGGCTGCGGCGTGCCCACCACGGCAAACTACCTGATCATGGTGGCGGTGGCCGCCCCCACGCTGGTGCAGCTGGGCGTGCAGCCCATCGCGGCGCACTTCTTCGTGTTCTATTTCGGCATCCTGGCGGACATCACGCCACCGGTGGCGCTGGCGGCGTATGCGGCGGCCGGGATGGCGGGCAGCGATCCATTCAAGACCGGCAACACGGCCTTCAGGCTGGGCATCACCAAGCTGATCGTGCCCTTCGTATTCGTGTTCTCGCCGTCGCTGCTGATCTCGGTGCAGGGCTTCACCTGGTACGACTTCTTCGTGACGCTGTTCGGCTGCATGGTCGGCCTGGTGCTGCTGTCGGCGGCTTTCTCGCGTTACATGCTGGTGGGCATGAAGAGCTGGGAGCGCTGGCTTTGCACCATCGGCGCCTTGCTGACGATCCTGCCAGGGTTGACCAGCGGCCTGATCGGGCTGGCGATCTGCATCCCGGTGTTCATGCGCCAACTGGCGCAGCTGAAGCTGGAAAGCGCCCCCAAGGCCGCCTGACGAAACGGCCTGCACACAAAAAGGGGCGGATCGTTGAGACCCGCCCCTTTTTGCTCCGAATCATGAATATTGGCGGCATTTAGGCTGAAAATGTGCGCGTGTTGTCGCAAGGTGACGCCATACAACATTCCACCTTCCCGCCGGTTGCCGGGCTATTTAAATCAGCGTAAAGTAAAATTCATGTTTGCTGGTCTGCCGATCTCCGGGCCGACTGTGCACACAGGCACAAAACTGCGCCATATGTTCGATATCCTGGTTTATCTGTACGAGAATTACTACACGCCGCAAGCCTGTCCTGCGGCCGATGTGCTCGCAAAGCGGCTTGCCGCCGCCGGTTTCGAGCACGAAGACATCGACGACGCCCTCGGCTGGCTCTACGGCCTGGCCGAAACCACCGAACGCTGCGTCGACCTCGCCCAGGCGCCCGCCACCGGCACCCGGATCTACACCGACAACGAATACCAGCAGCTCGGCACCGAATCCATCGGCTTCATCGCCTTCCTGGAATCGGCCGGCGTGCTGCCCGCGCCGCTGCGCGAAATCGTCATCGACCGAGGCCTGGCTTCGCCGGAAACGCCCGTGCCGCTGTCCAAGATCAAGATCATCGCCCTCATGGTTCTCTGGAGCCAGGAAGCCGAGATCGACAACCTGGTCCTGGAAGAGCTGCTGGACGAGGACGGCGTGCGCCTGCTGCATTGACCGGCATCCGCGTCGCTTGATGCCGCTTTCCCCACCCCGCGCGCAAGGCCGCGCGGGCGTCCCATCGTGAACTACGTCGGCCGTTTCGCCCCCAGCCCCAGCGGACCGCTGCATGCGGGCTCGCTGGTGGCCGCGCTGGCCAGCTGGCTGGACGCGCGCGCCCAGAACGGGCGCTGGCTGCTGCGCATCGAAGACGTGGACACGCCGCGCACGGTGCCGGGCGCAGCCGAGGTCATCATGGGCCAACTGGATGCGCTGGGCCTGGCCTGGGACGACGACATCATGTGGCAATCGCGCCGCAACGACGCCTATCAGGCCGCCTTCGACTCGCTGGCCGCACGCGGCCTGATCTACGGCTGCGGCTGCACCCGGCGCGAAATCGCTGACTCGGCGCTGCGCGGCCAGACCGCGCCCGGCGCCGATGGCGAGCGCCCGTATCCCGGCACCTGCCGCCATGGCCTGCCGGAAGGCCGCGTGGCCCGCGCCTGGCGCGTGATCATGCCGGAAGGCGTGGAACATTTTGTGGACCGCTGGCTGGGACCGCAGGAACAGAACGTGGCGCAGGCCGTGGGCGACATCGCCTTGCGACGCGCCGACGGCCTATGGGCCTACCAGTTGGCGGTGGTGGTGGACGACGCCGCGCAAGGCGTGACCGACGTTGTGCGCGGCGCGGACCTGTTGAGCTCCACGGCGCGCCAGCGCGTGTTGGGCGGGTTGCTGGGGCTGCCGCCGGTGCGCTACCTGCACGTGCCGCTGATCCTGGACGCGTCCAGCGGTCTGAAACTGTCCAAGCAGAACGGCGCCCCACCCATCGACACCGGCGCGCCCCTGGCGGCGCTGATGGCCGCCTGGCGCGCCCTGGGCTTCGGCCCCATCGAGACCACGGACCGCGGTCAATTCCTGCGGGAAGCCACCGCGCAATGGGCGCGGCGCTTCCCGCTGCCCGCCGTTACAGCGGCTTGAGGTCCTGGTCCAGCATCCGGACGAGCAGCGCCTCGCCGTTATCCGCCACGCGCAGCTCGCCGTACTTGGCGACCTGATAGCGCTCGGCCTGGCCTTCCGGGAAGAAATAGGCGTTGGTCACGATGCGCACGCTGTTGTCGCGGATGCGATAGCGCAACGGCACTTCCCCATCCGTATGCGGATGCGTGTCGGGCTGGATGCGTAGAGGCTGGCCCACACCGCGCGCGTCGGTCTGCAACATCACATAGCCGTCCGGCTCGTAGCCCATGACGGAGTCCTCGGCCTCGGGACGCTCGCCGCCCAGCCGCAGGCGCGTGACTTCCCGGCTGGCCGCGAAGTTCAGCGCCATGTAGTCGCCCTGCATCAGCGAACGCGGATCGACCGGCGCCAGTTCCAGGATGACCACCTTGCCCGAGGCCAGCAGCTTTTCGCGCTGCCAGATGCCGCCGTTGGCAACCACCAGCACCAGCGCCAGGCCGCCCAGGATGGCCTGCGTGCGCCAACGCAAGGGCGCCGAGACCGGCGGCAGGGGAACGCGCCGGCTGGGCGGCAAGGTGCGCATCAGGCGCGGCACCAGCCAGACCAGGGCGCGCAGGACGAACAGCAGCAAGGCCGCGCCGCCCAGCCACAAGGCTTTTTGCAGCAGCGGCACGTCCAACTGGTAGTAATAGACGCCCAGGTAGGCCAGCAGGCTGATCACGCCGAACACGACCAGGCGCGACTGGTTCAAGCCGAAGCCCAGCAGCAGCCAGGCCAGCGCGAAACCCACGCCGGGGCTGGGCAGCCAGAACAGCGCCAGGATCAACAGGGCTATCGGGACGCCCCAGGTGACGCCAGCCGTCAGCACGTGGCGGCGGGGCCACAGCACCGCAAAGGCAGCCGCCACGGGCAGCAGCGCACCTGCGATAACCAGCACCGCCGTATGCGGATTGAGCTGCCACATGGCGGGCAGCTGCTGGGCGGAGAGGCCACCCGCCAGCCACACCATGCCTTGCACCGACAGCAGGAAGGCCCAGGCCAGCGGCTGCAACGCATGGGCGCGCTTGCCGCCCAGACGATGGCTGACGCTGAAAATGACGGCGGTGGCCCAGGCGCCGGTCACGGCGATGGGCAGCCACACGAAGGTGGCGCGCATGACGTCGAAGCCCAGCCAGGCGTCCAGCAGGTCTTCGCCGCCCAGGTCGGGCGACAGGCCGCGCCAGATCAGGCCCGCCCCCGCTGCCGCGATCAGCAGGCCGCTCAGGAAGCGCAGGATGACGTCGGGACCCACCGCGTAGACCGTGGCCGCCATCAGCAGCACGAATACGCAGGCGCTGGCGAAGGAGGTCGAGCTGGACAGCCCGAAGATGATCAAAATTTGCCCAGCAAAGGCCATGGCCGTGCCGCACTGGCGCCAGAACGGACCCGCATCGCTGCGCAGCACCGCCACGCCGGCGGCGCATAGCACCAGCCCGACCACCAGCGCGCCGCTTTCAGACGTGATGAAGCCCGAGAAGGCGGCGAACACCAGCAGCAGCAGCGTCGCCAGCCAGGCGCTAAGGCCCAGCAGGCACTGCACATACCAGGGCGGATCCACCTGGGGAACCGGGGCGGCCGCCAGTTGCGCGACCGGCGCGCCGGTCTCGGCCGGGTCCACCGAATTGCCGGCCGAAGCCGCGGCCGGCTCGGCGTCCGCG
>NZ_JBARYB010000067.1:0-18432 GCF_049647645.1 Achromobacter sp.
GCGTTGCCGCGCGCGAGCTGTACCTGCTCGGCGGCCTGGGCCGCGATTTCCAGGGCTTGCTGCGGCAGGATGACGGCCGGCTGCGCTGCGGCGACTGCCAGTGCGCCAGCTTCGGCCTGCATGGCGGTTTGCACGGCCTGGTCGATGGCGCCGGCGGCGGCGCTTTCAGCGCGCGCGGCGGGGTCGCCGGAATTCTGGCTGTCGGCAGGCGTTCCTACGCCGTTCTTTGCCGTACGCGCGTCGGCGGCCTGGTTGGGGCGCTGCTGTGCGGGGCGCTGTTGGGCCAGCACGTCGGAGAAACTGGGACCCTTTTTGTTTACGGGCGCGGCCTTGGCGCCAAGCGCGTCGGCGATCGAGGTCGGCCCGGCGGGCGCGATCGAGGGCAGGGGCAGGGGAGCGTTCATCTGGGGCTTCCTGTGAGGTATTGCTTAATGCATGCCGGTCTGGCGTTGGACCAAGCGGGCGGAGTATTCGTCATTGGCGCGCTGTTCGCGGCGCGATTCCACTACGGCCTGGGCGCGCAGTTCGCGCTGCGCCAGGGCGTCGTAGGAGTTGAGCTTGCGCTTTTCCTGTTGCCAGTAGAGCCGGCCCTTGGCGAGGTTGTCGTCCGCCTGGCGCAGCACGCCTTGCTGCTGGCTGATGGCATCGTCCAGCGTGCTGATGAAGCGCTGATAGTTATGGCAGTCGCTGGCGGACATGCCGCTGGTCATGGCCTGCTGCAACCGTTCCAGGTAGTCCTGGCGGTAGTCGTGCAGCATGGACAACTGGCGTTCGGCATTGGTGCGTTCGGCGCCGAGCCTGCCGAGCAGGCGCGCGGCTTCGTCCGTGCTTTCCTTGGCCAGGTTGATCAGCATGTCCAAAGGCAATTGGCTAGGCATAAGCGTCCCTCAATTCGAAACTGGCGCGTAACTGGCTGACGGCGGCTTGATAGTCGACGTTTTCGCCGACGTCTTGCTGCAGGAAGGCTTCCAGGCGCGGATAGCGGGCGATGGCTTCGTCCAGCTGTGGATCGTTGCCAGCGGCGTAGGCGCCCACCGCGATCAGGTCGCGGTTGCGCTGGAAGCGCGACAGGCTTTGCTTGAAGCGGCGCACCACGGCGAACTGCTCGGGCGTGATCAGCGAGGTCATGGCGCGCGAGATCGACGCTTCGATGTCGATGGCGGGGTAATGGCCAGCTTCGGCCAGGTGGCGCGACAGGACCACGTGGCCGTCCAGGATGGCGCGGGCTGAATCGGCGATCGGATCCTGTTGATCGTCGCCTTCGGCCAGCACGGTGTAGAACGCGGTGATCGAGCCGGCCTTGCCGGACGGTCCGGGCGCGCCCATGCCGGCGCGTTCGACCAGCATCGGCAGTTTGGCGAAGACCGAGGGCGGATAGCCTTTGGTGGCGGGCGGCTCGCCGATGGCCAGGGCGATTTCGCGCTGCGCCATGGCATAGCGGGTCAGCGAGTCCATGATCAGGAGCACGTCCAGGCCCTGGTCGCGGAAGTGCTCGGCCAGGCGGGTGGCGTAGGCGGCGCCTTGCAGGCGCAGCAGCGCCGACACGTCGGCCGGCGCGGCCACCACGACCGAGCGCGCCAGCCCTTCGGGGCCGAGGTTGTGCTCGATGAATTCCTTGACTTCCCGGCCGCGTTCGCCGATCAGGCCGACGACGATGACGTCGGCCTTGGTATAACGGGCCATCATGCCCAGCAGCACGCTCTTGCCGACGCCGGAACCGGCGAACAGGCCCATGCGCTGGCCCCGGCCGACCGTGAGCAGGCCGTTGATGGCGCGCACGCCCGTGTCCAGCACCGTATCGATGGGCGCGCGCGACAGCGGGTTGATCGGTTGGGCGGACAGGGGCGCCAGTTCGGCGCCGGTGAGCGGACCCAGCCCATCCAGCGGCCGGCCGGCGCCATCCAGCACCCGGCCCAGCAAGGCATTGCCCACTGGCAGGTGGCGGCCCAACTGCGGCTTGGCGTTGCCGTTCAGCTCGGCCTTGCGCGGCAGCGGGATCTGGCGTTGGACGGGCGGTTCGCCGGGGACGACGCGCGCGCCGGGCGGTAGGCCGGAAATGTCGGCCTGCGGCATCAGGTAAAGCGTGTGGCCGTCGAAGCCTACGACTTCGGCGTCTGCCCAGTGATCATGCCCGCGCGCGATTTCAATGCGGGCCGCCGCCCCTACCGGCAGGCGCAGACCGGTCGCGTGCAGCACCAAGCCGGTGGCGCGCGTGATCTTGCCGCTGACCAGCCAGGGGTCGGTCGAGGCGGCGCGGATCGAGCCGATCTGCAGCTGCGTCTGCCAGCGGTCGATGACCGGTACGGCAGTAGCGGCCGGCTGGCCGGGCAGGGTGGGGGCCGGATGGGCGCTCACACCGGTTCCTCCCAGGATACGTTGCGGCCCAGCGAGGCCGCGACTCGGCGCCAGCGTGTCTGCAAGGTGGCGTCGATGTCGCCAAAGGGCGTTTCGGCGCGGCAGCCGCCGCGCGAGATGGACTCATCGGCCAGGACGCGCCAATGGCCTTCCTTGAGCTCGTCCGCCAGGTGCAGGCGTATCAGATCGATGTCTTCGGGGTTGGCCCACAAGCGCATCTGGCCGCCGGCGGTGGGATTGATGTGCAGCACGTCGCGTACCGCGCTGACCACGGTGTCAGGTTGCTCGGCGAGGGTGGTGCGCACGACCTGCTGGGCGATGTCCAGGGCCAGAGTCAGCAGGCCCTGGCCCATTTTTTCTTCGAGCGAACCGAGGGATGCGGCGCAAGCTTCGACCAGCGCATGCAGGCGCTGCGCTTCCGCGGCGCCTTGTTCGCGAGCCTGGTTGAGACCTTCGGCGTAGCCTTGCTCGCGGCCCGCGGCCAGGCCGGCTTCGTAGCCAGCCTGCTGGCCGGCTTCCAGGCCGGCGGCGTGGCCCAGGGCGTGGCCTTCGTCGCGCCCTTCGGCAAGCGCCTGGGCGCGCAGCTGGGCCATCACCACTTCGGGGTCCGGACCAGGATCGGGTTCGGGCTCGGGTTCCGGCTCGACGACTGCGGGCTGGTCGAACGACAGCATCTGCCAGCGCCGCCAGGCGGCGCTGCGCGAGATGAGCGCCGTGGCGCCGCTGTCCACTTCAGACATACGCATCGTCTCCCTGGTTGCCCAGGACGATCTGGCCGCTTTCCGCCAGACGGCGCGCGATCTGCAGGATCTTCTTCTGTTCGGCCTCGACCTTGGACATGCGGATCGGGCCTTGCGCGTCCAGATCCTCGCGCAGCATTTCGGCGGCGCGGCTGGACATGTTGCGCAGGAACTTGGCGCGCAGCTCCTCCTGCGCGCCCTTGAGCGCGACCATGAGCGTGTCGTTGTCGATTTCCTTGAGGATGAGCTGGATGGCGCGATCCTCGACGTCGAGCAGGTTGTCGAAGACGAACATCTCGTCGATGATCTTCTGCGCCAGGTCGCTGTCGCGCTCGCGCAGGCTGGCGACCACGGTTTCTTCCTCGGCCGAATTCATCATGTTCAGGATCTCGGCCGCCGTGCGCACGCCGCCCATCTTGCTGCGCTTTGCGCCCTGGCCGGCCAGGACCGAGTTCAGGACTTCGGTGAGTTCCGACAGCGCCGCGGGCTGCACGCCGCCGAAAGTGGCGATGCGCAGCATCACGTCGTTGCGCAGGCGGTCCGTCAGGAGCGCCAGCACGCCGGCGGCGCGGTCGCGCTCCAGGTGCACCAGGATGGTCGCGATGATCTGCGGGTGCTCGTCGCCGATCAGCTCGGCCACCGTGTTCGGATCCAGCCAGTTCAGCGCGTCGATGCCGCTGCCGCCTTCGCCGGCTTCCAGGATGTCTTCGATCAAGCCGGCGGCGCGGTCGCTGCCCAGCGCCTTGGTCAGTACCGTGCGGATGTAGTCGTCCGAACCCAGCGTGACGGCCATGAACTGGTCGGCTTCCTGGCGGAATTCTTCCAGCACCACGGCGACGTCGCTGCGCGTGACCTGTTTCAGGCTGGCCATGGCCGCGCCGACCTGCTGGACTTCACGGGCGCTGAGATACTTGAAGACCTCGGCCGCCGCGTCCTCGCCCAGCGACATCATCAGGACGGCGCTGCGCGTCATGCCGTCCAGCGGAGTGGAATCATTTTTCATCTTTGTTCATCCAGGTGCGCAGAACCATCGCAACGGCGCGCGGATCCTTGGTGGCCATCGTGCGGGCGCGCTCCAGGTTGTCCTGGTAACGGTCCACTTCCTTGGCGCGGGCCACGTCCTGGGCCTCGCGGGCCGCTTCAATGCGTTCGGATTCAGCCTGTTCCGGATCGACCGGCGGGTACAGGTAGTCGCCCACCGTGCGGCGCAGCACGCGGTACAGCCACAGCGCCAGCACGCCACCGACCAGCCAGGCCAGGATCGTCTTGAACAGCGAGATCATTTCCGGATCGCGCCACATCGGCACCGGCGGCGGACCGTCGTTGAACTGGCTGTTGACCAGGTTGAGCGAGTCGCCGCGGTTCTCGGAGTAACCCATGGCTTCGCGCACGAGGTTGGTCAGCTTGTTCAGTTCTTCAGGCGGCAAGGGTTGTAGTTCGCCGTCCTTGTCGCGCATATAGTTGACGACCACGGCCACCGACAGACGCTTGAGGTTGCCCACCGGCTGCTTGATGTGGCTGATGGTGCGGTCCACTTCATAGTTGGTGGTGGCGTCGCGGCGTTCGTTCAGGTTGCCGGTGACGGCCTGGGTGCCGGTCTGCTGCTGGGTGTTGGCGGGCTGCTGCGGCTGCCCAGGACGGGGCGGCTGCGGTTGCGGCGGATTGGCGATGGGGGCCTGGGGATTGGCGGGCGCCTGGTTCGACAGCGCGCCGGGCACGCCTTGAGCGGGATTGACGCCGCGCTGGGTCGAGTCGCTGGTCTGCTGGCTGCGCACGGCGGCCTGGCCGGGTTCCTGGTTCGGGCGGTAGACCTCGGACGTTTCTTCGCGGCGGGCGAAGTCGACGTCGGCGCTGGCCTGGGCGTGGACATTGCCCGGTCCCACCAGCGGATTGAGGATGGTGAGGATGCGCTCGACCGTGCGCTGTTCCATTTCGCGCACGAAGCGCATCTGGTCGGCGTCCATGCCGCGGCCTTCGCCCAGCGGCGCCGACAGCAGGCGGCCGTTCTGGTCGACGATGGATACGTTCTCGGCGGTGAGTTCAGGGACGCTCGAGGCCACCAGCCAGGAAATCGCGGAGACCTGTGCGTCGCTCAGGCTGCGGCCGGGATGCATGTTCAGCAGCACCGAGGCGGTGGGCGCCTGGCGTTCGCGCACGAACAGCGACTGGCGCGGCATGGCCAGGTGCACGCGGGCGTGCTGCACGGTGTGCATCGCTTCGATCGAACGCGCCAGCTCGCCTTCGAGGCCGCGCTGGTAATTGATCTGTTCCGTGAACTGGCTGGCGCCGAAGCGGGCGTTGTCCATCAGCTCGAAGCCGACGGAACCGCCGCGCGGCAGCCCCTGGGACGCCAGTTGCAGGCGGGCGTCGTACACGCGGTCGGCCGGAACCAGCACGGCGGTGCCGGTTTCGTTATAGCGGTAGGGTACGTTCATCGTCCCCAGCGCCGTCACGATGGCGCCGCCGTCGCGGTCGTCCAGGTTGGAGAACAGCACCTTGTATTTGGGTTCGCTGCTCCACATTGCCACGGCGACGATGACCGCAACGAGAGCCGCCGCCGCGCCCAGCAGGACGGGCTTGGGCAACGCCCGCACCTTCTCCAGGACGGGGAATCTCGTCAGCAACGACGAACTCAGGGTGGCCTGCTGGTTCATTGGCGGCCCCCGCTGGCCACGCGGAGCTGGAAATGGGACTTCATGTCTGGGTAGGGCAGATTACACATGCAACGTGCTTCTGGTCTGGGGAGAGCGTGGATTATTGCCCCTGAGACGTCCATCCCAATCGTTGAAAACAGCCGGTTTTTGGCGTTACTTATCTCCTATGTCCCCAACAAGCCGAAAGCTGGCGTCGCCGCCTTGGCGGGAGGCGGCTGCATACGCGGAAATGTCGGGTTTTTTGGCGGTTCTTGTCGGCTATGAACCGGCGGGATCGGCGTTACGCTGTGCGCATCATTGGCGTAATCCCCATCAGCAAGGAATCAAGTAATGGCTGTATCAGGCTTGTCCGGCATCGAAAGCATGCTTCAGCAGATGCGCACGGTAGTAAGCAAGGCGGAGACCGGTAACCTCGCCGCAGGTGAAATGGTCGGCCAGCCGGACGGCTTCGCCGCGGAACTGCAGCGCTCCATCCGTCGCGTCACTTCGGCCCAAAACGCCGCCACGGCGCAGGCCAAGGCTTTCGAGCTGGGCGCACCCGATATTTCCCTCAACGACGTCATGATCGACATGCAGAAGGCCAGCCTCGGCTTCCAGACGGCGGTGCAGGTACGCAACAAGCTGGTTGCGGCCTACAAGGAAATATCCTCGATGGCCGTGTGAGTCCTTTTCCGGGGCAAGCGCTTGCGCGTCATGCGTAAGCGCTACCCGGCCTCGGGGCAGGGGGCGCTGCGGCGCATGCCCCCGGGTATCAATTGCGCTGAGCGCCTTTCTCCAGGCGCCAGACGACCTGCTGCAGCCAGTTTTCCTGGCGCGCGTCCAGATTCAGGAAGATCGCTCCCAGGTGACTGACCGGTGGTTCGCCGGTGAGCGAAACGTGCTTGGGCGCCGGTTCGTCCGGATCGGTGGACTGCACCATGGGTTGCCCCGAAACCGGGTACACATTGCGCACCTCCAGGCTGGCATTGAGCTTGCCATGGTCGCCAAAATCCAGATGCACGTTTTCCATTACGGTGCCGCGCTCCGGCAGGGCGGGGACCGCCAGCCCTGCGCGCAGGCCCACGCCGTCCACTGAAATGTCGCGTATCGTGAAAGTGTAGGGCTTGTCGGCGGGAGAGGCTTGCCAGCTCGCGCGGCACAGATTGGCGGCCGCGATCAGGGACGCGCGGAACATCTTGCGGCGTTGGATGCGGGCCAGACGCTCCGGGAACGGCGAGACCAGCGCGGCGCTGCCGTCGTCGAAATGGATGATATGGGGGCGCTGCACGCGAAAGCGGATCTGCACGCCGCCGTAGGCGGTGGCATGGAAGTGGAAGGTGGCGCCGCTCAGCAAACCCATGGAGTCGGACTGCTCGAAGTCGGCGCCAGCGTAATCGCGCGGCCTCCAGAAGAATTCGCCGGCCTGCTTGTCCACGCCGAGAATCAGCACGGCCATCTCACGGTCCGCGGCATCGCGCACCAGGATATGGCTGTCAGGGTGGGTCAGCTCGAACAGAGCCGAGCGCATTTCTTCAGGCCGGGTCAGCAGGAACTCCGGGTCGCTGGCATCCAACACTTTGGTCTTCCTCAGGTAATAGGGTCAGGCGGGCGGAGCGGGTTCGGGGAACTCGCGCGATTCCAGGCGATAAAGCCAAGCCAGCAATTCTGCCACCGCAACATAGAGTTGGGGGGGAATATGTGCGTCCAGGTCCACCTGCATGAGCAGGCCGACCAGTTCGCGCGATTCGTGGACGTAGAGGCCATTTTCCTGGGCGGCGCGGACGATGGTATCGGCGAGCTGGCCATAGCCCTTGGCGACGACGCGCGGAGAGCCGTCCTTTTCTTCATAGGAAATGGCGACCGCCGCGTTGCGGTTGGCGTTCGGGTCCGATTCCGGATGGGGGGTGTTGCGGCTCATCCGATATCGGCAGGGATGTCGGGGCGCGGTTCGACCACGTTCACCGACAGATTGCTCAGGGTCAGGCCGGCGGCCAACAGGCGCGAACGCAACGCGTCCGAGGAGTCGTTGATCTCGGCCGCGCTGTGCGGCGCAACGAGTTGCAGGACGATCTGATCGCCGGCCAGGTTCAAGCGGGCATCGACCAGACCCAGGCGGGGCAGGTCCAGCTTCAGTCGCGTGGCCCAGGTGGGAACCGCGGAGTCAGGGTCGCCGCCGTAGGGGTCGCGCTCGACTTCCCATTCCATGGGCGTGCCGGGCCAGGCTTCGCCCTGCCAGGTCAGCGTCTGGTTGGCCAGCACGTCGAGCTGCTGGCGGACGAGCACGGTAAGGTCCTGGTGTATGCCGCTGACGGGCGTGCCAGGAGCGGACGGACTGGAGGAGCCAATGCTGGGTGCGGCGTCCGCGCCCGGGCGGCCGCTGGCAGGCGCGCCGGCCCTCGGGCGCGAAGGCGCGGATTCCTGCGCGGGCGGATTCTTGCCGAGCACGGCCTGCGGTTCGTTGCGCAATTGCGCCGGGCTGGCTCGGCCGAACACCATGTCGGTCAGATGGGACTCGTAGAACAGTCCGCTGCCTTGCAGCGCCTGGCGCAAGGCCTGTCCCAAAGCGCGGGCGGAAGGGCCGCCCGCCGCCAGGGCGGCGTGCGCCGCAGCGTCGGGTCCTTTGGCGGCGTTGGCGTTGGGTCCGGTCTGGAGGTTCTGCTTGGCGCCGGTCGTCGGGCTATCGCCGTCGAGCACCGCCTCGGCCGAGGCCGCGAGAGCGGGAGCTTGTTGGGCGGTGGTCTGCGTCGGCGTCTGGCCGGGCATGGGCTGGGGTGTTTGCGCGGCGGTCTGCGCGGGTTGCTGGCCAGTTTGTGTTGTTGGCATGGAACCGGCGCCGGCGGCGGGTTGGCCCGCTTGCGCGTTGGCGGTCCATAGGGGCGCGCGGCCCTGAACTGCTGGAGCGGCCTCGGGAAACTGGGCCAGCAAGGCCAGGATGGTGCGCGCCGTCGTGCCCAGCGTGGTCGGGGCCGAGGCGGTGGTGTCGCTGCTGGTGACCAGGCCGCGGGCGGCCAGTGCCAGCGCCGCCGCGGTTTTGGGGTCGACGACAGTATTCTGGCGGTCGCTGCGGGCGCCGCCAGTTTGTATGCCTTGCCGAGGGTCGCGGTTCGAGCCGTCCGAGGCGCCGGGCTTTTCCAGGTTGCCAGGCTGGCTGACTGCGTCGGGCCGGGCGCCGGAGACTTGGTTGGCGCTGGCGGCGGACATCGTCGTGCCGAGCACGGCGTCCAGCCGCTGCACCAGGACATTGCCGAGTGCGGCGGGACCTACGCTCATTCTTCAGGCGCCTGGTAGCCGTAGGCGGACAGCAGGGTCTGCTGGCGCTTCATGCGTCCCAGCAGGTCGCCCAGACGGGCCAGCTGCGGCAGCGCCAGGTCGCGGGTGAGCGCGTCGTTATCCAGGATGCGCACGAGCAGGTCGTACTTCATGGCACGGCCGGCTTCGTCCAGTGGCGCGGAATGTTCGGTCTGGCGCAGGCGTTCCACCAGCTCGCAATATTGCTGTCCATGGACCATGGCGCCGTCCCAGTCACCGGCTTGCGCGGCCACTAGCATTTCTCCCGTGATGAGAGCGATCTCCTGGTAGTGTTCCAGGATAGGGGAGGTGTACTGGGTCGTGGACGTCATGGAAATCTCGGGCGTTCGATGGCTGGCTGGGGCGTATGCGATGCCGTCAAGGCTGCACGCCCCCGACAGGGCGATCAATTGATGTTTGCCAGGCCTCGGCCAGATCGGCCAAGAGGCGATCCGCCGTTTCGAGCGCTTCCGGGTCTGCTTTCAGGTTTGCCATCAGCAGCGTACGGACGATGTAATCGTATAGGCGGGCGAGGTTTGCGGCGATGTCGCCACCTGCCTCCATGTTCAGTCCGGTTTTCAAGCCTTCGTCTACGATCTTGATGGCCTTCGAGATGGCTGCTCCCCGTTCCATAGTCCTACCTTCCTGGAGGTGCAGGCGAGCCTGCCCGATTGCCGCCCGGGCGCCCATGTACAGCAGCGAAATCAGCCTTTCCGGACTCGCTCCCAGGATTTGTGTTTCCAGGCCAATCTCGGCGTAGGAACGCACGGAGTAGGATCCGGTCGGGCGGCGGGCGGCATAAGTCATCGATACATCTTCTATAAGTTACTTGGACTTGCTCAAGGCCGCGAACTGTTGAGTCAGGTAATCGCCGGTGGCTTTCTGTTGAGACACAAATTTCTCCAGCGCAACAAATTGGGCGCGCATAATCGCCATGGAGGCGTCGCTGCTGGATTTGGCGCGTTCGAGCTGATCCTTGACGTCCTTGATCGACTCGGTCAAACCGTCCTGACGAATCTTGATTGAACCCTTGTCGCCCAGTATGCCTTTTGCTGCCGCCGTGAACTGTGCGGTAAGTCCGTCGGTCGAGGTCATGATGCGTTTGACGTCGGCGGGGTTTTCGGTCAGTGCCTTGTCGAGCTGCTTTTGATCGATCTTCAAAGTACCGGTCTTCGGGTCTAGCGCGACACCCAGGTCCCCCAGAGTGCGCAGGGACCCTTCCGAGGTCGCGATTCGCAGTGCATTGGACATTGTGGATTGGATGCTGCGAGTCGTGCTGTCACCGGTCAGCGCCTGATTGGTTTCCGCTTTAACGTCGAATGCGGTGTGCTTGGCAATGGTGTTTTGCAGTGAGTTGTACGCATTCACGAAGTCCTGCACGGCCGTGCTTGCGACACTGGGATCGCTTTCCAGCTTCAGGGTGATCGGCTTGCCTGCCTCGGTCGTTGCCGTCAGGTTCAAGGTCACGCCATCGATAGCGCTGGAGATGTTATTGCTGCCGCTCTTGACCAGAATTCCGTTGACTTCTATTTCGGCATCCACGGGAGCGGTCTGCTGCGCCATCTTCGGGCTGGTATCAGCAGGGTCCTTGTTGTAGTTCAGGATGTCCTTGAGCTTTTGGTCGCCGGTTACGGTAATCGACTTTACCGACACCTGTTCGCCCGTGTCCTTGGCGCTCAGCATCAGGTAGCTGTTGCCACTGCCGTCATTGATGATGGTGGCGCGTACCCCGACCTTGTCGTCGCTATTTATCGCATTGGCGATACCGTTTAGCGACGTGTCATTTTTCAAGTCAATGGTGCGTTTTTCGCCATTGGCGAGTTCGATCGTGAACGAGCCGGTGGCGCCATTGGATGCTTTCCGGTCCGCAACCAACCCGGATTGCAGGGTGTGTGCGGTGGCCAGTCTGTTCACCTTGATGGTGTATTGGCCCATCGTGGCGCCATCGCTCCCCACGGTCGCAGTCAAGCCGCTGCCGGATACGTTGGCCTTTACGGCGTTAAGGACGGAATTCTTACCCAGTGCTTCGGCGGTTTTTTGCACGGCTTCCACCGCGCTCTGGATTTGGCCAAAGGCGCTTACGCGAGCTTCATAGCTCGCTTGGCGGTCCGTGTACAGACTAAGCTTCTTATTCTCGGCAGCTTGGAGCTTTGTGAGAATGTCTTCCAGAGGAAGTCCGGTGGCCGAGCCGAGGTTGGTGATAGATGCCATATGAAATTCCTTCCTAGCGATGCGATTCTGTCAAAAATATGGTGCCGGCGATTGGCCGGGTAAGGGCATAAGGCGGGCCTAATTCGACGCTTCCGGATCCTTGCTCACTTCGGACGAGCATTCGAGCCGATTGCGGGGGCGGATCAGGCAGAGGTCTTGATGCCGTTTCCTTGCATGTTCACGATCATTTTGGCGATTTTCAGCAGTGTTTCGCTGGGAATCGTGCGTATGACATCGCCTGATTCAGCATCCACCACAGACACGACGACCTGATGCACGTTGGGATCTATCTCGAACTTCAACTGCGTGGACCAAGCTTTCATCTGGTCGTTGATTTCGTCCAAAGCCTTGTCCAGAGGGAGCTTCTGCGAGTCGGATTGGTCCGATGTCGCACTGTCCGAAGCCCCGCTGTTGGTTGCGGCGGCCGTGGGCAGGACTTTTACCGCGGGGTCCGGCGGGACCGGCGCGGCCGCGACCGGCGCAGGTGTAAACGATGCAGGGGCTACGGGGGGTACGGCCATGATCACTCCAACGGCGATGTGGGCGTCTCGGAGGAACGCGCTGTTTTCAGGGAATTCTCAGCTACGATTACGGCAGGCCCGCAGGGAACTTTAGCCACCGGCGAGCCAGATGTTTCACGTGCTAAACAGTTCGGACCGGGTAATGAGTGTCAAGACGGCGCTGCGAGTCATCGAAATCATCGAAACCTATGCCCGCGAAAAGCGCGCGCTGCCGCTATCGGAGCTGGCCCGGCTGCTGGATGTGCCGGTGTCGAGCTGCCTGGCGCTAATCCGCACGCTGACCGGCTTGGGCTATCTGTATGAAACCGGGCGGCGCCAGGGCTATTACCCGACCGGCAGGCTGCTGGCCATGGCGCAGCGCATCGCCCGCGCCGACCCGGTGCTGGACCGGGTCTATCCCAGTCTCACGGAATTAAGGGACGCTACGCGCGAAACGATTGTTTTCGCCAAGCTGAGTCAGGATGGCCGGGTGGTCTACCTGGATGTGCTGGATTCGCCTCATACGATCAGATACGCGCCGGTTGCGGGTGAATTCAAAGACGTTCACGCTAATTCGCTGGGGAAGGCGTTGTTGTCCCTGCTGGACGAGCCGGCCCGCGACGCCATGCTTGCGGGCATGACCATGACCCGCCACAACGAGCGCACGCTGGTCACGCGCGAGGCGCTGCTGGCGGATCTGGAGCTGTCGCGCCAGCGCGGCTGGTTCATGAATAGCGGCGAGTCCATTGCGGACGTGGGCGCGATAGCCTGGCCGGTCACGCTGTCCGGCGAGCACTATGCGATTTCGGTGGGCGGGCCGATCTATCGGATCGAGCCGCAACAGGAGGCCTATGCGCGCATCCTGCGCTCGGCCTGCACCGCGCTGGAGCAGCAGGCCTGACGGGCAGGCCTGTGCGAGCATCAAACGGCGCCGCTCAGTACGACTTGGGCAGCCCTAGCACTTTTTCAGCGATGAAGCACATGATCAGCTGCGGGCTGACCGGCGCAATACGGGGAATGAAGCTCTCCCGCAGCAGGCGCTCCACGTGGTATTCCTTGGCATAGCCCATGCCGCCCAGGGTCATGACCGCGGTCTGGCAGGCGTTGTAGCTGGCCTCGGCCGCCAGGTACTTGGCGGAGTTGGCGTACGGGCCGCAGGGCTTGCCCGCGTCATACAGGCTGGCGGCCTTGAACACCATCAGGTCGGCGGCTTCCAATTGCATCCAGGCCTGGGCCAGCGGGTGCTGAATGCCCTGGTTCTGGCCGATGGGGCGGCCGAACACGGTGCGCTCGCCGGCATACTTCACCGCCCGGTCCAGTGCGGCGCGGCCGATGCCCACCGCCTCGGCCGCGATCAGGATGCGCTCGGGGTTCAGGCCATGCAGAATGTATTCGAAGCCCCGGCCTTCTTCGCCGATGCGGTCGGCCACCGGGATGCGCAGGCCGTCGATGAACAGCATGTTCGAATCCACCGCCTTGCGGCCCATCTTCTCGATCTCGCGGACTTCTATCTTGTTGCGGTCGAGGTCCGTGTAGAACAGCGATAGGCCCTGGGTGGGCTTTTCCACTTCGGACAGCGGGGTGGTGCGCGCCAGCAGCAGCATCTTGTTGGCGACCTGGGCGGTCGATATCCAGATCTTGCGGCCGTGCACCACGTACTCGTCGCCCTGGCGCACGGCGCGGGTGCTGAGCTTGGTGGTGTCCAGCCCGGCGTCGGGTTCGGTGACGGCGAAGCAGGCTTTCTCGCGGCCGGCGATCAGGGGCTCCAGCCAGCGGCGGCGCTGCTCGTCGCTGCCGAACACCACGACCGGGTTCAGGCCGAAGATGTTCATATGGACGGCCGAGGCGCCGGTGAAACCCGCGCCCGAGGCCGCAATGGTCTGCATCATCAGCGCCGCCTCGGTCATGCCCAGGCCTGCGCCGCCATATTCCTGCGGCATGGCGATGCCCAGCCAACCGTCGCGCGCCAGATCGGCGTGCAGGGGCTCCGGAAAGCCGCCCTCGCGGTCGCGCTCCAGCCAATAGTCGTCCGGGTAGCGTTCGCAGATGCGGGCCACGGCGTCCCGCAGCGCCAACTGGTCGGGGGTGAATTCAAAGTCCATCAGTCGTTTCCATCCAGGGTGATGCCGCGGGCCGCCATGGCGTCGATCCGGGCGTGGTCATAGCCGGCCTCGGCCAGCACCTCGCGGCTGTGCTGGCCTAGCCTGGGGGCGGGGCGGCGTATGGAGGTAGGGGTGCTTTCGTATGTGCCCAACGGAGCCGTCGTGCGGATCGGGCCTTCGCTGGGGTGGTCCATGGTCCGGATGAAGCCGGTCGCGGCCAGGTGTTCGTCCTGCAACAGGTCGTCCACGGAATAGAGCGGCGAGGCGGGAATGTCCGCTCGCGCCAGGCCTTCCAGCCAGTCCTGGCTGCGGCGGGTGGCGATGACGTCGGCGACAAAGGCGTAGACCTCGCCGATGTGGGCGGCGCGTGCCCCATGGGAACTGAAGCGCGGGTCCTGCGACAGTTCGGGCCGGCCGATCAGGTCGAAGAAGTTGCGCCAGTGTTTGTCGTTGTAGATCAGCAGGCTGATGTAGCCGTCGGCTGTGGCGTAGGGGCGGCGATGCGGCGCCAGCAGGCGCGCATAGCCGGTGGGCCCCAGCGGCGGTTCGAAGGTGGCGCCGCCGAGATGGTCTCCCAGCACGAGGTGGGCCATGCCTTCGAACATGGGGAGTTCCACCTGCTGGCCGTATCCCGTGGCGCGGGCGTGCAGCACCGCGGACACCAGTGCGATGCCCGCGTGCAGCCCTACGGCCCGGTCGGCCAGGGTCAGCGGCGCGTAGCGCGGCACGTCCCCGCTCTGCTGGGCGGAAAGCGCGGCGATACCGGTCTGGCCCTGGATCAGGTCGTCGTAGGCGGGCCGTCCGGCATAGGGCCCGGCCTCGCCATAGCCGTAGGCGCCCAGATAGACGATGCGCGGATTGCGCGCCGCCACCGCCTCGTAGGACAAGCCCAGCCTGGCCATCGCCTGCGGGCGGATGTTGTAGAGCAGGGCGTCGCAGCTTTCGGCCAGTTTCAGGCAGGCCGAAAGCCCCTCGGGCGTCTTCAGGTCCAGGACGACCGATCGCTTGTTGCGGTTCAGGTGCAGATAGATATGGCCCATGCCGGGGTTGCGCATGGGGCCGACGGCCCGCATGTTGTCGCCGGCGGGCGGCTCGACCTTGATGACGTCGGCGCCCAGGTCGGCCAGGACCTGGGTGGCATAGGGCCCCATCACCACCGTGCTCAGGTCCAGGATGCGCACTCCCGCCAGCGGGCCGGCGGGAGTTTCGGATTGCGGCTGCTCGTTCATTGCTGCTCGATCCCTGCGTCGCGGATCAGCTTGCCCCATAGGTCCAGCTGCGCGCCGACGAACTGGGAGAAAGCTTGCGGCGTGCTGGAGAAGGCGTCGAACCCCAGGCCCGCCAACCGTTTTTTCACGTCGGGCTTGGCGACCACCTGATTGATGGCGGCATTCAGCTTGGCCACGATCTCCGGCGGCATGCCAGCGGGGCCGAAGTAGCCGTTCCAGGAGTTGAGGTCGAAATCCTGCACGCCGGACTCGGCCATGGACGGCAGGTCCGGGACGATGGCGCTGCGTTCGGCGGTCGACACGGCCAGCGCGCGCAATTGACCCGATTGCACGAAGGGCAGGCCGGAAGCCAGATCGGTGAACATGAAATCGACCTGCCCGCCGACCACGTCGGTGAGACCTTGCGGCGTGCCTTTATAAGGCACGTGCAGGATGTCGATCTTGGCGCGGTTGGCCAGCGTGGCGCCGGCGACGATGCCGGTGCTGTTGCCGCTGGCATAGGTGATGCGGCCGGGCCGCTGGCGCGCGTCGGCGACCAGTTCGCCCACGGTTTTCCACGGCCGCTTAGGGTTCACCACCAGGATGAAGGGCAGGTTGCCGCCGCGGGCGATGGGGGTGAAGTCCTTGACCGGATCGTAGGGCACGTTCTTCATCAGCCAGGGGGCGGCGGAATGCGAGGTGTTGGTGGTGACGAACAGCGTGTAGCCGTCCGGCTTGGCGCGCGCCACGTAGTTGGCCGCGATGGTGGCGTTGGCCCCAGGCTTGTTTTCCACCACGACCTGCTGGCCCAGGATGTTGCCCAGCTCGGCGCCGAAGATGCGACCCACGGCGTCGGTGCCGGATCCGGCGGGAAAGGGGACGATCAGGGTGATGGGTTTGGTGGGGTAGTCGGCGGCGTGGACGGCGGGGCTGGCGACCAGCGTTGCGCCGCTGATGATGGCGGCGCCCAACAGGTTTAGGGGGCTCATGGTTTGTCTCCTGTGTGCTTTGGGGTCCAGGCGCGGTTTCTGCGTCCGCTGCCCGGGGCTGGGCCGCGTCAGGCGGCTGTGGGTGGCGCCGGAAAGCCGCGTATCACGCGGTCTGGGGATTCTTCATAAGGGGGCGTGTAGATCACCAGCAGGCGGGCGGGTTCGTCGCTGGTGACAGTGAAGACGTGTGGAATGTCCGGCGGGAAGTAGCAGCAGTCTCCCGGACCCATGTCGGCCCATTCGTCCCGTACCTGCGCGCGCGCCGTGCCGGACAGCAGGTAGCAGACCTGTTCGATGCCGGGATGGGCGTGCGGCAGGGCCCCCTTGCCCTTGTCGATCACTCCCAGCAGCACTTCCACGCCGCGGGAGCCGACGGTGTCCGGACCGATCAGGCGGCGGTTCAGGGTGCCAGTGTGGTTGGCGGGGTGATAACCGGGCACGTCGGCCTCGCGCACCAGCCAGGCTGGGGTCTTGCTCTGCGTCATGTTCTATCCGTTAAAATTTTCATACGTGAAATTATTTTTATGTATGAGAAAAATATCGGCAAGCAGTTTTTCGCTGCGGATACCTCTCCGCTCCCTGGGGGATTAGGGAAAACACCGTGCGCGGACTGCTAAAATCGAACGCTGACTTCACTTCCGGCTTTGTCATGTCTTCTGCCCGCACGCCCGACGTTTCCGCCACCCTGTCCGATTGGCTGCAGTACCTGGAGTCGATCCACGCCACCGCCATCGACATGGGCCTGGACCGGGTGCGCGAGGTCGCCGGGCGCATGGGGCTGGAGCTGTCCGGCGTGAAGTTCGTCGTCGGCGGCACCAACGGCAAGGGCTCCACCTGTGCCATGCTGGAAGCGATCCTGCTGGCGGCCGGCTACAAGGTCGGGCTGTACACCTCGCCGCACCTGATCGACTTCAACGAACGCGCCCGCATCAATGGCCAGATCGCCACCGACGAGGCGCTGATCGCCCAGTTTCAGGCGGTCGAGGCAGCGCGCGGCGACGTTTCGCTGACCTATTTCGAATTCACCACGCTGGCGATCCTGCGCCTGTTCTCGCAATCCAGGCTGGATGCCGTGGTGCTGGAAGTCGGCCTGGGCGGGCGGCTGGACGCCGTCAACATCGTCGACGCCGACTGCTCCATCGTCACCAGCGTGGATCTGGACCATACCGATTGGCTGGGCGATACGCGCGAAAAAATCGGTTTCGAGAAAGCCCATATCTACCGCGGCGGCCGGCCGGCAATCTGCAGCGATCCCGTGCCTCCGCAATCGCTGCTGGATCATGTCGAGAAGATCGGCGCCGATCTGTGGCTGTTCGGCCGCGACTACAACTATTCCGGAGACCGCCAGCAATGGGCCTACGGCGGCCGCGAACAGCGCCGCAACTCGCTGGCCTATCCGGCGCTGCGCGGCGCCAACCAGTTGCTGAACGCATCGGCCGCGCTGGCGGCGCTGGAATCGGTGCGCGACCGTCTGCCGGTGCCGCAGCAGGCCGTGCGCCTGGGGCTGTTGCAGGCGTCCCTGCCTGGCCGTTTCCAGATCCTGCCGGGCCAGCCCGCGGTCATCCTGGACGTGGCGCACAACCCGCACGCCGCGGCGGTGCTGGCGCAGAACCTGGACAACATGGGTTTCCATCCGTACACCCATGCGGTGTTCGGCATGCTCAACGACAAGGACCTGGCCGGCGTCGTCGCCAAGCTCGGCACCCGCATTGACAACTGGTATTGCGCCGGCCTGCCGGGTCCGCGCGGCACGTCTGGAGAAGCGTTGGCCGAACAGGTCGCCGCGGCGCTGCCGCCGGCGCCCGCTGATGGCGAAAAACCGGGAATCGCGGCGTACGCGGATCCTGCCCAGGCCTTTGCGGCGGCGCGCGAACGGGCAGGGGAGAATGATAGAATCGTGGTGTTCGGCTCGTTTCTCACCGTAGCCTCGGTTTTGCAGGCTCTGGGTCGCAAGGCATAGGCAGCATCGGGTCAATCGCGTCCAGGCGGCCCGCCGCCATATCGCCGCAAGGAATTCTCCTCCATGGGTTTTTTCAAACGCAAAGATCCTGCCGACCAGGCGCAGTCCTCCAAGCGGGCGGCAGTGCCCAGCGAGGTGCAGGCTGCGGAGCTGCGCGGCCGCGCGCGGCGCAGGCTGGCAGGCGCTATCGCGCTGGTATTGGCTGCCGTCATCATTCTGCCGATGGTGCTCGACTCGCAGCCCACGCCGGTCGACGACAACATTCCCATCAGGGTGCCGGAACGCAACACGCCGTTCCAGCCGCAAGTGAGCGAACCGCAGGTCGCCACGCCGCAGACGCCCGCGCCGGGTGGCGCCGCGCCGACGGATCCTTCCGCCATCCCCACGCCGCCGCCGGTCACGTCGGTGCAGCCGCCCGTGACGGCAACACCGACGACGCCCCCGGC
>NZ_JBARYB010000068.1:0-78302 GCF_049647645.1 Achromobacter sp.
GCCATGCGCTGGCCGACGGCGGGATTGTGGATGCGTGCCGATGAACGGCGGGCGGCCAGCGCGGCGCGCTGCTTGGCCAGGCCGTCCTGCGCGGCGGCTTGCGTCGCGCTGTCCAGGGCACGGCCCAGCAGGCTCAGTTCTTCCAGCTTTTGCGCAGCGAAGGACAGCCAGCTCTTCAGTTCGGCATCCAGCTCGGTTTCATAGGCCAGGTCCACCGGCACGTGCAGGAGCGAGCACGACGGCGCGAGCCACAGGCGGTCGCCCAATTGCTGCTTGATCGGCGTCAGCGTGGCGATGGCGGCATCCAGGTCGGTTCGCCAGATGTTGCGGCCGTTGATGACGCCGGCAGACAGCACCTGCTCGGCGCCCAGGCCGGAAACCACTTCCGCCAGTTGCTCGGGCGCGCGGACCAGGTCCACGTGCAGGCCGGCCACGGGCAGGCCCAGCGCGGTCGGCAGGTTGTCCTTCAGGCCGTCGAAGTAGGTAGCCACCAGCAGCTTGACCGGACTGGCGGACAACTGGTCATAGGTCTGCTTGAACGCATCGCGCCAGGCTTGCGGCAGATCCAGCGCCAGGATGGGCTCGTCGATCTGCACCCACTGCACGCCCAGCCTGGCGAAGCGCGCCAGCACTTCCAGGTAGACCGGCAGCAGCGCGGCCAGCAGTTGCAGCTTGCCCGCGTCGGCGGCGCCGGCG
The DNA here is from genome assembly GCF_049647645.1 of Achromobacter sp. Lineage (GTDB taxonomy): Bacteria > Pseudomonadota > Gammaproteobacteria > Burkholderiales > Burkholderiaceae_B > Achromobacter. The sequence goes on from NZ_JBARYB010000068.1 coordinate 697, forward strand.
GCAAAGGCGTCGCCCTTGCCCTGGTACAGCCAGGTCAGCGGACCGGGGATCACGGGCTTGATGGCGTAGCCCTGGGCCTGCGCTTCCTCGGCCTGTTCGAACAGCGATTCGCGGGCGATGCGGAAGGTCTGGCCCGGCACCAGTTCCGGCACGATGTAGTGGTAGTTGGTGTCGAACCACTTGGTCATTTCGCAGGCGGCGGCGGGCTTGCCCGACGGCGCCCGGCCGCGGCCCATGCGGAACAGCGTGTCCAGCGTGACAGGCTCGTTGTCCTTCTGGCCGAAGCGGGCGGGCACGGCGCCCAGCAGCGCGGTCCACTCCAGGATCTGGTCGTACCAGGCGAAGTCGCCCACCGGCACGAACTTCAGGCCCGCAGCGGCCTGCAGTTTCCAATGCTTGGCGCGCAGGTCGCGGCCGGTCTGCTCGAGCTCTTCGGCGGTCTGCTTGCCGGCCCAGTAGGCCTCAACCGCGCGCTTCAGTTCACGTTGCGCACCGATGCGGGGGAATCCAAGATTATGAATAGTAGTCATGACATCACCGCCGTTAGACAAAATTTGTTCAAGTGGCAGCTATTCTGGGGCCAAACCAAAATGAATCAAAATCAATGTGTACATTCATAAAATGAGAAAATCTCATACAATATGAGCTCATTCCGAATCCTTGCAGTCACCCATGCTTGAAATCCGCCATCTAGAAACGCTTACCGCCATCCGCGACGGCGGCAGCCTGCAGGAAGCCGCCGAGCGCCTGCACCTGACCCAGTCGGCCCTGTCGCACCAGTTGCGCGACCTGGAAACCCGGCTGGGCACCCCTTTGTTGAACCGCCGCACGCGCCCGGCCAGGCTGACGACAGCAGGCTTGCGTGTGCTGGCGCTGGCGGATGACGTGTTGCCGCGCATCCGCGCGACGGAACGCGACCTGCAACGGCTGGCCGCCGGCCGCACCGGCCGGCTGCACCTGGCCATCGACTGCCATTCCTGCTTCCAGTGGCTGATGCCGGCGCTGGACGCCTTCCGCGCGCAATGGCCGGACGTGGCGCTGGACCTGTCGGCGGCATTTTCCTTCGCCCCCCTGCCCGCCCTGGTGCGCGGCGACCTGGATCTGGTCATCACGTCCGATCCCCAGCCGCTGGACGCGGTGGAGTATCTGCCGCTGTTCAAGTACGAGCTGGTGCTGGCCGTGTCGGAATCCAATCCGCTGGCTGGCAGCAAGTTCGTCATGCCGGACCAGTTGGCCGACCAGACGCTCATCACCTACCCGGTGGACAAGCAGCGCCTGGACATTTTCACGGCGTTCCTCGACCCCGCCGACGTGGAACCGGCGGCCATCCGCCGCGCGGAACTCACGCCCATCATTGCGCAGCTGGTGGCCAGCAACCGCGGCGTGGCCGCGCTGCCCAACTGGGCGCTGACGGAATACATGAATCAGGGCTGGCTGCGCCTGTGCCGGCTGGGCCCGCAAGGCGTATGGCGCACGCTGTACGCGACGGTGCGCAGCGAGGACACGGATGCCTCGTACATCGACGAGTTCCTGACCATTACCCGCGACGTCTGCTTCAAGACGCTGTCGGGGATCAAGTCGGCAAAGTAAGGCGCCAGGCGCTGCGGACCGTAGCGCTCAGTCCTCGTCGCCTGCGCCCAGGATGCGGCGGATTACGTCATGCGCGAAGCCGCGGCTGGCCAGGAAACGAGCCTGTTTTGCGTAGGCCGCGCGGTCCTCCGGCTTGGCGCTGAAACGCTTCTTCCAGACTTCCAGCGCGCGGTCGTACTCGGTGGCCCGCAGCTGTTCGCGCAACTCGGCGACCTGGTTGTCGTCCACCCCGTGTTGGCGCAATTCCTGCACGATGCGCGCCGCCCCCTGGCGCGACGCGCGCCGATGAACCAGGCTTTGCGCAAAGCGTTCGGTGGATAGCCAGCCTTCCTTTTCCAGGGCGTCGAGCACGGCCTCGACTTCGGCCGGGTCCTCCGCATGGGCGGCAAGCTTGCGTGCCAGTTCCTCGCGGGCGTGCTCGCGCCGCGACAGATAGCCCACGGCCCGCATTTTCAGCGATGGCCCCTTGCGGGCGGACTGGCCGTCCGCATCCGGGCCGTCCTCGGCCGCAGCGGCACGGCGGCCACGGCGCGCATCGCCCGCTTCCGAACTGCGGCTCCACTGGTCCGCCTCATCACTGGATTCCGCGTCCTGCTCGCGGCGCGCATCCGAAGTGCGACGCAAGCCCTGAGGCTTGGCGACGGTTTCGAATTCGTCATCCAGCTTGGCGCGTAGGCGCTCGGCTGACGCGGGCGGCGGTTTCCAGCTCATGCGTTTCCTGCTTGCTATGCATAACGGCAGGCCCGTCCTGGCGCCTGCCGCAAGTATTCGGGCGACCCCGAGGCGAGATGCAGGCCCTTCGCGGCGGACCTGGATCCGCCCGCGCAAGGCCCGTCATCGATCCGATTACTCTTCGGTGTCTTCCGCCGTGGGCACGAATTCGGCCGCGCGGCTGACGATGCCCTGGTTCTCGCGGACACGGTTCTCGATCTCGACGGCCATGTCCTTGTGCTCTTTCAGGTACTCGCGGACATTGTCCTTGCCCTGGCCGATGCGGTTGCCGTTATAGCTGTACCACGCGCCGGACTTGTCCACCACATTGGCGGCCACGCCCAGGTCGATGATTTCGCCTTCGCGCGAGATGCCGGCGCCATACATGATGTCGAATTCGGCCTGCTTGAACGGCGGCGCGACCTTGTTCTTCACGACCTTGACGCGGGTTTCGTTGCCGACGACTTCGTCGCCCTTCTTGATGGAGCCGATGCGCCGGATGTCCAGGCGCACGGAAGCGTAGAACTTGAGCGCATTGCCGCCGGTGGTGGTTTCGGGGTTGCCGAACATCACGCCGATCTTCATGCGGATCTGGTTGATGAAGATGACCATGCAGTTGGTCTTCTTGATGGTGGCGGTGAGCTTGCGCAGCGCCTGGCTCATCAGGCGGGCTTGCAGGCCGGGCAGGGAATCGCCCATTTCGCCTTCGATTTCGGCCTTGGGCACCAGCGCCGCCACCGAGTCGATGACGATCAGGTCGACCGAGCCCGAACGCACCAGCGCATCGGTGATTTCCAGGGCCTGCTCGCCCGTGTCCGGCTGCGAAATCAGCAGATCGGTCAGCTTGACGCCCAGCTTGGAGGCGTACTGGACATCCAGCGCGTGCTCGGCGTCGACGAAGGCGCAGGTGCCGCCGATTTTCTGCATTTCAGCGATGACTTGCAGCGTCAGCGTGGTCTTGCCCGACGATTCCGGGCCGTAGATTTCGACCACGCGGCCTCGCGGCAGGCCACCGACGCCCAGCGCGATATCCAGACCCAGCGAGCCCGTGGAAACCACCTGGATATCATGCGAGACCTCGTTGTCGCCGTAGCGCATGATCGAGCCCTTGCCGAACTGCTTTTCGATCTGCGAAAGCGCGGCGGCAAGCGCCTTGGCCTTTTCCGATGCGGCGGCCTTGGTGGTTTTGTCGTCCATGTAGAGTCCTGTCTGTAACGTATCTGGTGTCGAGGGGATTGCGGATCTGGCTGGGAAGGTCAGTCTTGCTTCTGCCGGGCCAGGTTTGCCGGATTTGCCTAGCCCTGTGGTCCGGCGGGTGCTTTGAGCTACGGATCAGATTATGGCATCGGATTATACTGTACAAAAAAACAGTGTGCCAGTGTTTTGCACGTATACCCTGAGTGGCAAGCATGGCGCCATATGCCAGAATGCCAGACGAACCCGGCGTTTTTCCCCTTTGCGCCGCGGGGTCTTTTTTCACTGTAGCCCATGCGTATCCTGATCGCCGAAGACGACAGCATCCTGGCCGACGGCCTGTCCCGTTCGTTGCGCCACAACGGCTACGCCGTGGATGCGGTGCGCGACGGGCTGGCGGCCGATTCGGCGCTGGCTGCCCAGGCCTTCGACCTGCTCATCCTGGACCTCGGCCTGCCGCAACTGGCCGGGCTGGAAGTGCTGCGCCGCCTGCGCGCCCGCAACTCCGCCCTGCCCGTGCTGATCCTGACCGCGGCCGACAGCATCGAACAGCGCGTCAAGGGCCTGGACCTGGGCGCCGACGACTACATGGCCAAGCCTTTCGCGCTGTCCGAACTCGAGGCCCGCGTGCGCGCCCTGACCCGGCGCGGCGCAGGCGGCGGCGCCACCATGATCAAGCACGGCCGCCTGCTGTTCGACCAGACCGGCCGCGTCGCCATGGTCGACGACCAGACGCTGGACCTGTCGGCGCGCGAAGTCAGCCTGCTCGAGATCCTCCTGACCCGCAGCGGCCGCATGGTCAGCAAGACCCAGCTGGTCGACCACCTGTGCGAATGGGGCGAAGAGGTCAGCACCAACGCCATCGAGGTCTACGTCCACCGCCTGCGCAAGAAGCTGGAGCCCAGCGGCGTGAAGATCGTGACCGTGCGCGGCCTGGGCTACTGTCTTGAGCGGGACCAGGGTGCGGCGTACCTCGCAAGCTGAAGCGGCGCCGCCGGAAGCGCTGAACCAGGAAGCACTGGATGTCATGCGGGCGGGGGCCAAGGGCCCGAGCTTCGCGCCGCCGCAGCGCTCCCTGCTGGGCGAGATCCTGGACTGGATGCTGGCGCCGCTGTTCCTTCTGTGGCCCATGAGCGTGGCCATCACCTATGTGGTGGCGCAGAACATCGCCAACGTGCCCTACGACCGCGCACTGGCCAACAACCTCCACGTATTGACCCTGCAGGTCCACGCGCAGGACGGCCGGGCCGTGCTCAAGATGACCGACACCGCCCGCGAGGTCCTGCACGCCGACGAGACTGACAGCGTGTTCTGGCTGGCGCTGGGCAGTCGCGGCGAATACCTCGGCGGCGACCGCGCCCTGCCCCTGCCCTCCACCGTGGGCCAGCCCCGCCCCGGCGAAGTGCAATACGAAGACGCCACCTTGCGCGGCTTCGGCATCCGGCTGGCGTTCACCTGGGTAGACCTGCATTTGCCCGATACGCAGCCGGCGCTGCTGATCGCGGCCGAGACAGTCGAAAAACGCACGCAGCTGGCCAACGACATCATCAAGGGCGTGATCATTCCGCAGTTCGTGGTGCTGCCCGTCGCCGTGCTGCTGGTGTGGTTCGGGCTGTCGCGCGGGGTGGCGCCGTTGAACGCGTTGCAGCAGCGCCTGCGGGCCCGCCGGCCCGACGACCTTTCTCCCATCGACGAGCGCGCCGCGCCGACCGAGATCGCGCCCCTGGTGGCCGCGATGAACGACCTGCTGGACCGGCTTTCGTCCAACGTGCAGGCGCAGCGCCGCTTCGTTGCCGACGCGGCGCACCAGCTGAAGACACCGCTGGCCGGCCTGCGCACCCAGGCCGAGCTGGCCCTGCGCGACGCCAGCCCCGAGGAAATGCAGTCCAGCCTGCGCCAACTCGTGACCGGTTCAGAGCGCGCCACGCGCCTGGTAAACCAGCTGCTATTGCTGGCCCGGGCCGAAAACCCTAGCGCCATCGGCCTGACGCGCACCGACATCAACACCATCGCCTACGAGCAGGCCATGCACTGGGTGCCAATGGCGCTCTCGCTGAACACCGATCTGGGCTTCGAAGGTTCGGACCAGCCGGTGGAAATCAACGGCAACCCCCTGCTGCTGGCCGAGCTGCTCAACAACCTGGTGGACAACGCGCTGCGCTACACGCCGCGCGGCGGCCACATCACGGTGCGCGCGCAGAGCCGGGACGGACAGGCGCTGCTGGAGGTCGAGGATTCCGGTCCCGGCATCCCGCCTGAAGAGCGCGAACGCGTGTTCGACCGCTTTTACCGTGTGCTGGGCACCACGTCCGACGGCAGCGGCCTGGGCCTGGCCATCGTGCGGGAAATCGCCCAGAAGCATCAGGCCAGCGTCGAAATCAGCGATCACCCCACGGCGCATTCGAACCTGCCCGGCACGCGGATCCGCGTGGTTTTTCCGCTCTATGCCGAGTCCCTGGATACGCCCGCCGCATCCTAGGACTATCCCTAGCGCCCCAGGGAGCAGTTACTTGTAGTTTCAATTTTAAGACTCAAGTAAGGATCCCGTCAGAACCTCGTCAGCCTCGCCCCCCAATGTTGCGTATAGCTCAATGTCGGTCTGGCCGGCTGCGGGCGGAGCACGGCGGACAACCGCCGGCCATAAAAACCGAGGAGACATCATGAGCACAACAACCATGGCAGGCCGCGGTCCATCCGCGGATCCGCGCCCGATGACCAAGGATGAGCGCCGCGTCATCTTTGCGTCGTCGCTGGGCACGGTTTTCGAGTGGTACGACTTTTACCTCTACGGCTCGCTCGCAGCCATCATCGCGCAACATTTCTTCTCGGGCGTGAACCCCACCGCGGGCTTCATCTTCGCGCTGCTGGCGTTCGCGGCCGGTTTCGCCGTGCGTCCGTTCGGCGCGTTGGTGTTCGGCCGTCTGGGCGACCTGGTCGGACGCAAATACACCTTCCTGGTCACGATCGTGATCATGGGCCTGTCCACGTTCCTCGTGGGCGTGCTGCCCAGCTACGCCAGCATCGGCCTGGCCGCTCCCGCCATCCTGATCGTCCTGCGCCTGCTGCAAGGCCTGGCGCTGGGCGGCGAGTACGGCGGCGCCGCGACCTATGTCGCGGAACACGCGCCGCATGGCCGCCGCGGCTTCTACACGTCCTGGATCCAGACCACTGCGACCCTGGGCCTGTTCCTGTCGCTGCTGGTCATCCTCGGCATCCGCACGGTCATGGGCGAAGACGAATTCAAGGCCTGGGGCTGGCGCATTCCGTTCCTGATCTCGGTCGTCCTGCTCGGCATCTCGGTGTGGATCCGCCTGCAACTGAGCGAATCGCCGACCTTCAAGCGCATGAAGGAAGAAGGCAAGGGCTCGAAGGCGCCGATCGCCGAATCGTTCGGCCAATGGAAGAACCTGAAGGTCGTCATCCTGGCGCTGCTGGGCCTGACCGCCGGGCAGGCCGTGGTCTGGTACACGGGCCAGTTCTACGCCCTGTTCTTCCTGACGCAGACGCTGAAGGTCGACGCCAATACCGCCAACATCATGATCGCCATCGCGCTCCTGATCGGCACTCCGTTCTTCGTGGTCTTCGGCGCGCTGTCCGACAAGATCGGCCGCAAGCCCATCATCATGGCAGGCTGCCTGATCGCCGCGATCACTTACTTCCCGATCTTCCAGGGCATTACGCACTTCGCCAACCCGGCGCTGGAAAAGGCCCAGGCCACGGCCCCGGTCACCGTGATCGCGGACCCGGCCACCTGCTCGTTCCAGTTCAACCCCGTGGGCACCTCGTCGTTCACCAGCTCTTGCGACGTGGTCAAGTCGTTCATGGCCCGCAACTCGGTGAACTACAAGAACGAAGCGGCGCCAGCGGGCTCGGTCGCCAAGGTCAAGATCGGCAACGACGAGTTCGCCTCGTTCGACGGCAAGACCATGGCCCCGGCGGACTTCAAGGCCAAGGCCGCCGAACTGGACAAGTCGCTGACCACCGCCATCCGCAGCCACGGCTACCCCGCCAAGGCTGACCCGGCCCAAAGCAACAACGTCATGGTCGTGGTGCTTCTGGCCATCCTGGTGCTCTACGTGACCATGGTCTACGGCCCGATCGCCGCCATGCTGGTGGAAATGTTCCCGACCCGCATCCGCTACACGTCGATGAGCCTGCCCTACCACATCGGCAACGGCTGGTTCGGCGGCTTCCTGCCCCCGGTCGCCTTTGCGGTGGTCGCCGCGACAGGCAACATCTACGACGGCCTGTGGTACCCGATCATCATTGCAGTCATGACCCTGGTCATCGGCACGCTGTTCGTGCGCGAATCCAAGGACAACGACATCAACGCATAAACGACCATCCCCCGCCGGACGGGACTGCTGCGCCCGCCCGGCCTTTCAAAAGCTCCGTATGGAGCTTTTTTTTTGCGCCGGCTCAAGACTTTTCTGCCACCTGACCGATCAGGCGAAAAAAGAGATCAGCACTTTCAGGACCATGTCAGACCCGCGCCATTAGACTGGGCGCTCAGATTACGGCCTTGCGCCAGATCGGCCGACGATTGATCCCCCTGTCGGACGATTGCAGGGCCAGTGTTCTGACACCGATACCGCGTTCCCCGCGAGCCTTTTATGACGCGGTATTGCGTGCTCCCGTACCGGCCCGGCCCTCAATGAGCCGGGCCGCTTTTTTTTGTGCCGGCACACAAGGCGCAAAAAAATGGCGACCACACGGCGGTCGCCATTTTCGTATCCAGCAGGGGGCGGCCTGGACCGCCCGCAATCAGCGGCGCATGCCGACGCCGATCGCCACCACGCCGGCCACGATGGCCGCGATGCCGGCCCACGCGGGGATCGCCACCGACTTCTCGGTCTCGGCGGTTGCTTTCACCGAACCGATCTGCAGCACGGTCTCCTCGGATTTGTAATTGAAGCCCTTGTAGGCCAGGGCGGCGATACCCAGGACGATCAAGATGGCGCCGATGATCTTCATTTTTTCTCTCCAGTTCGACTAGCTGCGCGGACATTAGCGCATAGGCCCGCCGCTGTCAGTGACAGAAGGTGTCGCACCACACTGCGGTATTGCCGCACTTCGGCAAAGCGCCCGCGTCGTATAGAATCTACCCTTTTGGCCGACGCTCATGTGGTTCAAGAATCTCAAGATTTATCGCCTCTCCTCGCCGTGGACGCTGGTCGGCGACCAGCTTGAAGAAACGCTCGCGCGGCATGCCTACCAAAGCGGCAACAACCTCGAAATGCAAAGCCTGGGCTGGGTTCCTCCGCGCGAGAACGGCGGCCTGGCCCATGTAGTCAACGGCCAGATCCTGCTGAGCCTGCGGGCCGAGAAGAAGCTGTTGCCGGGCACCGTCGTCAACCAGGTCGCCAAGGCCCGCGCCCAGGAAATCGAAGAACAGCAAGGCTACAAGCCGGGCCGCAAGCAGATGAAGGAAATCAAGGAGCGCGTCACCGACGAGCTCCTGCCGCGCGCCTTCAGCGTGTACCGCGACACCCGCGTCTGGATCGACCCGCAGAACCATTGGCTGGTCATTGATGCGGCCGCCTCGGCCAAGGCCGACGAAGTCATCGGCCTGCTGGCCAAGTGCGTGGATCCCTTCCCGCTCGAAAACCTGTACGTCGCCCAGTCCCCGGCCTCGGCCATGACCGGCTGGCTGGCCGAGGACGAGGCTCCGGCCAACTTCTCCATCGACCAGGACACCGAGCTGCGTTCCTCGGGCGAAAGCGGCGCGGCCATCCGCTACGTCAAGCACTCGATCGACGCCGACGACGTACGCCGCCATATCCAGTCGGGCAAGCAATGCACCCGCCTGGCCATGACCTGGGCCGACCGCATTTCGTTCGTCCTGACCGAAGGCCTGGACGTCAAGCGCGTCGCGCCCCTGGACGTGCTGAAGGAAGGCAATGAAGGCGTGGCCGCCAACGACGACGAGAAGTTCGATTCCGACATGATGCTGATGACGGGCGAACTGGCCAAGATGATGGCCGAGCTGGTCGACGCCCTGGGCGGCGAAAAGAAGGTGTAAGCCGCTGGCGCCATTGCGCCTGCAAGCTGGGCCGCCCTTGGCAGGGCGGCCTTTTTCATGTCTGCAAGACTGGCTTCAGGCCGACACGGCGCGGTCGCGGCCGGCCTGCTTGGCCTGATAGAGCGCCTGGTCGGCACGGTCGATCAGATAGGCGTAATCAGGATGGCCGTCAAACGTCGCCACGCCGATGCTGGCCGTGATGTGCAGCGGTCCGGCCTCGGGAATGGTGAAGACATGGCGACGGATTTCCGCGCCGAGCTTCTCGGCCGCGGCCAACGCGGCCTCGCGCGGCGCATCCACCAGCACCACCAGGAACTCCTCGCCGCCATAACGGAACACGAAGTCGCTGGAGCGGCACGCCTGGTGCAGGACCTCGGCAAACTGGCGCAGCACCTGGTCACCCCCGGAGTGGCCGTGCTGGTCGTTGATGGCCTTGAAGTGGTCGATGTCCAGCAACAGGACCGAGAATTCGCTGCGCTGGCGCCGCGCAATCGAGATCTCGCGCCCGATCACCGAGGGCAGGAAGCGCCGGTTCAGCACATTGGTCAGCGGGTCGCTGCCGCTCTCGATCTCGGCCACCATGTCGAACAAACCGTTGAGCAGGTGCTTGATACGCGCCACCAACTCCTGCAATTCGCGCACATGGTCGGGCATGGCCGAGGCCTGCCCCAGTTCCTCGCCCCGCATCAATTGAGGCAGCACCACCCCGTCCAGCTGCGCGACGGCATCCGTGATCTGCTGCAGGCCCGGCGCGCTTTCGAACATCGCCCCGCCCTTGTGCTGCAGCCACAGCCCGAACTCGGAGGCCGCCAGCCGCGGCAGGCTCTGCCCGGCCGCGCGGTAATGCAGGCCGATCAGCACCGCCTGGCTCCATTCCAGCAAGGCGGCGCGCTGGCGCTCGCGCTCCGTGGAGATGTTCTGCCCCAGGGCGAAGAGCCGGTAGGCCTCGTCGTTGCGGGCGCCGCGGCTGATGTCGCGCATGAAGGCGCGGCTCATCTGCTCGACCGCCAGGTCGAACAGATTGCATACGTACTGGGTCGCCACGGACGCGGCCATGCCGTCCAGGTCGCTGGCGCGCAGGCGCAGGGCAATCTCGTTTTTCAGGATGCGGGCGCCGGCCATCACCAGATGGATGGGGATATGGACGCGGGCATGCACCTCGCCCACTTTTTTCTGCGTGGCCATCAGGGAGGCGACATCGCCCTGGTCGCGCACGCACAGCAGCCCCTTGAGCCAGCGCGTCATGCCCGCATGCAGGCGGCTCGACACGATTTCATGGGACAGTCGCGGGCCGGCCTCGGCGTCGGCCAGCAGCGTGGAATAAAAGGCGTCGACCAGCTCCGAAAGGCTGTCGCCCACCACGGCGGCGACTTGCCCGCGCGTATAGGCGTCAACCGACTGGTAGACCGCAACCCAGGCCTGCTCGTTGGACGCGCTCAGGTAGCACGCCTGATCGGATGCGCCAGCGTGCCGGTCGGGAAATGGCGGGACGCCGAGACTGCTTGAAGACATAGATAATCCGCCCGAAGGCTCCACGGCGTGTCCGGAAACGACACGCGACAGAAAAAGTCAGCGCGGATTATGCTTGAAAACCCCGGGCCGGGTCCGCCCGGCGGCCTCGGCCTAGGGATATTCGGGCCGGCGTCGCGCGCTTATTCGAGTCCGTGGAAGGACGAATCGTCCGGACCGACGTGGGACGGATGCTGCCAGGTCACGTCGCGCAAGGAGTGCTGCACCAGGCCCTCGACGCCCAGCAGCACCGCGAAGATCGCCATGCGGATGGGAATGCCGTTGTCGGTCTGGCGGAAGATCGCCAGGCGCGGGTCGTGGTTCAGGTCCACGCTCAGATCGTTGGCGCCGGGACGGCTGTCGCGCGGCAGCGGGTGCATCACGATGGTGTCCGGGCCGCAGTAGGCGTCGATGATGGCGCGGCTGATCTGGAAGTCCGGGGTGTAGCCTTCGTTCTCTTCGTTGGCGAAGCGCTCTTTCTGCACGCGCGTCGCGTAGATCACGTCGGCGCCGGCCAAGCCCTCGGCCAGCGTGCTCTTCTGCTCGATGACGTTGCCGTTGCGGCTGGCCTGCTCGATGATGTAGGACGGCATTTCGAGGCCCTTGGGCGACACCAGCGAGAACTTCACGTTCTTGTACAGCGCCATCAGCTTGATGAGCGAGTGCACCGTGCGGCCGTACTTCAGGTCGCCCACCATGGCGATATGCGCGCCGTCCAGCAGTTTGCCCAGGCGCGAGAACTCCGTCAGGATCGTGTACAGGTCCAGCAGGGCCTGGCTGGGGTGCTCGCCCGGGCCGTCGCCGCCGTTGACCACGGGAATGTTGGTGGCGCGGGCGAACTCCGCGACCGAGCCCTGGTCCGGATGGCGGATGACCATGGCGTCGACGTAGCCGCTCATGACGCGGCTGGTGTCGTAGATCGATTCGCCCTTGGCCATGGACGAGAACGTGAAGCCGGTGGTGTCGCAGACCGAGCCGCCCAGGCGGCAGAACGCCGAGCCGAAGCTGACGCGGGTGCGGGTGCTGGCTTCGAAGAACAGGTTGCCCAACACCGCGCCTTCCAGCACGCGGGACACTTTCTGGCGGCGCGCGATGGGCTGCATCATGTCGGCCACGCGAAACAGATCCTCGACCGATTCGCGGGTGAACTGATCCACCGACAGCAACTGGTGCTTACCTTCCACCGCGATACGGTCACGCAGAGGGCCTTCTTGTACGCTTTGCGTATATTTTTCCAGCAAGACGCCGTTCTGGACGATTTCGCTGACGAAGCGCTGCACCACTTCCGGCATGGCGCGGAATTCCTGCGAGCCTTCGGGCAGCAGCCAGGTATCGAGCGCGCGGCGCTTGACGCCGATACGCGTCGCGAACACATCGCGGGTGAGGTTCAGGCGTCGCATGGCGTCGCGCAGGAAGGCTTGCTGGGAGATGGTCATGACGGGCCCCGAACGGAAGATTTATATACGCTGTGCGCATATTATTCTCAACACAAATCCAAGTCCAACACTTTTGCGCACACGGGTTTACCCGCAATTACCGCCTTGCATAGGCTGTAGTCGTCAGGGGAGCATCCGTTATCGCCTGTCCAGCCGCCAGCCAGCAGGCGGCGCAGAAGGCAAGCGCGCTGATCAGGTAGCAAGACATGGCCAGAAGCTGCGCAGGCCAGTGGGCGCGCGTCAGATGACCGGTGTAGCCCTGGCGCAACAGGCTGACCTGCGCCAGGTAGGCAAACAGTATTCCCAGGCAGGCAGCGAGCAGGCCGCCCAGCAGCAGCGCCAACGGCACCTGCAGATCCGGCGCGGCGATGTCGCCTCCCACCACACCCAGCGAAAAGCCCGTCAGGGCCAGCGCCGCGCCGCCATTGAGCCAGCCCAGGAAGCGGAACGCCCCCGCCAAGAGCGAGAACGACAGGCCGCTGGCGCGGATCTGCTGGGAGCGGGCGTCCATGGATCAGCCTTCGGCGCCCTTGCGGCAGACCGGCGTGGCGCTCTGGATGGAAGCCTTGGCGGCGGCGATTTCGGCCGCGTCCCAACGGCCTTCGCCCAGCACGGTGATGGTTACCTTGGAGGTCGAAGGACTTGCGGTTTCGGCGGAGATCAATTCCAGCACCCTGGCGGGTTCCGTCACCTTATAGAGCTGCACCTCGTCCGGCGCGCCCTTCTCGCCCTTCACGTGGCGCCAGGCATAGGCGACGTTGTAGGCGTGCTGCACTTGCACGTGGCAGGTCCGCACGTACTCGCCCGCGCGGCGGAAAGCCGCTTCGTAGTTGGTATTGACGGTGAAGGTCTCCGTCACCACGGCATCGGACTCGTAGACCCCTTTGCTCGCGCAGCCGGCCAACAGGGCCGCAAACGCCATTCCCACCCACAAAGACTTGCGCATGACACTTCCCACGATCGAATTCAACTCCCCGAATTATGCCAGGAGGGGGGGCTGTGCTCCGGCAACAAAAAAGCCGCGAGAGCGATGCGCAGGCATGTCTCGCGGCTTCCGGGCCGGAATTGCGGCGCGGCGAACCAGGGCCGCCTACTTGGAGGCGGCGCCCTCTATCTTCTCGCCGCCCCGCTGGATGTCCTTGCCTGCCCCCGCTACGGTGTTGCATCCCGCCGAGAGGGCCGCGATCGAAAGCAACATGACGAGAAAGACTTTGTTCTTCATGGACATCTCCTGTCTGGGCTTGGAAAGTGAAGCCAGCATACCCCAAAGACCCTCATTTGGGCATGGGCCGGATGCAGGCGCCGCCCGTATCGGCGCAAGATCAAACACCGTTGAAAAGGCTTGCGTTCGCCTGTCGCGCAATTACCGCCAATCGATTAGGATTCGCAAATGACCAAGAAACACGCATCGCAAAACAGCGCTTCCGCCCACCAGGGCTGGGGCTGGGAACAGCCGCAATGCCGCGGACAAGCGGCTTTGGCGCTCTTCATCGACGATCTCCATCGGATTTTGCAGGCGCATGCCGCCGGCAAGCTGGCTGAAAGCAGCACGCTGGCCAACGCGCAGCAGAACGTGAATGAATTGCTGGCTCGCTACAACGAAATAGGCGCCGCGCCGGAAATTTTCCTCGGCCAATCGGTCGAACTCAAAGAAGGCGTGGACCGCAACGGTGTGTCCCATACGGTACCCATTTTTTCGGCGCGCCTGAAACAATCCCTGGTGTCCATGCTGGGCCAAGGCCCAGCCTAAAACACCGCCCGGCTTGCCAGCAGGTCCGGAACCATAAACAGAACAGTTACAGCAGGAGACCGCACAATGAAAAATACCGACAACGTCGTAGAGTTCCTGCGCTTGCTGTCGCTGGATGTCTCCCTGGGCGCCGCCGCCCAGTATGCCGCCGCCCAGGCGGATGCGCCCCTGGCCCTGGCCCGACTGGCCACCGCTCACGGTTTGCCCTGCAACGCGTCGGACTGGTCTGCCTTTGCCCGCAGTTGCCTGGACAGCCCCGAACTGGTCGATCAAGACGCCATTCCCGCGGAAGCCACCATCTGGCAGCTGGTGCAAGATCCCGCGCATGGCACCGACATTCCTGCCAGCTCGATTACCCGCGTCATCGGCATCATCACGCAACCCGAGGGCGGCGCGCCGGTGGTGGGACATGTGGTCGGCGACCTGGCGCCGCGCGCGCCGCTGGGCCTGGCGCCCTATTCCTCGGGCTCCTGAAGCCGCGCGGCCTCAGGCAGCTGGCGGCGCCTGGCCGTCGGACCGCAGGAATTCCATCACTCCGGCAGCGGCGATCACGCCGCTCGCCATGCATGCCGTCAGCAGATAGCCGCCGGTCGGCGCCTCCCAATCCAGCATCTCCCCCGCGCAGAACACGCCAGGAATCCCGCACAGCATGAGGCCGGAATCGAGCGAGTCGAACGACACGCCGCCAGCCGTGCTGATCGCTTCGTCCATGGGCCGCGCGCGCAGCAGGCGCAGCGGCAAGGCCTTGATGCGCAAGCCCAGGCGTTCGGCATCGCGGAAATCCGCGGCCGATGCGCATTCGCGCAGCAGCCCCGCCTTGACCCCGGTCAGCCCCAGCCGGCTCTGCAGATGGCTGGACATGGAACGCGAGCCGCGGGGATGCGTCACGGCAGCCATCACCTTTTCCTGAGACCAATCCGGGGCCAGATCCAGCAGGGCGATGGCATGCCCCTCGGCCTCGATCCGGTCGCGCAGCAGCGCGGACAAGGCGTATACCAGGCTGCCTTCCACGCCGGTTTCCGACACGACGAACTCGCCTTGCCTGACTGGCGTCCTGCCGGCCGCGGTCTCGCAAGCCATGGCCACGGATTTCACCGGCTGCCCGGCGTAACGCTGGCGGAAATGATCCGACCACGCCACGTCGAACCCGCAATTTGCCGGACGCAGCGGCGCAACCCCGACACCGTGCGCCTGCAGGCCGCGGGTCCAAGCCCCGTCCGACCCCAGCTTGGCCCAACTGCCCCCTCCCAGCGCCAGCACCACGGCATCCGCGGCGTAGTGCTGCTCGCCCTCGGGCGTATGGAAGCGCAAAACCCCAGCCGCGGGCCGCGAATCCGCCGGCCATCCCAGCCAGTGGTGGCGCATGTGCAAGCGCACGCCGCTGGCGCGCAACCTGGCCAGCCAGGCCCGCAACAGCGGCGCCGCCTTCATCTCCTGGGGAAACACGCGACCGGACGAGCCCACGAAGGTCTGGATGCCCAGGCCGTGCGTCCACTCGCGCAAGCCGTCCGCGTCCAGCGCCTGCAGCCAGGGCGCGACATGGGGCGCGCGGTCGCCATAGCGCCCCAGGAACGGCGCGGCCGGCTCGCTGTGGGTCAGGTTCAATCCCCCCCGCCCCGCCATCAGGAACTTGCGGCCGACCGAGGGCATGGCATCGAATACATCCACCTGCACGCCTTGCGCGCTCAGGCGCTCGGCAGCCATCAGGCCGGCAGGACCACCGCCTATCACGGCAACGCACGCGGCAGCCGGACTCATGGCGCCGGCGCCTTCAGGCCGCGGGAATGGATAGACGTAGCACTAAGCATGGGGAACAAACCGGGAGGGAATGGCAAACAGGCGCAGGCGCGCCAGGAAGGGAAAAGATTGTCGCATAGCCGCAGCGCCAGGCAGGTTGGACGCAAAAAACGCCCCGATGGGGCGTTTTTTGACCGGTGCTACCAAGTCATTGTTATAACAGGGAAAACCCGAAATGCGCAGAGGCTATCCCAAGGCTTGTCCACAGTAGCTGTGGGTAATTCAGCCCGGGCATGAGCCTCGGAATCAGGCGTGGGCCGCGGCCAGCATCGGGCCGGACCAAGGTTCGGCGTCCATCTGGAAACGCAGTTCCTGGTATTCACCATCCACTGAAACGGAAGACAGCAGGCCGGCGCCCAACGCCTGGCCGAGTGCGCGGCGGCACAGGGTTTCAGGATCGTCGGGCAAGGACTGGAAGACCCCATCCGGTATGCGCAAGCGCAGCAGCGCCTGGGGATCGCCGCGTTCCGCGGGCCGGCCGATATGGATATGGGCAGGATAGCCGTGGGGGCACCAAATGCCCACGTGGTATTTGCCGTCAGCGCCAGTATCGGCGACATAGCCAGGATGATCGTATTTTGCTGTTCCCATGGACCCTCCTCGAGTGCGGCAACCTAGCGCGCGTGACCCATGGTAGCGCAGGGTTGGAGGCCTGTGCGGCCACGAACACCAGGGAAAGTCCGGACTGGAACAAAGGTTTGACGCAGAGCAAGCGGCGCAGGGAATCCTGCCTGAGGGCGAAAAAAAAGCCGCGATGAAAATCGCGGCTTTCTTCTGCAAGGGATCATCCGGCGCGCATCTTCCGACACGCTGCGGGACCATCCGGGTCCTGCTTGAAACTGGTTGCGGGGGCAGGATTTGAACCTACGACCTTCGGGTTATGAGCCCGACGAGCTGCCAGACTGCTCCACCCCGCGTCTGATGTGTGAATCATACATCATTTTGAAATCTTGTGCAGCGCACCCAGCCGATTTTTTCGATTCTTGAGCAGTTCCAGCTGAAAAAAAGCGGCGGCGGCGCTAAAAAGGCGCTGTGCGTAGCCCGGGTTGTCCACGCAGATCAGCTCCGCCGGGCCGATGGCCGTGACGTGCGCCACGCCGCCGTAGCCCAGGCCGTGGCCCTCGCCCGCATTGATGCGCACGGATACCGCGCCAGGCAGTCCACCCGCGGCTTCCGGCCCGTTTGCCGGCTCTTCGATCCGCACGCTGCCGCTGACGCATACCAGGGTGGCGCCGGCGCGCAGGACCAGTTTCCGGCTGGCGCCGGCGGCAAGTTCCAGGCGGCGGGCCTGGGCATCTGGGGCGTAAGTCGCAATCATCGTCATCTCCTGTCGGACAACTACAGGCTACGCGCGCCCTGCTATGCGCAACAGTCACAATCCCTGGGTTTCTGTACCGATGCAGATGCTCG
Organism: Achromobacter sp.; assembly: GCF_049647645.1. GTDB lineage: Bacteria > Pseudomonadota > Gammaproteobacteria > Burkholderiales > Burkholderiaceae_B > Achromobacter. Next base: position 18,116 of record NZ_JBARYB010000068.1, read on the forward strand.
ATTTCCACGCTGTTATGGTGTACTTTGGCTGAATCTGTGCCTACCCTCATTCCAACCTCGGGGAGCATGATCGGCGCATGGACCCGCAACCGCTATATCTACGCCTGGCCAACCATTACCGCCGCGCCATCCAGACGGGTGTGCTGGCGCCCGCCCAGCGCATGCCCTCGGTCCGCACCCTGGTGCGTACCCATCACGTCAGCCTGTCGACCGCGCTGCAGGCCTGCCGCCAGCTGGAAGACGATGGCCTGATCGAAGCGCGTCCCCGCTCGGGCTACTTCGTGCTCAAGCCCCGGCGCAACAGCATCCCGCCCGTCGACGAGCCGGACATCCGCCAGACGCTCGGCGCCGCGCAGTATGTGGGCATCCACGACCGGGTTTCGGACTTCGTGGCCAAATGCGAAGCGCACCCGGTCAGCGCCAACTTCGCCCTGGCCGCGGCTGTGCCCGAGGCCTACCCGCAGGAGGAACTGAAGCAGGCCATGATGCGCGCGCTGCGCCAGTCACCCGAAGTGCTGGTGAGCCCGGTCCCGCCACAAGGACATCCGGACCTGCGCACCGTGCTCGCCCGGCGGGCGCTGGCCAATGGCATCAACGCCACGCCCGACGACGTCATCGTCACGCATGGCTGCATCGAGGCGCTGAACCTGGCGCTGCGCGCGGTGGCCCGGCCTGGCGACACGATAGCGGTCGAATCGCCCGCGTACTTCGGCCTGCTGCAAATACTGGAAAGCCTGGGCATGCGGGCGCTGGAGATCCCCACCAGCCCGCAGCACGGCCTGTCGATCGAAGCGCTGGACCTGGCCTTCCAGACCCACGGCAACATCCGCGCCGTGGTGGTGGTGCCCAATTTCCAGAACCCTCTGGGCTGCGTCATGCCCGACGCGGAAAAGGCGCGGCTCGTCGCCCTGTGCGAACGCCAGCAAGTGCCGCTGATCGAAGACGACACCTACGGCGCGCTGACCGACGACGACACGCCGCTGGCCGCCGCCAAATCCTGGGACGCGACCGGCAACGTCATCTATTGCTCGTCCATGCACAAGACGCTGGCGCCGGGCATGCGCCTGGGCTGGCTGCTGGGCGGCCGCTGGAAGGCCCGCATCGCCATGCTGAAGTTCGCCCAAAGCCGCCCCAATGAACCGCTGGCGCAGATTGCCGTGGCCGAATTCATGGGCTCGCGCGCCTACGATCGCCACCTGTCGCGCCTGCGCCGGCACCTGAAGATGCAGCGCGACCAGACCGCCGAGACCATCGCCGCGCATTTTCCTCCTGGCACCCGCCTGAGCATGCCGCAGGGCGGCATGCTGCTGTGGGTAGAGATGCCTGACGGGCGTTCCGGCACTGACGTGTTCGAGGCCGCCCTGCGCCAAGGCATACGGGTCGCGCCGGGCGCAATGTTCTCCAACGGCACGCGCTACAACCACTTCCTGCGCATCAGCTGCGGACAACGCACCACGCCCGAGATCACCAGCGCCCTGCAAACCTTGGCGCGCATCGTGGCCGAGCGGCCCAGATGAACCCAGCCCTGCATCAGTTCATCGTCGACTACGGCCTGTGGGCGGTGTTCGGCGGCACGCTGCTCGAAGGCGAAAGCGTGGTCGTGTTCGCCGGCTTCCTGGCGCACCAGCAGCTGCTGCACCTGCCCTACGTGATGCTGTGCGCCTTCGCCGGTTCGTTCCTCGCCGACCAGGCGCTGTTCTTGCTGGGCCGCCGCTACCGCGATCATCGCTATGTCCGGCGGATCCGCGAGAAACCCGCTTTCGAGAAGGCCTTGGCGGCGGTGGACCGCTATCCGCACGGCTTCATCCTGAGCCTGCGCTTTCTGTATGGCCTGCGCACCGTAGGACCTGTGGCGCTGGGCGTGTCGAACGTGCCGCCGCTGCGCTTCCTGGTACTCAACGCCATCGCCGCCGCCATCTGGGCCGTGTGCTTCAGCGCCTTGGGCTATCTGTTCGGTCAGACCATCGAATCCATGCTGGGACGCCTGCATGGCGTCGAGACCAAGCTGGCCGTGGCCATCGCGATCGGCGCCATCATCTGGCTGGCATATCACCTGCTGGGCAAACGCCGCAAATAAAGCGGCTTCAGACCACCAGCTTGCCGCTGGCCCGCAGCACGTAGCGGCGGCGCGCATTGCGGTACCAGCGGCCTACCAGGGGCAATCGCGCCAGGCGGCGCAGGATGGGGTGACGCTGGTCGAAGTCGTGCCAGGCTTTGAAGCCATGCCCCATGCGCTCCCAGCTCTGGCACGCCTCGGGGGAGAGTTTGCCGGGGTCGAAAGCCGCCAGCTTTGCTGCTTCCGAGACGCGCACCGCGATCGATCCGCCTCGGCATTCCAATGAATACTGATTCCGCATGGGGCCGCATATTACCCGGCTTGCATGACCTGCGCCGCGCCGCCAGCACCGCTGCCAGCGAGCGCAAATGGAGCCAGCTTTGAGCGCCCCATGCAAGCCTTTGTAATTAAAGGAAATTGGAGATCTATGCCCGCGCTATCCCAAGGCTTGTCCACAGAAGTTGTGGGTAACTCCCGCCACTGCCGGCGCCAGTGGGGCGGCTATTTCAGTGCGCCCAGGACCATGTCGCGCACGCTCTCGAAACCAGCCACGTACTGCGGGTTCTCGGAGCGAGCCAGCAAGCTGGAGTAATTCTGTTCGAGCTGGGCCTCGATGGCCTCGCGCAGGCCGGGCGTAGCCTTGGCCAGATGCAGCATCGACAGCAGTGTCGAATTCAGCGCGTCGATGCGGCCGCCCTGGTGCGAAATGGTATGCACGATGACGGCGATTTGTTCCTGGATGTCCATTTGAAAGCCTCCTGGCATTGAAGTCGGCGCAAATCCTAGCACGGCGCCGCGCCTGCCCATGCTAGGCAAGCCCTGCCCGCCGCGCTAGCATGAAGCGTGGCCGCAGAGGCACGGCGGCGCACGTCACCGGCTCCGTTTCCCGGGCTGCGGCCCTCGAAACTCCGGTGCAACCGGAGGCCCCCATGAAGACCATCCAGAACTACGTTGCGCCGGACGCCCAATCCATGCGCCGCCTGCAGGACCGGCTGGGATACAGCGACGCGCGCATGGCGGAACTAGCCGGACTTGACGCGGCCGTCCCTTGGCACAGTTATATCGGCGGCGCCGAACCGCGCTCGCTGGGCCGCCAGCGCCTCTTCTATGTGGCGGCCCGCCTCACGCTGGATGAAGCGCAATGGCAGCGCGTGCTGGCCGCCATGCACGAACTGGGCGCGCGCTTCGACTACGAAGATTTGCGGCAGCCGGACGCCCTGGCCGCGCCCGAGCCCGTAGCGGACGAAGAGCGCAAGTTCGGCATGCTGCTGGTCAGCCGCAATGGATCCTTCCACGAAATGGAGCAACTGCGCGAGTTCGCGCATTTCGCGCACGAGGCCGATGTCAGCCGCTATGTGCATTCGGCCTTCTATGACAGCGACATTGATCTGTGCCGCTTCAGCTTCGCCGACCACGACGGCCTGGACGACGCCAGCCGCGACCGCATATTCGATGCCGCGCGCAAGACCATCACGCGCTTCGAATTCGACGGCCGCATCTATCAGGGCGGCATTCCGCCCGAATCGGACGGCTAGCGCCCGGCCCGCCCGGGCGCGTGCGCACCGCTGCGCATTGACGCGGGCGGCCCAGCGCCTGTACCGTCGGCACTCGCGCCCTCTCGCTGCATGCCGCCCATCACCGTATGAACGAACGACTCGACGCCATCGACCGGCAACTGCTCAGCCTGCTGCAAGCCAATGCGCGCGAACCCGCCGCCATCCTGGCGCGCAAGCTCGGCCTGGCCCGCACCACCGTGGTGGCCCGCATCGCGCGGCTCGAGCGCGAACACATCGTGGCCGGCTATGGCGTGCGCCTGGGGCGGCTGCTGGAAGAAGCGGCGGTGCGGGCCTATTGCTCCATCAGCGTGCTGCCCAAGACGACTGCCGCAGTGATGCGCGAACTGGAGAGAATGCCCGAAGTCGAGGAGGTCTCGTCGGTCAGCGGCCCCTACGACTACCTCATCTTCCTGCGCTGCGAGACCCACGAACAGCTCGACGAATTGCTCGACCGCATCGGCTTGATCGACGGGGTCAAGCAGACCCAGACCTCCATCGTCCTGAGCCGCAAGCTCGACCGCCGCAGCGCCGTCGCCGCGCCCTGAAATGATGGTGTAATTGGGATAATTGCCATTTCAGGACGCCTCATGTTTGCACGCCTTGCCCCCGCCGCCGTATTGCTCGCCTTGCTGACCGCCTGTTCCAGCATGAGCGAAGTCACGTCCGTCGGCAAGGACACTTACAGCGTCACCCACAGCTCCGGCACCCAGATGATGACCTGGGTGGAAATCAAGAACCAGGCCCTGCTGCGCGCCGAACAGTATTGCCAATCCATCGACCGCAAACTGGTCAAACCCAAGATCACGTCGAACCACGCGACCGGCCTGGGTCCCAAGCGCGCCACCGTGACCTTCGAATGCGGCGTCATCGAACCGCCCAAGAATCCCTCGAAGTAAGGCGGCGGCCCGCCCGCGATCGGGTGTAGCATGATCCGCAACACAACCTCAGTCCCAGCACCGTGAAGACCTCCCTGCCCGTGGGCATCACCATGGGCGATGCCGCCGGCATCGGCCCCGAAATCGTCGTCCAGGCATACGCGCAAGGCCTGAATGCGCCTTGCGTGGTGTATGGCGACGCGGGCGCGCTGCGGCGCGCCGCCGCCCAGTTGGGCGCCAGGCTGGAAATCGTCGAGATCGCGAACGTGAGCCAGGCCTCGCCGGGCGCGGACCACATCAACGTCATCGCCTGCAGCCCCGCCCTGGCTGCCGACCTGCCCCTGGGGCAGATCAGCGCGGCAGCCGGACGCGGCGCCTACGATTACGTCTGCGCCGCCATCGACGACGCGCAGGCCGGCCGCATCCGCGCGATCGTCACCGCGCCGCTGAACAAGAAATCCATGCATGCCGCCGGCATCGACTATCCCGGCCACACCGAAATCCTGGCGGAGCGCTCGAACACGCGCGACTTCGCGATGATGCTGGCCAACGACGAGCTGCGCGTGCTGCTGGTGACCATCCACGTGGCGCTGGCCGACGTGATCGCGCGCATCACGCCGCAAGCCGAACTGACCGCCATGAAACTGGCCGACCAAGCCTGCCGACAGATGGGCATCGACCAGCCGCGCGTGGCGGTCGCGGGGCTGAACCCGCATGCGGGCGAAGGCGGCAAGTTCGGCCGCGAGGACATCGACATCATCGAACCCGCAATCGCCGCCGCCCGCGCGCAAGGCATAGACGCCAGCGGCCCCTGGCCCGGCGACACGATCTTCATGCGCGCCCGGCGCGGCGAATTCGATATCGTGGTGGCGCAGTACCACGACCAGGGCCTCATTCCGGTCAAGTACCTGGGCCTGGACCATGGCGTGAACGTGACGGTGGGCCTGCCTTTCGTGCGCACCAGCGTCGACCACGGCACCGCCTTCGACATAGCCGGCAAGGGCCTGGCCGACCACGCCTCTCTGGTCGCCGCCTTCGACCTGGCGCTGGCCATGACGCCTTGAGCGTCGCGCCGCGGCCCGCGCGGCGCTGACAACTGGCTGTCAGGAAGCAAGGCGTCCCCGGGACTACAATACGCCCCGTTTACGCCGCCCGCGGCGCTTTCCGTCCGCTCTCCCTCCCTTCCCTCATGTCACGCCTTGTCCGCCTTCTTCCCGACCGCTTCACCCTCTACCTGATCTGCACCGTCATCATCGCCAGCATCGTGCCCGCCCACGGGCAAGGCGTGGTCGTGTTCGGCTGGATCACCAACATCGCGGTCGGCCTGCTGTTCTTCCTGCATGGCGCGCGCCTGTCGCGCGAGGCCATCATCGCCGGCCTGACCCATTGGAAGCTGCACCTCACCATCTTCTCCGCGACCTTCCTGATGTTCCCGCTGTTGGGCCTGGCGCTCAAGCCGGTGCTGGAGCCGCTGGTCACGCCGGAACTCTATCTGGGCATCCTGTTCCTGTGCTGCCTGCCCGCCACGGTGCAATCGGCCATCGCCTTCACCTCGATGGCGCGCGGCAACGTGCCGGCCGCCGTGTGCAGCGCTTCCGCCTCCAGCCTGCTCGGCATCTTCCTCACCCCGCTGCTGGTGGGCACGGTGGTGGCCAACGCAGGCAGCGCCCCGATTTCGTTCGACGCGGTCGGCAAGATCATGCTGCAGCTGCTGCTGCCCTTCGTGCTGGGCCAGTTCGCCCGCCGCTGGATCGGCGCCTGGGTGCACAAGCGCAAGGCCATGCTGAAGTTCGTCGATCAGGGCTCCATCCTGCTGGTGGTCTACACGGCCTTTTCGGAAGCCATCAATGAAGGCCTGTGGAGTTCGACCCCGATCCCCGCGCTGGCCGGCCTGGTGGTGGCATGTGCGGTCATCCTGGCGCTGGCGCTGGGCCTGTCGGCCCTGGCCGGCCGGGTGCTCGGCTTCAACGTGGAAGACCGCATCACGCTGCTGTTCTGCGGTTCGAAGAAAAGCCTGGCCAGCGGCATTCCGATGGCTCAGGTGCTGTTCGCCGGCCACGCCGTGGGCGCGATCGTGCTGCCCCTGATGCTGTTCCACCAGATCCAGCTGATGGTGTGCGGCGTGCTCGCCGCGCGCTTTGGCAAGCGCCCCGAGGCCGAAGCCTGAAGCGGATTCCCGCCTGCAATGAAAAACCGCGCCGAGGCGCGGTTTTTTCTTGGGCCGGAACCGCTCAGTACATGTCGCGCGGCTGCGAACCCGAGAAGTTCAGGAAGCGCGTGCTCGAACCCTGGAAGGTCAGGCGCACCGTGCCGATGGGGCCGTTACGCTGTTTGCCGATGATGATCTCGGCGGTGCCCTTGTCCGGCGAGTCGGGGTTGTAGACCTCGTCGCGGTAGATGAACAGGATCACGTCGGCGTCCTGTTCAATGGCGCCGGATTCGCGCAGGTCGCTCATCACGGGACGCTTGTTGGGGCGCTGTTCCAGGCTTCGGTTCAACTGCGACAGCGCAATCAGCGGGCAGTTGAGTTCCTTGGCCAGGCCCTTGAGCGAGCGGCTGATTTCCGACACTTCAGTGGCCCGGTTTTCGCCCGAACCGTTGCCCGACATGAGCTGCAGGTAGTCGATGATGATCAGGCCCAGCTGGCCGCACTGGCGCGCCAGACGGCGGGTGCGCGCGCGCACTTCCATCGGGCTGAGCGCGGGCGTTTCGTCGATGTAGACCTGCGCGTCCTGCATCAGCTGTACGGCATGCGTCACGCGCGGCCAGTCGTCGGCGATCAGCTTGCCGGTACGCATGCGGTGCTGGTCCAGCAGGCCGACCGAGCCCAGCATACGCATCGCCAACTGCACCGCGCCCATTTCCATGGAAAACACCGCCACGGGCAGGCCCTGTTCGATGGCCACGTGTTCGCCGATGTTCATGGAGAACGAGGTCTTGCCCATGGACGGGCGGCCGGCCACGATGATCAGGTCGCCGCCGTGCATGCCGGACGTCATCTTGTCCAGGTCGGCGAAGCCGGTGGGCACGCCTGTCACATCGGAGCTGCCCTCGCGGTGGTAAAGCTCGTCGATGCGTTCGACCACCTGCGTGAGCAAGGGCTGAATCTCCTGGAAGCCAGCGGCGCCGCGCGACCCTTCCTGCGCAATCTGGAAGACCTTGGATTCGGCCTCGTCCAGCAGTTGGCGGGCTTCCTTGCCTTGCGGATTCAGGGCGGCCGAAGAAATCTCGTCGGCGATCGACACCAGCTTGCGCAGCATGGCGCGCTCGCGCACGATCTCGCCGTAGCGGCGGATGTTGGCGGCGGACGGCGTGTTGTGCGCCAACGCGTTCAAGTAGGCCAGGCCGCCTGCGTCTTCGGCCTTGCCCGCGCTGATCAGGGACTCGTTGACCGTGATCACGTCGGCGGGACGCGCCAGTCCGATGAGGCGGGCGATGTGGTGCCAGATCAGGCGATGGTCGTGGCGATAGAAGTCTTCTTCCACCAGCACGTCGGCGATGCGGTCCCAGGCTGCGTTGTCCAGCAACAGGCCACCCAGAACCGACTGTTCAGCCTCGATGGAATGGGGAGGAACGCGTAGGTACTCGAGCTGGGAATCGGCGGGTGTATTCATGACTTCAATAGTAACGGCTGCAGGATATCCGCGACGCGGAAGAATCCCTGGATATCGCGCGAGGGCAGGCGGCCCAGTACCACGCGCAAGGGCGCCGCAATGGCGCAGAGCACACGCGCCAGGCGTGTCAGGCGAGCGCGTACCTCGGTATCTGGGTTGCTCTCGAAATAGACTTCGAGCGCCAGTTTACCCAGCGTGCGGGCCGCGTCGTCGGGCAATTTACGCAAAGACACCAGAGAGGCCAGCATCTGGAACAGGTCGTAGGCCTGGGCCAACGGACGCGACAGGGTCGAACCGATATTCTCTTCGAAATCGATGCGCCACAGTTCGCCGCCCTGCAAAGTGATATTGCGAATCTGCGCGCCGCCATGCCACATGCCGCGGGCATGGAAGGCGGCCAGATCGGCCGCAGCTGCGCGCGCCAGCCACAAGCGGGAGGTGGTGTCCTCGTTGCGGATCAGGTCGGCCAGGTCCTCGCCGACGTACTCCAGCACCAGCAGGCCCTGCTCCTGCCACCAGACCTCGGGCACGCGGCAGCCGGCCTTCAGCAACTGCGCCAGGCGTTGCGACTCGTGCGCCAGGCCATTGCGCAGCAATACGCCTGGACGCGGAAATTCGCCCAGGAAGATCTTGCATCCCACGCCCAGGAACAGGGCGCGCACATAGCGCAGCGCATAGCTCAGGCCCCGGCCGATGCTGGGCCGGCGCCGCTTGATGATGCAGCGCACACCGTCTATCGTCACATCCCGCACCGACGGTTCACGCGACGCATCCACGCTATCCAGCCAGGCTCGCAAGCCGGGAGGCGCGTTGTGGTGAACGGGGGGCTGAGTCAAGACGTCCTCTGAGGAATGCGGCGCGAAGCCCGGATCGTGGAGTCCGAAGCCTACACGCAATACGCGTGGGGCAAAAAGAAAAAAAGCCGGCACGCGGGCCGGCTTCTTTTTACTGCGGGTACCGGCTTAGGACAGTTCGCCTTCAACCAGAACCGTCACGTCGACCAGAACGTCAGCGTGCAGGGCAACCTGGATCGGGAACTCGCCGACCGACTTCAGTTGGCCGTTGGGCAGGCGCACTTGCGCCTTTTCGACGGCTTCGAAACCGGCCTTCTTCAGACCTTCGGCGATATCGGCGTTGGTAACCGAGCCGAACAGACGGCCGTCGACGCCAGCCTTCTGGGCGATCTTCAGCTGGAAGCCAGCAAGGCGCTCGCCCAGAGCTTGGGCAGCGGCCAGCTTTTCAGCCTGGGCCTTTTCCAGTTCGGCGCGGCGCGCTTCGAATTCCTTCAGGGCGGCGTCGGTTGCACGACGGGCCTTGCGCTGGGGGATCAGGAAGTTGCGGGCGTAGCCATCACGCACGCGGACGACTTCGCCGAGGTTACCCAGGTTGACGACTTTTTCGAGCAGAATAACTTGCATTTCAGTGCCCCGGATTAGTTGTGGTTGTCGGTGTAAGGCAACAGAGCCAGGAAGCGCGCGCGCTTGATGGCCGTGTCCAGCTGGCGCTGGTAGATTGCCTTGGTGCCGGTCAGGCGAGCCGGGATGATCTTGCCGTTTTCTTGCACGAAGTCGCGCAGGGTGTCCAGATCCTTGTAGTCGATCTCTTCCACGCCGGCAGCGGTGAAGCGGCAGAACTTACGACGCTTGAAAAGCGGGTTCTGCTGCGTGAATTTGCGTTTTTCCTTGCGTTTTCCGAAGAAAGCCATGATATGTGCCTCTTTGTTTGAGGGGGCCGGGTTTTACCCAAAACGGGCCCAAACCCCCATAACCTATCCGTATTCAGAAGGCGCTCATCGCGCCTCTTGCCCAATTCCCTTCAAGCCACCAGCGGATCGCGCCCTGCGCTGCCGCTGATCCTGCGTGCCTGCTGCAAATGCAGCTTGACCTTCACCGAGTCCTTGCGGGTAGGAGCCAGAAAGCCCTGCACCAGCAATTCGGACCCTAGCGCGGTGTCCTTCAACAGCAACGCCAGATCGCCCAGTGCCACAGCCGCGATAGTCAGTTCGACGCGGCGCGGGTGGCCTGCTTCGACGACTTCGGACTCGTGCGCCAACACCATTTCCAGTGCGGGCAATCCGGCGGGAGTGTGGCGCAAAGGCTCGCATTCAAGAACGCGGGCGCTGAGTTCCAGCTTATTCATCCTGCCAGGCACCGAGGGGACTTCATGGGATGAGCTCTGCGTGAGCCCTGCTTACTCGGCCTGAGCCGGCGCTGCTGCTTCAGCCGAAGCCTTGCGGGCTTCTTCGCGTTCGACCGACTTCATCATGATCGAGGGCGTGGCTTGAGCCTTCTTGGTCTTGATGACCAGGTGGCGCAGAACGGCGTCGTTGTAGCGGAACGAGTGTTCCAGCTCATCCAGCGTGGCTTGGCCGCACTCGATGTTCAGGCAGACGTAGTGAGCCTTGACGAGCTTCTGGATCGGGTAGGCCAGTTGACGGCGACCCCAGTCTTCCAGGCGATGAACCGAGCCGCCTTGGCCCGTGACCAGCGCTTGGTAACGCTCGACCATGGCGGGCACTTGCTCGCTTTGGTCGGGGTGAACGATAAACACTACTTCGTAGTGACGCATGAGTAAAACTCCTTGAGGATGTCTCGCTGGCCGTCCGTCTTACACCCGCCGCTTTCCATCAGGGGTGGATTGCATCTTGATTTACATCGTGATTTGCAACGTAGACAGTGGCCCGCAAGGGGCAGCCCGCTACCCAAAAACCATGGGCGGTCGAGCAAGAAAGCCCTCGATTATCACCGATCGAGCGGTACAGCGCAAGCCGCCGAGGCCTCAGGAAATCAGGGACGGACTATTCCCGCCCCCCTGCCCCGCCCGCCGAGGCAAATCGGCAACATCGATTTCCTCGGGCCGGTTGACCACGCTGACCATCACATAGCTGATGATCATCAGCAGGAACCACGAGCCCAGCTTGGCAATGGACACCAGTTCCCAGCCCTGCGACTGGTTGGGATAGCGCCAGGCATTGGCAAAGGTGCCGATGTTCTCGGCGAACCAGATGAACAGGGCCACCAGCACGAAACCCAGTAGCAGCGGCATGCGCCGGTAGACCTGCCAAATGCGGAAATACACCCAGGTGCGCGCGAACAGAATGGCGGTCAGCGCGAACAGCGCCCACCGGATATCCAGGATGTAGTGGTGCGCGAAGAAATTCACGTAGATCAGCACCGACAGCGCCACGGTGGCCGCCACCGGCGGATGAGCGCGGAAGCGGAAGTCGAACAGGCGCCAGACGCGCGCCAGGTAGCTGCCCACCGCCGCATACATGAAACCCGTGAACAACGGCACGCCGCCGATGCGCAGCACGCTGGCCTCGGGATAGATCCACGAGCCCGCGGCGGTCTTGAACACTTCCATGCCCGTGCCCACCACGTGGAACAGCAGGATCACGCGCGCCTCGCTCCAGGTTTCCATGCGCAGCGCCAGCAGCAGCGCCTGGATGCCCAAGGCCGCCAGGGTCAGGAAATCGTAGCGGGCCAACGCGGCGTCCTTCGGATACCACCAGTGCGTGCCGAGCAGCAGCGCGCACATCAGGCCGCCGAACAGGCAGGCCCAGGCCTGCTTCACGCCGAAGCGGAAGAACTCGTAGAGGGCGACGCCAAAACGGCCGCGGCCGGCCAGATTGCTGGCCAGCCGCGATTCCCACTGCTGCAGCCCCGCGATGAGCGGCCAATCATTGGCCGCCGGATGGCTCACGGAAAACTCAGCCTTCCACGACGGCGTAGGCCGAGTGGTTGTGGATGGATTCGAAGTTCTCGGCTTCCACGCGGTAGCGGGCGATGCCGGGATGCGCGTTCAGGCGGGCAGCCACGTCGCGCACCAGGTCCTCGACGAATTTAGGGTTGTCGTAGGCGCGTTCGGTGACGTACTTCTCGTCCGGGCGCTTGAGCAGGCCCCACAGCTCGCAGGAGCCCTCTTCCTCGATCAGGCGGATAACGCCGTCCATGCCGATGTCGGCATTCAGGATGGCGGACACCGTGACGTGCGAGCGCTGGTTGTGCGCGCCGTACTCGGAGATGGCCTTGGAGCACGGACAGAGGCTGGTCACGGGCACCTGCACGATCAGTTCGAACTCGACCTCGTCGCCCTGGGCACGGGCGATCCACTGCACTTCATAGTCCAGCAGGCTTTGCACGCCGGAGATCGGGGCGGACTTGTTGATGAAGTACGGGAAGGCAGCGGTGATGTCGCCGCGCTCGGCATGCAGCAGCGGCAGCATGTCGGCCGCCATGGCGCGGAACAGGGTCGGCGTCATGGGGGTGCTGCGGTACTTTTCCAGCAGCGCCACGAAGCGGGACATATGCGTCCCCTTTTCTTCGGGCGGCAGGGCGACGGTCAGCGTCCAGTTGGCAACGGTGCCTTGGGGCGAGCCGTCGCCGCTTTCAATCAACATGGGGTGGCGCACGCCACGGATGCCCACGCGCTGAATCGGGATGTGCCGGGTGTCCGCCGAACTCTGGACGTCGGGCATCACGAGGGCGGGGTCGATCGGAGAATTCATTTCGGCTTACCTGTCTAGGCAATCAGTCGTGAAAACGCACGGGCCTAGGAATCTTTGAGAGGGGGCCATTATCGCCCATAGTCCGCCAATCGCCAGGGAAAACCCTTTTATTCGTAGGTTGGCGGGGCCGGAACAGTGTGTTTCATTCCTGCGGACAAAGCCCGCAGGAATCGGAGCGGATTCAGCCCAGCAGGTCGGCGTAGCGGGCGCGGATCGAGCTTTCGATGCCCGCCGCGTCCAGGCCTACGCCGGCCCACAGCGCCGACTGCTCGCCATGGTCGATGAACTCGTCGGGCAGGCCCAGTTGCAGCACCGGGATCATGACGCCGGCCGCGCTCAGCGTTTCCAGCACCGCGCTACCCGCGCCGCCCATGATGGAGGCATCTTCCAGCGTAACCAGCGCGTCGTGGCGGCTGGCCAAGTCGAGGATCAGTTCGCGGTCGATCGGCTTGACGAAGCGCATGTCGGCCACGGTGGCGTCGAGCTTTTCGGCGGCGCCCAGCGCAGCCTGGACCAGCGTACCGAAGCCCAGGATGGCGATCTTGCGGCCTTCCCGGCGCACCACGCCGCGGCCGAGTTCGACCGTGCCCAGGCCGGTCTCTTCCGTGGCGCCGCAGCCGGCGCCGCGCGGATAGCGCACCGACGCAGGGCCGGGATACTGATAACAGGTCGACAGCAGCAGCCGCGTTTCGTTTTCGTCCGAAGGCGTGGCCACCACCATGTTGGGCACGCAGCGCAGGAAGGCGATGTCGTAGTTGCCGGCATGCGTGGCGCCGTCCGCGCCCACCAGGCCGGCGCGGTCCAGCGCGAAGGTCACGTCCAGGTTCTGCAGGGCGACGTCATGGATGAACTGGTCGTAGCCGCGCTGCATGAAGGTGGAGTAGATCGCGACCACGGGCTTCTGGCCTTCGCAGGCGATGCCGGCGGCGAAGGTCACGGCGTGCTGCTCGGCGATGCCCACGTCGAAATAGCGCTGCGGAAAGCGTTGCTCGAATTCCACCAGCCCGCTGCCTTCGCGCATGGCGGGCGTGATGGCGACCAGGCGCGAATCCTGTTCGGCCATGTCGCACAGCCACTGGCCGAATACCTGCGTGAAGCTGCGCTTGCCCGGCCCCTTCGATTGCTGAATGCCAACCGCAGGATCGAACTTGCCGGGGCCGTGGTACAGCACCGGATCGGCCTCGGCCAGCTTGTAGCCCTGCCCCTTCTTGGTGACTACGTGCAGGAACTGCAGGCCTTCCAACGCCTTGAGGTTCTGCAGCGTGGGCACCAGCGCGTCCAGGTCGTGCCCGTCGATCGGGCCGACGTAGTTGAAGCCGAATTCCTCGAACAGCGTGGCCGGCGTGACCATGCCCTTGGCATGCTCTTCGAAGCGGCGCGCCAGCTCCAGCACCGGCGGCACGTGCTGCAGCACCGCGCGGCCGACATTCTTGGCGGCCGCGTAGAAGCGGCCCGACATCAGGCGCGCCAGGTAGCGGTTCAGCGCCCCCACCGGCGGCGAGATCGACATGTCGTTGTCGTTCAGGATCACCAGCAGATTGATGTTGGGCGTGACGCCGGCATTGTTCATGGCTTCGAAGGCCATGCCCGCGGACATCGCGCCGTCGCCGATGATGGCGATGTGCTGGCGCTGCACGCCGGCGTTGCGCGACGCCACCGCCATGCCCAGCGCGGCCGAGATGGAGGTGGACGAATGCGCGGTGCCGAAGGCGTCGTATTCGGATTCGCTGCGTTTCGGGAAGCCCGAAATCCCATCCTGCTGGCGCAGCTTGGCCATGCCGGCGCGGCGCCCGGTCAGGATCTTGTGCGGGTAGGACTGGTGGCCCACGTCCCAGACGATGCGGTCGTGCGGCGTGTCGAATACCTGATGCAGGGCCAGGGTGAGCTCGACCGTGCCCAGGTTGGACGACAGATGCCCGCCCGTCTTGGACACCGATTCCAGCACGAAGCCGCGCAGCTCGTCGGCCAGCCGTTTCAGCTCGCGGCGATCCAGGCGCTTGAGGTCTGCCGGGGATTGAATGCGGTCCAGTAAATCTGTCGTCATGCTTTTATGTGGTTCGTTGGCCCGGCCTGCCTCCAGCCCGGGCTGGTCCCGGCTCAGCGGTCTCGTAGGACGATGAAGTCGGCCAGTTCAGCCAGGCGCGATCCAGCCTCGCCCAGCGGAGCCAGGGCAGCCAGCGCGTCCTCACGCAGTTCCTGGGCAAACGCGCGCGCGCCGTCCAGACCCAGCAGCGATACATAGGTGGGCTTGTTTTCGGCGGCGTCCTTGCCCGGCGTCTTGCCCAGGCTGGCGCTGTCGGCGGTCACGTCCAGAATGTCATCGACCACCTGGAAGGCCAGCCCCACGGCCTGCGCATAGGCGTCCAGCGCCTGGCGCGAGGCCGAGCTGGCGCCTGCCACGATGCCGCCCAGGGCCACGCTGCAAGCCAATATGGCGCCCGTCTTCATGCTGTGCATGGTTTGCAGTTCGTCGCGCGACAACGCGCGGCCAACGCTGAACAGGTCGATGGCCTGGCCGCCGGCCATGCCCTGGCTGCCGGCGGCGCGCGCCAGCGACTGGGTGGCCTGCACGATCAGCGCGGGCGCAATCGGCATGGAGGCCAGCAAATCGAAGGCCAGCGGCTGCAGCGCATCGCCCGCCAGCATGGCGGTGGCTTCGTCGAATTTCACATGGGTGGTGGGGCGGCCGCGGCGCAGCGTGTCGTCATCCATGCAGGGCAGATCGTCGTGCACCAGCGAATAGGCGTGGATCAGTTCCACCGCCGCGGCGGCGCGGTCCAGCGAGGCCTGCACGGCCAGCACGCTGCCGCTGACGGGGCAGGCCTGCCCCGCCGCATAGACCAGCGCGGCGCGCACGCGCTTGCCGCCGCCGAGCACGGCGTAACGCATGGCTTCGTGCAGCCGCGAGGGCAACGCATCCGCCGGGGGCAACAGGTCATCCAGCACGTCTTCGACGTGCTGCACGCGCCCTTGCAACCATTCCGGAAAGGCGAGTTGAATTTGCTTCATCGGGTTCTTATTCGTCATCCAGCGCCGCCGGGTCCAACGGACGCAGCAAATCGCCTTCCAGGACCTTGACCTGCTGTTCGGCCTGCGCCAAGCGTTCCTGGCAGACCCGCGTGAGCGCCACGCCGCGCCGGTAGGCGGCCAGCGACTGCTCCAGCGGCAACGAGCCGTCTTCCATGGCCGCTACCAGCGATTCGAGTTCGGCCAGCGCCGTTTCGAAATCCTGGGGCAAGGGACGGTCATCGATCTGCGGATCGGCTTGTGAGGGTTTGGCCAAACGGGTCTCCGAGGGCGCTAGGGGGTGGATCAATCCGTGAATTGTACGAGATACCCGCAAGGCCGTCGGGCTTGCCGCCGCGCGCCGCGCGTCTCAGGCCGGAGCGCCCGCCAGCCCCGCTATGGCAGCCTGCAGCAGCGGCGCCACGCGCGTGCGCAGGTCCGCCTCCGGCAACAGGCTGGCCGGCCCGCCGCAACTCATGACGAAGACGCCCTCGCCGGTGATGGACGAGAACGGCACCGCCACCGCGTTGATCCCCGACTGCCATTCGCCGATGGCGTAGCAGCAGCCCGTGTCCCGCAGTTCCGCCCGGGCGCGCTCGATGGCGTCCGCGGCCGGCGCCGTCTCGCCCAGGCGGGCCAGCGCTTCGCCGCAAGCCTGGGGCGGCAAGCTGGCCAGGTATGCCCGGCCCATGGCGCTGTCCAGGCTGGCGCGATAGCCCACCGGCAGGCGCAGATACAGCGCCGAAGAACCGTGGATGGCTTCGACGTAGGTCATGGCATCGCCATCGAAGGCGCCCAGGGCGACCGCGCCGCCGGTGGCGCGCGCCAGCTCGGTCATCGAGGCCTTGGCCAGCTCGCGCACCTCCAGTCCGGCCAACAGGCCGAAACCCAGCGCCAGCACGCCGTAACCGGGCGAGTACTTGCCAGTGTCCGGGTGATAGCGCAGATAACCCAATTCGGTAAGGGTGTAGGTAATGCGGCTGATAGTGGGCTTGGGCAGGCCGGTCAGGCGCGCCAGGTCCAGATTGCCCAGCGCCGACACGCCATGGCGGAAGCAACGCAGCACGTCCAATCCGCGCGCCAGCGCCGTAATGAAGTCGGGAGAGTTGGCGCCCTCGCCCGTGCCGGCGGCGCGCTTGCGGCGCGCGGGCAGGCTCAGTTCGACTTTGCCGTCGGGCTTGGCGGCGGGATGCGCGATGCGCTTGGCGTCAGAAAAAGATTGCATTTCTATTCGCTTCGTTTTTATAGTTTATTTCGAATGACAAAATTAAATTCCATTTTGCGGAATTTAATTCATCCAAGGAGACCTGGCAAGCACTGCTCCGCGGCGCCAAGCCAGGCCCGACCCGCCACTCATGCACACGTTTTCAAGGGGAAAACATGCTTCGCACTAGCTTCAAACTGCTGGCCACGCTGCTCCTCAGCGCGGCGGCGCTGGGCGCCCAAGCCCAAACCTATCCCGCCCGGCCGATCAAGGTGGTCTCGCCCTTCCCCGCCGGCGGCGCCACCGACGTGCTGACCCGGATCCTGGCCGAACGCATGGCCAAGACGCTGGGCCAGCCCATGATCGTCGAGAACAAGGCGGGCGCCGGCACCTCGATCGGGGCGGCATTCGTTTCGCGCGAGGCGCCGGACGGCTACACCATCCTGATGGCGACCAACTCCACGCTGGTCACCAACCGCTATCTATACAAGGAACTGCCCTACGATCCCGACGGCTTCGCCCGCATCGGCATGGTTGGCGTGGGACCGCTGGTGCTGCTGTCCAGCCCCAAGCGGCCCTTCAACAGCACCCAGGACGTGGTCGCCTACGCCAAGCAAAACCCGGGCAAGCTGACCTTCGCCACCTTCGGCCCGGGCACGTCCTCGCACCTGGCAGGTGAACTCTTCAAGGAACGCGCGGGCATCGACATCCTGCACGTGCCGTTCAAGGGCGCGACCCAGGCCCTGCCCGCCCTGGTCAGCGGCGACGTAGACCTGTTCTTCGATATGGTGGCCACCGGCATGCCGCAGGCCGATGCCGGCAAGGTCAAGGTTTTCGCCATCACCAGCCCTGGCCGCCTGGCGACGCAACCCAAGCTGGCGACGCTGGCCGAGCAAGGCTATCCCGCGTTCGACATGACCGCCTGGTTCAGCTTCGTGGCGCCCAAGGGCACTCCCGCCCCCGTCATGGAAAAACTGCAGCAGGCCCTGGTCGAAACCCTGCAGGACGAAACCGTCAAGAAACGCATGCTGGACATGGGCATCGATCCCCGCTCCGGCACCGCCGCCGAACTGGACAAGCAGATCAAGACCGAACAACCCATCGTGGCGCAGTTGATCAAGCAGGCCAATATCGTTCTGCAATGATGGCGCTGGCCGTTTCGTGACAAAACGTAGGCGGGCCCGCGCCCGTCCATGAATGCGCCGCGCCGCGCGGCTCCCACCGGCAGAGGCCCCCACGGCCCCTGCCGGTTTTTGTTGCGCCACCGACAGGCCCTCTAACCCCTGGATACAGAACCGGGGCGCGACCGGCTGCTAAGGTGAAAAGGCAAACACCGCAACGGGAGCCCGATGTCGTACACCGAAGAGAAATATGCGCGCCTGGATGCCGCGCGCTGGTTGGCGGCGGTGGCGGTCGTGCTGCTGCACAGCGCGGCCATGGTAGTCAGCAATCCGGCCGTCTACGGCGGAGGCGCTTGGCTGGCCGCCAATCTATACGACTCGGCTGCGCGCTGGTGCGTGCCCGTATTCGTCATGGTCAGCGGCGCCCTGCTGCTGGATCCCGACAAGCCGCAGGACGCGCGCCAGTTCTACAGCCGGCGCATGGCGCGGATCTGCGCGCCGCTGCTGTTCTGGACGTTCTTCTATCTGGCATGGCGCACGGCGCTGGACTGGTGGGACGACGGCCGCATCGATTTTTCGTTCTGGCCGCGCAAGCTGGTCCAGGGCGAACCCTACTACCACTTGTGGTACCTGTACATGATCGTGGGCCTGTACCTGTTCGCGCCGCTGGTGCGCCTCCTGTATGCGCGCAGCACGCCGCGGGCGCGCGCGCTGTGGGTGGTGGGCATCCTGGGCGTGGCGATCCTGGACGCGCTGTACCGCCGCGCGCTGGACGCGCCCGCCGGCTTCTTCCTGACCTGGTTCCTGCCCTATCTGGGCTACTTCGTGGCGGGCCGCCTGATCTTCGACGGCCAGATGCGCATCCCCCGCCCCGGCCTGATGCTGGCAGCCAGCGTGGCCGCGACTGCGCTGGGCGTGTATGCGATGTCGAGCAACCGCGCGCTGGATACCTACTTCTATGATTACTTCAGCCTCACCGTACCCTTCATGTCGCTGGCCGCATTCCAATGGATCATCGCGTCGCCGCGCCTGCCGCGGCTGGCCTCGCTGGCGCCATTGACCTTCGGCGTCTATCTGATCCATCCGCTGTTCCTGGACGTGGCGCACCGCGCCGGCGCCCTGACGGGCGCGCGCAATGACGCCTGGACCTTGCCCGTGCTGGCCGCTGGCGTGTTCGCGCTGTCGGCGGCCAGCAGCTGGCTGTTGAGGCGCCATCCCGCGACACGGCGCTTCGTCTGAAAGGCCTACATCTTCAAGGGGTTATGCCGCAGCAGGCACGCATCAGCCGGGCATGGCATAACTTCACGAAGCTTCGCAGATCTTCACGGGCGCGGGGTAAGGGCTTGGGGTACAATTCACGGCTTATTTGATCGGCCAGACACCGATTTTTCTTCGCGCCAGCACGGACTGCACCCAGCGGATTTCAAGCCGCCAGGCAAGTGCTTCTCCGTCCTGGCTTTTTTATCCGAGCGGGGGGAATCATGACCGACATCGGTCGGATGGCACATGTAGTGCCAGCTCGCACCCAGCTACCCGTCAGCGCGTATTTTGACGAAGCCCTCTTTGCCCGCGAGCAAGAACTCATTTTCAAGCAATCCTCACAATACGTCGGCCACCAGAAAGTGGTGCCCGAAATCGGGGATTGGCGTACGTTGGCCCAGGAAGACGGAGGACGCGTGCTGGTTCGCAACCAGCAAGGCGTCGAACTCATCTCAAATGTCTGCCGCCATCGCCAGGCTTTGATGCTTGGCGGCGAGGCTGGCAATGTGGCCGGCAACTGCAATTCGCATGGCAACCTGAAGGCAACCGGCGGCAATATTGTCTGCCCCTTGCATCGCTGGACGTACAACAACCAGGGCGAGTTGTTGGGCGCGCCCCAGTTCGCCACCACGCCCTGCATGAACCTGCAGAAGTTCCGCCTGCGCGACTGCCATGGCTTGCTGTTCGAAGGCCCGCGCGATCCGGCCGCCGACATGGCGCCGCTGTTCTCGCGTCCGGAATTCGACTTCGGCGACTACGTGCTGGACCACGTCGAAGTGCACCAGTGCAACTACAACTGGAAGACCTTCATCGAGGTCTACCTGGAGGACTACCACGTCGGTCCGTTTCACCCGGGCCTGGGCCGCTTCGTCACCTGCGACGACCTGAGCTGGGAGTTCAACGACTGGTACAGCCTGCAGAAGGTCGGCGTGCACAACGCCCTGGCGCAACCGGGATCCGACGTGTACAAGCAGTGGCATGACCGCCTGCTGGCGTTCCGCGAAGGCGACGCGCCGGATTTCGGCGCGGTCTGGGTCACGTATTTCCCGACCCACATGATCGAGCTGTATCCACACGTGCTGGTGCTCTCCACGCTGTATCCGAAGAGCCCGCAGGAAACGGTGAACGTGGTCGAGTTCTACTACCCCGAGGAAATCGCGGCCTTCGAACGCGAATTCGTCGAGGCGCAGCGCGCCGCCTACATGGAAACGGCCATCGAGGACGACGAGATCGCCGAGCGCATGGACGCGGGCCGCAAGGCGCTGATGCTGCGCGGCGTGAACGAAACCGGTCCTTACCAGTCACCCATGGAAGACGGCATGCAGCACTTCCATGAATGGTATCGCCGCATCATGCAGGAGGGGGGCTGAAGCCCAGCTTGCACGCCGTCCCCATGCAGAAAGGCCTCGCAATGCGCGAGGCCTTTCCTTTTTCCGGTGGCCGGGATCAGTGGCCCAGCACGCCCGCCACCGTGCGCTCGCCGATGGCCAGTCCCACCGTCATGCCCACGCCCGAATGCATCACCGCCACCGTCGTGGCGGGATCGACCGGCATGACTGAGAACGGCGCCGGACCATGCGCGCCATAAACGCCCTGCCAGCGCTCGATCACCCGCAGCCGCGCGCCCAGGGCCTGGGTCGCCAGGTCCAGCATGGCGTTGTCGACCGCCTCGTCGTTGAACGGCAGCGCGTCCTGGCCGTAGCGGTGCGAATCCCCGATGATCAGTTCTCCATGGGGCGTGGGGCTGATCAGCAGGTGGATGCCGTTGTCCAGCAGCATGGGCGTGCGCACCTGGATCACGTCGCGCAGCGCCAGCGCCGAAGGCAGATCGGAGAACGCGCCGTAGTGTACACAGGACAGGCCCGTCAGCAAGGGGCGGTCCAGCGCGATGGGGTTGGTCTCGAATGCCGCGCGTAGCATCTGTAGGCGCGTGACCTCCAGGTTCAGCGGCGCGAAGCGCTCGGGCAGCAAGGTCAGGTAGTCGTGCCCCGGGCAGACGAAGACGTGTCCGCCCTTGAATTCGCCCGCCGAGGTGCACACCCGCCCGTCCTCGACCGCGCGCGCCAGCGTGCCGGTGATGAACGTCACGCCCAGCGATTCCGCCAGGTAGCGTGTGATGGCGGGGAGCGCCTCGCGCGAATAGATCTGCAGATCGTCATGCCCTTGCAGGCCCGCGCAGTGATGTGCCAGCTGTCCGCCATACAGCCGGGCCACCTCGCGGCCCGACAGCAGGTCGGCGCGATAGCCTTCCTGGCGCATGCGCGTGTCGGCGAACTCCTGCAGCACGTCGGCCTCTTCGGCATTGCGCGCCAACACCAGGGCGCCGTTGGCGCGCACATGGAAACCGGCGCGGTCCGCCAACTCCAGCCACAGCTCGCGCGCCTGCTGGGCGTGCGACAGCATCATGCCGGGCGCCTGGCCTGTCACGATGACCTGGCCGAAATTGCGGATGGTGGCGCCGTGCGCCTGGCGGCTGCGCTCGATCACGGCCACCGACAGGCCGCGCTTGGCGGCCGCCCAGGCGTGGGCAATGCCGAGCATACCGGCGCCCACCACGACTACATCGAATTTTTTCATAGCTGGAGCCCCACCGAAGCGTGTCAACACGACGAAGAACGGCAAGGTGAAACCGAAAGGTGAAATGGAAGGAATGCGCGGGTAGCGACCGGTCTGGCGCTGCCCGCCATGCTTGCCTGCTTACTTCTTCTTCGGCTCGGACTTGCCGTCGTAGCGCTTGCTCCACTCGGCGATGATGCGGTCGCGGTTGGTGGCGGCCCAGGTGAAGTCGTTCTTGATCATGCGCTGGGTCAGGTCGGCCGGCAGGTTGGGGTTGGACGTGGCGATCGACGGGATGGCCAGCACGGCGAAGTTGGCCTTGTACAGCTCGTTGGCCTCGCGGCTGGCGGAGAAGTCGGCCAGCTTGCGCGCGGCTTCCAGGTTCTTGGTGCCCTTCATGATGGCGGTGGCTTCCACTTCCCAGCCCAGTCCTTCCGAGGGGAACACGGCTTCGACCGGCGCGCCGTCGGCCTTCAGCTTGGCGGCGCGGTAGTCGAACGACACACCGATCGGGAATTCGCCGGCTGCGGCCATGTTGCAAGGCTTGGAGCCCGAGTGCGTGTACGAGCCGATGTTCTTGTGCAGGGCGTCCATGTAGGCCCAGCCCTTCTCTTCGCCGAAGATCTGCAGCCAGGCGCTGACGTCCAGGAAGCCCGTGCCCGAGGATGCCGGGTTCGGCATCACGATCTTGCCGGCGTAAACCGGCTTGGTCAGGTCCTGCCACGAGGTGGGCTTGGGCAGCTTCTGCTTTTCGGCTTCGATGGTGTTGAAGCAGATTGCGGCGGCGAAGCCGTCCATGCCGACCCAGCTGGGCTCGGCCTTGGCATCGCGCATGTTGGCGGCGATCTGGTCCAGGCCCTTGGGGGCGTAGGGCTGCAGCATGCCTTCCTTGTCCATCAGGCCCAGCGAGGTGCCGGCCAGGCCCCAGATGGCGTCGGCCTTGGGGTTGTTCTTTTCGGCCAGCAGCTTGGCCGTGATGATGCCGGTGGAGTCGCGCACCCACTGGATCTTGATGTCGGGATTGGCCTTCTCGAACGCGGCCTGGTAGGCCTTGATCTGGTCGGCTTCGAGCGCGGTGTAGACCGTCAGCGTGGTCTCGGCGGAGGCGGCGCCCATCACGCCCGTCAGGGCGGCGGCCAGTGCAAGCAGCTTGTAGCGATTCATGAAGTACTCCGTTGGTAGGCGGAAAAAGGCTGAGGAAGGCCTCCGGGGCTGGCACGAACCGGCCCCGGCAAGCGGTGCAGACAGGTAGTAGAGGGTTAGGGGCGCCGGCCCGCGGACAAACGGGACTCGATGTCGGCGATCACGGCGGGCAGGTCGGCCACGGTGTCGATCAGGTAATGCGGCGCGGCGGGCGACAGCTCCAGGCTGGCAGTCGTGCGCGCTTGCTGGCGGCCGGCGTCGTCCAGGCTCAGGTACTCCTCCAGCGTCAGGCCGGCGGCGTTGCCCGACAGCAGCAGGCCGACAGTCCACATGCCGGCGCGGCGTCCTTCCTCGATGCCGGGGGCGGTGTCGTCGACCTTGACGCAGGCGGCCACATCCGAAATGCCCAGTTCGATCACGTTCTTCAAAGCCATCGCGGGCGCCGGCCGGGCGCGCGGCACGTCATCGCTGGCGACGATGCAATCGGGCTCCAGGCCTTCGGAGGCGGCGCGCTCGACCACGCGCCGCATGACGCTGGCGGGATAGCCCGAGCAGGAGCCGATCTTCAGGCCGTGCTGGCGCAAGGCGCGCAGCAATTCGGCCGAGCCGGGGATCGCCGCGGAATACTGGGCGACCTTGTCCAGCTGCATCGGCAGGAAGCGCTCGTAAATGGCGGTTACGTCGTCATCGGTGGGCAGGCGGCCGAACTGGGCCTGGTACTGGCCGGCGATCACGGGATCGTTGCAGAGCGTGCGGATGTGGTCCCACTTGCCCATGCCCATCGGGCCGCGGGCCTGCGCCAGCGACATTTCCACGCCGAACTGCGAGAACGCGTCCACGAACACCTTGGTGGGCGCGAAGGAGCCGAAGTCGACCAGCGTGCCGGCCCAGTCGAAGATCACCGCCTCCAGGCGGACGGGCAAAGGCGAAACAGTCATGAGGATCTTCCTTGAAAAATTGTTCAATGGGCCGCGGGGCGGCGCCAGGCCTGGCTGCGCGCCACCAGCGCGCGGCTGGCCAGATGCAGGACCATGGCAGCGACGGCCGAGCTGGCCATGATCACGGTGCACATGGCGGCGGCGGGGCCGATGAAGCCGGCGTCGTCCATGTTCAGCACCGCGACCGCGGCCAGCACCGTCGACGGGCTGTACAGGAACACGACCGCGGACACCGTCGTCATGGCGGAAACAAACAGATAGCGGGCCACGTCCAGCGCGGCCGGCAGGCACATCGGCAAGGTCACGCGCACAAAGGTCGTCAGGCGCGGCACCTTCAGCGACGCGGAGGCCGCTTCGAATTCGGGATCCAGCGCGTTGAGCGCGGTGGCGGCCGTCAGGTGCGCGCTGGTATAGAAGTGGATGACGGTGCACAGGACCAGCAGCGGCATGGTGCCGTACAGCACGTTCAGCGGGTTCGACAGGCTGTTGAAGAAGAAGATGTAGCCCAGGCCCAGTACCAGGCCAGGCACGGCCATGGGCATCAGCGCCAGCATGCCGACCATGCCGCGCAGGCCTCGCGCCAGTTGGCCGCGGGCAGGCACCTTCTCCATCATCCATGCGCCCGTGAAGACCACGGCCGTACCGATCAGGGCGGTGCAGAACGCCAGCTGCAGGCTGTTGCGCCAGGCCAGCCAGCCGCCGCCGTCCATATTGTCGAAGTCATACGAACGCAGCGACATCGACAGGTTGTAGGGCCACATCTTGACGAAGGACGCCCACACCGCCACGCCGATGATCAGCAGCAGGAACGCCGCCAGCACGCCGGCCAGCGCCAGGAACGCGGCATCGCGGCGGCGATGGGGACCCGCGGCGTAGGGTTGGGCCCGGCCGCTCATCTGGGCGCCCTGGCGGGCGCGCAGGCGCCGGTCCAGGGCAAAGGTCAGGATCGCCGGGAGCAGCAACAGGATGCCGATGGCCGCGCCCTTGGGGAAATTCTGCTGGCCGACCACGGCCTTGTAGGCCTCCATCGCCAGCACGTTGTAGTCGCCGCCCACGACCTTGGGCACGCCGAAATCGGTCACCGTCAACGTGAACACCACGCAGCAGGCCGAGAACACGGCGTAGCGGGTGCCCGGCAGGGTCACCGTAAGGAACGTCCGCCAGGGGCCGGCGCCCATGGCACGCGCGGCGTCGTAGAGACGGCCGTCGGCCAGGGCCAGGCCGGTCAAGAGAATCATGAGCGCGTGCGGGAACGTATAGAAAGCCTCGCCCACGACGATGCCCCAGAAGCCATAGATGGTCGCGCCGCCGGTCAGGCCCTTGAGCAGGCCCTGGTTGCCCAGCAGATACACCAACGAGATGCCCGGCAGCAGCGACGGCGCCAGCAACGGCAGCAAGGCGACGGTGCGCAGCAGCCCCTTGCCCGGCAGGCGGGTGCGCGTCAGGCCGTAGGCGAACCCGTAGGCGCAGGGCACGACCAGCAACGTGGTCACGACGCCTACCGCGAGGCTGCGCGCGACCATGGACATGAAGCCATCGCCGCCAATGATGCCTGCCAGCACCGACAGGCCGGCCCAGGCGCCATCGCTGTCGGTCACCGACCGGATCAGGATCGCGGCCAGCGGCAGCGCCAGGAACAGCAGCAAGCCCAGCGCCAGGGCGCCCTGCCCGGCAGAGAGGCCGAGGGAGCCGATCCAGGCCGGCAGCGGACGGCGGCCCAGCGCCGGGACGGGCGCCGCGAGGCTGGCCGTAGCCGGGGCGGCCGTGTTGGCGGAACGGTTCATGGCCGGATCAAGCGTAGGCGCGTATCGCATGGCGCGGCAGCTCCACCCAGCAGCGGCTGGCGGCGTGAGGGCCCAGCAGGGCGTCTCCGATTTCGGGGGATACGATGGAATGCACCGTGCTGCCAGGCACGCCTTCCAGGCGCAGGGCCAGGCGATAGCCGCGGCCCAGGAATACCCCGTCCAGCACGTCGGCCAGCATGGCGTTCGGCTGGTCCGGGCGCACGGTGCTGACGCGCACCGCTTCCGGCCGCACGAAAAGCTTGCCGCTGGCGGCGTCCAGCGCCTCGTCCACGGCCAGTTCCTGGCGTCCGACGCGGGCGCGGTGCGCATCCAGGCGTTCGAACGGCAGCCAGTTGGCCTCGCCGACGAAATCGGCGATGAAGGCCGAACCGGGCTGGCGGTAGAGTTCCCGCGGCGTGCCGTACTGCTCGATGATTCCGCCATTCATGACGGCAATGCGGTCGGCCATCACCATGGCCTCTTCCTGGTCATGCGTAACCATCAGCGTGGTGATGGACAGGCGCTTCTGCAGGGCGCGCAGTTCGATGCGCAGATGCTCGCGGACGCGGGCGTCCAGCGCCGACATGGGTTCGTCCAGCAACAACAGCGACGGCGACGGCGCCAGCGCGCGCGCCAGGGCCACGCGCTGCTGCTGTCCGCCGGAGATCTGTCCCGGATACTTGTCGGCCGCGCCGGCCAGCCCGACCAGCGTCAGCATTTCTTCGACGCGGTTGGCGACGTGGTTGCGGTGCGCGCGCTTGCCGCTCAGGCCGTAGGCCACGTTCTGGGCCACGGTCAGGTTGGGAAACAGCGCATAGGACTGGAACAGGATGCCGTAGTCGCGCGCTTGCGGTTCGGCGTGCGAGATGTCGCGGCCGGACAGCACGATGGCGCCGCTGTCCTGCCGTTCGAGGCCGGCGATGGCGCGCAGCAAGGTGGTCTTGCCGCAGCCCGAGGGGCCCAGCAGGCACACCAGCTCCCCGGCGCGGATGTCGAGCGAGACGTCCGACAGCGCTGTATGGCTGCCGAAGCGCTTCACTAGATGCCTGACAGAGAGAAATGCGGTATCGCGTTCGGCCATGGGGCCTCCGGTTTGGGAACGAAGGCAGTATGGAAGACGCGTATTGAGTGTTTATGACACTTCGCGCAAATGCAGTAATAAAAACATCAAATTATTTTGGTGTACTGGCGGTCTTGCGCATTGCGCCCATATTCCGCCCCCTGCACCGTGCTTGTCGCCGAACTCAAATCCTTCTATGCCGTGGCCCGCTGCGGCACCGTTACCAAGGCCGCCGCCCAGTTGGGCGTCAGCCAGCCCACGGTGACGGGGCAATTGCGCCAGCTGGAGTCCCGTTACGGCGTGGAACTGTTCCACCGCCAGGGGCGCGGCATGCGCCTGTCGGACGCCGGCCACAGCCTGATGCCCATGGTGGAGAAGCTGGTTCAGCAGGAAACCGAGATCGATTTCCGCCTGCGCGACGCCAGCGACCTGCGCGAAGGCAATCTGCGCATCGGCGCCACCGGCCCCTACTACATCATGGACACGGTGCGCGCCTACAACCAGCGCTACCCGGGCATAGACCTGACGCTGGCCATCGGCAATTCGCAGAGCATGCTGCAGGCGCTGCATGACTATCGCATCGAGATTGCCACGTCTTCCTTTCTGATGGATGACAAGCACCTGTACCGGCGCATGATCGCCGCCGATCCCATCCGGGTGGTGGCGCATCGCGACCACCCCCTGGCGCGCCAGAGCCGGGTCCGCCTGGCCGACCTGGCCGAACACGCGCTGTTGTTGCGGGAGCCCGGCTCCATGACGCGGCAGCTGACGGAGGACGCCTTGCTGGCGGCCGGCGTCGCCGTGCGCCGCACGCTGGAGATCGGCAGCCGCGAGTCGATCCGCCAGGCGATCCTGTGCGGACTGGGGATTAGCCTGATCCCCTCGCGCGAGATCCCCTCCCATCCCGAACTGGCGGCCTTGGACATCGAGGACGCCGGCATCGTGATGCACGAATACCTGTACTGCCTGCGCGAGCGCCAACCGGTGCAGCTTATCGCGCGCTTTCTGGAGATGGCGCCAGCCGCCGGCTGAGCGCCGCCCTCCCCTATGCGGCCACTCAGGAGACAACCATGGCCTTGACCTTGCAAGATATCGAACAGATTTTCCTGGAGCGCGGGCACCGCTCCTATGACGGCGAATCCGTCAGCCACCTGCGGCACGCGCTGCAGACCGCGGCATTGGCCGAACGCCACGGCGCCGGCGCCCACCTGATCACCGCCAGCCTGCTGCACGACCTGGGCCATCTCATCGCCGACCGGCCGGGCACGCCCACGCTGCGCGGCCTCGACGACAAGCACCAGTATTTCGTGCTGCCCTTCCTGCGCGGCCTGTTCGGCCCGGCGGTGCTGGACCCGATCCGGCTGCATGTGGAGGCCAAGCGCTACCTCTGCTATGTGGAACCGCAATATGAAGCGTCGCTCTCGGAGGATTCGAAACGCAGCCTGGCGCTACAGGGGGGCAGTTTCGATGCGGGCCAGGCGGTGGATTTCGCGAGCATGCCGGGCGCGCCGGATGCGATCCGCCTGAGGCGCTGGGACGACATGGCCAAGGTTCCCGGATTGGCCACGCCGCCGCTGGATCACTTCCTGGAGATCGCCGAGAGCGTCTCCGGACGGGTCAAGCTGGCTGCCATCTGGTAGGGCTGGCGGGAAAGCCATGCTTGCTGGCGGTCCAGACGACCGCCAGCGTCGCCGCCAGCAGCGCCAACAGGACCGGCATGAACGCGCCCACGCCCAGGCGTTCCAGCAGCGCGCCGCCGACAACGCCGCCCGCGGCGATGGCCGTGTTCCACGCCGTGACCAGCATGGACTGCGCGACGTCCGCGGCATCGCCGGCCGTCTTGGCCAGCGCGGTCTGGAACAGCGTCGGCGAGCCGCCAAACGCGACGCCCCAGGCGCCGACCGCCAGATAGAGCATGGCCGGCATGCCGCCCGCGATGCCGAGCGCCAGCGCGGCCAGGCCGAACAGCGCTACGCAGGCCAGGGTCAGCGCGCGCAGATGGCGGTCGATCAGCGTCCCGACCAGCCAGATGCCAAGCAGGGAACTCAGTCCGAACACCAGCAGCACCAGCTCGGTGCTCGCGGCCATCCCCACCGAGGCCAGGAACGGCGCGATATAGATGTAGAGAATGTTGTGCGCCAGCACGAACGCCAGCACGGCAAACAGCACCGGACGCACGCCAGGCAGCAGGAATACGCGCCGCAGCGGCAGTTGCCGGCCCCGTGCCTGTCCCGCAAAGTCCGGCACCCGCAGGCGCACCCAGACCATCAGGATCAACGCCAGCCCGCTCATGATGCCGAAGCCGATGCGCCAGCCCCACAGCGCGCCCAGGAAGGTTCCGGCCGGCACGCCCAGCGACAGCGCCAGCGGCGCGCCGAGCATCGCCACTGCGATTGCACGGCCCTGCTGATGCGCGGGCACCATGCGCGCGGCGTAGCCGGCCACCAGCGCCCACAGCAGCCCTGCCGACATGCCGGCCAGGAAGCGCGCGGCCATGGTCAGCACATAGCCGGATGACAGCGCGGTCACGGTATTGGCAAGCACGAACCCGGCGATCGCCGCCAGCAGCAGCGGACGCCGTCGGACTCCCCGGGTGGCGGCGACCAGCGGTATGGCCGCCACCAGCGAACCGATCGCGTAGATGGTGACGGTCTGACCGATGCTGGCCTGGGACACGGCCAGGCCTTGCGCCATCTGCGGCAGCAGCCCGGCCGGCAGCGCCTCGGTCAGGATCGTGATGAAGCCCGCCATGGCCAGCGCCAACAGCGAGCCCAACGGCAGGCGGTCGCGGGCGGCTGCGGGCGGATGCGCGGGCGCGGGGCCTTGGCGCGAGGAAAACGCGGAATCTGTCATGGGCGGCATCTCGGTCGAAGCGGGAGAGCCCAGACGATAAATGTCCTGGAATTAAAGAAAAAGTAGGCTACATTTCCTTCTTATGCGGAACTGTATGTCCGCAATCGGGAAAGAAATGGACAGCCTGAATGGCTTTGTCGTGTTTGTGCAAGTTGCCGAAACGCGCAGCTTCGTCGCCGCCGGCCGGCTGCTCGGCGTGTCGGCGTCCGCCATCGGCAAGAGCGTGGCGCGGCTGGAAGACAAGCTGGGGGTGCGCCTGTTCCACCGCAGCACGCGCAGCGTCACGCTGACGGCCGAAGGCATGCTGTTCCTGGAGCGCAGCCGCCGCATCCTGGCCGAGATCGAGGCCGCCGAGCTGGAGCTGTCGCATGCCGCCGCCGCGCCGCGCGGACGCTTGCGCGTCAGCCTGCCCCTGGTCAGCGGGCTGGTGCTGCCCGTGCTGGGCGAGTTCATGCGCGAGTATCCCGAGATCGAACTCGATCTGGATTTCACCGACCGCATGGTGGATGTGATTGAAGAAGGCTTCGACGCGGTGGTGCGCACGGGCGAGCCGGCCGACTCCCGGCTGTCGGCCCGCCGGCTGGGCACTTTCCAGATACTGCTGGTCGCCTCGCCCGGCTATCTGGCCAGCCGCGGCACGCCCCAGGCGCCGGCAGATCTGCTGCATCACAGCTGCCTGCACTACCGCTTTCCCAGCAGCGGCAAGCTGGAGACCTGGGCGCTGCGGCAAGCCGAGGGCGAACCTGAACTGCAGCTGCCCGTCTCGATGATCTGCAACAACATCGAGACGCGCGCCTGCTTCGCGCTGCAAGGGCTGGGTATCGCTTACCTGCCCGACTTCGCCATCCGCGAGCCCCTGGCGGACGGGCGCCTGGTGCAGGTCCTCGCGGGACAGGCTGAGCGCACCAACGTCTTCCACATGCTCTGGCCCGCCAGCAAGCAGCCGTCGCCTAAAGTACGGGCGCTGGTGGACTTTCTTGGTTCAAGAGTATTTGCGGACGCCAAGGCGTCCAGGCCTGGGGACCGCCCCAGGCGCTAGGAGCCTAGGCGCCCTTGGCCACCGGCCGGGACGGATCGCTGCACCACTCGCTCCAGGAGCCCGGGTACAGGCGCGAACCCGACAGGCCCGCGATCTCCATCGACAGCAGATTGTGGCAAGCCGTAATGCCCGAGCCGCACTGATGCACGATGCCCGCGGGATCGCGTCCGTCCAGCAGGCTGGCGAATTCCTCGCGCAACTGCGCGGCCGGCTTGAAGCGGCCGTCGGCCTGGAGGTTTTCGCCGTTGGGACGGTTCAGGGCGCCCGGAATGTGGCCCGCTACCGGGTCCATGGGCTCGACCTCGCCGCGATAGCGGTTGGCCGCGCGCGCATCGATCACGGTGAAGGCCTGGCGGGGAATGTTGTCCAGCACCGCCTGGGCGTCCACCGAGCCCGCCAGGGAGGCGCCCGGCTCGACCGGATCGCCGGCGCGCACGGCGGCCACGGCTTCGGTCGTGGTCGGCAGTCCCGCCGCAGTCCATGCCTGCCAGCCGCCGTCCAACACGGCCACCTGGTCATGCCCGAGCCAGCGCAACATCCACCACAGGTGCGCGGCATACATGCCGCCGCTGGCGTCGTAGGCCACCACCAGGGTCTGGGGCGTCACGCCATGCGCGGCCATCAGCGCGCCCAACGCGGCGCGCGAGGGCAAGGGGTGGCGACCGTTCTTGCCCGTGCGGGCCGCGGACAACTCGGTTTCATGGTCCAGGTAGCGGGCGCCGGGGATATGGCCAGCGTCATAGGCCTGGCGGCCCGCCGCGTGGTTGCCCAGGTCGTGGCGCACATCGAACACGCGCACGTCGGGCGCATCCAAGCGCGCGGCCAGGTCGGCGGCGGAAATCAGGGTCATCGTCATTCGGTGTGCTCCTGTAATGATGTGTGGCGAGCGCGGGTCAGGCCGGCTTGGGATCGCGCATGGTGCGCCATATCGACAGCAGGCCCGCGAAAATGATCAGGCCCATGCCGGCCCAGGCCAGAGCGTCCAGCTGCTCGCCCCAGATACCCATGCCCAGCAAGGCCGCGAAGATGATGGTGCTGTACTGCAGCGCCGCCGTCAGCAGCGCCGACCCCAGGCCGAAGGCGCGGGTCATGGCCAACTGCCCGAACAGCCCCGTCACGCCCACGCCCAGCAACGACAGGTAGCCGGTCCAGTCGGCGTAGCCCCAGCCCTCGAACAGCAGTCCGGCCAGGCTGGACACGCATACGGCCACGGAGAAGAACAGCACCGTGCGCCATTCAGGCTCACCGACCCGGCCCAACTGGCGGATCTGCATCATGGCGATGGCCGACATGGCGCCGGCGGTCATTCCCAGCAAGGCGGCCAGCCACTGGTCTTCGTTGATGCTGGGCCGCAAAACCGCGATCACGCCGAGGAAGCCCAGCGCCACCGCCATGATGCGCACGGAGTCGCGCTGCGCGCCGCCCCACCCCAGCATCCAACAGGCGATGAACAGGGGCGCGGTGTAGTTCAGGCTGGTGGCCGTGGCCAGGGGCAGATGGGCGATGGCGAAAAAGCCCAGCCACATCGACGTGACGCCGGACAGGTTGCGCCACAGGTGCAGTTTCCAGCTGACGGGGATGATGGACTGGCGGCCGGCGCGGGCCCAGATCAGCAGCAGGATGACCGATGGCAGTCCGCGGAAAAGCACCACTTGCGGCAGCGACGCGCCGTGCTCGGTGCCGAGCTTCACGAACGAACCCATGATGGCGAACATGGCGGACGCCAGCAACATCCAGAGTGCCTGCATGGGGGTCTACGCTAAGGGAAAAGTGAGAAGGAATAAGGGAAAGCGATACTATACTCTCCGTCACCGGAAGCGGCGCCGCAGGTCGGGGAACTGGCGGGCCGCGGCGATGTCGAATCCCGGCATATCCTGCTCGCAGAGGAACACAAAAAACATGAAACGCATTGTCCTGTTCGTCATTACCAACCTGGCCGTCATGCTCGTGCTGTCGGCCACGCTGCGCATCCTGGGCGTAGACCGCTACATCACCGCCAATGGCCTGAACCTCAACGCCCTGCTGATCTTCTCGGTCGTGGTGGGCTTTACCGGCGCGATCATCTCGCTGCTGATCAGCAAGCCCATGGCCAAATGGAGTACCGGCGCGCAGGTGCTGGACCCCAACTCGCCGCGCAACCAGCGCGAAGCCTGGCTGGTCGACACCGTGCACCAGCTGGCCGACCGCGCCGGCATCGGCCGCCCGGAAGTCGCCATCTATGAAGGCGCGCCCAACGCCTTCGCCACCGGCGCGTTCAAGAACGACTCCCTGGTCGCCGTGTCCACCGGCCTGCTGGAAAGCATGAGCGAAGAAGAAGTCGCCGCCGTGCTGGCCCACGAAGTCGCCCACATCGCCAACGGCGACATGGTCACGCTGACCCTGATCCAGGGCGTGGTCAACACCTTCGTCGTGTTCCTGGCGCGCGTGGTCGGCTACTTCATCGACCGCGTCGTATTCAAGAACGAACGCGGCATCGGCCCGGGCTACTACATCACCGTGCTGGTCTGTGAAATCATTTTCGGCGTCCTGGCCTCGATCATCGTGGCCTGGTTCTCGCGCCAGCGCGAATACCGCGCCGACGCCGGCTCGGCCCACCTGATGGGCGCCCGCGAGCCCATGATCCGCGCCCTGGCCCGCCTGGGCGGCCTGGAGCCGGGCGAGCTGCCCAAATCCTTCGAAGCCTCGGGCATCACCGGCAAGGGTGGCCTGGCCGCGATGTTCGCCTCGCACCCGCCGATTCCGGCCCGCATCGCCGCGCTGCAGAACGCCCGCGTGATCTAAGCCGCGCAGCCAGCAAAAAGCCCCTCCACGGAGGGGCTTTTTCTTGGGTGCAACCCGGGATACGGGTCAGCACTCGACGATGTTCACCGCCAGCCCGCCGCGCGCGGTTTCCTTGTACTTGGTCTTCATGTCGGCGCCGGTTTCGCGCATGGTCTTGATGACGGAATCCAGCGACACATAGTGCTGGCCGTCGCCGCGCAGCGCCATGCGGGCGGCGTTGACGGCCTTGATGGAGGCCATGGCGTTGCGCTCGATACAGGGGATCTGGACCAGGCCGCCCACGGGATCGCAGGTCAGGCCCAGGTTGTGCTCCATGCCGATCTCGGCCGCGTTTTCGACCTGTTCGACCGTGCCGCCCAGGGCCGCGGCCAAGCCGCCCGCCGCCATCGAGCAGGCCACGCCCACTTCGCCCTGGCAGCCGACCTCGGCGCCCGACAGCGAGGCGTTGTACTTGTACAGCAGTCCGACTGCCGCCGCGGTCAGCAGGAAATCGCGCACGCCCTCCCGGTTGGAACCGGGCACGAAGCGGTCGTAGTAATGCAGCACGGCGGGGATGATGCCGGCCGCGCCGTTGGTCGGCGCCGTCACCACCCGGCCGCCGGCGGCGTTCTCTTCATTGACCGCCATGGCGTACAGATTGACCCAGTCCATCACGGACAGGGGATCGGACAGCGTGCGCTCGGCGCGCTGGGTCAGGTTGCGGTACAGCTCGGGCGCGCGGCGGCGCACGCGCAAGGGACCGGGCAGCTCGCCGTCCGCTTCCGGATAGTTGATGCCGCAGCCGCGCGACACGCAGTCCTGCATCACTTGCCAGATGCGGTCCAGCCCGGCATGCACCTCGGCCTCGTCGCGCCAGGTCAGCTCGTTCTTCATCATCAGCTGCGCCACCGACAGCCCGTTCTCGCGGCACATGGACATCAGCTCGCGGCCCATGCGGAACGGGAACGGCAGTTGGTCGTGCGCGGCAATGACCTGGCTGTTGGAGGCCCCGGCCGTCACCACGAAGCCGCCGCCCACCGACAGGTAGCGGGCTTCGCGCAGCGACTCGCCGTTGGCGTCAAACGCATGAAACTTCATGCCGTTAGGATGTTCCGCCATGGCTTCGCGGCGGTAGAACATCATGTGTTCCTTTTCCACGAAAGGAACCGGATGGCGTCCCAGCAGCGGCAATTGGCGGCTGGCGCGCACCGATGCGACCATGCCGGCGATGGCGGCGGGATCCACCGTGTCGGGCGCTTCGCCCATCAGGCCCAGCAGCACGCCCTTGTCGGTGCCGTGGCCCTTGCCCGTGGCGCCCAGCGACCCGTAGAGCTCGGCGCGGACCGCGGCCACGCTGGGCATGAGGCCGTCGCGCTCCAGGCCTTGCGCGAACAACAGGGCGGCCCGCATGGGCCCCACCGTATGGGAGCTAGACGGGCCTATGCCTATCTTGAACAGGTCGAATACGGAAACGGCCACGCCAAACTCCAGTGCATCTACGAATGATGAAGCAATGATACGCGCTGGCCCGTCCGCGCGCAGCAGGACCTGGAGGCGTATGCTGTATTGAGGGGACAGGTTCCCCCGCCAGCGCCGCGCATGCGATCATTACAGAATTATTACTTGTCATAGAAGAATGGAAACGCCCCAGGATGTCCGGACTTATTACCCTGCTTGACTTCGCCGGCTACGTCGCCCTGCTGCTCTGGGGCGTACACATGGTCCAAACAGGCGTGCAGCGCGCCTTCGGGGCCGCGCTGGGCGCGGCATTGGGCAAGGCCCTGGGCACCCGATTGCGGGCCTTTGCCGCCGGGCTGGGCATTACCGCCGCGCTGCAGAGCAGCACCGCCACCGGTCTGATGATCACCGGCTTCGCCGCCGGCGGCGTCGTCGCCCTGGCACCGGCCCTGGCCGCCATGCTGGGCGCCAACGTCGGCACCACGCTGATTGTGCAGCTGCTGTCCTTCGACCTGACCTCGCTCGCCCCCATCCTGATCCTGGCGGGCGTCTGGATGTTCCGCCGCTATCCGCCGGGGCGCACGCGCGACCTAGGCCGCGTCTTCATCGGCCTGGGCCTCTTGCTGCTGTCGCTGCACCAGCTGGTCGAGCTGTTCCAGCCGTTCCAGACCGCGCCCATGCTGGGCATGATCCTGGACGCGCTGGCGACCCAGCCGGTCGCCACCGTGCTGCTGGCGGCCGCCTTCACCTGGGCGGCGCATTCCAGCGTGGCCGTGGTGGTGCTGGTCATGTCGCTGGCCAGCCACCATATGGTGGCGCCGCACGTCGCGTTTGCGCTGGTGCTGGGCGCCAATCTGGGTACCGCCATCAACCCCATGATCGAAGGCGTGACCGGCGACGACCCCGCGGCCCGCCGCCTGCCCCTGGGCAACCTGCTGACCCGAGTGCTGGGCGTGCTGATCGGACTGATACTGCTGCCCTACCTGCAGCCGATGATGAGCGACCTGGCGTCCGACCCGGCCCGCGCCGTGGCCAACTTCCACACGCTGTTCAACGCCGTCATCGCCCTGGTGTTCCTGCCGCTGCTGACGCCCTATGCCGCCCTGCTGACCCGCTGGTTGCCCAAACGCGCGGATCCGAACGACCCGTCGCGCCCCCAGTACCTGGACGAATGGGCCCACGACGTGCCGGCCGTGGCCTTGGGCAACGCGGCGCGCGAAGCCCTGCGCATGGCCGACATGCTGCAGACCCTGCTGCTCTACGCCCGCGCCGGCTTCAAGCGCGACAACCGCCACCGCATGGTGCAGGCGCGCCAGCTGGACGCCGCGCTGGACAAGCTGGAGAACGCCATCACCACCTACCTGGCCACCCTGGACCAGGAAAACATGACGCGCGACGACATCCAGCGCCTGGACGACATCCTGGCCTTCACCAGCAATATCGGCCATGCCGGCGACATCGCCCACCACGGCCTGCTCAGCCACGTCGCCAAGCTGCGCAAGCAGGGCTGGGTGTTCTCGCCCGAGCAGCGCGCCAGCCTGGACGACACGCTGGGCCAGCTCATCGCCAACCAGCGCACCGCCGCCGCCCTGTTCGTCAACGACGACCTGCGCCAGGCCCGCGCGCTGGCGGGCGAAAAGGCGCGCTTCCGCTCGATTGAAACCAACGCGGCGGACACCCACCTGCAGAAGATCAAGGCAGGCGAGGTCGACGCCGCCGAAGTGGGCGCGCTCTACCTGGATATCCTGCGCGACATGAAGGGCATCAATTCCCATCTGGTCGGCGCGGCCGCCTATCCCTTGCTGGCACGCCACGGCGAGCTGCTGCCCAGCCGCCTGCGCGAAGCGGGAAACTGAGAAGAAGAAAAAAGCCGACCCGCGAGGTCGGCTTTTTCAAATCGGCGAGAGGCGCTTTCGCACCCCTGCTCCGCTCCTACAAGTACCGCTTGAACCAATCCAGCATGCGCTTCCAGCCGTCCTGCGCCGCCTCGGCCTTGTAGCTGGCGCGGTAGTCCGCCAGGAAGGCGTGGTCGGCTTCGGGGTACACCACGAACTCCGAACGCCTGGCGTTGTCGTTGCCCGCGGCCAACTTGGCCTTCATGGTTTCGACGTCGGCCAGCGGAATGCTGGCGTCCTTGCCACCATACAAACCCAGCACCGGCGCGTGCAGTTCGTTGACCACGTCGAAGGCAAAGCGCTTGATCAATGGACCATGGCCCACGCTGAGCTTACCGTACCAGGCCACGGCGGCCTTCACGTCGGGATTGTGCGCGGCATACATCCAGGTCAGGCGGCCGCCCCAGCAGAACCCTGTCACCGCCACGCGCTTGGGGTCGCCGCCATGCGCGGCCGCCCAGGCCACGCTGGCGTCCAGGTCGGCAAACACCTGCTCGTCCGGCACCTTGCTGACCAGTTCGGCGATGAGTTTGGGGATGTCGGTATAGCCCGAGGCGTCGCCCTGGCGCTGATAGAGATTGGCGGCCACGGCGAGGTAGCCGGCCTTGGCGACCCGGCGGCATAGATCCTTGATGTGCTCATGCACCCCGAAGATCTCCTGGACCACCAGCACGATGGGCAGGTCACGCTGGCCTTCGGGCGCGGCGTAGTAGGCGTCGATCGAACCGTCGGCCACGGGCAGCTTGAAATCCCCGTGGACCAGCCCCTGAGTGTCCGTATGGATAACGGTGGGGGCGACGTTGCCGGCTGCGGCGGAAAAACTCATGAAGAACTCCTGTGTAGGGATGATCAACCAAGCCGGATATCCCGCCAGCGCCTGCATGGCCTCGCGCCGGTCCTAGTGCCGGTGGACATGCTCCACTTGCGACGCGCCACGGCCGGCTTCGGCGTCGTGGTCATGCCCGTGGTGCATCACCGTCGTGACGCTGTAGATCAGCGCCACGCCCACACCGACCAGCAGCAACTGCGGGACGGCATCGGCCAGGGATACCCGTTCGTGCATCTGCGGCATCAGGTCGGCCACCGAAATGTAGAGGAAGCTGCTGGCCGCAACCACCAGGACGTACGGCACCCATTCTTGCGCCTGCTGCAGCACGAAGTACCCTATTATGCCGCCCACGGCTGAACACAAGCTGGTGAACAGGATCAGCGAGAAGGCTCGGCGGCGCGCCAGGCCGGCGTTGAGCAGCACCACGAAGTCGCCCAGCTTGTGCGGCACTTCATGGACGATGATGGACGCCGCGGTCAGCACGCCCAGCAGCGGGTCGGTCAGGAAAGCCGCGGCCACCAGCACGCCGTCGCACAGATTGTGCAGCGAGCTGCCGATCAGGATCATCACGCCGCCGCGGCCCGCCTCATGGCGGTCATGCCCCTTGTGGTGGTGATGGCCGTCGCCCTCGTGATGGTGGCTGTGCCGCAGCAGCGCAATCTTCTCCAGCACGAAGAAGCCGATCAGCGACGCCAGCATCAGGCCGAACAGCACATGGGCATCGCCCACCCCGGTCTCGAACGCCTCGGGCAGCAGATGCAACAGGGCGACCGACAGCAGCACTCCCACCGACAGGCTGACCATGTGGTGCAGGTATTGCGCGAAGACCTTGTAAGCCAGCCAGCTGGCGACAAGGACGGCGATGAGCCCGCCGGTGACGGTGGCGAGCAAAATCCAGAGCAGCAACATTTTGGGGGGATGCTTTAGAGGCGGGGGAAGCGCAACATTATATTGTTTCAATACTAAAAACGGAAATGGGCCGCCCGAAGGCGGCCCACCTGTCCTGCGGGCAGGAATGCTCCAGGCCCTAGTGGGCCTGTTCCCAGTTTTTGCCCACGCCCACCTCGGCCACCAGCGGCACGCGCAGGGTCGCCACATTGCACATCAGGCGCGGCAATGCTTCCTTGACCAAGTCCAGTTCGGCGTCGGGCGCTTCCAGCACCAGTTCGTCGTGCACCTGCATGATCATGCGCGTCTGCAGCTTTTCGGCTTCCAGCCAATCCTGCACCGCGATCATGGCCATCTTGATCAGGTCGGCCGCCGTGCCCTGCATGGGCGCATTGATGGCCGCGCGCTCGGCTCCCTGGCGCCGCGGGCCGGAGGCGCCGCGGATTTCCGGCAGTTGCAGGCGGCGTCCGAAGACGGTTTCCACATAGCCCTGCTCGCGCGCGCGGCGGCGGGTGTCGTCCATGTACATCGCCACGCCGGGATAGCGGGCGAAATAGCGGTCGATGTAGGCCTGCGCGGCATCGCGCGTGATACCCAGGTTGGACGCCAGGCCGAACACTCCCATGCCGTAGATCAGGCCGAAGTTGATGGCCTTGGCGGCGCGACGCTGCTCGGTGGAGACGCCCTCCAGCGACACGCCGAACACTTCCGAGGCCGTGGCCCGGTGGATGTCCTCGCCCGCCGCGAAGGCGCGTTGCAGGTTGGCGTCGTCCGACACGTGCGCCATGATGCGCAGCTCGATCTGGGAATAGTCCGCCGACAGCAGCATGCCCTGTTCGGCGATGAACGCCTCGCGCACGCGCCGGCCGGCTTCGGTGCGCACCGGGATGTTCTGCAGGTTGGGATCGGACGAGGCCAGGCGGCCGGTGATGACCGCAGCCTGCGAATAGTGCGTGTGCACGCGCCCGGTGTTCGGGTTGATCATGCGCGGCAGCTTGTCCGTGTAGGTGGACTTCAGCTTGGACAGGCCCCGGTATTCCAGCAGCACTTGCGGCAGCGGGTAATCCTGCGCCAGCTTGCTAAGCACTTCTTCGTCGGTCGACGGCGCGCCGCTGGCGGTCTTGCGCACCACCGGCAACTGCATTTGGCCGAACAGGATCTCGCCCAGCTGCTTGGGAGAATTCAGGTTGAAGGGCTGGCCGGCCAGCTCGTAGGCCTTCTGTTCGAGCTGCAGCATTTCCTGGCCCAGCTTGTGGCTCTGGCGCCCCAGTTCCGCGGCATCCACCTTGACGCCATTGCGTTCGACCGTGGTCAGCACCGCCGACACCTGCATTTCCAGCAGGTAGATGCGGTTCAGCCCTTCGTCGGCCGCCACCATGGGGCGCAGCACTTGATGCAGCTGCAAGGTGAAGTCCGAGTCTTCGGCGGCGTAATGGCCGGCC
The DNA here is from genome assembly GCF_049647645.1 of Achromobacter sp. Classification (GTDB taxonomy): domain Bacteria; phylum Pseudomonadota; class Gammaproteobacteria; order Burkholderiales; family Burkholderiaceae_B; genus Achromobacter. The sequence continues at coordinate 57,960 of NZ_JBARYB010000068.1, forward strand.
TGGTCCACCGCCACTTCGTCGAAGCCTATCTGCTTGGCGCCCTTGCCGCAGAGGTCCTCGTAGGACACGCCGCTGCGGCCCAGGTAGCGCTGGGCCAGGTCGTTCAAGCCCACGCCGCGGTGCGATTCCAGCACATAGGCCTGCAGCATCGTGTCTTCGGTGATGCCGGCCAGCTTGATGCCTTCGTTGGCGAACACGTGCGCGTCGTACTTGGCATGGTGCAGCAGCTTGGCGCGGGACGCATCTTCCAGCCAGGGTTTCAGGCGCGCCAGCACCTCGGCCTTGGGCAGCTGCGGCGCATTGTCCGGGCCCCGGTGCGCGACCGGGATGTAGCACGCCACGCCGGGCGACACCGCCAGCGACATGCCCACCATCCGGGCCTGCATTTCGTCCAGCGAAGTGGTCTCGGTGTCCAGCGCGACCAGCGGCGCGTCCTTCAGCTTCTCCATCCAGGCGTCGAACGCGGCCCAATCGGAGAGGATCTGATAGTCCAGTTCCACGGGCGCGGCGGGCGCCTCGTGCGCGACGCGGGCGTCGCCCGCCGGCACCCGCTCGGCGTCGCCGGTCAGGTCGCGCAGCCAGGTGCGGAAACCGTAGCGCTCGTAGAGTTCGGTCAGCGTCGCATCGTCGCGCGGGCGCGGCGTCAGGTCGTCCACGCCTTCCACGTGGCCGGCCAGATCGCAGTCGTACTTCACGGTCAGCAATTGGCGCGTCAGCGGGAAATTCGGAATGGCCTCGCGCAGATTGCTGCCGGCGACGCCCTTGATGTCTTCCGCACCCTCGACCAGCTTGTCAATCGAGCCGAATTCCGTAAGCCATTTGACCGCCGTCTTCGGACCCACCTTGGTCACGCCGGGGACATTGTCCACGGCGTCCCCCACCAGCATCAGGTAGTCGACGATGCGGTCGGGCGGCACGCCGAACTTGTTGACCACGCCGGCCTCGTCCAGCACTTCGCCGGTCATGGTGTTGACCAGGGTGACGTGGCTGTTGACCAGCTGCGCCAAGTCCTTGTCGCCGGTGGACACGATGGTGTGCACGTCGTGTTCGGCCGCGCGCTTGGCCAGGGTGCCGATCACATCGTCGGCCTCGACGCCTTCGATCGCCAGCACCGGCCAGCCCAGCGCGCGCACGGCGCGATGGATGGGTTCGATCTGCGCGGCCAGATCTTCCGGCATGGGCGGACGATGCGACTTGTACTCCGGGTAGAGATCGTCCCGGAAGGTCTTGCCGCGGGCATCGAAAATACATGCGGCATACTCTGCCTTATGATCAGAGACAAGTTTGCGCAGCATATTCACCACGCCGTAAAGCGCCCCCGTGGGTTCGCCTTGCGCGTTGCGCAAATCAGGCATAGCGTGGAAAGCGCGGTACAAGTAACTTGAACCGTCGACCAGTAATAAGGTTTTTTTCATGGTTACAAAGGCAGATATGGCAATAGCTGCGGAAACACCCGCCAACAAACAAATTCCGCTGATTATGTCAGAGATACGGACGGCGGCAGACAAGCTCGCGAACATCGGGCCTGCTGTCAGCGTCTTCGGCAGTGCGCGAGTCAGCCGTAATTCCCCCCACTATGAAACCACCATCGCAATTTCCGCCGCTCTGGCGGATGCGGGTTTCGCGGTAATCGCCGGCGGCGGTCCCGGCATCATGGAGGCAGCCAACAAGGGCGCGTTCGAGGCAGGCGGCACCAGCATCGGGCTGAACATCAGCCTGCCCCACGAAGCGCACAACAATGAATACCAAACCATCAGCCTGTCATTCGAGTATTTTTTCTCGCGCAAGGCAACCTTCTTCATGCACAGCTTCGCCTATGTGGCGATGCCTGGCGGTTTCGGCACCCTGGATGAACTCTTCGAAGCGCTGACGCTCATCCAGACGGGCAAGGTCCCGCCCGCCCCCATCGTACTGGTGGGCAGCGAATACTGGTCTGGCCTGGTCGAATGGCTGGGCGGCCAGGTACTGGCCAACGGCATGATAGGCGCGCACGACCTGGACCTCTTCATCATCGAAGACGATCCCGTCAAGGTGGTGCGCAAGGTGGTGGAATTCCACGCCAAGGTCAACTCGGACGCGCAATACGCGCCGTCCTTGCCGGCCTGAAATCGCGTATAGATCGGACCCGCGCCGCCGCCAGGCCGCCCTAAGGCGGCGCAGCCCCCTCGGGGGGCAGCAAGCGTGCGTAGCACGCGCGGCGTGGGGGCCCCTACTACTTGCGCATAAATGACGGCAGTACGTCCGCCGGTATCGGGCAGACATACGGCTGTCCACGGCGCGTTTCCATCAGTTCTTCCTTGGCGCGCGCCAGTGCCTCGGGCTGCGTGTACAGATCGGCGGCGGTCGCCGCGATGATCTTGGCCGCATGCACCATGCCCTTGTGCGCCATGGACATCTTGCCCTGCGCCACCATCTGCCAGGAATGGAACGGCGTGCCGTAGGCATAGCAGGCGCCCCAGCATTGCGCCGTGGGCGTGACCCAGCTCACGTCGCCCACGTCGGTTGAGCCATAGGTGATCTCGGCCTTGCCAGGTTCATAGGGCGCCACGCCAGTGAACAGCGGCGTGGGATTGCGCAGCACCGCGCCCAGGTTCTTGCCGGCGTTGTCGATGTCGTCCGCGGAGATCGAGTCCCACATGCGGCGCGCCGCCTGCTGTTCGCCCGCGCTGTAATCCGGCCCCTGCAGCAACTGCATGTTGGCGTACATGATCTGGTTGAGCACGCCATTGGGGATGTAATTCGAGCAGGCCTTGTCGAATACGATTTCCAGCTCGCAGCCCGTCATCAGCGCCGCGCCGCGCGCCACGTTCTGCACGCGCTCGTACAGTTCGGAGGCCTGCGAATTGATGGGTGCGCGCACCAGGTACAGCACCTCGGCGCGGGCCTGCACCACGTTGGGTGAAATGCCGCCGCTATTGGTCACGGCGTAGTGCACGCGCGCATCCGGCACCATGTGTTCGCGCAGGTAGTTCACGCCCACGTTCATCAGTTCGACCGCGTCCAGCGCGCTGCGGCCCAGGTGCGGCGAGTTCGCCGCGTGCGCGGCGATGCCGCGGAAGCGGAAATAAGCCTGGATGTTGGCCAGCGAGGACTGGTGGAAGATGCCTGTGTGCGAGGCGGGATGCCAGGTCAGCGCCGCATCCAGGTCATCGAACAGGCCGGCGCGCGCCATGAAGGTCTTGCCCGAACCGCCCTCTTCCGCCGGACAGCCGTAGAAGCGGATGGTGCCGGGCAGGCCGTTGGCCTCCAGGAATTCCTTCACCGCCACCGCGGCGAAATGCGCGGCCGTGCCCAGCAGATGGTGGCCGCAGCCGTGACCATTGCCGTTCGGCGTTTCCGGCGAAGGCTGGCAGGCGTAGGCGCCGCTTTCCTGGCTCAGGCCCGACAGCGCGTCGTACTCGCCCAGGATGCCGATCACAGGCCCGCCGCTGCCCGCTTCCGCCACGAAGGCGGTGGGAATGCCGGCGGCGTCGCGCGTGACGCGAAAGCCTGCTTCCTCCAGCATCGCGATGTGCAGCTCGGCGGACTTGTGTTCGTCGTAGCGCAGTTCGGCCAGGCTCCAGATGCGGTCGCTCAGTTCCGCGTAGCGCTCGCTGCGCGCGTCGATGAACGGCGCAAGTTTTTCGATGGCACCCATTGTCTCTCCTGTGGCTGTAATGGCGGGGAAATACCGGTCAGGTCACTCGTCGAGCTTGATGCCGGCAGTTTCAATGATTTTGCGGTTGGCGGCCAGCGTCTGCGCGATGCGCTCGGCGAAGGCCTGCGGCGTACCGGCATCGGGCTGCGCGCCCATGCCGGCCAGGCGCTGCACCAGCGCCGGATCCGCCAGCGCGCGCACCGCGGCCTCATTGAGGCGCTGCACCACGGCATCCGGCGTGCCTGCGGGCACGACCAGGCCGAACCAGGTCTGGCCTAGCGCGTTCAACTGCGGATAGCCGAGCTCCGTCATGGTCGGCAGCTCCGGCATGTCGGGCATCCGGGCGGGCGCCGACACGGCGATGGCTCGCAGCTTGCCGGCCTTGACCAGCGATTGCGCGGAGGCGTACTGGTCCTGCTGCACCTGCACTTCGCCGCCCACGGCGGCGGTCAGCGCCGGCCCCATGCCGCGGTACGGCACGTGCAGCACGTCGACCTTCAGGTCGGCATTCATGGCCGCCAGGTTCAGGTGGCCCAGCGAGCCCACGCCGGGCGAGCCATAGGAATACTTGCCCGGATGGGCGCGCAGTTCGGCCAGGAATTGCGCGAAGTCCTGCGCCGGAAACGCCGGATTCACCATCCATACGACCGGCACCGTCGCCACCGACGCCACCGGCTTCAATTGCGTCTGCGGGTCGACGCGCTTGGTGCCGTACAGCAAGGGGTTGACGGCCATGGTGCTGACCGTGGCCATGCCCAGCGTGTAGCCGTCGGGCTCGGCCCGCGCCACCGCCTCGGTGCCAAGCAGGCCGCCCGCGCCTGCGCGGTTTTCCACCACCACGCTCTGGCCCAGCTCCTTGCGCATACCCTCGGCCACCGCGCGGGCCAGCGCGTCCGTGGACCCACCAGGCGCAAACGGCACGATCAGCCGCAGGGGCTGCGAAGGATAGGCGCCCTGGGCGGCGGCCAGGGACGAAACACTGAAAGTTACGGCGCAAACCAGCGCGTGCAGCAGACGGGACTTCATGGACCAGCCACTCCTGGGGAACGGAAGCAATCAACGGGATCGCTGCATTGTGTCCAGGGCATATCCTAATTTCAAATACATTAATGCGTGGATATATTCGTATTTTGAATATCTAGATTGCCCGCGCCATGGACATCGCCCCCGCCACCCTGCTGTCCCGCCTGCTCGCCAAGGGCCGCCTGCGCCACCTGCAATTGCTCGCCAGCATCGCCGACCTGGGCAGCATCCAGCAGGCGGCCAGCCATATCGGCCTGAGCCAGCCCGCGGCCACCCATGCGCTGGCCGATATCGAGGACCTGCTGGGCGTGCAGCTGTTCGAGCGCCATGCCCGCGGCATGCGCACCACGCGCAGCGGCCAGCTCATGGCGGAATGCGCCCGCAGCATGCTGACGACGCTGCGCGCCTCCACCGATTCAGTCGCGGCCCTGCGCCAGGGCGCCACGGGCTATCTGCGCCTGGGCGCCATCCCTGCCGCCAGCGGCGGCCTGCTGGCCGAGCGCCTGCCCGCCTACCTGCAGGCGCGCCCGGGGCTGCAAGTGGAGGTGGTGGAAGGCAGCCGCGAGCAGTTGCTGCCGCAGGCGGCTGGCGGCAGCCTGGACATGCTGCTGTGCCGGCGTCCGGAAGCGGTGCCCGCCGGTCTGGAATTCGTGCCGCTGCAAGACGATGCGGCAGTGATCGTGGCCGCCGCCGGCCACCCGCTGCTGGATCCGGACAGCGCGCCCACGCTGGCGCAGGTGGCCTCCCAGCTATGGATCGAGCCCCGGCCGGAACTGGCGATCCATGCGGTGTTCAAGGCTTTTTTTGAACGCGCCGGCGTGGTGCCCCGACTGTGCAGGCTGAGCAGCGCCGCCCCGCCCATGCCGCTGCTCATCGCCGTCATGCAGGCCCAGGAGGCCCTGGCGATGGTGCCGCAAACCCTGGGTAACTGGTACATGCAGCATGGGCACTTCCAGCGCGTGCCCATCGAATCGCCGGGCTCGTTCCAACCCATAGGCGCGATCGCGCGCGACCATGGGCCAGGCCGCGATTTCCTGGACTGGCTGGCGGCCAGCCGCCCCGCCCGCTGAAACGGAGCCAGGCGGTTGAACCTGCGCCAGCGGGCTGAACCGGCCCCACGCGGCTCAACCCGTTCAGCCTATGTCGCCGCCCGCCACGTACATGATCTGCCCGGTGATGTACGACGCCTCGGGCGCGGCCATGAAGCAGATCGCCGCGGCGACCTCCTCGGCCTGCCCCAGGCGGTCCTGCGGCGTGTCGCGCAGGCAGGAGGCATACATCTCGCCCACCCACGCGGTCTCCTGCGCGGAAGGCGTCTCGTGGTGGCGCGGGATTGCGCGCACCCCGTTGTCCAAGGCGCCCGGCGACACGCAATTGACGCGCACGCCGGACTTCGCCAGTTCCAGCGCCATGCAGACAGTGGCGGCATGCACGCCGCCCTTGGAGGCCGAGTACGGCACGCGGTAGATGCCGCGCGTGGCGTTGGAACCCACGTTGACGATGGCGCCCGCGCCCTGCGCCCGCATCACCGGGATGACTTCGCGGCAGGACCACAGCGTGGGCCAGAGCGAGCGGTTGACCTCGCGCTGCATCTGCTCGGGCGAATACTCCCAGAACGGCCGGGTCCAGATCGTGCCGCCCACGTTGTGCACGGACACGTCGATGCGGCCATTGATTTCCAGCGCGGCCCGCACCATGGACTGCGCGCCCGCATGGGTTTCCAGATCGGCCTGCACGAAGCTGGCGCGTCCGCCCGCGGCGCGGATTTCCTCGGCCACGGCGGCGCCCTGCTCCTCCGCCCGGTCCACCACGACCACCTGCGCGCCTTCGGCCGCCAGGCGCCTGGCCGTTGCCCGGCCGACGCCCTGGGCTGCGCCCGTGACCAAGGCTACCTGGCCCTCGAATCGTAGATGTGTGTTCATGCTTGTGTCGTCCTTTGCAGTATCAATGCGCCGCGGACAGCGCGCCGTCGGGGCGCGCGTGCTTGAGCTTGAGGCTGAATACCGCCAATGCCGCGACCGCCAGGGGTATGGCCAGCGCGATGAAGAATCCCGAAGGTCCGCCCCAGGCCAGGAAGCTGCCGCCGATGGCCGAACCCGCGATCGCTCCCGCGCGGCCCATGCCGATGGCCCAGCCTGTGGCAGTGGCGCGCAAGGCGGTGGGGTAGGCGCCCACGACCAGGTAATTCAGCGCGATCTGCTGCCCGCCTATGCCGAAACCCGCTGCGCCGACCAGGATGAAGACCAGCGTCCAGTTGTCGCCGGCGTAGCTGAGGCCTACGGTCACCGCAATGCCCAGCGCGAACATGCCGCCCAGCAGCCGCCGGGTGTTGACGCGCGGCAGCATGAAGGACAGCGGAATCGCGCAGATGATGAAGACTGCGTTGACGATGACCGTCCCCATCGGCGCCTGTTCAGCGGGCAAGCCCGCAGCCTTGAGCACCGTGGGCAGCCACGACAGCAGCATGAACCACGCAACCCAGTTCAACAGGTACACCGCCCAGATCGCCACGGTCTTGGCGCCGTGGCCATCGGAGAACAGCGCGCCCACGCCGGCGCGCGCGACGGATTCCTCCGGCACGGTGAACTGCGCATCCGCGCCCAGCTTGCGGCTCGATATGGTCGAGAGAATCCTCGCGATGTAGCGCTGGCTTTCCGGATCGCGGCGCGTGGCCTTGAAGTACAGCGACTCGGGCAGCATCAAGGCGGCGACGGCCAGCAACGCCAACGGCGCCAGCCCGCCCACGATGAAGATGCCTTCCCAGCCGATGACGGGCAGCATGCGCGCGGCCAGCAGGCCGCCCACCATGGCGCCCGCGGGCAGGCCCAGCAGCACGCCGGTCATGATGGCGCCGCGCAGGCGCGCCGGGCCATACTCGGCGGCCAACGCCAACAGCACCGGCGTGCAGCCGCCCATGCCCAGGCCGGCGATAAAGCGCAGCACCAGGATGTGGGTAGTGTCGGTGGCCCAGGCCGTGGCCAGCGTGGACAGGCCGAACAGGGCCAGGCCCAGCATGATGGCCGGACGACGGCCGATGCGGTCGCCGATCAGGCCCAGGGTCATGGCGCCCACCGTCATGCCGACGATGCCGGCGGTCAGGATGGGCGCCAACGCGCCAGCCTTCAGATCGAAGGCGGCCAGGATCGCTGGCCCGGTGAAGGCGATGGCCTGCGTATCGAATCCGTCGAACAACGCGATCAGGAAGCACAGGGTGAGGACGCGCCATTGAAAGGCGCCCAGGCGCTCCTGGTCGATCAGCGTCGGTATCGACCAGCTGTTGGTAGCGGTCATGATGTTTGTCTCCATGGCGCGGCCGGACCCGGCCTCGCGCCTGCGGGATTGTTCTGTGTGGTGTCGGGAACGGCGGCGCCGCGGCGGGCGCCGCCGGGGTGACGCTTAGGCGGTGGCACGGTCCATGCGGGCTTGCGGACGGGCCTCGTCGGCGTCGAACGCCGGCTGCATCACGAAGTCGAAACAGACGCGCGTGAACGGCGCGTCCACGCCCAGGCTCTCATAGCCCGCGGCCGGAGTGCCCGGCTGCAGTTCGACCACCAGGCCGTCACGCGTGGCGAAGGCGAAGTCGTCGTCCAGGAAGGTGTCGCCCGGGATGTTGACCTGGGTCGTCAAGGTACGCTGGCCTTCGGCGGCCACCAGGAAGTGGATGTGGGCCGGCCGGTTGCCATGGCGGCCCAGCGCCTCGAACAGTTCGGACGTGGGGCTGTTCGGCGGAATCGCGTAGCCCGGCGGAATGAAGCTGCGGAAGCGGTAGCGGCCCTGCGCGTCGGTCTTGATCTTGCGGCGCAGGTGATAGTCCTCCTGGTCGGGGTCGAAATGCGAATACCGCCCCAGCTCGTTGGCGTGCCAGACGTCGACGAGCGCGCCGGCGACGGGCTTGCCGTCCACGTCGCGCACCTGCCCTTCCATCACCAGCACCGTGCCAGGCGCGGGGTCTTCGTCCAATCGGGCTTCGCCGTCGGACAACGGCGCGCCCGCAATGTAGAGCGGCCCCTCGATGGCGCGCGGCGTGCCGGCGGCGCGGCCGGCGGCCTCGTCGGCCTCTTCTTCGCGGATGTCGATCAGGCGGTCAAAGCCCAGGCCCGCGGTGATCAAACCCATCTGGCCGCTGGCGCCCAGGCGCGCGAGCCAATCCACCCCCGCCCAGAACTCGTCGGGCTTGATGTCGAGATCGTCGATCGCGCGGAACAGGTCCGACACGATGCGCTGCGAGATCTGCCGGACCCGGTCGTTGCCGGGATTGACCTGGGAACTGTTGACCAGGTCCAGTAGTTGTTGCTGGGTATATTCAGCCATGATGCGTCTCCTGCTTTTTGGAATGATCGGGAAGATGGTGGGTCAGGTCGCGGCCGGAATGCCGCGGCGGCCGAGGTCTATCGTCGTTGGCGTCAGGCCCTCTCTGGCGCGGTCGAAGCGGTCCAGCCGTTTTTCATCCACGACGACGCCGAAGCCGGGGCCGTCGGGCAATTGCAGTTCAAAGTCGCGCACGGCCATGGGCTGTTCGACGATGTCGTCGACCAGCAGTTGCGGACCGAACAGTTCGCAACCGTGGTGCTGGTCGGACAGCGTGGCAAACACATGCGCGGAGGCCGCGCTACCCAGCGAGGTCTCCAGCATGGTTCCGCCGTACCAGCCGATGCCGGCGGCTTGCGCCACGGCCGCGACTTCGCGCGTGCGCAGCAGGCCGCCGTGCTTGGCGACCTTCAGGGAAAACACATGGCAGGCGCGCTGCGAGGCCAGCATGAACGCGTCCTGCGCGGAGCACACGGTTTCGTCCGCCATGATCAGCGCCGCCGAACCCAGCGACTGCGTCGCCTCGCGCAGGGCCTGCACGTCCCACTGCGCCACCGGCTGTTCGATCAGGGTCACCCCGGCCTGCACCAGTTGCGGCAGATAGCGGCGGGCGGTGTTGCCGTCCCAGGCCTGGTTGACGTCCACCGTCATCGCGGCGCGGCCGTCCAGGCCGCGCGCAATGCGCGTCACGTGCGCCACGTCGTCGGCCGGACTGCGCGCGCCGATCTTGAGCTTGAAGAGGCGGTGGCGGCGCGCCTGCATCATCTGCTCGGCCTCGTCCAGATCGCGCTGCGAATCGCCGCTGGCAAGCGTCCAGGCCAGCGGCAGGCGTTCGATGCGCTTGCCGCCCAGCAACTGCCAGGCCGGCACGCCGAGGCTGCGCGCCACCGCGTCGATCAGCGCCATCTCGACGGCGCTCTTGGCGAAGGCATTGCCCTTGCAGACGGCGTCGAAACGGTGGATGTGTTCGGCGAACCGGCGGGCATCCGCGCCGGCCACTGCCGGAGCGAGGTAGTTCTGGATCGCGTGCAGGATGGTTTCGGGCGACTCCTCGTTCCACGACGGCCCGCCTATCGTCGCCGCCTCGCCAAAGCCGCAGGCGCCGTTGGCGAGCCAGAGCTGCACAATGACCGGGCTTTGCCGGTTGATGGCGCCGAACGAAAACTTGTGCGGCCGGATGGTCGGGATGTCGACGATCCTTGCGTGGATGCGCTCGATGCGCCAGGGGGCGTCGTCTGGCGTGGTCGGAGCCTGGGTTGAAACGGAAGTCATAAAACCTGAAACCCTGCGTGAGTGATGCAGGCAAGATTAGGGCCCAGCCGGTTTTGCATCCAATGATTTATATTGCACTTATTGTTCGATACCATCGAATGAAAAATCGCCCATCATTGACCGCCCGTTCCGGCTTTGCACCAGGAGTCCCGCCGATGGAATTGCGCCAGCTACGCTACTTTCTCAGCGTCGCGGAAACCGAGCACCTGACCCGTTCGGCGGACGCCCTGCACGTCACCCAATCCACCCTGTCGCATGGCTTGCGGCAGTTGGAGGAAGAGCTGGGCATGCCCTTGTTCGACCGCATCGGCAGGGGGTTGCGCCTGTCGCAAGCGGGCCGGGTGCTGCGCGACCACGCCAGCCGGGCCTTGCAGGAAGTCGAAGCCGGGAAAATGGCTTTGGCGGATCTGGCGGGCCTGCAGGCTGGAACCCTGACCATAGGCGTCATCCCCACCTTCCTGGCCCATTTCGTGCCAGACGCCGTGGCCAGCTTCAGCCTGGCATTCCCGAAGGTTCAGATCCAGGTGCGCGATCTGCGGGCCGGCCCCATCGAAGACCTGCTGGTCAGCGGCCAGCTGGACCTGGGCATTTCCTTCCATCCGGCGCTGCGCGAAGAAATCGAGGCGCAACCCCTGTTCGACGAGCGCCTGCAGGTAGTGGTCGGCAAGAACCATCCGCTGGCCTCGCGGCGCAGCCTGCGCATGCGCGACCTCGCGGGCGTGCCGCTGGCGCTGCTGCCCCGCAGTTTCGCCACGCGCCGCATGATAGACGCGGCCTGCGCCCAGGCGGGGCTGGCTCCTGACGTGCGGGTGGAAATGGAATCGGTGGACGCGCTGATCCACCTGTGCCGGCAAGGCGAACTGGCCACCATCGCCGCCGAGCATGCGGCCGGCGCGGCGGGATCGGAATTGAAGAGCATCGCGCTCACCGATCCGACCACCATCCGCCGCGCCGCCATCCTGTGGCGCAAGGAAGCATCGCGCAGCCGCGCGGCGCAGGAGTTCGCCGCCCGGCTGCTGGACGCGGTACAGCGCCTGCCGGGCGCGGTGGCTGCCAGCCGCCGCTGAAAGGCGTGCGCGGGCACACGGCCGCGCCGATAGTCCGCCATCACGCCGCAAAAAAAACGCAGCCCGAGGGCTGCGTTCTTTCTGTACCGGTGCGAAGCTGCGCTCCGCGCAAGTCCTTTAGACGGCGGATTCGCGCGCGGCGCGCTTGCGCTCGTTTTCCAGCAGGTGACGCTTGCGCAGACGGATCGACTTCGGCGTGATTTCCACGAGTTCGTCGTCGTCGATGAATTCCACTGCGTATTCCAGCGACATCTGGATCGGCGGAACCAGGCGCACGGCTTCGTCGGTGCCCGAGGCGCGCACGTTGGTCAGCTGCTTGCCCTTGATGGGGTTCACGACCAGGTCGTTGTCGCGGCTGTGGATGCCGATGATCATACCTTCGTACAGCGCATCGCCCGGGCTCACGAACATGCGGCCGCGATCCTGCAGCTTCCACAGCGCGTAGGCCACGGCATCGCCTTGGTCCTGGCTGATCAGCACGCCGTTGCGGCGCTCGCCGATCGAGCCTTCCTTGATGGGCGCGTATTCGTGGAAGATGTGGCTCATCAGGCCGGTGCCGCGCGTCAGCGTCAGGAACTCGTTCTGGAAGCCGATCAGGCCGCGGGCCGGGATCAGGTATTCCAGGCGGGTGCGGCCGCGGCCGTCCGGCTGCATGTCCTGCAGGTCGCCCTTGCGGCGGCCCAGTTCTTCCATCACGCCGCCCTGGTGGGCGTCTTCGACGTCGACGGTCAGCGATTCGAACGGCTCGCACTTCACGCCGTCGATGTCCTTGAACACCACGCGCGGGCGCGACACGGCCAGCTCGTAGCCTTCACGGCGCATCGTTTCCAGCAGAATGGTCAGGTGCAGTTCGCCACGGCCCGACACTTCGAACACCGTGTCGTCACCCGTGTCGCGCACACGCAGCGCCACGTTGGACTTCAGTTCGCGATCCAGGCGGTCGCGCAGCTGGCGGCTGGTCACGAACTTGCCTTCACGGCCGGCCAGCGGCGAGGTGTTGACCATGAAGTTCATGGTCAGCGTGGGCTCGTCGATGCGCAGCATCGGCAGCGCGTCCTGCGTGACCGTGTCGGTCACCGTGCAACCAATGCCCAGTTCTTCGATGCCGTTGATCAGCACGATGTCGCCGGCTTCGGCTTCCTCGACGACGACGCGCTCCAGGCCGTGGAACTTCAGCACCTGGTTGATGCGGCCGCGGCCGCCCTGGCCTTCGGGGCCGAACTTGTAGGCCACTTCCATGCCGGGACGCATGCGGCCGCGGTTGATGCGGCCCACGCCGATCTTGCCGACGTAGCTGTTGTAGTCCAGCGAGATGATCTGCATTTGCAGCGGACCATTGGGATCGTCTTCACGCTGCGGCACGTGTTCGAGAATGGCTTCGAACAGCGGACGCATATTGCCTTCGCGCACGTCGGCGGTCAGGCCCGCGTAGCCCGACAGGCCCGATGCGTAGATCACCGGGAAGTCCAGCTGCTCGTCGGTGGCGCCCAGCTTGTCGAACAGGTCGAACGTGGCGTTGATGACGAAATCGGTGCGGGCGCCCGGGCGGTCGACCTTGTTGACCACGACGATGGGCTTCAGGCCCAGGGCCAGCGCCTTGCGGGTCACGAAGATGGTCTGGGGCATGGGGCCTTCCACCGCGTCCACCAGCAGCAGCACGCCGTCGACCATGGACAGCACGCGCTCGACTTCGCCGCCGAAGTCCGCGTGTCCCGGGGTGTCGATGATGTTGATGTGCGTGCCTTCGTATTCGACGGCACAGTTCTTGGCCAGAATCGTAATGCCGCGTTCTTTTTCCAGATCGTTCGAGTCCATGACCCGTTCGGTCAGCGCCTGGTTTTCGCGGAAGGTGCCGGATTGGCGCAGCAGCTGGTCGACCAGGGTGGTTTTACCGTGGTCCACGTGGGCGATGATGGCGACGTTGCGCAAGGCGCGAGTCATAGCGAGTCCTTTAAGGTCAGGGTGGAGGGCAGCAAGCCCTCCGGCAATTCGTTCAGTGCAAGCAATGCCTGCTTGGGATCTGGCATGGCCTGCAAGGCTTCCAGCGCAACGGCGCGTTCCAGAGAGAAAGGCCCGACGTGCGTGCGCCGCAGCGCCGTCAGGTGGGCGTAACAGCCCAGCACGCGCCCGATGTCCTGGGCCAGTGTCCGGATGTATGTGCCTTTACTGCAAGCCACATCGATCTCTGCCTGCGTCCCGTCAAGGGACAACAATTCGATGCGGTGTATCGTGATCTGGCGCGGCGCCCGTTCCAGCTCGATGCCTGCGCGCGCGTACTCGTACAAGGGCTTGCCGTCGCGCTTGAGCGCGGAATACATGGGCGGAATCTGCTCGATCGTGCCCGAGAAACGTGACAGCGCGTCGCGCAACGCCTGTTCATCTACGGTGAAGCCCGGCTCGGCGGTCGACACGACATTGCCGGTCAGGTCGCCAGAATCGGTTTCAGAGCCAAATTGCAGCGTAGCGCGATATGCCTTGTCGGCGTTGAGCATCGCGCCGGAAATCTTGGTTGCGCGGCCCATGCAGCACACCAGCAGGCCGGTGGCGAAGGGATCCAGCGTGCCCGTATGGCCGGCTTTCGCCGCGTCCATGGCACGTTTGGCGCGTTGCAAGGCGTGATTACTCGACAAACCCACGGGTTTGTCGAGCAACAGCACACCGTCGAGCGTAAGCCCGCGTCGTTTAGCCATCGTCGGAATCCGGTTTAAAGCAGTGACGACAGCCCGATCAGGACTGGTCTTCAGGTTCGTCGGGCACGCCCGAGTGCGGGCCGGGCCGGTTTGCGCGGTCGATGAGAATCGACATCTCGATACCACGGGCGATCTGCTCGTCGTGGAAGAAACGCAAAGTGGGGACAGTGTGGATGTGCAGCAGCTTGTACAGCTGGGAATGCAGCCAACCGGCTTTCTCGTTCAGCAAGGCGGTCGCGGCTTCGGGCTCGGCGCCCAGAACCGTGAAATACACCTTGGCATGCGCGTAGTCGGTCGATAGTTCCACACCAGAGAGCGTGATCAGTCCAGCGCGGGTCGTGTCGATCTCGCGCTGGATGATCCCGGCCAGATCCTTCTGGATCTGGTCGGCCAGCCGCAGATTGCGACCGGGGATGGCTTTGGACTTGTGACGGCTCATTAGAAAAAATGCCTCGCGGACGCCTTACAGCGTACGCGCGATTTCCTTGATTTCAAAGACTTCCAGTTGGTCGCCCACCTGGAGGTCGTTGTTGCCGCGCAGCGTAAGGCCGCAGTCGAAGCCCGACTTGACTTCCTTGACGTCGTCCTTGAAGCGGCGCAGCGAATCGAGCTGGCCGGTCCAATGGACCACGTTGTTGCGCAGCAGGCGGACTTGCGAATCGCGACGCACCAGGCCGTCCAGCACCATACAACCGGCGATATTGCCGATGCGGGAGATGCTGTAAACCTCGCGGATCTCGACCAAGCCGATGATTTCTTCCTTCTTCTCGGGCGCCAACATGCCCGACATGGCTGCCTTCACCTCATCCACGGCGTCGTAGATGATGTTGTAGTAGCGCACGTCAATGCCGTTGTTCTCGGCCAGCTTCTTGGCGCTGGCTTCGGCGCGGACGTTGAAGCCGATGACGACGGCGTTCGAGGCGATGGCCAGGTTGATGTCGCTTTCCGAGATGCCGCCGACGGCAGCGTGCACGACCTGCACGCGCACTTCGTCGGTCGACAGCTTGGTCAGGGACTGCACCAGCGCTTCCTGCGAACCCTGGACGTCGGTCTTGACGATCAAGGCCAGGGTCTGCGTGCCCTCGCCCAGGTTGTCGAACATGGACTCGAGCTTGGCGGCCTGCTGGCGGGCCAGCTTGACGTCGCGGAACTTGCCCTGGCGGAACAGCGCGATTTCGCGCGCCTTGCGCTCGTCGGACAGCACCATCAGTTCGTCGCCGGCAGCCGGCACTTCGGTCAGGCCCTGGATTTCCACCGGGATGGAGGGGCCGGCTTCCTGGATAGGCTTGCCGTTTTCGTCCAGCATGGCGCGCACGCGGCCGAAGCTTGCGCCGGCCAGCACCACGTCGCCGCGCTTGAGCGTGCCGCTCTGCACCAGGATCGTCGCGACCGGGCCGCGGCCCTTGTCGAGACGGGCTTCGATCACCAGGCCCTTGGCGGGCGCGTCGACGGGCGCCTTCAGTTCCAGCACTTCGGCTTGCAGCAGCAAGTTTTCCAGCAGATCGTCGATGCCTTCGCCGGTCTTGGCGGACACGCCCACGAACGGCACGTCGCCGCCGTATTCTTCCGGCACGACCTGTTCGGCCACCAATTCCTGCTTGACGCGGTCGAGGTTGGCGGAGGGCTTGTCGATCTTGGTCATGGCCACGACCATGGGAACGCCTGCGGCCTTCGCGTGGTGGATGGCTTCGCGGGTCTGCGGCATCACGCCGTCGTCGGCCGCGCAGACCAGGATGACGATGTCGGTGGCCTTGGCGCCGCGGGCACGCATGGCGGTGAACGCCTCGTGGCCCGGGGTATCAAGGAAGGTCACCATGCCGCGCTCGGTCTGAACGTGGTAGGCGCCGATGTGCTGCGTAATGCCGCCGGCTTCGCCCGCGGCAACCTTGGCGCGGCGGATGTAATCCAGCAGCGAGGTCTTGCCGTGGTCGACGTGGCCCATGACGGTCACGACCGGGGCGCGCGGCAGCTGTTCGGCTTCCGACACGCTGGCGGTTTCGTCCAGGAAAGCTTCCGGATCGTCCAGCTTGGCGGCGATCGCCACGTGGCCCAGTTCCTCGACCACGATCATGGCGGTTTCCTGGTCCAGCACCTGGTTGATGGTGACCATCTGGCCCAGCTTCATCAATTGCTTGATGACTTCGGCGGCCTTGACGGACATCTTGTGGGCCAGGTCGGCCACGCTGATGGTTTCCGGCACGTGGACTTCACGCGCGATGAATTCCTGCGGCGCCGGCTCGTTGCGGCGATCGTTCTGCTGGTTGCGGCCGCCTCGGCCGCCACCCTTGCCGCCGCCCTTGCCGCCTGCACGCCAGCCGTCACGGCTGGCCGGGGCTGCCGGCTTGTCCGCGGGCTTCTTGCGCGAGGCGTCATCGGACCAGGTCGAAGCGACTTCGGCGGTCTTGATGGTCTTCTTCGCGCCGGGAGCGGCGGGCTTGGCGTCCTTCTTGGCGCCAGGCGTCGCGCCGGGCTTGCCGGCGGGCTTGTGCAGCGTGCCGGAGATCGGCGCGGCTGCGGCGGCGGGCGCTTCCGGTTCCGGAGCGCGCAGCACCTTGCGCGGACGGTTCAGCATCTCGCGCAGAGCAGCGGCTTCAGCCTCGGCCTTGCGGCGGGCCTCATCGCGGGCTGCCGGCGCCGCGGACGCGGCAAGAGGCGGGCCTGCGCGGCGGTTGTCCGCACGGTTGCCAACCCTGACGGCGGGCGCGGCGGGCTCAGGCTTCGCGGCGGATTTGACGGGTTCGGATTTCGCGGCAGGCTGAGCCTGGGCGACAGGCGCGGCGGCCTGGGGGGTAGATGGTTCGGACTTATTGGCTAGCACAACGGGTTCCGGCTTGGCTTCTTCAGCCTTGGGCTCGGTGGATTCAGTCTTGACTTCGGGCTTGGCCTCTTCGGCCACGGGCTCGGCAGGAGCAGGCGCCGGCGTCGGTTCGGGTTCAGGCTGGGCCTGGACTTCGGTGGCTTTCGCCTCGACGGGAGCGGGCGCTTCGGCCGCGACGGATTCAACAGGCGCAGGCGCTTCGATCGGCGCAGGCGCTTCAGCAGCAACGGGCTCTTCCGCCTTGACAGGGGCAGCAGCCTCCGCCTGGACGGGAGCGGCCTCGTGAGAAGCGGCCGCGGCAGGAGCCTCGGGGACGACGGGCGCCGATACCTGCGGCGCCTCATCGACGGCTGCCTCATCTTCGGCGCGCGCGGACGCGGCCTGTTCCAGGGCGATTTCGGAGGGATCACGCTTGACGAACACGCGCTTTTTACGCACTTCGACCTGGATCGTGCGCGAACGGCCGGTAGCATCCGCCTGGCGGATTTCGGACGTCTGGCGGCGCGTCAGGGTGATCTTCTTGCCTTCGGTCGCGCCATGGGCGCGACGCAGCGATTCGAGCAATTTCGCCTTGTCGCTGTCGGTGACGGAATCGTCGACCGATTTGAGGTCAACGCCGGCCGAGCGCAGCTGATCCAGCAGCACATTGGCAGGCATTTTCAGCTCGGTAGCGAACTGCGCGACGGTATTACTCGACATTAGGCTCTCTCTTCCCTATATGCAGCTATTACAAACAACGTGAACTCGCGGCGGCGGATATTCCGTCCGCCGCGGACCCGTGTCCTTTTGGTTATTCTTCGTCGAACCAATGGGCGCGGGCACGCATAATGAGGTCGCTGGCTTCCTGCTCGGTCAAACCGGCGATTTCCGCCAGCTCGTCCGTCGCCAATTCGGCCAGATCATCACGCGTATGCACTTGGCGCTCGGCCAGCTTGGCAGCCAGTTCGGGCGTCATGCCTTCGAGTTCAAGCAAATCCTGCGCGGTCTCAAGGCGCTCTTCCTGGGCGATTGCCTCGGTCAGCAGCGCATTGCGGGCGCGGGCGCGCAACTCATTGATGGTGTCTTCGTCAAAGGCCTCGATTTCCAGCAGTTCCTGCATGGGCACGTAGGCGATTTCCTCGATACCGGTAAAACCTTCGTCGATCAGGATGTCAGCGACTTCCTCGTCGACGTCCAGCTTGCTCATGAACGTGGCGCGCAGGCCCGAACGCTCGACTTCCTGGCGGTTCAGGCTTTCTTCCGGCGTCATGATGTTGATCTGCCAGCCGGTCAGCTCGGAAGCCAGGCGGACGTTCTGACCCTTGGCGCCGATGGCCTTGGGCAGGTTTTCCTCGTCCACCACGACATCCATCGCGTGCTTGTCTTCATCGACAACGATGGATTCGACGTTGGCCGGCGCCAGGGCGCCGATGACAAACTGCGCGGGATCTTCCGACCACAACACGATATCGACCTGCTCGCCGCCCAACTCGTTGCGCACGGCGGTAACACGCGAACCGCGCATGCCGACGCAGGTGCCGATCGGGTCGATGCGCTTATCGTATGCCACCACGGCGATCTTCGCACGCACGCCGGCATCACGGGCCGCAGCCTTGATCTCCAGCAGGCCCTGTTCGATTTCGGGAACTTCGTTCTCGAACAGCTGGCGGATAAAATCCGGAGCGGTGCGCGACAGGATCACCTGCTGACCGCGGGCGGCGTGGTCTACGCGCAACACAAACGCGCGGACCCGGTCGGCCACCCGGAGGTTTTCCTTCGGGATCATTTCGGAGCGCGGCAGGCGCGCTTCGATCTTGCCGGTTTCGACGATGGCGTCGCCCTTGTCCATGCGCTTGATCGTGCCGGACACGATGGATTCGCCACGGTCCAGGAAGTCGTTCAGCACCTGTTCGCGCTCGGCGTCACGGATCTTCTGCAGGATGGCCTGCTTGGCGGCCTGCGCGCCGATGCGGCCGAACTCGATGGGTTCGAGCGGCTCTTCGATGTACTCGCCTTCCTGGATGCCGGGGACGATTTCCTGCGCGTCCGACAGCATTTCCTGCTTGTCGGGCTCTTGCAGGCCAGCTTCGTCAGGCACGACCAACCAGCGGCGGAAGCCTTCGTGATCGCCCGTGTCCCTATCGATGGCGACACGGATGTCCGCATCATCCTTGAAGCGCTTTTTCATCGCCGAGGCCAGTGCGCTTTCGAGCGCTCCGAACACGACGTCGCGCGTGACGTTCTTTTCACGCGCCAAGGCATCGACCAACAGAAGAATTTCGCGACTCATCGCTTTTTGCCCTTGAAATCCAGAACGGGATCCAGTTTTGCACGTTCGATATCGTCGACCGTGAAATTCAACACCTGGACTTCGTTCTTTTTTGCCTCAAATTCGAGACCGAACACGGTCTTTTGCATTCCAGCAGCCGCGTCTGAGGCTGCGGCGTCGTCTTCGGGCATCGTCAAGATGCCGGCAAAGACCTTACGGCCGTCCAATGCCTCGCGCAGCTTGATTTCGATGCGCTCGCCTGCGAAACGGCGGAATTCAGCCTCGTTGCGCAACGGGCGATCTACGCCCGGCGAACCGACTTCCATCCGCTTGTAGTCGACGTTCTCGACTTCAAACACCCGCGACAACTGGCGGGATACCTGCTCACAGTCTTCGATGCGCACACCGCCGACCCGATCGATCGTGACGCGCAAAAGGCCCAGGGCGGCACGCTCGACGTCCACGAGTTCGACGTCCATGCCGGCCAGAGCCTCTTTGGTCAATGCGAATAAATCAGCCATATACTCAAAAAAAATGGGCTGCACGCCCAGCCCACCGTATTGCACAGAGCCCAGCCGCCACCCTACTGCACGTAAGGAGCAATGCTGGGCAGTGCCCTATATTGCGACCTAAATTTGGCTTGCGCCGCCACGGTCAATTCCGACCCGCCGCCCCAACCCGCAATCCGGGCCAGACGGCACCTGGCGCAAAGTCCGATGCCAACCACTGCCTGGCTGCCGCCACCGCTGCATTTGCTACGCTTTTGCCACGCACTTGCCATGCATTTGCGATGCGTTGGCAATGGGTTAGCGCGGGGCTTGCAAAGGCATTGCGGCCTTGCGGCACGCAAAAGGCAACGACACGAAGCCATGAAAACCATTGATTTTACCAGATAAACTGGAAAAACGCCTGATTCGTCACGGGCTTACGGCTATGCGGGACATATCCCGCCCGGCGGCGCGACCCGCGCGCCGCCTGACAGCGATCAGCGACCCTGACGGCCGCGCCCGCCCATCACACCGAGACGGGATTCGTGCGCCGACGCGCCACGCGGCTGCCAGTCATCACCCCGGGGAGACGAGGAGGCATTGCGCGGAGCGCGCGGCTTGCCGCCAGCGCCCGGCCCCTTGTTGCCAGGGGAACCGCCTGCCTTGTTGCCAGGGGAGCCGCCTGCCTTGTTACCTGCGGGAGCCCCCGTCTTGTTGCCGCCACGACCGCCGCCGGCTGCCGCCGGCTTGCCGCCACGACCGCCATTGCCGCGCGCGCCTGCGGGCTTGCCG
>NZ_JBARYB010000069.1:0-51071 GCF_049647645.1 Achromobacter sp.
CCCCGCGCGCCAGATTGGTGAGCCTGGTCCCGCCCGTCACGCCCCCATCCGTCGACACGGAGCCGGCCAGGGTGATCAGGTTCTTGGGATCTCCCGACTTGCCGTCGTAGGTCACCGCACGGTCGCCCAGGCTGCCGACGTTGTCGGCCACGGACTTGAGCTGGCTCACATTCACCGCGTCCGTGTCGGCCGCGCCCGCAGCCAGGTTGGTGAGCCGGCGTTCGGCGCCCGCGGAACCTATGCTCACCTCCCCCACCGGCGCTACCCCGGCCACCGCCGCCGTGCCCGACCGGTATGCGGACTCGGCCAGCGTCGCGCCATTGGCGAGCGCGTTGGCGCCCAGCGCCACGCTGCCGGCATGGCTGGCCTGGGCATCGCGACCCAGCGCCAATGCGTTGTCGGCCATGGTCCGCGCGTTGTAGCCCAGCGCCGTGCTGCCGGGGTTCTGGGCGTAGGCGTCGACAGGCGCCAACCCACGTTCGTTGGTGCGCGCGTAGCGGATGCCCAGGCCATTCGCATCCGTGTATGCCACGCTCGTGTCGCCGGTCAGGTTCGCCACGGTGCCGCCGAGGCTGGTGAGCGTGTCGCCCAGCGTCGTCACGGTGCCTCCCATGGTCGTCACCTTGTCCCCGAGGTTTGTCACGGTATCGCCCATGCTTGTTACCGTGCCACCCAGATTCGTCACGGTATTGCCCATGCCTGTCACCGTGTCGCCCAGATTGGTCACCGTATCGCCCATGGTCGTCACCCTGTCGCCCACCCGCAGCACGTCCTGGTTCGTCTCGTGTAGCTGCGAACCGTTCACCGCATCGGTGCTGGTGGCCGATACCGCCCCGCGCGCCAGATTGCTGAGCTTGGTCCCGCCCGTCGCCCCGCCGTCCGACGATGCAGGGCCGGCCAGGGTGATCAGGTCCTTCGGCTCACCAGCATCGCCGTCGTAGGTCGCCGCCCGGTCGTCCAATGCGTTCACCGCCTGATTCGTGGCATGGAGCTGCGAACCGTTGATGGCATCCGTGCTGAGAGCGCCGAGCCGCCCTGCCGCGACATTCGTGATGGAGCGCTCCGCGCCTGTGCTGCCCACGCTGACCGTGCTGGTGGGCGCCGACCCCGCGAACGAATAGGAGCGCCCCGCGATTGCGGCGCTGGACGTCCCGACGGCTGCCGCGGTCGCGGATCCCGCCCCCAGCGCGACGTCGTCCGAATTCGTCGCGACCGAATCGAACCCTAACGCCATGCTCCGCACCGCCAGCGCGTTGGCATCGTTGCCAACGGCCAACGCCGCGGCGCCCGTAGCCGCCGAACTATTGCCCAGCGTGACGGCCCCTGCTCCGGTGGCCCGATTGGCGTTGCCTAACGCCACCGAGTTTTCACCGGTCGCCGAGCTGTCGCGGCCGATGGCCACCGCGGAGAAGTTCCCTGTGGAGCCATCAGCCACGCTGCCGATGCCGATGGCCACGTCGCCATCGCGGCGCGCCTGCGCCCGCGTGCCAAGAGCGACGGAGTCAGCGCCCATGGCGCGAGACTCTCCGGCAATCGCGACTGCGCCAGGGCCCGATGCCTGCGCGCCAGCCGCCGCCGTGTTGGAAGACGTATTGCCGCCTATGGCTATGCTGCCGACCGCCGTGGCACGGGCCCATTGGCCCAGAGCGGTGGCGCCCTCTGCCATGGCTCCAGCTTGCATGCCCACAGCGGTGCTCCGGATTGCCGCGATCGCGGCAAAACCCAGGGCGGTCGCGCCATTGCCTTTCGCCGTCGCGTGAAAGCCCAAGACCTGCACGCCGGTGTAGTCTCCACCGTCGGCCTCGCAGCCGATCACGTTAGACCACTGGCCGGACCCGTCGGTAGCGTTCTTGCCCACGGGGTATCTCACTCCGTCCGGCCCCACGCCTGCTGGAGATTTGCAGGTCCCCGGTTGGTAAACGGCGGCGTTAGCCTCGGGCCCCGCAGCAATCAAGCCCACAAAAAGGGCCACCCCCGCAGCAACCGCCGTCAGGCGCGCAGCCTTCCGAACTGTTTTTCCGCTTGCCGCCGCGTCCGCGCCCCTGCTGATCCATACGTTCCTGAGTATCTTGTTCATGAATGGATGCTCCAGTTCAAAAACTCCAGGGAACCTCTCACCTCCGCGGCAGTTCTCACGGCCATGAAGAACCGGGAACACGCCGCGGCTGCTCTCACCATCCCGCTACGCCGGCGCTCAGGCCGAAACCAGACCGTCGCGCACTGCGCCAAACCAGCGGTCGATCTATTGATGAAGATGGAAAAGGAAATGAGCCGAGATCATCGCGAGACGCCTGGTCCGCCGGCGGAGGAGTCCCGCAGCAACTGCATCGGGTGATGCATTGAGGCCAAGACTACGGCGCGCGATTGCAATCGCACATTGCATTCGGGCCTATGGGACGTATCGGCCTGGACTACCTATACCGGCACGCCACTAGCGGGTATCACACAGAATTCAGATATCTGGCGCCCTGCCGTTACTAAACAAATGGACCGCTCATCCGTCCCAGGGTCGGCATGGGTTTGATGAGGAGCGGCTCCATGGATTTGCTGGCAGCGGTACGCATCTTTCTTCGCGTGGTGGAACGCGGAACGATCTCCGGCGCGGCGCGCGATCTCGACATGAGCCAGCCGTCCGTAAGCGAACGCATCGATAAGCTGGAGCGTTTTCTCAGCGCCCGTCTGTTGGTGCGAGGTTCTCGCAAATTGACCTGTACCGCCGAAGGCCGGACATTCTACGAACAGGGCAAGCATCTGCTGGATGCCGCCGAAATAACAATAAATTCAGTATCATTAAGCAATGATCAGATACAAGGAAGCCTGAGACTCGCCGCACCGCAGTGCCTGGGCGAGATCGTCATGCCCAAGGCTTTGATGAACGTGCGCGCAGCCCATCCTGAGCTGCACATGGACCTCACGTTGAGCGACGCCATCTCCGATCCGGTCATCGAAGGGGTCGACATCTCGCTGCGGCTGGGCCGGCTCGACGAAAACGGGGGCTATATCGCTTTTCCGCTCGGATGGGTGGGCCGCAAGTTGGTCGCGGCCCCCTCCTACCTTGCGGCCCACGGCCCCGTGGAAAGTCCGGCGGACCTGAGCTTCCACCCATTCATCCGCTTGAAGGCCGTTTTCACGAACGACCTGGTGCCGCTGATGGGCGATAGCGGGCTGGCGGTCCAAACGCGAATCAAGACCTCCATGACGGTTAGCCACTGGCGCCCGATGTACGATTTGATCCTCTCGGGCGGGGGCATCGGCATCTTGCAGCATCCCGCATGCGCCAGGGCGCTGGCGCAAGGACGCCTCGTGGAACTGTTGGACGGCTATCGCGTGCCGCCTCTTCCGCTCAATGCCTTGATTCCGCCCCTGCGGCCATTGCCGTTACGCGTGCGGGCAGTCCTCGATCTGCTGAAACGGGACATCCCGGCGCTGCTGCTGCCCGCTGTCTGAACGGGCCCAAGGCCGGCGCGCCATAGGGCATGAACGGCGCTTGCCCCATGCGCCGCCGGACCGTTCATCGGCGATGTTTTTCATCGCTATCCTGCGCGTTTTGCGTCTCGCTATACAGCGCCTGGCGCGCATTGTTACGCCGTGGTGCAACATTGACGCCCGTCAAAGCCATCTGCTAAAAGCTTCGGTATCCGCACGTTAAACGCAATGCCCCAACTGTCGTAGTGAGGTGGTGTGTGCAAAACGAGTCCGATGGCTACACCAAGCCTCAGGAGCTACGTAGTTTCCTGTTCCTGACGGCTGTCATGGCCCCCGTCCTGTCGGTCATCATCGTGGCAGGCTACGGTTTCCTGGTCTGGTTCTATCAGCTGATCGCCGGCCCCCCCGGTAGCTGATGCGACGCGACGGAACCCCTCCCATGTCCGCGTCCCCCCACTCCGCGCCGCTTGCGGCGCCGCCAGAGCTGCATATCGCCAGCATGGTGGTGCACGCCTCGCCGCGCCGCTTGCCCGACGTCCGCCTGGCGATTCTTGCGATCGCCGGCGCGGAAATCCATGGCGCCTCCGACACCGGGAAACTGGTGGTCACCCTGGAAGCCCCCTCCACCGACGACATGATGGCCCGGATCTCCGAGATCCAGCGCCTGGATGGCGTGCTGGCTTCGGCGCTGGTGTACCAGCATGCCGACTCGCTGGACGCGATGAACGAGGAGATTGACGATGGCAATGGCTCGTAGAGACTTCATCAAGCAATCCGCCGCCGCCGCGGCCGCGACGGTGGCCGGCATTCCCATCGTCGGCTACACGCAGAACATCGTCACCGAATCCGAGGCCGCCAAGCTCAAGTGGTCCAAGGCGCCCTGTAGGTTCTGCGGGACAGGCTGCGGCGTGAACGTCGCGGTGAAGGACAACCAGGTCGTGGCCACGCACGGCGATTTCAACGCCGAAGTAAACAAGGGCCTGAACTGCGTCAAGGGCTATTTCCTGTCCAAGATCATGTACGGCAACGACCGGCTGACCACGCCGCTCCTGCGCATGAAGGACGGCAAGTACGCCAAGGACGGCGAATTTGCCCCGGTGTCCTGGGACCAGGCCTTCGACGTCATGGCGGACCAGTTCAAGCGGGTGCTGAAGGACAAGGGTCCGGAAGCCGTGGGCATGTTCGGCTCGGGGCAGTGGACCATCTGGGAGGGCTACGCCGCGCTCAAACTGATGAAGGCCGGCTTCCGGACCAACAACCTGGACCCGAACGCGCGCCACTGCATGGCCTCGGCCGCGGTGGGCTTCATGCGCACCTTTGGCGCCGACGAGCCCATGGGCTGCTACGACGACATCGAAAACGCCGATGCCTTCGTGCTGTGGGGCTCCAACATGGCGGAGATGCACCCCATCCTGTGGACCCGCGTGACCGACCGCCGCTTGTCGGCGCCCAAGACCCGGGTGGTGGTGCTGTCCACCTTCGAGCACCGCTCCTACGAGCTGGCCGACAGTGCGCTGACGTTCACGCCGCAGACCGACCTGGCGATCCTGAACTACATTGCCAACCATATCATCCAGACCAAGCGCGTGAATCGCGACTTCGTCGACAAGCACACGGTGTTCCGCGAAGGCAATACCGACATCGGCTACGGGCTGCGCCCCGATCATCCCCTGCAAAAGGCTGCCAAGAACGCGGGCGACGCCGGCGGCTCCAAGCCGATGACCTTCGACGAATTCGCCAAGTTCGTCTCCAAGTACGACCTGGACTACACCGCCAAGCTGAGCGGCGTGCCCAAGAAGCAGCTGGAGGAGCTGGCCGAACTCTATGCCGACCCGAAGGTGCGCGTGACCTCGTTCTGGACCATGGGCTTCAACCAGCACACGCGCGGCGTATGGGCCAACAATATGGCCTACAACATCCATTTGCTGACCGGCAAGATCTCCACTCCGGGCAACAGCCCGTTCTCGCTGACCGGCCAGCCCTCCGCCTGTGGCACCGCCCGCGAAGTGGGCACGTTCTCGCACCGTCTGCCGGCCGACCTGGTGGTGACCAATCCCAAGCACCGCGCGCATGCCGAGGAAATCTGGCAACTGCCCGACGGCACCATCCCCAGCAAGGTGGGCGCGCATGCGGTGTTGCAGAACCGCATGCTCAAGGACGGCAAGATCAACGCCTATTGGGTGATGGTCAACAACAATATGCAGGCGGCAGCCAACCTGATGAACGAGGGGCTGCCCGGCTATCGCAACCCCGAGAACTTCATCGTGGTCTCGGACGCCTACCCCACGGTCACGACGATATCGGCCGACCTGATCCTGCCCACCGCCATGTGGGTGGAAAAGGAAGGCGCCTACGGCAATGCCGAAAGGCGCACCCAGTTCTGGCACCAGCTGGTCAACGCGCCGGGCGATGCCCGCTCGGACCTGTGGCAGCTGATGGAATTCTCCAAGCGCTTCAAGGTCGAGGAAGTCTGGCCCGCCGATCTGCTGGCCAAAAAGCCCGAGTACCGCGGCAAGACGCTGTTCGACGTGCTGTACGCCAACGGCAAGGTCAACCGTTATCCCAACACAGAGCGCGCCAAGGACTACGCCAACCAGGAGGCCGAGGCTTTCGGCTTCTATGCGCAGAAAGGGCTGTTCGAGGAATACGCCGAATTCGGCCGCGGCCACGGTCACGATCTGGCGCCGTTCGATACCTACCATGAAGTGCGCGGCCTGCGCTGGCCGGTGGTCAAGGGCAAGGAAACGCTGTGGCGCTACCGCGAAGGCAGCGACCCCTACGTGAAAGCGGGCGCCGGCTTCGAGTTCTACGGCAACCCGGACGGCCGCGCGGTGATCTACGCCCTGCCCTATGAACCGCCCGCGGAATCGCCGGACAAGGAATACCCGTTCTGGCTGTCCACCGGACGCGTCCTGGAACACTGGCACTCCGGCTCGATGACACGGCGGGTGCCGGAGCTGTACCGCGCCTTTCCCAACGCGGTCTGTTTCATGCACCCCGATGACGCCCAGGAAATGGGCCTGCGGCGCGGCGTCGAAGTCGAGGTCGTATCGCGCCGCGGCAAGATGCGCACCCGTCTGGAGACCCGCGGCCGTGACAAGCCGCCGCGCGGCCTGGTCTTCGTGCCCTGGTTCGACGCCGGCCAGCTGATCAACAAGGTCACGCTGGACGCCACCGATCCGATCTCGTTCCAGACCGACTTCAAGAAGTGCGCGGTCAAGATCGTCAAGGTCTGAAAGGCGAACCGGAGACAGCCATGAACCTACGCGCCCTTACTCTCGCGACGTGCGTCATCCTTGGTTCGGCCGCCTGGGCGGCGCCGCCGCTGGAGGTCGAAGACCCCATGCGCGGCCCCACCCCGGTCGCGCAGGAGACCGATCCGCCGCTCATCAGTCCGGTCGAAAACAAGGACATCAAGCGGATGCGTACCTATTCCATGCAGCCGCCCACCATTCCGCACAAGATCGACGGCTACCAGATCGACAAGGATTTCAACCGTTGCCTGGCCTGTCACGCCCGCGTGAATACCGAGGAAACCCAGGCCCCGCCCCTGAGCGTGACCCACTACATGGACCGCGACAGCAACGTGCTGGCGGAAGTCTCGCCGCGCCGCTACTTCTGTGTGCAATGCCACGTGCCGCAGACCGAGGCCAAGCCGCTGGTGTCCAATACCTACCAGGACATCGATGTGATCCTCAAGCGCCTGACCGCCCCGGCGCCCGCCAAGAAGTAAGCGACCGGAGGCAGCCATGCTCGGACTCATCAAACGCTACTGGAACATCATCCGACGGCCCAGCGTGCATTTCAGCCTGGGCTTCCTGACGGTCGGCGGATTCATTGGCGGCATCCTGTTCTGGGGCGCCTTCAACACCGCCATGGAACTCACCAACACCGAGAAGTTCTGCACCGGCTGCCATGAGATGCGCGACAACGTGTACGCCGAGTTGAAGGGCACGATCCACTTCACCAACCGTTCCGGCGTGCGGGCGCTGTGCTCGGACTGCCACGTGCCGCACAACTGGACCGACAAGATCGCGCGCAAGATGCAGGCGTCCAAGGAAGTGTGGGGCAAGATCTTCGGCACCATCGACACGCGCGAGAAATTCGTCGAAAAGCGCCTGGAACTGGCCCAGCACGAATGGGCGCGCTTCAAGGCCAACGATTCGCTGGAATGCCGCAACTGCCACAACTACGAGTACATGGACTTCACGCGCCAGAGCCCGCGCGCGCAGAACATGCATTCCACCTATCTGGCGGACAAGAGCAAGACCTGCATCGATTGCCACAAGGGCATCGCCCACAAGCTGCCCAATATGGGTCCGGGCCCCACCTCGATGGCGCCCGACCCGGCCGGCCCGGCCAAGGAAGTGGCGCATGCGGCCCGCTGACGCGCCGCTGCCCATGCTTTGCGCGCGCGGCCTCGCCAGCCGCCGCGGCCATTGCGCGCCCGTGGATTTCGACCTGCATGGCGGCCAGCTGCTGCACGTGCGCGGCGCCAACGGCAGCGGCAAGACCAGCCTGCTGCGCACGCTGGCGGGGCTGCTGCGGCCGATGGCGGGCAGCGTGCTGTGGCGCGGCGGCGATGCGCGCCGCAATCCCGCGGACTACCGCGCCTGCATGACCTACCTGGGACATGGCAATGGCCTGTGCGGCGAACTGAGCGCGGCCGAAAACCTGCGCTACGCCCTGCACGTCGCCGGCACCCCGCAGGCGGAAACGCGGCTGTCGGACACCTTGCGCGCATGGCGCCTGGAGTCCTGCGCCGATGCTCCCGCCCTGCGCCTGTCCCAGGGCCAGGGCCGACGGCTGGCGCTGGCCGCCGTGGTGCTCGGCGCCAAGCCGCTGTGGCTGCTGGACGAGCCCGACGCCGGCCTGGACGCTGCCAGCCTGGAGCAGTTGCGGCGGGCGCTGGCAACCCACCTGGCGGCCGGCGGCGCCGCCGTGCTCGCCTCGCACCGCGAGCCGGGCACCGCCACCGCACACACCCAAACCCTGAACATGGATGACTACGCGGATGCTGGCTACGCTGTCGCAGTTGGCATTGCGTGAAATCCGCCTGGCCTGGCGACGGCCCGCGGACACGCTGGGCGCCACCCTGTTCTTCATCGTGGCCGGCACGCTGTTCCCCCTGGCGGTCGGTCCCGACCCCGCGCTGCTGCTGGCCATCGGGCCGGGTGTGCTGTGGGTCTGCGCCCTGCTGGGCATCCTGCTGACGCTGAACCGCCCCTTCGCCCAGGATTACGACAGCGGCGCGCTTGAGCAACTGCTGGTGTCGCCGCATCCGCTGCCGCTGCTGGTGGGCGCGAAGCTGGCGGCGCATTGGTTCAGCAGCTGCCTCCCTTTGATCCTGGCCAGCCCGGTGCTGGCCCTGCAGTTCGGCCTGTCGCCGCAGGCCATCGGCATCCTGGCGCTGTCCCTGCTGCTGGGCACGCCGACGCTGGCGCTGGTGGGCGGACTGGGCGCGGCGCTGACGCTGGGCCTGCGCGGCGGCGCACTGCTGCCGCTGCTGGTGCTGCCGCTGTACGTGCCGGTACTGATCTTCGGCGCGGGCGCGGTGTCGGCCTCGCATGCCGGCATGGGCGCCGGGCCGCAATTGTCGCTGCTGGGCGCATGCCTGTGCCTGGCCATCCTGTTGTGCCCCTGGAGCGCCTCGGCGGCGCTGCGCGTGGCGCTGGACTGAGGACGCCATGCACAAGCACCCTGCACTGGACGCCTATCCGCCCGCCGCCGCAGCGGGCGCGGGCTGGCTGCGATACGCCGCGCCCGCCGCCTTCTATCCGCTGGCCGGCCGGATGATTCCCTGGCTGGCGCTGGGCGCCGCGCTGTTCGCAGCCGCGGGCCTGTACGTGGGGCTGGTGGTGGCGCCCACCGACAGCCAGCAAGGCGAGGTCTACCGCATCCTGTTCATCCACGTCGGGGCGGCGTGGATGTCGATGTTCCTGTACCTGGTCATGGCGCTGTACGCCGCGCTGGGGCTGATCTTCAATACCCGCTTGTCGTTCATGATGATGCGGGCGCTCGCGCCCACCGGCGCGCTGTTCACCTTCCTGACCCTGTGGACCGGCGCGCTGTGGGGCAAGCCCACCTGGGGCGCCTGGTGGGTCTGGGACGCGCGGCTCACGTCCGAACTGATACTGCTGTTCCTGTACCTGGGCTTCATGGCCTTGCAGGCGGCGGCCGATGACGACACGCAGCGGGCCGACCGCGGCGGCGCCATCCTGGTGCTGGCCGGCGTGATCAACGTGCCCATCATTTATTTTTCGGTGCGCTGGTGGAGCACCCTGCACCAGGGCGCTTCTATCAATCTCACCACCGCACCCAGCATGGCCCACATCATGGTGACGTCGATGCTGCTGATGGTGGCGGCGTTCTGGCTCTACAGCGCGGCGGCGGCGCTGGCGCGCGTGCGCGGCATCATCGCCGAACGCGAGCCGGGCGCAGTCCGCGCGGGCCGCACACGGCGGGAGGCACCATGAGCTGGGAAGCGCTGTTCTCGCTGCAGGGCCACAGCCCCTACCTGCTGGGCGCCTATGGCGTGACGCTGGCCCTGATCGGCCTGGAAGCCGCGCTATTGTGGCGCCGCAGCCGCGCGCGGCGCGCAGCGCAGCAAACCGCCAGGCGCGTGGACGGGACAGCGCCATGAGCCCGCGCAAACGCCGCGCCTTGGCCATCGTCGGCGGCCTGGGGCTGCTGGCCGCCGCCGCAGCGCTGGTGCTCAACGCCCTGCAATCCAACCTGGTGTTCTTCTTCAGTCCCACACAGGTGGTGGCCAGGGAGGCGCCGACCAGCGGCAGCTTCCGCGTCGGCGGCCTGGTGGAGCAAGGATCGCTGCGCCGCGAGGCCGACGGCCTGACGCTGCGCTTCGTGGTGACGGACACCGCGCACACCGTGCCGGTGACGTACCAGGGCCTGTTGCCCGACCTGTTCCGCGAGGGCAAGGGCGTGGTGGTGGCCGGCAAGCTGGGGCCGGACGGCGTGTTCCGCGCGACCGAGGTGCTGGCCAAGCACGACGAGAACTACATGCCGCCCGAGGCTGCCGACGCGCTCAAGCGCGCGGGCGCCGGGGCCAACTCCATGCGCGCGGAGGCGCAATGATTCCCGAGATCGGCCTGTTCAGCTTGATCCTGGCGCTGCTGGTGGCGCTGGCGCAAGGGGTGCTGCCGCTGGTGGGCGCCGCCACCGGCTGGCAGGCGGGGCTGCGGGTGGCGCGGCCGGCCGCCATCGGCCAATTCGGCCTGACCACGGTGGCCATCGGCTGCCTGGCCTGGACTTTCGTGGACAACGATTTTTCCGTGCTGTACGTGGCCGCCAATTCGCATGCGGACCTGCCTGCCGCTTACCGCTTCGCGGCGGTCTGGGGCGGGCATGAAGGATCGCTGCTGCTGTGGCTGTACCTGCTGACCGCCTGGACCCTGGCCGTGGCGCTGTGCAGCCGCCGCCTGCCCCTGCCCTTCATCGGCCGCGTGCTGGCGGTGATGGGCTGGATCAGCGTGGGCTTCCTGCTGTTCCTGCTGTTCCTGTCCAATCCCTTCGAACGCCTGATGCCGCCGGCCATGGCGGGCCGCGATCTGAATCCGCTATTGCAGGATCCAGGGATGATCGTGCATCCACCGATGCTGTACATGGGCTACGTGGGCTTTTCCGTGGCCTTCGCCTTCGCCATCGCGGCGCTGCTGTCGGGCGAACTGGACGCCATGTGGGCGCGCTGGGTGCGCCCCTGGACACTGGCCGCATGGACCTTCCTGACCATAGGAATCCTGCTGGGCAGCGCCTGGGCGTATTACGTGCTGGGCTGGGGCGGCTGGTGGTTCTGGGATCCGGTGGAGAACGCGTCATTCATGCCCTGGCTGGCGGGGACCGCGCTGATCCACTCGCTGATCGTGACCGAGAGGCGCGGCGCCTTCCGCAGCTGGACCGTGCTGCTGG
Organism: Achromobacter sp.; assembly: GCF_049647645.1. Taxonomy (GTDB): domain Bacteria; phylum Pseudomonadota; class Gammaproteobacteria; order Burkholderiales; family Burkholderiaceae_B; genus Achromobacter. The sequence goes on from NZ_JBARYB010000069.1 coordinate 11,353, forward strand.
CCATCTGCACCTTCTCGCTCAGCATCCTGGGGACTTTCCTGGTGCGCTCCGGCGTACTGACTTCCGTGCACGCGTTCGCGGTGGATCCGGGCCGCGGCCTGTACATACTGGGATTCATGCTGGTGATCGTGGGCGGATCGCTGGCGCTCTATGCCTGGCGCGCGCCCACGGTAGGCTTGGGCGGCGGATTCTCGCTGCTGTCGCGCGAGTCCCTGCTGCTGTCCAACAATGTGGTGCTGACCGTGGCGGCCGGCTCGGTGCTGCTGGGCACGCTCTACCCCGTGGTGTTGGACGTGCTGGAGTGGGGCAAGATCTCCATCGGCCCGCCCTATTTCGAAGCCGTGTTCGTGCCGCTGATGACGCCCGCGATATTCCTGATGGGCGTCGGCCCGGTGGCGCGCTGGAAGCAGGCGGAACTGCCCGACCTGGGCCGCCGCCTGCGCATCGCCTTCGCGGTCAGCGTGGCGACTGCGCTGCTGCTGCCGCTGGCCATGCCGGGCCCGGCGCGTCTGGGTTCGCCCAAGGTGATGCTGGGGCTGTGGCTGGCAGCGTGGTCGGTCGCGAGCGCCGCCGTCCATGCCTGGCAGCGCCTGACGGACGGCGACGGCCATTGGCTGCGCCGGCTGGGCCGCCAGCCGCGCTCCTGGTACGGCATGCTGCTGGCGCACGCGGGCGTGGGCATCTTCATCGCCGGGGTCACGCTGGCCAACGGCTACGAGGTCAAGCAGGAGCTGCGCATGGAGATAGGCTCCACCCAGGAAGCCGGCGGCTACGCGTTCACCTTTGCCAGCATCAGCCCGGCCGCCGGCCCCAACTACAGCGCCCAGCGCGCCGCGTTCCCGGTGACCCGCGACGGCAAGCCGGTGCTCACCCTCTATCCGGAAAAACGTCTCTACACGGTGCAGGACATGGCCTTGAGCCAGGCCGACATCGACAGCGGCTTTACCCGCGACCTATTCGTGGCGCTGGGCGACCCTGTGGGCGACAAAGCCTGGACGGTGCGCCTGCAGGTCAAGCCCTTCATGACCTGGATCTGGACTGGCTGCATCCTGATGGCGCTGGGCGGCCTGCTGGCGGCCGGCGACAAGCGCTACCGCCGTGCGCAGGAACAGGCGCGTGCGCCGCAACCGGCCATGGCCGGCGCCGCGCGGGCCACGCGGGAGGGAGCCTGATGCTGCGCTACCTGGTGCCGCTGGCAGCTTTTCTTGCAATGGCCGTGTTCCTGGCGATGGGCCTGTCGCGCGACCCGCGGGCAGTCCCCTCGGCCATGATAGACAAGCCCGCCCCCGCCATCGGCCTGCCCGTGCTGCTGACGCCCGGCCAGAAGCTGGAGGTGCAGTCGCTGCGCGGCCAGGTGTGGCTGCTGAACGTATGGGCGTCCTGGTGCGGGCCGTGCAAAGACGAGCTGCCCGTGCTGCGCGAGGCCGCCCGCCGCCACGGCATTCCGCTGTACGGCTTGAACTACAAGGACAAGCCGGAAGACGCCGAAGCCTGGCTGGCGCGCAACGGCAATCCCTACATCGCGTCCGCCAGCGACATCGACGGCCGCGTTGGCATCGAGTATGGCGTCTACGGCGTGCCCGAGACCTTCGTGATCGACCGCGACGGCCGCATCCGCTACAAGCAGCTGGGCCTGATCACGCCCGAGATCTGGCGCGACCGGATCCAGCCCAAGATAGAGGCGCTGCGATGATCCGGCTGCCCGCCCTGCTGTGCCGCCTGCTGCACGATCCGTGCCGGGCCAGGCTCTACACCCTGATACGCGCTGGGCTCTGCGCCCTTCTGCTGGCCCTGCCCGCCGCCGCTCGCGCCCAGGTCCACGCCGCCGCCGCGCAGCCGTTGCCGCCTGTCCTGGAACAACGCGCCGACAAGCTGGCCCACGGGCTGCGCTGTCTGGTGTGCCAGAACCAGACCCTGGCCGAGTCGAACGCGCCACTGGCCCAGGACATGCGCAAGCTGATCCGCGATCAATTGGCCGCGGGCCGCAGCGACGCGCAGATCATGCGTTTCTTCGAAGACCGCTATGGCGACTTCGTACGCTATGACCCGCCCTTCAAACCCATCACCTGGCTGCTGTGGCTGGGGCCGTTCGCCCTGCTGGCGCTGGGTTTCTTCGTGCTGCTGCGCACCTTGAAGCGCCGCGCCGGCGCGCGCGCGCCCCTGACCGCCGACGAACGCGAGCGCGCCGCCCGCTTCCTGGATACCGGATCATGACGTCGCTCTGGCTCATCGTGGTGCTCTTGCTGCTGGCGACGCTGCTCTGCCTGATCCCGCCCTTGCTGCGCCGCGCGCCAGCCGCGGAACCGGCCTCCGAAGCCAACGTGCGCGATTTCTATCTGGCGCAGCGCGAACAACTGCGGCGCGACCTGAACAACGGCAGCCTCAGCGCCGCCGCAATAGTGCGCGCGGAGGAAGAGCTGCAACGCGACCTGCTGCAGGATCTGGAATTGCGGCGGACCCGCAGCGCATCCTGGGCCGGGCAGCGCGCGGGAGTCGCGGCCGCCTGCCTGCTGACCGTGCTGATTCCGGTGGCCGCCGTGCTGCTGTACGGCCATTTGGGCAATCCGCGCGCAGCGGCCAGCGCCGGCGCGGGGCAGCTGGTCGAACCGCATGCCGCGGAAACCGCCAATGACATGACACTGGCCATCAATGCGCTGGCCCAACGGCTGCGGACAGCGCCGGATGACGCGGACGGCTGGTACGTGCTGGCGCGCTCGTATGAAACCCTGGGACGCTACACCGACGCGGTGGCCGCCTATCAACAAGTGCTACGCCTGGTGCCGGGGCAGCCCGCGGTCCTGGCCGATCTGGCCGACGCGCTGCTTTCAGCCAACCAGGGCAATCCCGACGAAGCCTCCATCGCCGCGGTGGCGCAAGCGTTGGCCGCGCAGCCGGACCAACCCAAGGCCCTGGCCCTGGCCGGCATGATGGCGCTGCGCCGCGGCGACGCAGCCGAGGCGCTGGCGCACTGGGAACGCCTGCAAGCTCAATTGCCGCCGGACTCGGAAGCGGCGCGGCAGATCCAGTCGAACATCGCGCAGGCGCGCGCCATGGCGGCCGCGCCTGCTGGAGCATCCGCCGTGAGGCCTGCCGGAGCATCTGCCGGGACGGCGGCGGCGCCATCCGCAGGCTCCGCGCCAGCTTCGGCCTCCACGCCCCCCGCCGCCGGCTCGGCGCCCGCGCCTACCGCCGCCGCGTCCGCCGCCCGCATCAGCGGACGCGCAAGCATCGCCGACGCGCTGCGCAGCCGGGTTCAACCCACCGATACCGTGTTCATCCTGGCGCGTCCCGAGGAAGGGTCGCGCATGCCGCTGGCCATCCTGCGCATGCAGGTATCCGACCTGCCCCGGGACTTCGTGCTGGACGACAGCAGCGCCATGTCGCCCGACGCGCCCCTGTCGCGCGCCGGCAAGGTGCGAGTGGAGATCCGGGTCAGCCGGTCCGGCACGGCGGCGGCCCGGCCGGGCGACCTGGGCGGCGTGCTATCCGGCGTCGGCGTCCATGCCAGCGGGCTGGAACTGGTGGCCGACGCCGTCGTACCCTAGGCCGGACCGTCATTCGGGACAGGCCAGCCGCGCATTTTCATGCCAGGTGAAAAGGCGGACTTGGCCGCCAGTTTGCATGTCGATGCAAACTGAGGCGTGTTATAAGACTCGCGCCACTTCAGCGACGCCGATAAGCATGCGAATGCCAGGAATCAAGCCTAGATAATATGGATCTCTTTAGTGAAGTGTTCTTTTTCGTGCCCTATTCGTGGAAAGTTCTATTTGGCACGTTCGTCGCCCTGCTGGTTTCAAGCCTAGGCGGCGCCAAGCTGGTCAAGCAAATACGGAGCGCGGAAACGCAAACCAGCGATGATGTGCGCATGGTGCTGGGCGCAACGCTCACCCTGCTGGGGCTTGCAGTCGGCTTCTCATTTTCCATGGCGATCAGCGGATACAACGCCCGGCAAGCCAGTGAATCGGCGGAGGCGGCGGCCATCGGTTCGGCCTACGCCAAGGCTGACCTGCTACCCGCGCAAACCACGGAAAAAATGAAGCTGGTCCTTGCCGAGTACGTTGCGCAGCGCATTCAGTTCTATACGGCAAGATCGGAAGAGACACGCCAGGCCGAAGAGCGCCAGGCGGCTTCGCTGCGCCGAGATGCCTGGCAAATTGCCGTCCAAGGCTCGCTATCCCAGCCCAACTCCCTGACGGCCCTGGCGGTGGCGACGGTTGGAGATCTGCAGAAGTCCTACGAAACCACAAGCTCCACCTGGCGCAAGCAGATACCGTCCGCGGCCTGGGGGCTCATTGTCATACTCGCGGTGTTTTGCAATGTTCTGGTCGGATACAGTGCCGGGGCGCGCGGACATCGCGGGCTGCTGATCGTGTTCCCGTTGGTCATTGCCATTTCCCTTGCCCTGATCAACGACATCGATGTTCCGGGCCATGGCCTGATCCATGTCAGTCCGGTCAATCTTGAGCGCATGGCAAGTGAACTAGCGGTTCCGTCGAAATGACCGATCGGCCTCAGGCATTTCGGGCGCTCCGGAAAGGCTGCTAGCGCTTCGCCGCAGCGGTGGCGAGAGCGCGCCATCCGACCATGCCGAAGACACGGGGCAAGCTGGATCGCTCCAGCCCGCCCCTCGGCTCAGACCCGTTCGATTCGCGCCGGTAGCCCCTGGCGCACCGCCGCGCCGGACACCCAATCGATCCAGACGTTGGCGTGCTCGCCCCGCGTGGCATCGCCGAACCCCAGGTCGTTCAGGTTCACGCCCGCGGCCAGCGCCGGATCGTGCGGCATGGGCTTGCCATCCACCACGTGCGCGCGCGCGCCCAGTTCGGTGTGGCCGTAGCCATGCTCGATGCCCACCGCGCCTGGCTGGATGCCGTCGCGCAGCAGCGCCAGCCCGGCCACCGCGCCGCCCGGCGTCACGATGCGCACCGCGTCGCCGTTGCGGATGCTCAGGCGTTCGCCATCCTGCCGGTTGATCGACACCGGGTTGTGCGGGTGCACCTGGCGCAGGCGGTTCACGCCGATGGACATGGAGCTCATCAGGTTGGACTTGAACGAGCTGAGCAGAAAGGGCCAGTCCTGCGGCGTGTATTGCGCCCGCATGTCGCTGCCGTCGGCCAGCCGCGTCGGATACCAGGTCGGACAGCCGCTATAGCGCTCGCCGGTCATGGAATGGCGAAAGCCCGCCAGTTCCTCGCTCCAGACCTGCAGCGGCTTGGCGTAGGCGGCGCGCGTCTGCCGCGCCCCGCCTCCTTCCACCCAGGCGTCCTGCATCTTGTCGAAGCGCCCGCCACGGCTCATCAACATGGCGACCTGGCGCCATTCGCCCGGCTTGAGCTTCTGCTGCAGCAGCGCGCCGTAGCGGTCCACCCCCGTCATCGCCATGTCGTCGTCGCTGGCCTCGGGCACGGGCTTGCCGGCCGCGAAAGCGATGTTGGCCATGCCGCGCAGGAAGAAGTCCTCCGGCGTGTCCAGCGCGTACTTGGCGCCGTCCTTGTCGGAGATGGCGCCGGCGCCGAAACCAGGCATGTCCAGCCGCTTGGCGCAGGCGATCAGGAAGGTTTCCAGGCAGACCGGTTCACCGGCGGCCGTGCGCGCCACGCGCGGCTGCACGGCGGGCCAGCGCACGGTGGAGGCCTTGGCGACCACGTCCGCCCAGGGCGCCGACACGCCCCAGCTTTCGTACGTGACCGTGTCCGGCACGATGTAATCGGCCAGCGCGTTGGTCTCGTTGATGAAGGGGTTGATCGACACTGACAGCGGCAACAGGCGCGGATCCTTCATCTTGTCGATGATGACGCTCTTCAAGCCGGCGATGCCGTAGATCGGGTTGCTCATGTGGTTGAACCAGACCTTGGCACGGTACGGATAACCCGCCAGCGCCGATGCCAGCATTTCCGAGCTGAGCCCGCCGGTGGCCGGATACCAGGGCGCCGCGGCCGGATAGGCCGGCTGGCCGGCGGCCTTCTTGCGCTTGAACTCGCTGGACTTCTCGTACGGAAAACGGTTGCGCGACAGGCCCACGCCCTTGGGCGTGGCGCGGTTGGCAAATCCGGCGATGTTGTACCGCGGCCCCTGCCCGTAGGGCGGGAACGGGCCGGCATCCAGCACCAGGCCGCCTTCGACGTTGAGGTTGCCCACCAACGTGTTCAGCATGGCGATGGCGTAGGCGGTATAAAAACCCGAACCGCTCATCGTGCCGCCGTGCGCATCGACCACCGCGCGCTTGCCGTAGCTGGTGAAGCGTTCGGCCAGCGACGCGATCTTGGCGGCAGGCACGCCGCTCAGTTCCGCGTATTCGTCCAGAGTCTTGCGGCGCGCTTCCTCGCGCAGCAGCGACAGTGAACTGCGCACGCGCAGGGCTTGGGGCGCGCCGTCCATGCCGGACGCGGCCACCGTCTCGTCCACGAACAGCGTGGCGGGCGCGGCCATGGTGTGAGGCGCCAGCGTGCCGTCGTCCAGGCGCACGACATACACGTCTTCCCACTTCTCGCCGGCATCGGCCGGACGCGGCCAGCCCAGGTCGGCGCCGCGCAGGAAACTGCCCAGCCGCGCATGGCCAGGCTCGGCCACCACCAGATGGGTGGCGTTGGTCCAGGCCGCTTCGCCCGCGGCCTTCATGGCCTCGGGGCCAGGCTGCGCCAGTGCGCGGGCGTCGTAGCGTTCGTGGTCCAGGATCCAGCGGATCAGGCCCATGGCCAGGCCCAGGTCGCCGGCCGGATTGACGGCGACCCACTCATTGCCCGATCCGGCCGACAGGCTGGACGAAGCCGGCAGCATCGGCGACACGACCACGTAGGTGAAGCCAGTCTCTTCCGGCCGCACGCGGGCCTCGGCCAGTTGGCGGGCCTGGCGCTGGAACGGGTTGCCGGCCTGCGCCGGGGCCGCGCCGATGAACAGGCCGAAGCGGGCGTTGTCCCAATCCGGCTTGCCGTGCGGCATGCCCTTCAGGTCACCCAGCGCGGCGCCCGCGCCCACGCGGAAGCTCTGCCCGCAATAGGAGCCGTGGTTGCTGAAGTTGACCGTGCCGAAGGATTGCCCGGCGAAGCGCTGGATCAGCGGGGTGCGGCCTTCATTGGACGCGTCGGTAAAGAGGAACTGGTTGACCTTGGCGCCGTACTCGGGGTTCCGCGGATCCAGCGGCGTGTCGCGGTCGAAGATGGCGCGCAGACCGTCCACCTGGCCTTCGCCGAACAGGTCGCCGCCTTCGCAGACTTCCTGCACCAGCTGTTCAAAGGAGATGGTCTGCCACTTGCCCTCGCCGCGCTTGCCCACCCGCTTGAGCGGCTGCAGCACGCGGAAGGGGCTATTCATCTGTTCCAGCATGGCCGAGCCGCGGGCGCAGGAAGTGGCGCGCCCTTCCAGGCCGTTGTCGCCGCCCAGCTGCGCATAGACCTCGCGCACCGGCGTTTCCATGGCGGCCGGGCGCGTCGTGGCCAGCGGATGATAAGGATTGCCCGCCACCCGCAGGATGCGGTTTTCCTTCGTGTCCACGCGCAGCCGCACGCCGCACTGGGTCCAGCAGCCCAGGCAGCTTGAAGGGCTGACGGTCTGGCCCGGCTGGGCGCTGAGCACGCCGGTCAAGGGATCGATGCGGAACTCCGGGGTCAGCGAGTTGCCGCGCACGGCATGCGCCGTGGGCACGCCGGCCGTGCCTTGCGCCAGGCCCTTCACCGCCCGGACCACGGTTTCGCCGTAGCCCGCCGCGAAAGCCGCCATGCCGCCGGCGACCACGCCGCCGCGCACCATCAGCTTGCGCCGCGCCTCGTCGCGCGGCTGGTCGGGGGCCTCGTCCGGCGAAGCGCCGAGCTTGTCGTCTTGGTGTTGCTTGTCCATTGCTTCCATTCCAGGTTCTTTCGTCCAGGGCCTGTGCACACACACAGGACCATGCGGCGGCGCTCAGGCCGCCAGGCCCCGCGTGCGCGCCGGGAACAGCTCCAGGGCGTAGGTCACGGCGGCGATCAGCGCCACGCACAGGCCCAGCACGCCCACCATGCCGAGCAGGCCGTCGCTGCCCCAGGGCATCTCGTACAGGTAGAGGCCTGCGCCGTACTTCGGTACGCCCTGCACGCTCATGAAGACGACCCAGCGGAAGATCCACGCCGCGGCCAGCATCGTCAGCGCCAATGCGGCCGAGGGCAGCGGCGCGGCCAAGGTGCGCGCCGGGCGTTGCAGCAGCGCGATCATGCAGAAGCCCGTCGCCACCGCGCCCGCCAGGCTGACGCGCCAGATCGGAAACTCCGCGAACAGGCGCAGGGCGGCGTCAAACGACGGGTCCATGTCCAGCAGGCCCAGCAGCGTCCAGGCGCCGGCGCCCAGCGCCATCATCACCACCGCGGTCAGGCTGAGGCTGCGCAACAACTCCACCGGCATGGCCTGCGTGCCGCCGCGCAGCCAGCGGCCCACCAGGAACATGGCGCCCAGCGCGCCCAGCCAGGCGGTCAGCGCAAAGTTCACCGGCAGGAATACCGTGTGCCACAAGGGCCGCGAACGCAGCACCATGACTTCGGCGCCGGTGTAGACCAGGATGGACAGCGCCGACAGCGCCAGCGCCATGCCCAGCACGCGCACCCAGCCGATGCGGCCCCACCACCAGGCGGCGCAGAACAGCAGCGCCAGGGTCACGAATACCGGCAGCAGCAAGGCGCCCAGCCACATCCACGACCAGGGCGTGACATGCGCATAGAAATGCCAGAAGCGGCCCGGCTGGTGCAGGTCCGCCAGCAAGGACACGGGCGCGGCAATGGCGCTGACCAGCAGCACCGTCACGGCCGCGGGCAACAGCCGGCGCGCGGGCGAACCAGCGCCGCCGAAGGCCGCGAAGGCGGCGGTCAGCGCGGTAGTGGCGCTGATGCCGATAAGGAAGAAATACTGCACGGCCCACGGCAGCCAGGCGGCGTCGTAGACCGGCGTCAACAATTCAGAGATCTGCATGCTCATCCCCTTCGATGGCTCAATGGCCGCCAGCCAGCCGCACACCGGCCTGGCCGTCGACCTGATGGACGAACGCATCGGGCAGGCCGATGTAGTAGACGTGGGGATCGGTCTTCATCTCGGGCTTGAGCACCTTGATGTCCGCTTTGTGCTCGACCAGCAACTGGGAAATGGCGCTGTCGGGATCATTCAGGTCGCCAATGACACGGGCGCCGCCCACGCAGCTTTCCACGCAGGCCGGCAGCAGCCCCGCCTCCAGGCGGTGCTCGCAGAAGGTGCATTTGTCGGCGGTCTGCGTTTCGTGGTTGATGAAGCGCGCGTCGTAAGGACAGGCCTGCACGCAATAGGCGCAGCCCACGCAGCGTTCGTTGTCGACCAGCACGATGCCGTCTTCGCGCTGGAAGGTGGCCTGCACCGGGCAGACCGGCACGCAAGGCGGGTTGTCGCAGTGGTTGCACAGGCGCGGCAGCATCACCATGGAGGCCGGGCCGCCGGCATCGGGCAGGACTTCGTATTGCAGGACGGTGGTGCGGAACTGGCCGATGGGGGGCAGGTTCTCCATGGAACAGCTGACCGTACAGGACTGGCAGCCGATGCACTTGCGCATGTCCACGACCATGCCATAGCGCTTGCCGGCCATGCCCGGGCGGCGCGGCGGCTGGCCGTTGATGCCGGTGGCCTCGGCGCGGATGGGAATGACGCTGGCCGCGGCCCCCAACCCCAACAAGCCCTTCAGAAAGCCTCGTTTACCCGGGAGTGGCGGTTCCGGGGGGCTGGCGGGGGTATTCATGGTGCTTCTCCAAGCGTTAATTCCGTTACAGGAATTAACTTATCACCTGGGGTTATATAGAGGGTTGATAAGGATCAAACTGGGGACGGATTGCGTCCGCGCCGTCGTGCTCCCCACCGCCTCACCCCGGAACCGGATATGGCGTCCTGGCGTCTTGCGGCGCGGCCGGGTAGCTCAAATCTACGTTAACCACATACCCCATTTGCAGGATGCCAGGGACCTTGCTCCCTGATAGCGTGTCTCCAACAACAATTTGCTTGTCACTCCGTTCGCGGTCAGCCGCTATCGAACCGATACCTCCAGCAGTGCTTTTCAGCAGGAATATCGTCAGCACCACCTTGAAGCGACTTTGAGGCGAAGGGGAAACACGTGCGATCGACGTTCACCGCCGCAGTGGCAGCATGCTCGTTGACTCTCGGGGGCTGCGCTTCCGGGCCTTCCAATTTCCGGATCGTGCCGACCGAAAAGACGACCGGCGACCAGCCGCTGAAGAACTTCCTGGTGCTGGCGCCCGGGGTCCGCGCAAAGGGCGCCGGCCTCTACTCCATGGACATCCCCATTGCGTCGCCGCCTTGGCGATGCCCATCGAGCGAAGCCGGTGATGCCGACTTCCGCGCGCGGGTGGTCACCACCGGATTCAACACTGCCGTGCTGCGCGTCACCAGCGTCCTCTATGACAAGGAGGCGCAATTGCGCCAGGCGTGGGAGAACTGGACCAAGAGCCCGCAGGCCACGCCAGTCATCCAGTGCCTGAGCGCGCAGGATATCGCTGCAATCCCCAACCGTCTCGCGGCTGCGCGCCCGGTCGATGGCGAGCAATCTCTCGAGTCGGCGTTGGGCCTGTCCGCGACGCGGCTCGTCATTCTCGAACCAGGGATGACCGTTTGCGCATCCGATGGTTTCATGCGCGACGCGACCGCAGACGGGCACATCCCTACCGGTCCCTTCTGCGCACGGGTAGCGGACAGCCCATTCGGAGGCCAGGTGCTCGACCCAATCCGTCATTCAATGGACGGCATTACCGGCGGATCCGACAGCGGCGCGGGCGCCCCAATCCGCAGCATCGCGTCCTGGGCAGAGGTTCCGCGCGATACGAACCCCCGCGAATACGTCGTGCGCTACCCGACAAAGCTGCCACCGGCCGGTCGTCCGCTGCCGAAGGACGTCTCACTGCTCGTAAGCCTGGACGCCAGACTCCCTTTCAAGGTTCGCCAGGCTGCAATGAGTTGCATCGCCGACGAGGGCCGCGTCGTCGACTTCTGCGAATCGCCCATCAGCCAAATTCCCAAGAAATGCGGAAACCCAACCCTGGCGCAGATGACAGTCCAACCTATGTGCTATCGCTTCGGCGAGCGGGGCGTCATGAACCTCTCCATCCCGGTCATCATCAACGGGACGCAGGCGGACGTCGGTGTAGGGGCGTTGGTGCGTGACGCAGCCGCGCAGCTTGGACGCCCCCCGACGACTACACCCGGCATGACACGGTGGTACGGCGCCAAACAGCACCCAGTCGAGTTCGAGACCAAGGCATTCGATTTACCCCTCTTGCCAGGAGACACGCTGTCATGGTGACCTTCGTCCGCATCGCCCCCCGGCTGCACGTGCCGGAACGCTGGGAAGCCAACCCCGCACATGCACGCATGTATTTCGTCGGACCGGACACGCTGCCCGAGAAAATTGATCCTTCCAAGGACATTACCCGCGGCACGCTGGTCATCGCGCCGCGCCTAAGGCCAGACGCTTGGGACCATGCTGCCGCCAATCTCCCCGCAGAAGTGAACCAACTCAAAGAGGGTCCCTACCAACTCGCGTTCCTGGGGCCAGGTGGAGGCCTGCGCAAGCAGGAGGCCGTTCCCGTAAGAACCGGCGGGACCGTGGTCTCCAGCAAGTCCATTGCGGTCGGTTCACCGGAGTTTTCACCGGTAGTCGGCTCCCTCTGGGAGCTGGTGATTCCGGACGGAACGGTCTTCAGCGCCGACGCTACCCGCATGACGTTGACACTTCCTCCAGACAGAGCAAAGTTGCTGCTTTCCGAGCGCATCACTGTGCTGATTCCCGAGCTCGACGGCCGCTGCGCAATCGACATCGACTGGGATGGGCCGGCACGTGGCGCTCTGCGCTTCCGGGCGCCGGTGACCGCGTCCCAACTCGAAGCCCTCGGCGTGGGCCCGCGATACTTCGCAGCGCCCCAGGGGAAGAACGACGAAGGCAAGCTCGCCATCGAGTCGTACGCCTATCCACTGCTTGCCCTCGCCGGCACGCCGGAGGTCTTCGGCTTCCAGATTGACTGCGCATCGCCCTACGAGGACGAGCCGGACGACGCCGCCGAATCGCCTTTCGCGCGGCCGCGCAGCATCCTGACTCCACCCGACCATGGCCTGCGCTCGCATCTGCACCAAGTGCGCGCAGGCGAAGTTCTTCTGGCGCCGGCGCAGGCTGCCGGCCAGCCGAAGGGGTGTTTCGCCCTCACCTCATCGCCTGAAGTACTCAAGACCACCGATAGCGGCCTGGCGCTGCAGCGCGGAGGGCATTACTTCACTCCGCTCGGCGCCTTTGCGGCCAAGACGGAGGACTCTGGCCAGGAATCCATCCGCCTGACCCTCGGTCTGTCGCACCTTGAAAACGTGGCTGTCCGCAAGACGGATCTCCTTGTTTTCGAGCGATCGCAACCGGCATTTGAAAACCGCCGCGCGCTGCTGGAGGCCGCCGCTGACGCGGAGGAGACCGTGACCGCGCTCGTCCCGCTGGATGGGCACTGCACGACCTCCTGGATGCGCCTGGCTCCGGGTGCGGGCGTCGAAGCCGATGCCGAACCCTTCTCGCTGCAGCCCGAGGGCATGCAGGCCTACGTGCCGCTGGCGGAAAGCGCGCAGGTGCTCGAGTTCCACGCGGTCCGCTATCCCAATGCGGGCCAGCCATTCCCGATAGCGCCGCTGCTCGGGATACGAGCCGGCGCGGATGGCAGCGGCAAGGCCGATGCGGGCCGCCGCCTCATGTTCGAACAAAGCGTGATCGCCCTGGCGCGTCGGCGCGAGATTACGACTGACGTGACGATTGCGCGGCCAGCGGGCGCGGAAGCATCCGGGACGACGATTGCGCGCACGCCGCAAGGCTATCTAGCTTCCCGCACGGGATCCGCGCGAGCCTGGAACGACATCGTTTTCACCCACACGAGCCTGCGCGAGGCGGACGGCGGCTTCCCCGAATTGACCAAAGTCGGCATTTCCGCGCCTGAAGGCACCCCCGCTGCGTCTCACCTCGCCAACGTACTGGCGCAAAACCGGCTGATGCTCGTGACCACGTGGAAGACGTTGGAGCGGCTGCAATTCAATCTGGACGCCTTCAAACGGCTTCATGTAGGAGGATGGGGAGTTCACATCGGCGGGGAACTTCCGCTGTCCGGCCCCGCCGAACTCGAGGCGGAATTCGATCCGCTGGTGGTCATCAAGTACGCAGACCGCAGTATCGCGGACCTCGCCCAAGATGAGAGTCAGTGGATCCTGCGCGACACGTTCAGCGATGACAGGACGCGAAGCCGCTTCCACCTGGCGATCGGCGAAGCAGAGAAGGATCCCTTGCGCCAGCCGCTCAAGCGCCGGCTTCTCGATCCGAACTGGAACGGGCTGCTCCTGCTCGACGCCCTGCTCCCGCTCACAGGCATCCCGGAGCAGATGCGCGCCATCGCGGGGGGGCTGCCGCCATACATAGACGTCCGGTATGCCGGGCTCGACATCACGGGCCTCGACCCGAACCAGAGCGACGACGAGCCTTGGAAAAGCGCCCTCTTCGGGCTGGTGCAACACAACAAGGACAATATCGCCTTTTCCACCGACGGCAACTCCGGAATCGGCATGCGTGTGCCAGAGCTCGTCGTGCGGGTCGAAAACGATGGGATCGACCGCTTCGACTGCAAGCTGGAATTGCGGCTCCCTGGTCTGTTCGATGTGAAGGCTGACAACCCCGACGCGGACCTCGGTCTGGAGGGCCGCTACGAGTCGACGGTCATCGATGGCCGCAGGCGCGAAACCTATACCTTCGAGGCCACACAAGAGGTCACCAAGACGTTCGACACGTCGAACGTCGTGAAATCGGCGACCTTCCGGCGCATGCGTCTCGTCACCCATTCGGCCCAAGACAAGCAAACGCAAGGCAGCTTCATCATCGATGGCTCGATCGCCTTCAACAAGGTGCTCGACTCAGACCTGTTCGGCATCGATGCGCTGGATTTCGCCGACCTGGGGATCGATCTCGCCTTTCTTGTTGGAAACCTGGCCAAACTCGAACTGAACCTGAACTATCAGAAGCTCAAGTTCGACCTCGACCTTTTCAACTCGGGTAGCGGGCGCCGCAATCAGCCTGGCTTCATGAAGGCCTTCCCGCTGAAGCTGCGCGGCTTCCGCGTCGGCGAGTTCAAGCTGCCCGAGCTCGGCTTCTTCAGCCTGGGAAGCCTCACGGCGATCGATAGCTTCGAACTCTCGGATGCATTCAGGTTCGGCCTCGATTTCGACATTGATCTTGGCTCTCTAGGCGCGCTGGCCGAGAAACTCGACAGGTTCAAGCTGCAGATCGTGCTGGGGTGGAAGCCGAATTCCAAAGGGGCCAAAGGATGGACCGACATCGCTGCCGGCTTCCGCATCGACTTCGGCAAAGGCGGAGGCGGCTTCGATCTCGGTGTTCAAGGCATCCTGCGTCTCTGGGCCGAGAAGTTCAACCTCAAACGCGTAGGGGATATATTCGTGTTTTCGGCCGACGACTGTCACATCGACATCCTCGGCAAGACTCTGCCGGAAAAAGACCAGCAGTTCTCGCTGTATCTCTTCGCCAACCCGAAGGGCGGGGAACCGTTGGAGCGGCTCGGCTGGTTTGCCAGCTTTAGGGACACTGCCCCGCAGGCCCCTATCGCGATCGAATCGCTCGCGCTGGGACAGCGCGTGGACGTACGCTTCTCCGAGGGCGGGGGACGGGTCGACACGCTCAACTCCACCAGCACTGCGCTGCAGTGGCTGACGGACGTGCAGAACTTCAAGAACGAACGCCAGTTCGTGGACTTCGCGGGCAAGCACATCGACTATGACCGCAACCGCGAATGGTTCCTCGCGCTCAAGGGCGATTTCTACAAGGTGCTGCGCCTGGGGCTGGTGCTGAAGGACCCCGATATGTACGGGGTGTACCTGGGCTTCCTCGCCAACGACAACAACCCGAAGGCAGCCCCCTTCTCCTTCGACCTCCTCTACCAGAAGCTCGCCAATGGAGTGGGCCGGTACTCGGTGGAAATCGGCCTGCCGCCGGGCTACCGCAGCTTCGAGTGCGGGGCAGCCTCCGTGACATTGGGGATGCTCCGCATGGAGGTCTACACCAACGGAGGCTTCCTGTTCGACCTCGGCTTTCCGGAGCACGTCGACTATACCCGCTCGTTCGCGCTACAGGCTGCGATCTTCATCGGCAAGGGCGGCCTGTATTTCGGAAGCGTGCCGCCCGTCACCGTCCCGGACATGCCCGGAGAGCAGGACGCCTACCTCCAAGTATTCCGCGCCGGCTTCGCACTGAAGGCGGGCTTGGGACGCGAACTCGAACAGGGCCCCTTGCGTGCGGGGCTAACCATCTGTGTTTTCGGACGCATGGAGGGCTATTTCGCCATCGCCGACAAGGATAAGCCGGGGCCAGGCCGCAAGTTTCTCGCACCCTACCCCTACTGGATGCGCCTGCATGGCGAACTGGGATTGATCGCCGAGGTCGAGGGCTACGTCGACCTGCGCCTTATCCGCGCCCGGGTACTGGTGCGCGTGTGGATCGCCACAGGCATCGTTCTCGAAACCGCGAAGCCCATCGTCCTGTACTGCGAGGCCGGAGTCAGCATCGCCATAGAGTTCGAGATCGCATCATTCAAGGTGTTCGGCAGCCGCATCAGCATCACTGTGATGCTGCGCTACAGCACCACGCTGCACTACGAATTCCAGTTGCCCGCGAAAGTACCGGTGTTCGAGCTCCCGGGCAGCCCGAAAGTCGAAGCGCTCGCCCCGCCGCCGGAAGCCGCGCGGCAGCTAGGCGGCTGGCCCTCGCCGACCGCCGCAGGCCTTGGCGTTGAAGCGCGGCCGATCGAACTCTTCCTCGGCTACGACTTCACTGTCGCCGGACGCGACGGCGCGCCCGGAGAAGCACCCGTGCGTACCGTGCTGGTGCCGACGGTATTGTGGCTTACTGGTGACGACTACAACAAAGGCACAAGGCCATTCGAGCCTATCGTCCGTGCGCTCATCGCGTGGGCCGCGCTGCGCGCGCGGCCAAAGGAGAACGACGCGAGCGAAATCAAGTTGCGCAAGGACCTGGGCGACGAACTCGATCTTGAGCAACTCGAAAAGAGCATCCGCGGCCTGGACGACTTGCCGTTCGAGATCCTTGAGGCCTTTTTTGCCGAGATCGCGCCGGGTAGCCAGCTACGCCACATTCCCGAGGGCAGGGAGAAGGCAACGGGCTTCCTTTTCCCGGTTCCACCCAAGCTCGCGATCGAGAGGAAATGGAACGGCGGCGGCGGCGTCCAAGACTTCACCCAACTGGGCCGTGTGACCGAGAGGGAGGCCGACGCGGTCTTCTCCGACCTGCAACACCAGTTCGCGGAAATCTCGGCGCGTCCCCGCCATTCGGCGGGCGTCGAGTCCGAAGAGAGGCAGCCTCTCGTGGACTACATCTTCCGCAGCTGGTGCGCCGCGCTCGCGCTTTGCGCGTGCGATGCTGCGCGCACCGCGTGGCGGACCGAGGCGGGCACCCCGCGCACGGTGCGCGCGTTCCTCGACGCCCTCAGCGCCGCGCACTGGAACGAAATCGCCTCGCGCGCTGGCCGCCTGCTTCTGTCAGGGGCCCGGACAAGCTCGTTGGGTCCCGACCGCCCCCTCGTGGAGGCGGCGGGTCTTTTCATGGATTTCCCCGCAGACGCGACGGGCGCCCAGCTTGCTCCCGTCGAGGGAATGAGCCCCTCCTGGCTCAATGTAACGGCGGATGCTATGGCCGTCGCCTGGGCGGACCTGAACGCCGCCGCCACGGCCCCGGTGACCGTGGAGAAGTGGTCCGAGATCGCACCTGCGTTTCGTCAGGTACCCCGCAGGTTCTACCAGCCTCCTCCGCTCCAAGTGCGCGATGGCACCGCGCCCGCATCACTATGCCTTCTGAGCAGCGACCTGCTGGCGAGCGGAGCAAGACGCCGTTATGACGAGCTGAAGTTCTCCACGGTCAAGACATCGGATAAACCGGGCCAACAGCCGCTGGAAGGAGACAAGCTCGGCCGCTCAAGCGCGGCGCTCGTGTTCGAGATGACGCTAGCCCCTCTGCCCGTGGAAGAAGGCATGAGGGACGACGGCAAGCCCTCCACGCCCGCCGCATTCCGCATCGCCGGCGCCTCAGAAGCCGACCGCCTCGGACTCGACGCCTTGGTCGAATACATGGAGAACGGAGACCCACCGCCCACGCTCGCCGGAACCCGACTGCTCGTGGGATGGCGCGAAGGCGTTGAGCCTAGGGCCTCCCTCGAACTGCTGCCGATTGCCGACCACCTGGGCGACTGCGTGGTGGCCCGCAGCACCGTGTCGATCGAACGACGCCCCTACGATGATCCAGAGCTCGCCACGGCCGAAGCGCAGACGCGAGAGCGGCCCGAAACGCACTTCCTCGCCACGTTCGAGCCCGTGTCCCGCTATCGGCTTCTCTACATGCTGCGCCGCGCCGCCATCGTCAACGCGGAGGGTACCCATCTGCTGCTGCCCGAAACGCTCGCCGCGCTGGTGCGCAAAAAGTTCGAGGCAGACGGCGCCACCCGGCGCACGGTCAAGCTCATGGTGGCCGTGATCTTCGAGCCCGGAACCGAACCACCCAAGGGCGTATGCAACGCGGCGCTGTTCGAGGATTCCGCCGATCTGCAGCTGCTTGCCCAGTCCGAACGCCGCGTGGTGGCGCAGCTTGCGGCGCTTCCTGACGAGACAGCCGCTGACGATCCGATGATGGAAGTCGTCTCGACGCGCCCTGCGGGTACCGATCTGGTGCGAGTGTGGCGAAAGCGCGCGGTTAGCGACGGCACGGGCGCGCCATCGGCCGCCGGCTTCGGCGCGCATCTGGCGCAGCGCTTCGACATGCTCGAATTCCAATTGCGGCGCGCGGGAGAAACCGGGCAGCTCCTGCCCTTCCAGAAATCGCTGCCACTCGGCTCGGAAGAGGCGGTTCCTCCCCCTAAGGAAGAGGGAGCGCCGTCCGAGGGATATCCGCAAGCGCTCCGCGAGCAGTTGTCAGCCGAACTTCCGAAGGGATACGAGGCTACCGACCTTCGGTACGACCTTATCGTGCCCATATCGACACTCGCGTACCCGGGTCAAAACCGCTATGCCGCGATCGGCCAGAAGTTCGAACTCGACATCGGGTGGCGTGATGTCTGGGGCAACCGTCTCGGCGCTGAGGGCCAGGATGCCATCGCTCTCACGCCGACCTATACCGATGCCGTCGTGCCTTTGGCCTCGTGGCCTTGCCTCAAGGCGCGCGTCCATCCGGGCGACGCCGGCACCTGCGAACTCGTGCTGGAGTTGGCAGTGGATCCTCATGCCGTACCGTCTTCGGAACAAGATCGCCTCGCTGCGGCCAACGAATTGAGCCGCATCATGGATCAGGTCTCGGACCCAGGAGCAAGAGCGCTCTTGCAATGCGGACTCGGCGCCATTGGCACGCAGCCCGATGCAACAGCGCTGCACGGCTTCCTCGGGCAAATCGAAAGGGCGCTGCGCGCCAACCTTCTCCCGGCCAACGATAAATGGTCGCACCCGACGCGCGTGAGCATCGATGCCGCGAAGGACTTTCTGCCAATTACTCTTGATTTTTCCGTGGTTCGGCCCGATGCGCTCGTCGGCAAGGATGGTCAGCTCAAAGCGCCCGGCCTCGCTTCGGCCTGGTCGCCCGTCCGGATGGACTCGATCGAGGGAAAGCCCGACTTTCAGCGTGCCTTCGCAACCGAGTTCCAGGACGCCTTCAGCTTCGACAGCGGCGGCGAGCCGCAGCGCTTCTGGGCCGCGCTCGGCACGTCGAAGAATGGTCAACAGGAGTGGTGGGCCATGAACGACCGCATGATTCCCGCCGCCACAACGACGCCACCGCAGGCGTTTGCCGTGCCGCCGATGGCGAGGGCGCTCATGAGCGCAAACGTCACGCCTCGGATGCGACAGCTGCAGAATTCAGAACCCATTAAGGCCACGCCACAGCTCATGGAGCGCCAGGACGTCGACGCATTGCTCGCGGACTTTTTCGACCGAATCGAAACGTTCCTCTCGCCGGCGCATGCGCACAACACGGCGCTCGCCAGAGCACCGGCGGAATCAGACCCGCCACCGTTCGAGCGCGTGGCGCGCGCGAAGGCGAAGCTGTTGGGCGATGAGGATTTCCCTTCGCCCTTGCTTGACAAGTTGCAACCTGTCTTTGCCCCCACTTCCGCGGAAGACGCTGACTCAGATCGCAAGAACGCCGCGATAGCTGAACTCCGCGAGGCCTGCGCACCGGACCTGCGCCGGTTCTACGAAGTAGCATGCGTCATAGTGAAGGATCTGCAGCCGCGCATCGATCGCGCGTGGGTGGCTGCGAAAGGCCATCGTCGCCCTAAGCTCTACGGCCAGCTCAAGGTAGAACTGGCCAGCGCCTCGGCGGCTCCATTTCGGACCATGACGCGAGGGATACCGCTAGATCCCGAACGAATGCAGATCGCCTTGCCTGTCTTGCCTGATCTCAAAGCGGACGCGATCGAAGCAAACCTCGGCCAGATCGACTACGAAGTCACACACGTCGAGCGTGAGGTGATGTCGCCCACACCCGGGGTGCTGGTCGGATCCAGGTGGTTGACGCTCGTACCCACTCTGCGGCGCGATTCAGGCTCGCGTCTGCCTACGATCTCGATCGCAAACGACGACAAAGCGCCCCTGCCTCGGCGGCGCGTCCCGGCGCCACCCATTTGGGGGGACACTCATGCGCAACCTTACTCGCGCGATAGGGAAGGCAAGGAATACGCCGAAAAGATCCTGGCGGCGCGGCGCTGGGCGTACCGATTCGACATCGAGGCGGAGTTCAAGTCGTCTGACGAAATCTGCGGCCGATTGCTCTACAACCTGCCAGCCGGCAATACATCGGCCGCGGGAGAAGCGCCGGAGAGCGCTGCGCGGCCGTTGTTCCCCAACCTGTTCACTAGTCTTGCCGAGCATAGCCTGGAGGCCGCGGTGTACTGGCGAACAATAGTGGACGAGAGCAAGCGCCGCCGCGCCCCCGGCGAATCTGTCAGCGATGTGTTCACCGAGGCCTGCAATTTGTTTGCGGAGTCCGTCGAAAGAGTGATAGAGACATTTACTCCCGCGCTGGCAGAGAGCGCAATGGCAGTGCAGGATCAAGATCGCTTCATCCTTACCGACACGTTTTTGGAGGAAAAGTCAGCGCACAAGACGACAATCCGCTTCGCCGATCACTTCGAGAACGATGCCCCCCTGCCGGTGCAGGCGGGCGATGGCCTGCCGTGGCTGCGCATACAACGAGTGCTCGAGGGCAAACGCCCTCCGGACGACACCAAAGGGGTCGGCGTTGACGGCCTGGACCTCGATCGCGATGATGTACGCGCAGAATTCATGTGCGAAGGCAAGGAGGAAAAATCGCAGGTTGGCGCTTGCCGCGAAGTCATGGTGGGGCGGCTCGATGCCCTGCGACAGCAAAGCGTCTGGGTCGCAGCGTCGGTACGGCGTAACCGCCTCATCGGCAAGCGCGCGCTCAGTGAGAGTTTTGTCTATCGCACACCCGAATCATTCCTGCACGCGGCGACATCGCCTCAGATCGTCCATAAAGAAGCGATTTACCTGGCCCCCCAGTCGCCATCCACACTCGAGGCGCTGATTGCGGACGGGCTGCGTCCGGTCATCCAAGACGTGCATCCCAATCGCGGAGCCTACATCCAGGTAAGCGTCAACTACGAGTCGGGCCGACTCACACGGCTGGTGGAAGAAACCTTCGGCGCCATAGGTTCGCCTGAGGGCCTGGGCCTGCAGCCCGACCCGATCTTGCTCATCGCCGCAACCAAGGTGAACAACGGCGAGGATGCCTCGATCCAACTCGCACGCATGGCGGCGGCCCAATTGCGCTCGCAGTTCGCCGCGGAACCGGTCGGGCGGGCGTCCGACCATTCCCGAGGCCGCATCGTGCTCAACGTCACGGTCAGCGCCGCGGTCGGCACGGTGCCGGCGACAACGCCAGGGCAGACGATCCTGCAGCTCGAAAGGCTGGTGCTCGATCTCGGTCAAGTGACTGATCTCACGAAAGGACCGACATGACCGACAAACTACAGATCACCCCGCGACGCGCCGCCGGTCTCGAACGCAGCAAGACGAAAGGCGGGCGGGATGTCAGCCTCGCAACTACGACGAAAGGCGGGCCGGACCTAGGCTCGGCCAGCGAATTCGTCACTCTTGACCAAAAAAAAGCCCGGCGCAGGGACGTCGAGCAGTACGAAGCGCAAGGCTACCGCGTGAAGGTGCTCAAGGACACGAACCTTCTCACCGTGGGGGATTACGTCATCAACACGGAGATTGCGCCGCCTGCCTTGCCCGTTGAAGTCCGGCTGGAAGCGGCGGATGTGGCGCCCTGGACGCACCATCTCGTGCAACTGCAGGCGCCGCCCGAACCCGAGGACATCCGGAAGATCGAGGCGGAGGGCGTGGAGGTCGTCGAGCCCCTCGGACCGTACGGACTCTTCGTGGTGGGCCCGAGCGAGACCGTGAGCCTGCTACCGAAGAAGCTCGGATGCGTCGCCTGGACCGGTCCTTTCCAGCCCGCCTATCGGATCTCCGGCGCCTTGCGCAACATGACGGGGCGGATCAGCAATGTGGCCATCGGCGTCTACCCAGCCGAGGAGGGTCCCGCCGTCGCCGCGCTTGTGCTGGACACGGGAGGAGATATCCTCGCGCAATCGCCGCCGATCGAACATGGCGGCCGCTACTGGCGCATCGTTGCGGAGGTCGATGCGGCCGCTGTTACTACGATCTCGCGACAACCATCTGTGCGCTGGCTGGAGTACGCGCCACCCAAACCGTCTCTCGAAGGCGAGCGCGAGGCGCAGATCGCCGCTGGCAACCTGCGCGGACCTGTCCCGCCGGAACTGTCGCCGGGCTATCTCGCATGGCTGGGTACGCTTGGCCTGGACGGCACAGGCGTCAACATCGCCATCTGCGACACCGGCGTGGACAGCAATGCTTCGAACAACACAATCACTGCCCACCCTGACGTCATGGGACGCCAACTCGCGTTCATCGACTATTCGAACGGCGCAGAGCCGAACGACTCCCATGGCCACGGCACGCACGTGGCGGGCATCGCACTAGGCAACGCGGGGACCGGGCAGAACGAGGGAGGCGCGGCGCCTTTCGCCTGGGGCCAAGGCGTGGCGCCAGGATCGCAGTACGTCACGCAGAACGCATTGCGTTCGAAAAGCTGGCCGCCGCAGGACTGGGCGATCCTCACGGCGGATGCGGTGAAGGCCGGCGCGCACGTAATGAACAACAGCTGGGCCGACATGGCGCCGGGCGTGGGCTACACGGCCACGTCCAGGCGCTTCGATCAACTGATCCGCGACCCGGTCCCTGGCTCCGCCGACCCGCAGTACCTGGTCATCGTCTTCTCCGCCGGCAACAGCGGCCCCGAACCCGGCACGATCACGGGCCCGAAGGAGTGCAAGAACGCCATCGTGGTGGGCAATTCGCTCACATGGCGGCCCGGCTGGGGATCTCCTGACGACGTGCGCGGCATCAGCACGAACTCCAGCCGCGGCCCCGCCCGCGACGGCCGCCTTGCGCCTATCGTGGTCGCGCCGGGGACCGACGTCTCGTCCGCACGCTCGAACTGGAGCACCCGGCCGAAAATCGCCGCCACCGGCAACCCTGTGGGGCAGAACGCCTACACCTACATGTCCGGCACGTCGATGGCGGCGCCGCACGTAAGCGGCGCCTGCGCCCTGATCATTCAATGGTGGCAGGCGCGAACCGGCACGCGGCCCAGCCCGGCGTTGCTCAAGGCCCTGCTGGTGAACTCGGCGGAAGACTGCAGCGGCGGCCCCGACGGCCGCGGCGGGGTGGTCAAGCCGGTTCCCAATAACATTCAGGGGTGGGGCCGGGTGAACCTGGTCAACCTCTTCCGCGGCCCGGACCTGCCACAGAGGACAGTGATCGACGGCGGTCCTCCATTCACGGCCAACGGCCAAGAACGCGTCCATCGCCTCACCGCCATCCCCGGCAACCGCCCACTGCGGATTACGCTCGCATGGACTGATGCCCCCGCAGCCGCCAACGCGAACCCGGCGCTCGTCAATGACCTCGACCTCGAGGTCATACACCTGCCCACAGGCCGCGTGTACAAGGGCAACCACTTCACCGGCGGCTACTCGGCGGAAGGCGGCGATTACGACAGCCTCAACAACGTCGAATGCGTCTTCCTCCGGCGTGCGGCAACAGGCGACGAATACGAGGTCCGTGTGATTGCCTCGCATCTGCGCGCCGACGCGCGCCCGCCGTATGAAACCGCGCGACCCTGGCAGGACTTCGCGCTCGTCATCGACAACGCCTGAGGACTTCCCATGACATCCATCGAAAAACTCTCCCGCATGCGCATGCGCCGGGCCTCGCGACGCGTCGCCCGCGATCCCGCGCACCTGCAGGTCGACGCCACGGAAGGCGTCAAGAGCATCGCCGAACTTGATCTCACGCCGTCGGCCAAGGCCGGCGCTGAAGCCTTACTCGCGCAATTCCCCTCCCACGTGAAGTTCACGAGCGGCCGGCGCGACATCGCCGACCAGGCGCGAGCGATGGCGCCCAATGTCTTGAAAGAGCGCAGGTGGATCGAAAAAACCTACAAAGACACCCCCCAACGCGCAGCGCTTCAGGCCTGGGTCGACGCGAATCTCCAGGCGACGGACGCCGCCACCATCGCTGCAGGACTCGAGGCGATCATGAGGTCCTGGACTGCCGCCCAACAGCGTAATTTCTCCCGCCATTTCCTTGGGGATGCATTCGACATCGCGCCCATCGCGGGCGACATAGGCAAGCAGATCAAGGACGCGATTCCGAAGCTGCCAAGGTACCAATGGCACACGTTTGACGAAGGCGGTCTCGAGATTTGGCACATCCAGTTCCAATCTTGATGCGGGAGGCGGCGTTTAAACAAATTATTACATTTCAAGTTCGTCGACCAGACTTGGGTCTGCAATGAACCGCTACCCCTGGAGCTTGAGCGCCCTGCTCCAAGCCGCCAGCTTGCATTCGAACGACGCCGCCGCGTGCGCCGGGCTGGTCGATGGCAAATCCATGTACTCCAGCGGGGCGGCCAGCCCGGGCAGCACGTGGCGGCGGTACAGCGCCGCGGCCTTGGCGCCGTTGAAACAGATCCGCACGATGGCCGGGTGGCGTTCCAGGAATGCGGCGAAATCGTTGGCGACCAGGGTGTCGCCGCGGATGTCGGCGTCCAGGCTGCCGGGGCGTTCGCAGGCTTGCAGCACGTCCCACAGGGCGACGCCGGCGGCCTGCAAGGCCTGCAGGCGCTGCGCATAATCCAGGGCGGGATCGAAGCCGAAGACGCTCGCCGCGATGGGCCAGAAGGCATTGCGCGGATGGGCGTAGTAACGCCCCTGCCTCAGCGATGCCACCCCCGGCAACGAACCCAGCACCAGTACGCGCGCGCCCGCCCCCGCCACCGGCGCGAAACCCTGGACCTGATCGTTGTTGCCGCCCGCCAGGGCGGTGTGCATGCCATCTTCCATGCCCGAAGGATACGCCAGCAGCAAGTTCCGGCCCCACTGTCCGATGCATGGAACAGTGCTTATCAATGCCAGGGACTACCGCCAGAGGGGTTGCGCCCTTATCTTATTACCTATGACGAACGGCCCCGCTGGGGCCGCGCAACAGGAAACACGACCATGAAGAAGATTCTCGGATTGCATGCCAGCCCCCGTCCCCACTGGGTGGGCGACGGCTTCCCGGTGCGCTCCATGTTCTCCTACAACGACAAAGGCAAGAACACCAGCCCGTTCCTGCTGCTGGATTACGCCGGCCCGGCGCAGTTCGAGCCGGCCGAGCATCCGCGCGGCGTCGGGCAGCATCCGCACCGCGGCTTTGAAACCGTGACCATCGTCTACAGCGGCGAAGTCGAGCACCGCGATTCCACCGGCAACGGCGGCGTCATCGGGCCCGGCGACGTGCAATGGATGACGGCGGCCTCGGGCATCCTGCACGAGGAATTCCATTCCCACGCCTTCACCCGCCAGGGCGGAGAGCTGGAAATGGTGCAGCTCTGGGTCAACCTGCCCGCCAAGGACAAGATGGCGCCGGCCGGCTACCAGGGCATCCTCAACGCGGACATCCCGGTGGTGGACTTGCCGGACGGCGCGGGTACGCTGCGCGTGATCGCGGGCAACTACGCGGGCCATGCGGGGCCGGCGCGCACCTTCACGCCGATGGACGTGTGGGACGTGAAGCTGGCCGCCGGCAAGTCGGCGACCTTCCCCGTCGCCGCCGGCCGCAACAGCATGCTGGTGGTGCTGCGCGGCACGGTGCTGGTCAATGGTGAAACCGTCGCCCGCGACGCGCAGCTGGCGCTGTTCTCGCTGGAGGGTGAGGACATCACCGTCGAAGCCAACAACGACGCGATGTTCCTGGTGTTGAGCGGCGAGCCCATCGACGAGCCGGTGGTCGGCTACGGCCCCTTCGTGATGAACACGCAGGCGGAAATCGTCGAGGCCATCCAGGACTTCAACGCCGGACGCTACGGCAAGATGCACTGAGGCGACAGGGCCGGCTGCTGTGCCGCCCCGCAACGCGGGGCGGCATACTAGGCCAGGATCCGCTCCTCCGGACGCTGCCGCAAGCGCCCAAGCTTGATGCCGTCGCGGATGTTCAAACCGATCAGCGCAAGGTTGGCGGCGCCCGCCGCCAACTCCAGCGCCTGCACCCCGTGAAACACCCCGTCGAACAGCCCTGCCTGCGCCCGCAGCGCCAGGAACAGCGCCGCGGGCACAAGAATCAACAATCCATTGGCCGCGATAAAGGGCATGCGCCTGCGCTTGGCCAACAGCAGCGGATGCCTGCCCTTGCCGGCCATCATGAAGCCGCTGGCGGCGGTCAGCATCATGACCGGCACGAAGCCCAGCAACGCGTAGGCAATGGCCAGCTTGACCTGCGCCACCGCCGAGGCCGCCAGGAACAGTTCGGACACCGCCGTCGATATCCAGAATGCCGCGAGAAACAGCAGCGTCAGCACGGCCGCGGCCGCATGGATTCTATGTTTCATGATCTTGCTCCGATGGCGCGGGAACGTGCGCGGCCAGCAAGCCGGTCAGCACCCTCCCCGCCGTTTCCAGTTCGGCCGCGCTGAAGCCGCCGGCCAGTTGCCGAGCGCGCTCCTTCCAGCGCGCGTCGATGGCGCCATACACGCGCCGGCCCTCGTCAGTCAGCCGGTACAAGGGCGAACGCTTGTGCTGCGGATTGGCGCGGACCTCCACCAGTTGCGCTTCGGACAGCAGATTGAGCTGCTTCTGCGCGCCCTGGCGCGTCACGCCCATGGCGGCCGCAAGCTGCGGCGCGCTCAGGGGCTGACCGGCCAGCGCCAAAGCGCCCAGCATCTGCCAGCGCGCGCTGGTCAGCGCCTGCGGCGCGACGAAGGCATCGCCCCAGTCGAGCAGCGCGCCGTTCAACTGGAACAGCGTCAGGATCAGCCCGGTGAGCCGTTCTTCCTTGGTCGGATTCATGCCTGGTCTCCTCGATGGTCCGTTATATTGACAACCAGTTTCCATTAATGAAAACCGGTTGTCAATATGAATTTGCCATGGTTTTCTGCGCTTCGCGGACACCCGCCGCAAAAAATGGATAGAACTCCCCGCTCCTGGACGGGTTTTCCACCAGTCCGCCCGGTCCGGCGCAGCTTTACTATCAAAACCTTCAAGACCCCGCCAGTGGAGTCCCCCGCCATGCCCGACACGACGCAGTCCGCCACCAGCACTTCTTGGCCGCCGGCCGGGCCGCGGATCGAGTCGGTCCTGGGCCTGCCGGCGCAGCAGCTGTTCGCCTCCGGCGACCTGGACGAGGCGCGCTCCATGGTCGGCCGGGTGATGCGTCCGCACCACCTGGGCGTGGTCGGCGCGCAGCAGCGCCTGGACGCCCGCATGCACCACCAGCCGCTGGGCGAGGTCTCGCTCAACCGCTTGCGCTACGGCGCCAATGTCGAGATCCGGCCCGGCCCGCTGGAGGATTTCTTCCTGGTGCAAATGCCGCTGTCGGGCTGCGCCCGCATCAGCAGCGGTCCCCAGCAAGTGGATTCGACACCCGACGTCGCCTCGGTCGTCAGCCCGGACGACGACCTGGCCATGCGTTGGGCCGAGGACAACGACCAGTTCATGCTGCGCGTGGGCCGCTCGCTGCTGGAGCGCACCCTGGTGGGTCATCTGGGCTGTGCGCTGGATCGGCCGTTGCGCTTCCAGCTGGGGTTCCGCTGGCGCGAATGCGCGGCCTGGCGCTGCCTGATGAGCTATCTGCTGGACTGCTCCACGCAGCATGCGCACCTGGCCGAGCACAAGCTCATCGTCCATCAAATGGAACAGCTGGCCGCCGCCACCCTGCTATCGGCCCAGCCCCACAACTACACCGGCGCCCTGCCCGGCCGCCGCGGCGCAGTGCTGCCGCGCCACGTGCGCAGCGTCCAGGACTATCTGCAGGCGCACGCGCATGAAGCCGTCAGCGCCGAACAGCTAGCGCGCATCGCCGGCGTCAGCGTGCGCAGCCTGTACGCGGGATTCAAGGAATTCCTGGGCGTGAGTCCCATGCACTACCTGCGCGACCTGCGCATGGAACGCGCGCACGCCGAGCTGGTCTCGGGTGAAAGCCGCAATATCGCCGGCGTGGCGCTGCGCTGGGGCTTCGCGCACATGGGACGCTTCAGCGCCGGCTACAAGGAACGCTACGGCGTAAGCCCCAGCCAGAGCCTGCGGCGGCGCGACTGAGGCGGCGCCGCTTCAGGGCCTGGCTGGCGCAGCCGGCTTTGCCTTGGCAGAAGAATCCTGCGCCATGACCTCGCGCGCAAGCTGATTGATCTTGGGAGCGGCCTTCATGGCGCCGTCCTTGTGCTGCATCAGGAACTGACGCGCGTAGTACCGCTCGAGTTCGCAGGGATTCGGATTCTTGCCCGTAAAACCCACGGAGGCCTCTATCAATTTGCCGGCATGCGCCTGCTCGGCAAGAACGCGCTTGCGCATCGCCTGGATTTTGTCCGCCGCGTCCTTGCGCCCTTCCGGGGAGTTCAGGCGCTGGGCGAGCCTGGCGCGCAGCGCGGCCGGGTCTGTCGGCGCGCGCGCCAGGTCCACGCCCAGGCTGGCTTGCGCCAGGGCCATGGCCACCAGCCCTTGCACCTCCGGCCCGTCCGCCGGGTACAGCTTGCAGGCGGCGATGAAACCCATATGGGCGACAGCCCTGTCACCCAGCCACTCCTGGCCGCCGTCGCTACCCATCGCAAAACCCAACGAATTGCGCATCGGCTCCTGCACTTCAAAGCTGCTGCTCGTGTTCTGCGCCGCGGCAAGTCCGCTGCACAAGCAAAGCGCCAGCGCCGAAATTGTTCTTTTCATGATGTTCCCCGTGAGCGCTCGCCGGCGCGGATATCTCCACGCCGGATGCTATTCCAGCATCAGCCAGAATGGTGAGCGAGGTCCCAAAACGCCCGCGGGAGCAGGCCTACAGTTGCATCCGAACAACGCCTGCTTTCCTCATCCGTTGGCCGCTATGGCATGGAAGGTGCATTTCCACGAAACTCGCGCAACAGGGGGGCCGCTGGTCTGGCGCAGCCCAGGGAAGGAAACTCGATGAAAACGCTAAAAAGCAGCCTTCTCCTTTGCGCTTCGCTATCCGTCGGGACGGCATGCGCTTCGGACGATATCGACATGCAGGCGTTCGAGGCTTCGAGCCAGGCCTTGCGCTCGGCCGATGCGAAGGCCGAAGCCAGGCGTGCAGCCGTCGCCGCGCTTTCACCCCGCCTGCAGAAAATCCCGCTCGGCGAGCGGGCCGGCGCGCACATCGCGGCCGCCGGCGCTTGCGCCATCGACGTTCCCATCGACGACATCAATAAACTGTCATCGCTGGCCGTGGCGGAAGCGGTCCTTGGCAAGCCTCTTGCCCAAGTCCCCTATGAGTCCAAAGCGATTTTGAAAGCGACCACAGACGCAATCCGAACGCCGGAAGCAGTCGCGGCGGCAACCAAGCGCCAACAGCGGCTGCAAAAATTGGCTCAGACCGAACGCGACTGGGTTTCCCGAATACGGGTCGAAGTAAAAAAGATCAATCCCAAAGGCGAACCCAGCGACTGCCGGTATCTGCGTGGACAGATCGACGATCTGCTGGACAATGCGGACCGCGACAACTCTCTCAACAAGGCCGAGCTGGTTCTATTTGCCGTCCAGGAGCTTCAAGGCCAAGGCAAGCCGTCGTCC
The DNA here is from genome assembly GCF_049647645.1 of Achromobacter sp. Lineage (GTDB taxonomy): Bacteria > Pseudomonadota > Gammaproteobacteria > Burkholderiales > Burkholderiaceae_B > Achromobacter. The sequence goes on from NZ_JBARYB010000069.1 coordinate 40,584, forward strand.
CGCTGAGCGGCCTCGCGCCTAGGGCTGTTCGACCCAGGGCGCCGCTGCCTCGGCCCGGCTCCAGAGACGCCAGCCGTGCCGGTAGGCGTGCTGCAAATAAGGCCCGCGCAAGATGCGTGGCTGGCTGTCGGTGGCCTGTTCCGTACCCAGCAGGTGCAGGACCTGGGTCCAGTCCGCCAGCCTGCCCCGGGCGCCGCGCAATGCTGCATCCGCGAGCTGGCCGGCCTGCTCCACCGAGCCGGCCCGCACCAGGTAGCAGGTATCCGCCCCGTTCGGGCCGCCGGTGTAGGGGTCCTCGGATTCGTTGCCCCAGCGTATCGCTTCGTACAGATTCATGTCCCTGCCCCGTCCAATCGACAGCGGAACGATACCAGCAGACACGCCCTGGAAAGTGACGGCCGGCCAAGGTGCGCGGCGGGACGGCAGCCCTAGAACGGAATCCCCAGCTTCACATACAGCTGCGCGCCCTCGGGCCGGTTCTTGACCTTGAAGTCCTGCTGCCACTTCGCCGTGAACAACCAGCCATTTTCATTCATGTAGCGTACCGAAGGGCCAAAGCCGAAGGCGCGGGCGCGGCCGGCGGCGCTGTTGGGGCCGCTGTCATCGGTGACCTGCTGGAAGGCATAGCCGCCCACCCCCAGCACCCAACCCTTGCCCACGCCCCAGCCCAGCGCGTAGTCGGCGTGCAGCGCCTGGCCGGAGCGGGTGTCGGTGGCGGAGTTGGTGAAGTTGAAGTCGTACATGACCTTCAGGTCGGCGTTGAAGCCGTCCGGACTGATGCGGCTCAGCGCGAACACCGGCTGCGCGGTCCAATAGTTCTTGCCCAGGCTGGACGGGTCCTTGCGATCGTATTCGCCAGTGGGCGCGTACATGTCCAATCCCACCACGTAGTGCAAGCTTTCGGACGGGTGATAACCCAGCGCCACGCCCAGCGTCATGTCGCCCAGCCCGGTGCTGCGGTTGCGCTGGCCGGCGGCCTTGGCGGTCACGTCCAGCAGCGGCGCGATGGCGTGGAAGGCCAGCTGTCCGCCCATGACCTGCTGCTGCGTCACCCAGATCAGGCGCGGCGCCAGCACGTTGACGTCGACCTTGAAGCCGGGCACCGGCACGCGCTTGCCGTCGTTGCCGCGCAGCGTGTCGTAGCGCGCGCCGCCCGCATAGACGAGCATGTGCACGCCGGGCGGCGGCAGCGCGCCCGACATGAAGTTCTCCAGGCCGTCCGGGTAGATGCCCAGGCCGCCGCCCTCGGTGGCCTGCGCCCCCGCGCTGGCCAGCGCCAACGCCGTGGCGCTGGCCAGCCGCCGGAGTTTCAGGTGTCCGCTCATGTTCCCCTCCTGCCTATTTGTTGTGCGACGAGATAGCCGGAGCCGCCGCCCAGCCCGGGACCCGGGTGGGTGGCGGCGCCGATGTGAAAGAGATTGCGCAGCGGCGTGCGGTGGCCGCGCGCGCCATGGCCGCCGGCAAAGGGCCGCAGCCAGAAGAACTGGTCGGGCGAACACACGCCCGAATAAGGATCGCCTCCGACCAGGTTGCAGTTCAGCCCTTCCAGGTCCGTCGGCGAATAGGCGCGCCGGCCGACGATGCGCCGCGCCAGGCCCGGCATCACGCGCTCCATGCGCGCTTGCACCCGGTCGGCCACCGCCTCGCGCAAGGCTTCGGTCCAGCGGCCGTCTGCGGGTGTGGCGATCTCGCCTGCGGCGTCGCCCTTGATCCGCACCGGCAGCTCCTGCATCTGCACCCACAGGATCCAGCCGCCTGGCGGCGCGCGCGTGGGATCGACCGCGACCGGCTGGCCGATGGCCAGCGTGGGACGCGCCGGCAGCAGGCCGTTGTTCGCCTCGGTGACCGAGGCGCATACCTGCTCCATGCTCTCGGTCAGGTGCACCAGCGGCACGTGGCGCAGTTCTGGCGTGAGCCAGTCCGGCGGCGCATCCAGCGCGAAATGGATCTGCATGCCGCCGCGCCCGTAGCGATAATTGGCGGCGCGTTCGCGCACCGCGGGCGGCGCGTCGGGCAGCATTTGCCCGTACAGCATGCCGGGTGGGACATTACAGACCACCGCCTCGGTCGCGCGGTACTCGCGCCCCGCCGCCACCACGCCCACGGCTCGGCGGCGCCTGCCCTCGCCGCTGGCGACGATGCGTTCGACGTGCGCGCAGGTCTGCAAACGGCCGCCGTGCCGTTCGATGACGGCGGCCAGCGCATCCACCACGCCGCTGCCGCCGCCCTTGACCACCGGCATGCCGCCCGCCACGACTGCGGCGAATGTCAGCTTGCCGATCAGCGCGGAACAGGCGTCGTCCGGACCCAGCCCGGTATGCAGCACCCAGGGCGCGATCAGGGCGCGCGCGGCGTCCGACTGCAGCGCGCGCTCGGACCAGCGGCGAAAGCTCTCCATCGAATCGGCGGCGAAGGCGGCCAGGCCGTCCATGCCGCGCTTGCGCCATTCGCCGAACAGCAGCTTGAGCATGCCCGCGCCGTAGGGGTTCTGCCCCAGCAGGCCGAAGGTCAGCGCGGCGTCCGCGCCGAACAGGCGCTGCGCCATGGCGGCGAAAGCCACGCCGTCGCCGGGCGCCCAGGCGTCCAGCCGCCGCGCGCTGTCCGCCAGGTCCTGCTTGAGCGCCAGGCCCGAGCCGTCCGGCAGCACCAGTCCGGTGGCGTACTCGCCCTGCATGAATTCCAGTCCGGCCTCGCGCAGCGCAGGCTTGAGCGCCGCATAGGCGGGGCTGCCCATGAACAGCGGATACCAGCAGGACAGTACGTCGTGGCGGTAGCCGGGGAACAGTTCCTCGGTGCGGATGCAGCCGCCGAGCCTGTCGTTGCGTTCCAGCACCAGCACGGACTTGCCGCGCTGCGCCAGCAGGGCTGCGCAGACCAGCGAGTTCATGCCGCTGCCGACGATGATGACCTGCGCCTCTGACTCCAGGGGCATGATGCGCTCCGATGAGAGATAGGCCGCCAGGGCCTGTTCACACTAAAGAAAGGCCTTGCACGAGCTCTACGCGGCGGTCAGCGCGGTGAAGCGCCCCGCATGGAATACCAGCGGCGTGGCCGCCACGCTCGCCACCCGCAACACCCGGCCGAACAGCAGCAGATGGTCGCCCGCGGGACTTTGCTGGTCGTTGGCGCAGACCAGCGTGGCGACAGCCCCCGCGATGGCGGGCACGCCTTCCGGCACCTCATGCACCGGCGCCCCCGCGAACTTGTCCGGAACAGAGGAACTGGCGAAACGCATGGCCAGTTCTTCCTGGCCGCAGGCCAGCACGCTGATGGTGAAGTGGCTGCAATCGCGGAAGGCCGCCAGGTTGGGCGAATGGTTCACCAGGCTCCACAGCACCAGCGGCGGATCCAGCGACAGCGAGGCGAAGGAGTTGATGGTGAGCCCGACCTGGCGGCCGTCCGGGCAGCGCGTGGCGACGATGGCGACGCCCGTCGGATAGCTGCCCAGCACGCCTCGCAGGACCTTGGGGTGCAGATCGGTACAGCCCCAGTCCAGGGGCAGCCCCGCCGCGCAGCCCGTGGTCATGCCGCCGCCCGCGCCGGCTGCGCCGCGATGAAGGCGTCGCAGGCCGTGGCATCGCCCCACCAGGGGAACAGCGACGGCGGATGGTTGAAGCCGTTGGCGATGGCGCTGGCGATCGCCGGCGTGTGGTCCGCGGCCTGCAGCAGCTTGAGCAGGTGCGGCGGCGGTGGCAGCAGCATGGAGTTGGTCCATTCCACCACCGCCCCGCCATAGTCCCAGAAGCGCTCGAAAGTGCGCTGCATCCATTCGGCGGTGAAGGTCGCATCGCCATGCGCCAGGATCGCGTCCAGGTAGACGGCGCAGGCCTTGGTGGCGTTGTTCGAGCCTTGCCCCGTGATCGGGTCGTTGGTCACCACCGCGTCGCCCAGGCCGAACACCAGCCGGCCCGACGGCAGGGTCAGCACCGGCTTGCGCACCGTCGGCGCGAAGCTGCCGGCCAGGATGCCGTTGGCGTCGGTCAGTTCCACCGAACCGCAGCGCTCGGCCTCCCAGGGCAAGTAGGTATGCAGGATGTGCAGGCTTTGCGCCAGATGCTCCTGCGGCGACTTGATGTCGCGCCAGCAATCCATCGGACCGCCAGGCACGCCCTCGAACACCATGATCTCGCAGGGGCCGCTGGTGGTCAGCGCCGGGAACACGAAGTACTCGCCCACGCCCGGAATCAGGTTGAAGGCGACCCGCGAATGATCCGGCGCGGGGCGCATGCCGTGCACGTAGGTCAGCGCCAACGCGCGCTGCGGCCGGTCGAAGCGCGAGCGCAGCGCGTCGCGCTCGAACAGTTTGACCACTTCGCCCTTGCCGGCGGCCAACAGCACCAGGTCGTGCGAAGCCGCCAGCAATTCCAGTTCGGCCACGCCGCCGTCCTGGATCAGCAGCCTGCCGCCGCGCGCGGCGAACAGTTCCATCCAGGCCGGCATCTTGATGCGCTGGTCCACCGCCTGCGCCGGCCGGTCCAGGCGCGCGACCCAATCGATCAGCTTGTGACCAGGCCGCTCCGGATGCGGCAGCGCCAGGCCGATGCCGTCCACCGTCGGGCACTCGGCTTCCCACTGGTTCAAGCCCAGGTCGCGCTCTACCTGCAGCGAGGCATCGAACATGCATTGGCTGGACATCACTTTGCCGCGACGGATATGGTCCGGCTCGCGGTTGGTGACCACCGTCACCTCATAGCCTTTGTCCAGCAGTCCCAGCGCCAGGGGCAAGCCTGCCTGCCCGCCACCCACGATTGCGATTCGACGCATGATTGATCTCCTTTGTATGTCTAGGCGGCCAGGCGCGGAATCGCGGGCTTGGCCTGTTCGGGACCCATGGCCGAGTAGCCGCCGTCCACCGCGTAGTCGGCGCCGGTGACGAAGCTGGCATGGTCTGAAAGCAGGAACGCGACCACCTCGGCCACTTCGGCCGGATCGCCAGCGCGCCCCAGCAAGTGGTAGTCCGCGGCCACGCGGTCGGTCTTGGCGCGGTCGCCCTGCGTCAGCTCGTCCATCACGCGCGACCAGGTCCAGCCCGGCGACACCGAATTGACGCGTATGCCGTCGGCGGCATAGTCCATCGCCAGGCTGCGGGTGACCTGCAGCAGCGCCGCCTTGGAGACCGGATAGAGCCAACGTCCGGTCTGCGCGACGCGCGAGGAAATGCTGGTGAAATTGACGATGGCCCCGCCACCGGCCGCGACCAGATGGGGATGGACCGCGCGTGCGGCCATCACGGCGCTGACCACGTTGACGTCCAGCGCGCGCAGCCAATCGGCGCGGCCCGACGCGGCGCCGTCGTCCAGGTAGGTGGCCGCCAGATTGACCAGGAAATTGATGCGGCCGAAATGCGCCGCCGCGTCGGCCACGCCGCGCGCCAGCTGCGCATCATCCGCAATGTCCACCGGCCAGAAGCGCGTGCCGGCCGGATCGGCGGCGGCCACGCGTTCGCCGCCGGCGGCATCGATGTCGAACAGCGCCACGCGCACGCCCTTGGCCCGCAGCGCCGCAACCACGCCCGCGCCGATCAGCGTGGCGCCGCCGGTCACGATGGCCACCTTGTTGTCCAGACCCTTCATCGCATCACCTCACCGTTAGCTGATTGAGTGAGGCGAATACTGGCGCCGCGCGCCCGGGCCGCGTTAGCCGGATCCGGCCAACGCTATCCGCAAACTGCGTTTATTCGGGAGATAGTTGCGCCAGGTCCAATTGGCGTATCCGGAAACTGCAGCGCCTGTCCGTTGCGTGCGGATGCGGCAGGACTATGAGGCCGGCCGGGCGCGGCCCGTCTTGCGCGTGGCGCGCGCATGTTCCTTGATGAGGCGCACGAAGCGCTGCACCTGGCGGCTGGGGCGGTCGAAGCGCGAACGCACCAGACTCAAGGACAACGGTATCGACTCCCGCAGCGGCCGCGTCACCACGCCGGGCCAGCCCTGTTGCCCGACCGAGAACTCGTCGACGATGGCCACGCCCGCGCCCACCCGCACCAACGCGCAGGCCAGTTCCGCGCGCACGATTTCCACTGCCGGATTCCAGCTGACGTCGGCGCGCTGGAAGGCCGCGGCCACGAGTTGTCCGAACGGGATGTTGCGGTTGTAGAGGATCAGCTTGCACTCGGCCAGTTCAGCCAGGCTGACCGCGCGCCGCGCAGTCAGGGGATGGCCTTGCGGCAGGATGCAGACCATCTCGCCGGTAGCCAGCGGCTCCACCACCAGGTTGGGATGGTCGATGGGCAGCACGGACACCGCCAGTTCCGCCTTGCGCCCCAGCAGTTCGTGTGCCATGTCGGACAGCAGCGTGGTGTGGAACTTGAGCCTGACGTTGGGGTAAAGCTCCAGGTACTGCGCGATCACGGGCGGCACGAAGTTCAGCGCCAGGCTGGGACTGGAACACAGGGTCAACGCGCCTTCAGGCCGTTCGGCCAGGTCGCGCGCCAGTTCATCGATGCGCAGGGCTTCGTCGAACAGCGGCCCCACTTCCTCGAACAGGCGCTGCGCTTCCGGAGTGGGCGTGAGCTTGCCCTTGTCGCGTTCAAACAGCAGCAGACCCAGGCTCTGTTCGGTGTGGGCGATGAGGCGGCTGATGGCCGGCTGCGATACGAACAGCAGCTTGGCCGCGCCATTCATGGACCCGGTCAGCATCACCGCCCGGAACACTTCCATCTGCCTGAGCTTGAAACGCATGGCTGATCCGATAATCGTTTGTTATATCCCCTGGCCAACTTAGCATAACCGCTGGATTCAGGCATTCATTAGCATTCCGGATGGCTCCTGGCGCATATTCCAGGACGATTCGATAAAGGGAATGCATGACACTGACCGTAGGATTCGTCGGCCTGGGCATGATGGGGCTACCCATGCTGGAAAACCTCGCCGGCGGCGAAGAAGGCTTCAACATCCTGGCATATGACCGCGACCCGGCGCGCCTGGGGCGCCTGGCCGGACACCCCGCCTGGAACCAGACGCTCAAGCCGGCCGCCAGCCTGCAGGCCTTGGCCGCTTGCGACGTGGTCATCACCATGCTGCCCGACAGCGCCATCACCAACGCCGTGATCGAAGGCGAGCACGGACTGGCGAGCGCGATGCGCCCCGGCTCCGTGCTGCTGGACATGGGTTCGTCCAACCCGGCCGAAACGCTGCGGCTGGCGCCGCGGCTGCGCGAAGCTGGCATCACGCTCATCGACGCGCCAGTGTCGGGCGCGGTGGCCAAGGCCGCCGCCGGCACGCTGGCCATCATGGTGGGCGCCGACGCGGACGGACTGGAACGCGTGCGTCCGCTGCTCTCGCGCATGGGCGCTTCGCTCATCCACACCGGGGCGGTGGGCTCCGCGCACGCCATGAAGGCGCTGAACAATTATGTCTACGCGGCCGGCCTGCTGGCGGCCAGCGAGGCGCTGCTGATCGCTCAGGGCATGGGCCTGGACCTGAATGTGTTCACCGACGTGCTCAACGCCTCCAGCGGCCGCAACGTCGCCACCGAGACCAAGCTGCGCCAGTTCATCGTGCCCGGCACGTACAACGGCGGCTTCGCCCTGGCCTTGATGGCCAAGGACCTGCGCACCGCCGACGCGCTGCAGGCGCTGGCCGGCGTTCCGGCCACGCAACTGTCGCTGTGCACGGAGCTGTGGCAGCGCGCGCTTGCGGACATGCCCGCTGGCGTGGACAACACCGAGATCCACCGCTACCTGGAACGACTGCAAGCCTGCGCGCCGGCCTGACCCCGCGCCACCCCAACAATAAAGACATCCACAGGAGACAAGCATGAAACGATCCGCCGCCACGCTCGCGCTGGCGCTGGGGCTGGGCGCGCCGCTCGCGCCCGCCGGCGCAGCGGGCTATCCCGACCACCCCATCCGCATGGTGGTGCCCTTCCCGCCAGGCAGCATCACCGACGTAGTGGCGCGCAGCCTGGGTAAAGCCATGGCCGACGATCTGGGCCAGCCCGTGGTGGTGGAGAACAAGCCTGGCGCCAACGGCATCATCGGCACTCACGATGTGGCCCGCGCCAAGCCCGACGGCTACACCCTGGTGGTGGTGGGCGTGTCCACGGCGGCCAGCGGCGTGAGCCTGTTCAGGGACCTGCCCTACAACCCCGCCACCGACCTCACGCCCATCGGCGCCGTCGCCGAAACGCCCTACCTGCTGGTGGGGTCGCCGCGCATGCCCGGCACCCAGGTGTCCGATCTGTTTGCCTATGGCGCCCAGCATCCGGGCAAGCTGACCTATGCCTATGGCTCGGGCAGCGCGCAGGTGTTCGGCGCCAAGCTGGCGGCCATGGGCAAGATCAACGTCACGCCGGTGCCCTACCGCGGCGGTCCGCAGGCGCTCACCGACGTCATCGGCGGCACCGTCGATCTGACCTTTACCGACCTGGCCAACGGCCTGCAACAGGCGCGCGCCGGCAAGGTCAAGACCTACGGCGTCAGCACGCCCGAACGATTTCCGCTGGCGCCGGACATTCCCACGCTCAACGAAACCGGCGCGCCCGGCTTCGACCTGACCGTATGGTTCGGCCTGATGGGTCCGGCCGGCCTGCCCGCGCCCGTGGTCGAGCGCCTGTCGCAATCGCTGGGCAAGGCCCTGGCCAATGGCGAACTCAAGCAGACCTATGAACGCCAGGGCCTGAGCGTCAAGCAACAGACCCCGGCCGAATTCGGCGGCTTCGTGCGCGCCGAGATCGACAAATGGGCCGCCATCGTCAAGGAAACCGGCATTCCGCCGCAATGAACGCCCTCTTCAACCGCAACCAGGAATTCCCCGCATGTCGCTGATCGATATCCGCAAACGCTGCCTCATCGTCGAGACCACCTGCCACGAGAACGGCCCGGCGCCCGAACGGCCGCTCAAGCTCGCCGCTGCCTGCGCCGTCATCCGCAATCCCTATGCCGGCCGCTACGAGCCGGACCTGATGCCCTTCATGGCGGAGCTGCGCAGCCTGGGCACGCTGCTGGCAACCGAACTGGTGGATACGCTGGGCGGCAAGGACCAGATCGAGGTCTACAGCAAGGCCGCCATCGTCGGCCTTGACGGCGAAATGGAGCATGGCGCGGTCTGGCACGAAGCCGGCGGCTGGGCCATGCGCAGCGTGCTGGGCGAACCCCGCGCGATGGTGCCCGCCGTCAAGGCCGTGGCCGTGGCCGGCTACCGCATGATGGTGCCGGTGCACTACATCCACGCTTCGTACGTGCGCAGCCACTTCAACAGCATCGAGATCGGCATCCAGGACGCGCCGCGCGCCAACGAGATCCTGTTCGCCCTGGTCATGGGCACGGGCGGCCGCGTGCATTCGCGGCTGGGCGGGCTGACCAAGGAAGCCGTGGCAGTGCACGACGGGCAGCGATAGCGGCCGCGCTGCCCTGCGGCCTGCGCGCGCCTACAGGAGGCGCGCGGAGCCCTAGGCGCCCGGGATGGTCAGCGACAGGCCCGCGCGATCGGCCACATTGCAGATATGGGCGCGCATGGCGCGGCGCGCGGCTTCGGCCGAGCCGGTGGCCAACGCGTCGATGATGGCAGCATGTTCGTATATCGGTTCGCGCACGCGCGCGGGGTCGGCGAACGCGACCTGCCGGCTGCCGTCGACCACATCGGCGATGCTCTCGGCCAGGTCCAGCAGCATGGGGCTGCCGGCGATCTCATACAGGCAGGCGTGAAAGGCGCTGTCGCCTTCCGACATGGCCACCAGGTCGCCGGCGTCGGCGGCCTGGTCCATGTGCGTGATGGTGGCGCGCAGGCGGGCCAGTCCCGCCTGGGTGACCACGCCCGCGGCCAGGCCCGCCGCCAGTTCCTCCAGCTGGTTGCGCACCAGATAGACGTCGCGCAAGGCATAGCGGCCCTGGAAGCGCCAGCGGCCGTAGGCGCTGCCCAGGCCTTTTTCACCAGGCCGGGAGATGAACACGCCACGGCCGGCTTCGCTGCGCAACAGCCCCAGTCCTTCCAGCATGGTGATGGCCTCGCGCAGCGAGGCGCGGCTGACGCCCAGTTCCTCGGCCAACTGGCGTTGCCCGGGGAGTTTGCCGGCCTCTGCCCAATCACGCTGGCGGATACGGGCCTGCAACTGCTGGGCTATGTGTTCGACGGTGTTCATCGCGGAATTCTCAAGGCGTGGGCGCGCGGCGGCCGCCCGGTTTGGCGTTGACAGCCATATACTGCCTGGGCATTATGACATTCAACTGGTCTGACCGGTTAGGATAAAGCCGTACTGCAAAGCGCCCCGGCACGGCCGCGGGCCCCACGCCCCTTCTTGTTCATAGCGCCGCTCATGACCGACCTCTACGACCGATTTGCCCGCGCCGTCGACGCGATGGCCCGACTGGCTGACTACCCCTATTCCGAACGCCGCCAGGCCTGGCTGGACCGGCTGCGCATCAACCTGCCCGAGCTGACCGTGCTGGACTCGCTGGCGCCGGAAGCCGAACTGGGCTATCTGGCGCCACCTGCCGCGCCGGCCGACAAGCTGCCTGCCGCGCAGGCCGGCCGCGGGGTCGCGGTGTCGCGC